>JADFAE010000014.1 GCA_015665415.1 Roseobacter sp.
TTGGACCACATGTCCTGCACCGCCGCCTTGGTCAGTTGGTAGATATCTTCTGCGTCGCGCACGCCGTAAGGGGCCCGCGCGCTGTCGGCATAATACAGGAACTCCACATCAGGCAGACGGGATTGGGCGGCATTCAGGACGGTCAGTCCGCCGAGGCCAGAATCAAAGATGCCAACAGCCATGGTCTCACTTTCAGGCGCATTCAGGCGCGATGTTTTCCTCAAACTCAACCCCGTAGCTACAGGATTTGAGTGGCTTTGGGGAGAGCTCATACGTGGCTTTGCGCAGGAAATCCATCCTTCCTTTTGTCTCCTCCATCACGGGGCCCAATCTGTCGCGCCCGAGCGACCCAGCGAAGACACAGCAACGGAGGTTCTGACAGGCGACGCAAGATGCCGTCTCCAACCTGCCGCCAGATCCGTTGGCATTGCTGGCCCTTATCACAGCTGCGGTACCAGAAAAATGACGACCTGCAGCACTTGTCGCGATTTCGTCAGTCGATGAAAAAAGCGCCACACAACATGCGTGGCGCTTTTCTTTTGTTTGGACCAAGATCCGCAGGGGCGCCAGGTTTTATTCCGCCGCATCCTTGAGGTCGGCCCCGCCCTGGCCCAAGGCCACCAACAGCTCTTCGCGCCGCTTGGCCGCCTTGGCCTCGCTCTCCAGCTTGACCGGCCCAAAACCGCGGATCTGCAGCGGCAGCTCAGCCAGGGCGATCAGGGCGGCAGGATCCACCGCATCTGCCTTGGGCAGCCATTCTTTCATGTCGCGCTCATACTGTTTGATCAGAGCACGCTCCATCTTGCGTTCCGCCGTGTAGCCAAACACATCCAGCGGCGTGCCGCGCAGAAGCTTCATCTTGGCCAAAAGACGCAGCCAGCGTGTCATGCCGGGGCCAAATTTGCGCTTTTGCGGACGACCATTGACAAGCTTGCCCCCCAAGACCGGCGGTGCCAGATTGTAGGAGACCTTGAGATCACCCTCGAACTCGGCTGCCAGTTTTTCGTGACTGGAGAGCAGGAGCCGGGCGACCTCATATTCGTCCTTATACGCCAAAAGCTTGTGATAGCCCTTTGCCACGGCCTCTTTCAGGGCCTTGTCGGAAATCTTGTCCAGCAATTTGGCATAGCGCCTGGCCAGGCCCTGCCCCTGGAAATCCACCAGCTGATCGCTACGGAAGGCAATTTTTTCCTCCAGCGATTTTGGCAAGGCCTCCACATTGGCGGGTTTGGCCAGTTTGGCGGCCTCCGCGGGTTCAACCACCGCCCAGCGACCAATTTCAAAGGCGCGCAGATTGCGCTCAACCGCCGCGCCATTCAGCGCGATGGCCTCGGCAATTGCGGCATGGCTGACCGGGATCAACCCCTGCTGCCAGGCTGCGCCAAAGACCATCATGTTCGAGAAAATGGAATCGCCCATGGTGGCGCGGGCCAGCTCTGAGGCGTCAAACAGCGACAGGTCCTCGCGCAAGCGCGCTTGAAGTGCGACTTGCAAGCGGTCGGTAGGCAACTGAAAATTGGTGTCGCGGGTGAAATCCCCGGTGATGATTTCGTGGCTGTTGACCACGCCGCCGGTGCGGCCAGTTTTCATCAAACCAATGGTCTTGGCCCCGGCACTCACCACCAGATCGCCACCGATCAGCGCGTCGGCCTCGCCGGTGGCGACCCGGATGGCGCTGATATCTTCGGGGCGTTTGGCCAGACGGCAGTGGATATGCACCGCACCGCCTTTTTGCGCGAGACCCGCCATCTCCATCATGCCGGCCCCCAGACCATCTATCTGCGCGGCCTGCGCCAGCACCGCACCGATAGTCACAACCCCGGTGCCACCAACCCCGGTGATCACCACGTTATGGGTGCCGTCGATCTGGGGCAATGTGGGTTCGGGCAGGTCGGGCAGGTTCAGCTCAGCGGTGGCCTCCTTGCGGATCTTGGCCCCCTCAACCGTGAGAAACGAGGGGCAAAACCCGTTGACGCAAGAGAAATCCTTGTTGCAGGAGCTTTGATCAATCGCCCGTTTGCGGCCCAGCTCGGTCTCTTTGGGAACGATCGACACGCAGTTGGATTGGATACCGCAATCGCCGCAGCCTTCGCAGACATCCGGGTTGATAAAGACCCGCTGATCCGGATCCGGGAACAGACCACGCTTGCGGCGGCGGCGTTTTTCAGCGGCACAGGTCTGGATATAGAGGATCGCCGAGACGCCCTCGACCTGCTCGAATTCGCGCTGCACATCCATCAATTCCGCCCGTTCATGCATGCGCATGCCCGCCGGGAACAGCTTGGCGTCGACATCTTCCTTGTCATCATAGACCACGGCAATGGTTTTCATCCCCATCGCCTTGAGTTCATGGGCGATCTGTGGCGCTGTCAGCCCGCCTTCGGCCTGCTGACCACCGGTCATGGCAACCGCGTCGTTATACAGGATTTTATAGGTCATATTGGTGCCCTCAGCGAGGGCCGCCCGGATCGCCTGCACACCAGAATGGTTATAGGTGCCATCGCCGAGGTTCTGGAACACATGGGTCCGCTTGGAGAAGGGTGCTTCACCAATCCAGTTGGCACCTTCCCCGCCCATATGAGTAAAGCCGGTGGTCTCGCGGTCCATCCACTGCACCATGAAATGACAGCCAATGCCGGCATAGGCGCGGCTGCCTTCGGGCAGTTTGGTCGAGGAATTATGCGGACAGCCGGAACAGAAATAGGGCAGACGCGCAGCGATCTCTTCGGCGTTATCCGCCCGCTTGGCCTCGTCCAGGGCTGCCAGTCCCGCCTTGATCGCCTCTGTGTCGCGGCCTTCCTCGATGAGGATATCGCCGAGCTTTTCGGCAATCATGATCGGATCAAGCGCAAATTTGGTTGGAAACAGCTCTTCGCGGTGCAGAGAGCCGGCGCCCCCCTTGTACCAGCCATAGACCCGACGCCCTTGCCGATCATCAAAGATCGCCTCTTTGATCTGGATCTCGATCAGCTTGCGCTTTTCCTCAACAACCACAATCAAATCAAGCCCTTCGGCCCAGGCGTTAAAGCCCTTCATATCCATCGGCCAGGTCTGCCCGACCTTGTAGGTGGTGATGCCCAGACGTTCGGCCATGGTTGCGTCGATGTTCAAGAGCGACAGCGCATGGGTCAGATCTAGCCAGTTCTTGCCAGCAGCAACAAAGCCGATCTTGGCGCCGGGTTTACCCCAGACCCGTTTGTCCATCTTGTTGGCGTGACTAAAGGCCTCTGCGGCGAAGCGCTTGTAATCGATGATCCGGTCTTCCTGTTGGAAGCGGTCATCGGCCAAACGGATATTGAGCCCATCAGAGGGCATTTCAAACTCAGGCCGGACGATCTTCATCCGCTCCGGATCCCCATCCACAACCGAGGTCACCTCGATGGTGTCCTTCATCGTCTTGAGGCCGACCCAAAGACCAGAAAAACGACTAAGTTCATAGCCGTAGGCGCCATAGTCCAGAATTTCCTGCACCCCTGCCGGGCTGACAATGGGGAGGTAGCAATCCAACAGCGACCATTCGGATTGATGCAGCACGGTAGAGCTCTCGCCGGTATGGTCATCACCCATCGCCACCAGCACGCCGCCGTGTTTGGAGCTACCGGCCATATTGGCATGACGCAGCGCGTCACCTGAGCGATCAACACCGGGCCCCTTGCCGTACCACAGGCCAAAGACCCCGTCATATTTGCCCTCGCCCCGGATTTCGGCCTGTTGTGCCCCCCAAAGCTGGGTCACGGCCAAATCTTCGTTCAGTCCAAATTGAAAGGTGACATCCGACTCGCTCAGCTGCTTTTCAGCGCGCTGCATCTGCATGTCCACAGCCCCCAAAGGCGAGCCACGGTACCCGGTTACCAGTCCGGCCGTATTCAAACCCGCAGCCCTGTCGCGGGCCTTTTGCATCAGCATCAGACGCACCAGCGCCTGGGTTCCGTTCAACATCACGGGCGATTTGCTCAGGTCATATTTGTCATTCAGAGAGATCTTTGGCGTGCTCATCCGGTCCTCCCAACCTAAATTAGCTTGCAGTGTTGCAACCGATAATAGGTCACAATTACTGACCTGTATAGTCGATTTTTTTGCACTTTTCCCTCGCGCTGTTCTAGAAAATTGATAAAAGCCTATGATTTCATATAGTCTGCTACAGACATTTCGAAAGTGACGGATATGGATTGGGACAAGCTCAGAATATTTCACGCGGTGGCCGATGCAGGCAGCCTGACCCATGCCGGGGACAAGCTGAATCTGTCACAATCCGCTGTCAGCCGACAGGTGCGCGCGCTTGAAGAGAGCCTCAACACCACCCTGTTTCATCGCCATGCGCGCGGATTGATTCTCACCGAACAGGGAGAACTGCTGTTTGACGCCACCAAATCCATGTCAGGGCGGTTGGAGGCGGCCTCAGCCCGCATTCGCGACAGCGAGGAAGAGGTCTTTGGAGAGCTGCGGGTCACCACTACGTTTGGTTTTGGCACCCTCTGGCTGGCCCCGCGTCTGACCAAACTGTTTGAACAATACCCCAACCTCAAGATCGATCTGATGCTCGAGGAACGGGTCTTGGATCTGCCGATGCGCGAAGCTGATGTTGCCATCCGCATGAAAGAGCCGAGCCAAGCGGATCTGGTGCGCAAGCGTCTGATGACAGTGCAGATGAAGCTCTATGCCTCGCGCAAATATCTGGATCAGCATGGCACCCCCGAAGCCGTGGCCGATATCAAGGATCACCGGCTGATCTGCCAGAACCAGCGCTCCGCCCAGGTCGGATCGGCCTCGGTTCTGGTGCAGCGCCTGCTGACCCATAACCCTGGCTCTTTGCTGACGGTGAACAACTATTTTGGGGTGTTGCAGGGCGTACTGCATGATCTTGGCATCGGCATTCTGCCCGATTACGTCACCGAGGATTTTCCCGATCTGGTCGAAATTCTGCCCAATGAGGAAAACAACGCCGTGCCGGTCTATCTGGCCTACCCCGAAGAGCTGCGACATTCCCAGCGGGTTTCCGCCTTCCGTGACTTTGTGCAGACAGAAATCATGGCCCACCGCAAACACATGAAAGAGCTCGGAAAACTTTAGTCGCAGCTGAAATCGCCCAAGCCATGCAATTTTCGCATAACGGCAATGCCATTATGAATGCGTTAAACATCTTGAAGGGTCCGCATCATGACCCTAAATGGGATGCATGAAGACGGAGGCGCGAGCCTCTCTTCATACCTCCCTGTTGGACTTCGGCCGAGCTTAGTGCTCGGCCTTTTTTTTGGCTCAACATCCACGGGACCACAAGCCCCACGGCACACATCCCCCCTGTCGGTCTGCCGATGCCCAAATTTAGGGCAGCCGCAATAGTCAGCCGACCACTTGATGAGCAAGCTGCAAAGCGCCGAGCCATGACAGACACAGATTTTGTTGCGCGCTGCTCCGTTGACCTGCCCCTGCCAGACTCAAGGAATTTGATCGTCTGTCTCTCAGGCCAGTTGCCAATGCGCGGCCCCATCGCATCATGTGTCTGGCCACCAGATGGCAAGCCTGACAGGCAATTGAGCTATTTCGACGCAATTCGGTGGTTAGAAACCCCCTTCCCCATTTGGTATGGTTGCTCTAAAAGCCGCCACAGTAGCACCATGGGGGGCCCTATCAGCGCCATGCAAGAACCAGCCATCACACCCGAACTGATCGCAAGCCACGGCTTGAACGCCGAAGAATACGATATGATCCTCGAGATCATAGGTCGCGAACCCAGCTTCACCGAACTTGGCATCTTCTCGGCCATGTGGAATGAGCACTGCTCGTATAAATCGTCCAAGAAGTGGCTGCGCACCCTGCCCACCGAAGGTCCGCAAGTGATCTGTGGCCCGGGCGAGAACGCAGGTATCGTCGACATTGGCGATGGCGATGCGGTGGTCTTCAAGATGGAAAGCCACAATCACCCCTCCTACATCGAACCCTATCAAGGTGCCGCCACCGGTGTTGGCGGCATTTTGCGTGATGTCTTCACTATGGGCGCGCGCCCTATCGCTTCGATGAACTCGCTGTCCTTTGGCGAACCCTCCCACCCCAAGACCCGTCAGCTGGTCAACGGAGTGGTCGAAGGTATCGGCGGCTATGGCAACTGCTTTGGTGTGCCCTGTGCGGGCGGCGAAGTCCGCTTTCACCCGGCCTATAACGGCAACTGCCTGGTCAATGCCTTTGCAGCGGGCCTGGCCAAGACCGACAGTATTTTCTACTCCGCCGCCTCAGGGGTTGGCATGCCCGTTGTCTACCTCGGTGCCAAGACCGGACGCGACGGCGTTGGCGGGGCCACCATGGCCTCAGCCGAATTTGACGACACCATCGAAGAAAAGCGCCCCACCGTTCAGGTCGGCGACCCCTTCACCGAAAAACGCCTGATGGAAGCCACGCTAGAGCTGATGCAGACCGGCGCGGTAATCTCGATCCAGGACATGGGTGCCGCCGGTCTGACCTGCTCTGCTGTGGAAATGGGCGACAAGGGCAAGCTGGGGATCAAACTGAACCTCGAAGACGTACCCCAGCGCGAAGAAAACATGACCGCCTACGAGATGATGCTTTCGGAATCTCAGGAACGCATGTTGATGGTGCTGAAGCCCGAGCTCGAAGCCGATGCGCGCGCGGTGTTTGAAAAATGGGATTTGGATTTTGCCATTGTTGGCGAGACCATCGCCGAAGATCGCTTCCTGATCCTGCACAACGATGAAGTCAAAGCCGACCTGGTCCTGTCGAAACTGGCCTCGACCGCGCCCGAATACGACCGCCCCTGGGTGGCCACCCCGGCGGCAGAACCGTTGACCGACGCCGATGTGCCCACAATTGATCCCATCGACGGGTTGAAGGCATTGCTGGCCTCGCCCAACTATGCGGGCAAACAATGGGTCTATGAGCAATATGACACCACCGTGATGGGCGATACCGCCCGCCGTCCCGGTGTTGGCTCTGGCATCATCCGCGTGCATGGCACCGACAAGAGCCTCGCCTTCACCTCGGATGTGACACCGCGCTACGTCAAGGCCAACCCGATTGAAGGTGGCAAACAGGCCGTGGCCGAAGCCTATCGCAACCTGACAGCTGTGGGGGCCAAGCCCTTGGCCTCAACCGACAACCTGAACTTTGGAAATCCCGAAAAACCCGAAATCATGGGGCAGTTCGTAGGCGCGCTTCAGGGCATCGGCGAGGCTGTCGCTGCATTGGATATGCCAATCGTGTCCGGCAATGTCTCGCTGTACAATGAAACCGATGGTCAGGGCATCCTGCCCACGCCGACCATTGGTGCCGTTGGCCTGATTGCGGCCGGCGAAGAGGCCATCACCGGCGAAGCCCGCGAAGGCCATGTGGCGCTGTTGATCGGCGAAACCACGGGCCACCTGGGGCAATCCGCGCTATTGGCCGAGGTCTTCAACCGCGAAGACGGCGACGCCCCAAGCGTCGATCTCGAAGCTGAAAAGCGCAACGGTGACTTCATCCGCGCCAACCGCGAATGGATCAAGGTCTGCACCGACCTCAGCGATGGAGGACTGGCGCTTGCCGCATTTGAACTGGCCGAAGAAGGCGGCGTTGGTGTCCAGATCGATGCCGGCGATACCCCGACGCTCTTTGGTGAAGATCAGGCCCGCTATCTGGTGGCCTGCAACTTTGATCAGGCCGAAGCCCTGATGCTGGCCGCGGGCCAAGCGGGCGTGAGCGTCACTTCGGTCGGTCGCTTCACCGGTGACAGCGTCAAAATTGGTAGCTCCGAGGCCCCCCTGGCTGAGCTGCAGGAGATCTTCCGCTCCGGCTTTGCCGCTGCGGTCGCCTGATTGACAGAAATTTCCCTTTTCAGAGGGAACGAAGAAAACAAAACTATCTGTATCTGGGTGGGGTGGCATGTTCACCCCACCTTTCTTTTGAATGGGGACCTTAGCCCTTGCAACTTCCGGATCTCAAAGAGGATTGCAGCCGCTGCGCGGCACTGTGCTGTCTTGCCTACCCTTTCGAGGCAGAGGAGAATTTTGCAATTCTGAAAGAAGCAGACAGCCCCTGCCCCAACCTTGGACAGGATTTTCGCTGCAAGATCCATACAGATCTGATCCCCTGCGGTTTCGGCGGCTGTGTGGCTTATTCTTGTGCCGGTGCCGGGCAAAGAGTCACGCAGATCCTGTTTAAAGGCAAATCCTGGCAAGATGATCCAGACCTGCTACCTCATATGACCTATGCCCTGCGCCTGTTGCGCCCCATTCACGAGGCCCTGCTGGTGCTGCAAGAAATCGAGGCACTGGATCTGCCGCCAGAACTGCGTGCACAGTGTACAACCCTGACCCTAGCCCTGTGCCCTGAAGACCCCAAAACCATTTGGGAATTCGAGGATAAAAACCTACAAGAGGCCCTGGCTGAGCTACCTGATTTTGTTGAAGCCATCGCGCCTTTTGCACTGGACTCTGCCTAATCCGACTTGCAGAGCCCCCCACAGCAACCTACATTTTTTGGAAATGAGTAAAAGGACGACCCCGGATGCCAATGCAAGCCCAAGAAATCGAAGATCTTCTGCGCGAGACCTTTCCGGATGCGGAAATTCAGGTCGCAGGCCATGACGGCGTGCACATGTCTGCCATGGTGGTGGATGAGAGCTTTCGGGGCAAAAACCGAGTCCAGCAGCAGCGCGCGGTCTATGCCGCCCTCAAGGGTAAGATGGATGGCTCCAACGGAGAGCTGCACGCCCTGGCCCTGACCACCAAAGCGCCAGAGTAAAATGACATCAACATGGCTCCTATGGCTCGGCTTACTGCTTTGGCCTACCGTAGTACTAGGAGCCATGTTGTTTCTGAAACGCAAGGACAAGCCCCCGAGACGGGAAATGCCCTTTGTGCCTCTGGACGGGAAACATCCTGAACTGGAGGCAGAGCTGGAGCTGGAAAAGAAGAGCACATGACTGAGATGAACCTGGGTAACTTCAAAAGATTCTTGAACCGGTTCTAACCTTAGCCCCAACGGCCTTGCATGCAGGGCTTACTTTCCTAAAGCTTCTCCCCTATATCCAAACCAAATCGCGACCGGCAGCTACGACAGAAGGAACAAATCTATGAGCGACGCACAGAGCCGCATCGACGAAACCGTAAAAGCCAATGACGTTGTGCTCTTCATGAAGGGCAACAAGGATATGCCGCAGTGTGGCTTCTCCTCGCGTGTGGCTGGCGTGCTGAACTATATCGGCGTCGACTACACCGATGTGAATGTTCTCGCCGACGAAGAAATTCGCGCCGGCATCAAGGAATATTCCGACTGGCCCACCATCCCCCAGCTTTACATCAAAGGTGAGTTTGTAGGGGGATGCGACATCATCACAGAGATGACCCTTTCGGGTGAGCTGGACGGCATGTTCGCTGACAACGGCGTTGCCTTTGACAAGGACGCCGCCGACAAGATCCGCGAAGCCAACGGTTAAGCCCGGCCCGCCTTTGTCTGGCGGCCATACGCACAAGATAGCAAAGCCCCCGGCCAAGTGGTTCGGGGGCTTTGCTTTTGCATCTCCGCGGGCTCTGGCTGCGCCTGCAGGCCGCGACCAAAGCCCCCCCCCTGTTGCCCCCCTGGGCCACAAAGAAAAACCGCGCGCGCAGTCACCTGGGCACACGGTTCGATTTACTGACTGCCGACGATCTCAGATCTATTCGGTGGCGGTTTTCTCATCCAGCTGCTGCGCCAGCGCCTCAGCACGTGCTGCCAGCTCTGCCAGGGTTTCTGGCACCTGCGGTGGGATCACGGGAACCTCGATACGCTCCGGCTCGGGGGCGGGCGTATTTTTCAACGTTTCCAGCTCTGCCTCGCGTTCGGCCAGCTCTGCCTCGACTTCCTTGATCCTGTCCTCGACCGCAGCGGTCTTGTCCGCCAGCATCAGCCCCGCCATCAACAGCATCCGCGCCTCGGGCATGCGCCCGATCTGGTCCGACAACACCTGTGCCTCGTCGTCGAGCATTTTGGCAGCCGAATGCAGGTAGCTTTCTTCGCCCAGCTGGCACGAGACTTCAAAGCCACGACCGCCGATATGAATGGTTACCTCGGGCATCAGACTTCCTCCCCTTCCGGCAGATTTTGGGCATTGGCCAACAGGGGCTCCAGCTTGGCAAGCACGGCATTGACCTGGGCCTGATCACTGGCCTGGGCGGCGCGCAGACCTTCGACTTCTGCAGACAGGGAGGCATTGATCAGATCGGCGTCAGCCACCCCTTCGGCATTGGCCGCACGCAGCGCCGCGTTGGAGCTGCGCAGCTGTTCATTGGCATGGCGTAGTTTTTGCAGCTCTGCATCCAGGCGCACCAGCGTTTCCGCATCACCGCCAGTTTGTCCCGCCGGGACAACAGCATCCTGCGCAGCCGCAAGCTGTTCTTTCAGCGCGGCAATTTCGGCCTCAAGCGCGGCTTGATCAACCGCATCTCCCAGATCATCACTCCAGACGCCCGGCTGTTCTTGGGATTGTGAGGCAAGGTTTTGGTTTGCTTCGGTAAGTTCAGCCACCTTGGTTTCAAGATCCTGCTTTTCAGCGGCGAGCCCGTTGCCCAGGCTTTCCAGCTCCCCCTTGAGACGCGTGACCTCCTGCTTCAAGGCGTCCTTTTCGTCGGTGTTTCCGACCTCATTGCGCAGCAGCTCCAGCTCTGCTTGCAGGGCCGCCATATCGCCGCCATCTGCCGCAGCGGCAGGCGCAGATTGCTCAGCCTCCTTGAGGCGCGCATGCAGCACCTTGACCCGCTCTTCGAGCTGCGTATTGGCGGTTTTCTCCTCCTCCAGAGCTTGCTCCAGAACCGAGGTGTCAGCGGCAGCCAGGGCTTCTTCCTTGGCTGCGGCATGGGCCTTTTCCAGTTTCCCGACCCCAGAGCTGATGCGCTCCATGGCGGTCAGAATACGACCCTGCAACTCTTCGATTTGCGTCATGCCTGTCCCTCGTCCCTCATCAGTTCTGCCGCCATCTTTTTATAACTGTTCACCCTGCACCCGTTGGTCGTGGGCGCGAATCGCTTTTTCCCGTTGAACTCGTCAGCAGCTTAACGGAAGCAGGAGTAAAACACCCCCTCTTTGCTTTCAAGCACTTGCAGCCCTGACTTCGTGCTACCGGCAGGGAATGGCGCAGAAAGCTTGATCTTTGGGCTGTCACTGCTATTGAGCGGCTAACCAGCCTGGTAACCCAAAGGAAGACTTCAGTGGATCTGACAGCCCTGCGCACCGCTAATCCCGATCATTGGAACAAAGCCGCGGCCATCCGCGCCCTCGCCCTTGATGCCGTCGCCGCCGCCAATTCCGGCCATACCGGCATGCCCATCGGCATGGCCGATGTCGCCACCGTGTTGTTTGAAAAACACCTGAAGTTCGATGTTGCGGCACCGCAGTGGCCTGACCGCGATCGCTTTATCCTGTCGGCCGGCCATGGGTCGATGCTGATCTATTCCCTGTTGTACCTCTGTGGGGACAAGCAGGTCACGCTGGATCAGATCAAGAACTTCCGTCAGATGGGCGCGCTGACTGCGGGTCATCCGGAAAACTTCCTGCTGGATGCCGTTGAAACCACCACCGGCCCGCTGGGCCAGGGGATTTCCAACGCCGTAGGCTTTGCCATGGCCGAAGAAATGCAGCGGGCCCAGTATGGCCGCAAGATCGTGGATCACCACACCTATGTCATCGCCGGCGACGGCTGCCTGATGGAAGGCATCAGCCAAGAGGCCATCGGCCTGGCCGGCCGTCACTCCCTGGGCAAGCTGATCGTGCTGTGGGACAACAACAACATCACCATCGACGGCACCGTTGAACTGTCGGACCGCACCAACCAGGTGCAGCGGTTCAAGGCGTCCGGCTGGCAGGTGATCGAAATCGACGGCCACGACCCCCTCGCCATCGATGAAGCGCTGACAGCGGCCAAGAAATCGAAGAAACCTTCGATGATTGCCTGCAAGACCCATATCGCTTTGGGTCATGCGGCGCAGGATACCTCCAAGGGTCACGGCGCATTGACAGACGCCGCGCAGATGGCCGCCGCCAAAGAGGCCTATGGCTGGACTTCTGGCCCGTTTGAAGTGCCTGCCGACATCAAATCCCAGTGGGAGGCCATTGGTGCCCGCGGCGCCGAAGATCGCGCCGCCTGGGAGGCCCGCTTTGGCGAAGTCTCCGAGCAAAAGCAGAACCGTTTCAATCGCGCCTATGCGCTGGACGCCCCCAAGAAACTGTCGGCTGCGATCAAGGCGCTGAAAAAACAGGTCTCCGAAGAGCAGCCCAAAGTTGCCACCCGCAAAGCTTCCGAGATGGCGCTGGCGGTGATCAACCCGATCATGCCTGAAACCGTTGGGGGATCTGCGGATCTCACCGGCTCCAACAACACGCTGACCGGCGATCTGGGTGTGTTTGACACGGATAATCGCAAGGGCCGCTATGTCTACTGGGGCATCCGCGAGCACGGCATGGCTGCAGCAATGAACGGCATGGTGCTGCACGGCGGCATCCGCGCCTATGGCGGCACCTTCTTTTGCTTCACCGACTATGCCCGCCCCGCCATGCGTCTGGCCGCCCTGTCCAAGATCCCGACTGTCTTTGTGATGACCCACGACAGCATCGGCGTTGGCGAAGATGGCCCGACCCACCAGCCGGTTGAGCATCTGGCGATTTGCCGCGCCACCCCCAATACGCTGGTGTTCCGCCCTGCAGATGCGGTCGAGGCGGCAGAGGCCTGGGAAGTGGCGCTCACCGAGAAGGAAACCCCTTCGGTGATGACCCTGACCCGTCAGAACCTGCCCACCCTGCGCACCGAGCATAAGCTCAGCAACCTCACCTCCAAAGGCGCCTATGTTCTGGCCGAGGCCGAAGGCAAGCGTCAGGCGATCCTGATCGCAACAGGCTCTGAGGTCTCGCTGGCGATGGAGGCCAAGGCCAAGCTGGAGGCCGAAGGCATCGGCACCCGCGTGGTCTCCATGCCCTGCATGGAGCTGTTTGCGGCCCAGGACGAAGCCTACCGCCGCAAGGTCCTGCCCGCAGGGCCCGTACGCGTCGGCATCGAGGCCGCCATGCGCGCCGGTGGCTGGGACCGCTGGCTGATGGGTGAGCGCGGCCAGGACAAAAAGGCGGGTTTCATCGGCATGGACCGCTTTGGCGCCTCTGCGCCCGCGGGTGAGTTGTTCGAGAAATTCGGCATCACCGCCGAGGCGACTGTGGCCAAGGTGAAAGAGCTGCTGGGCTAAGCGCCTGGCAAAGTGCAGAAATGATGAGGGGCGCCAATCAGGTGCCCCTTTTTCATGGAAACTGACGTTTCACTACATAAAGATCACCACCGATTGCATGGCATCAGCGACCAACTGCCCGTCCTGGTTCCAGATCCGCATCACCTGCGAGCTATAGCCATTCTCGGCGGCCGTCAGCTCACTCTCCAACATGTACCAGCCATCCCTTGTCGCGATGTCCTCGACCATAAGATTGAACATCCAATTGATGGAGGAGTTCACCCCCAGGACGCTGCATTTGGCAAAAATGGCCGGTGGCAAGGCATCCCCCAGACAAAACAACCCCTCCAGAGTGCCACGGCTGGCCACATCCTTGTGCCGACACCAGACCCGCATCTTGCCCTTCTCTGCCCCCATAAAGGGCAAGGACCCCTCAATCAGTTTGATCTCAAAATTGTGGAAAAACCGCGCGGGCAAGCGTTTCATCTCTTTCGGAAAGAACGAAGGCGTGTCCTCGGGTGCAGGCGCATCTGGAGCAGGGAAAACCTCGCTGACATGGCTGTCCTGGGCCGCGCCAAAGGAGAAGGTCCCGGTTGCGGCCACCTTCCCTTCGACTTCTGCGCGGGTCAATGCGGTGGTGACATTGCGCCCCTGACGCAGGGTCTCGACAGAGATGTGCGGCGGCGCGGACAGGGGACCGGTGAAATTGATCATCGCCGAGCGCAGCGGCGCATGATCCGGCAGCGCCCGCCGGGTCGCCGCCAAAAGCAGGGTCGCAGTATAGCCACCAAAGGCGGTTCGTCCCTGGGCCCAGTTTTCAGCCACTGGAGCGGTGAACCCAGCCTTGCTCTCCACCATCTGATCCAGCACCGCGCTGAGGGTCAATTCTGTCATCAAGCTCCCTTTCGTTCTAATGGGGTGAGCCTAGCAATCCCTGTCGACCCAATCAGCGAGAACCTGACGTCAGAAACTTGCAACACCAGAGGCCACGCACAGGTGCACACCCGGTCAAGAATGAACGGCCAGAAAACCCAGACCTTCTGCTGAGAGTTTCGACCTACAGGATAAGTCCGCATCGGCCTCAGGGCTGCCAATTGCGTCGACAGGCGTCACCGCTGGCTGAGGGATGAGCGCTGCCAGGACAAAAAGGCCGGTTTCATCGGCATGGACCACTTTGGGGCCTCCGCGCCGGCGGGTGAGTTTTTCGAGAACTTCGGCATCACCGCTGAGGCCACTGTGGCCAAAGTGAAAGAGCTGATGGGTTAAGCCCTAAAATCTCATGAATTAGAAAGGGCACCCATTGGGGTGCCCTTTTTCTTTTAGAGGATGGCAGCCGTGCGGGGCGAAACAGTCCTTTTAATCAGACGTCAATGCGAGTTTGATTGCTAACTAAGTTTGGTTTTGGGTTTTGGGGAATTCAAAATTGATAAGTCAAAAAAGCTAGAAAACACTAGCATTGGCAAACCCGCCCAAAGCGCATCACCGGGATCAACAACCACCTGAAAAATCCCTAGTAAACCGATGATCAAAACTACGAACCACCCAAAAATAGTAGCCCATCTACCGATAGGTCTGCCTCGAAAATTCTGATAAAGAATGAAGGAAGTTAGAACAAATGGAATAGACGCCACAACGACGACAGAAACACCCAGAAATACATCGGTGGCACTACCTTGCCCGGAACCCAAGCAGTCGCTCATCCCACACAGACCAAGCCAGCCAAACGACAAAAACAGCAGTAGCGAAGCAAAGAGCGTAGGGACTACGAAAAGCAAGAATTTCAAGATTTCAATCCTTTGTTGATCCGACTACTTTTTCTGCGGCCAATTCAAAGTAGCTTTTCATCATCACTTTGGAAGCACTGAGGCCCTTCGCTAGACAGAATCTTTACAGTCTTAATTGGCGAGTGAACACCCCCATCACCGGCCCGATCACCTTGGTCGCAACCGGGATCAACACCAATCCCCAGGCGACGCCAAAGACGCCGTCCATCGTGGCCTTGGCGGTCCATTCCACAAAACCAGCCCAGGCCGCAGGCACCATATGACCCACCGCATAGGCGAGGTCATGGATATGGTGGCCCAGCCAGGTAAAGCCCAGAACCTCCAGCCCGTGGATGATGATGGAGCCCCCCACCCAGAGCATGGCCGCGGTGCCGACCACCGACAGGATCCACATCAGCATCGGCATGAATTTGACCAAGCTACGACCCAGCCCACGGCCCACGGGCGTTGGCGCATTCTTGGTGAGATACAGCCCCACATCGTCCATTTTGACGATCAGCGCCACAGAGCCATAGACGGCGATGGTGACGCCGATGCCCACAACCGCCAGCGTTGCTGCCTGCATCCAGACATTGGGCACCTCGATCGCGGCCAGGGCGATAGTCATGATCTCAGCTGACAGGATGAAATCGGTCTTGATCGCCCCCTTGATCTTTTGCTCTTCCAGATGACCGGGATCCTTGATGCTCATGTCTTCTTCGATGGCCTGGCTGCCATGAGGAAAGAGCACGTGAAAGATCTTCTCCGCGCCTTCAAAGCACAGATAGCTGCCGCCCAGCATCAACAGAGGCGTGATGGCCCAGGGCGCAAAATTGGCCAGCAACATCGCCACCGGCAACAGCAGGATGATCTTGTTGAACAATGAGCCGCGGGTGATGCGCCAGATGATCGGCAGCTCGCGCGCGGGCGCAAAGCCCTGCACGTATTTTGGCGTCACCGCAGCGTCGTCGATGATCACGCCTGCGGTCTTGGCCCCGGCCTTGCCCGCCGCCGCCGCCACATCATCAACCGAGGCTGCCGCCACCTTGGCAATCGCTGCCACATCATCCAGCAACGCCAGCAAACCACTCATCTCGAAATCCTCACCCTGGGCAGATCTTTTGTCGCAACCTACCCGATCTGTGGCGCGAGACAAGCGTTAGCGCCATCGACAACCGGCGCAAGAAATCCGTTACCGCCACCGGTGCAAATCGTTATCGCCACCGGTCTGGTTTTGCGCTAACATGCTGGGTTTTAGCCGTTTTTGCCCCTTTAGAAGGAAACAAATGACGTCTATATGCGGCACAAGATTTGCTCGCCAGGAGAGATGCTCATGACCATCAAAGTCGGGATCAACGGATTTGGCCGCATCGGCCGCTGCACCCTGTCTCATATCGCCGCCTCAGGCCGCGACGACATCGAAGTGATCAAGGTGAATGCCACCGGCCCGCTGGAGACCGCAGCGCACCTGATCAAATACGACTCCGTGCATGGCCGTTTCCCCGGCGAAGTCACCATCGGCGACGGCACCATGAACCTGGGCCGTGGCGACATGCAGATGTTCTCGACCTATAACATGGAAGAGCTGGACTGGTCCGATTGTGACGTGGTTTTGGAATGCACCGGCAAGTTCAACGACGGTGAAAAGGCCAAGGCGCATCTGCAGCGCGGGGCCAATAAGGTTCTGCTCTCCGCGCCTGGCAAAAATGTTGACAAGACCATCGTCTTTGGCGTCAACGACGCTGAACTCAAGGCTGAGCACAGCATGATCTCCAACGGCTCCTGCACCACCAACTGCCTGGCACCGCTGGCCAAGGTGCTGGATGAGGCCTTTGGCATCGAGCATGGCATCATGACCACGATCCACGCCTATACCGGTGATCAGCCCACCCTGGACCGCCGCCATAGCGATCTGTACCGCGCCCGCGCGGCCGCAATGTCGATGATCCCCACCTCCACCGGTGCGGCCAAAGCCCTGGGCGAGGTTCTGCCCAACCTGAAGGGCCGTCTGGATGGCTCTGCGATCCGCGTACCCACGCCAAATGTATCGGCTGTGGATCTGACCTTCCGTGCCGGTCGCGATGTGACCGCCGAGCAGGTCAATGCTGCGATGCAGGAAGCGGCTGCAGGCCCAATGAAGGGCGTTCTGGGCTATGAGCCGGCGCCCTTGGTTTCCACCGATTTCAACCACTCCCCCGAAAGCTCGATCTTTGCGCCCGACCAGACCCGCGTCGTAGATGATCGCCTGGTCCGGGTTCTGGCCTGGTACGACAACGAATGGGGGTTCTCGGTGCGCATGGCAGATGTGGCCGTTGCCATGGGCCGTCTCGGCTAACCCAAGGCTAAGCCAACCTGACACTTGAGATTTCTCGCCCGCTCAGGCATATCTGAGCGGGTGTTTTCATTCTGGCGGAGCCCTATGACCAACAAGATTGCCATCTGGCTGGGCCTGATCCTGATCGCTGGAATTCTCGCAGACCTTACCCTGACGGGCGGGGCCAATCTGCGGTTTCTGGGCAAGCGTTTGTTTGAACTGATCGACTGGATTGCCTTTTGGCGATAGGCCCTCTTGCAGATCTTCGGCTGACTGGTTTTGGGCTGACTGGCCTTCCCTGGTACGGAGACCAAAAACCTGCGACCAAAGACCAGCCTTGCACGAACAAAGGGCGCAGCTGAAACCAGCTCCGCCCTTGTCAATCCAATCTTGTCGCTGCCGTACTCAGCTCTTGCCGAGCCGCTTTGTCAGATTATCCAGCACCAGCGGAGTGACGAATTTTGAGACGTCACCATCGAGCCGGGCAATCTCCTTGACCAGCTTGGAGGCAATTGCCTGATGGCGTGCTTCGGCCATCAGGAACACCGTCTCGACAGAGCTATCCAACGCGCGGTTCATGCCAACCATCTGATATTCATATTCAAAATCAGCCACAGCCCGTAACCCGCGGACAATGATCTGGGCCCCGACATCGCGGGCACAATCGATCAGAAGGTTCTCAAAAGGATGGGCAACGATTTCGGTGCCCGTCTGCTCACTCAATTTGGCACATTCTGCCTCGATCATCGCCACCCGCTCTTCCAGCGTGAACAGGGGCCCCTTGTCGCGGTTGATCGCAACCCCGATGACCAATTTGTCCACCAATGCGCTGGCGCGGCGAATGATGTCGATATGTCCCAATGTGATCGGGTCAAAAGTACCTGGATACAAGCCGATACGCATAGGCCTCTCCTACCGGATAGTTTTCTGTCTAAGGTCTTGCGCAGGCAATCATATTTCCTTTGGAACTTGCAAGAGGGGAAAAATACGGACTGCGCGCTTGCGCGACGTCATCTTGTCGCAACCCTGGATCACCAAGATCGATGGGCGCAGCCCCGCTTCAATCCCTGCCGAGAAGTGCCGAATGGAAGATCACAGGCCTAATGCCCCATGATCATGCCTTCCAGCGCGTCTTTCTCCATGGCAATTTCCGCCAGCTGTGCCTTGACCACATCGCCAAGCGACACCAGGCCGACCATCTTGCCATCCTCCAGCACCGGCATGTGGCGGAACCGTCCGGTGGTCATTTGCTTGAGCACGTCTTCCACGTTGGACTGGCTGGAACAGGTCACCAATTTTGTGGTCATATAGGTGCTTACAGGCTCGCTCAGGCAGCCGGAGCCGCTTTTGCCAAGTTCGCGCACGATATCGCGTTCCGACAGGATGCCATCAGCGGATTCCCCGTCTCCTGAGACCACCACGGTACCGATCCCTTTGTCCGACAGCAGGTTAGCCGCGTCCGCAACCGAGGCCTCTGGCTTGATCGTTACAACTGCGGCACCTGCCTTGGACTTCAGAATCAATTGAACCAGCATTTGCTCTCCTCCGGGTAATATTATTGCCTAGGGACAAGGTTTGCCGCAACGCCGCATCAAGTCAAGGCCTCCAGACGGGCCACCTCGTCGCGGATCCCCTTTGTGAGCGCCCTGGCAAACCGGTTGAGCCGCTCGCTGCGCTGATCTCCCTGGTGGCGAACCAGATAGAAACTGCGGGTCAGGCTGATCTGATCCGTCAACACCTTGCGCAAGACCCGATGCGCAGGCAGCGAGAAATCATGCGCCACGCAGAGCGCCGTGCCCTGGGCTGCCAGCTTGATCTGCACCGAGACCGAATTGGAGGCCAGTGCCACACGCTCTACCCCGAGATTGCTGATGTAATCCAGCTCGCGGTCAAAAATCATGTCCGGGATATATCCGATCATCTTGTGACCTTTGAGGTCCTCCAGCTTTTCGATCGGCGGGTGTTGGCGCAGATAGTGGTGGGATCCAACCATGTGCAGCTTGTAGTCGGTGAGTTTCTGCACCAGCAGCTGCCCGGCAGTGGGGGCACTCACAGTGATGGCCATATCGGCCTCTCGGCGGCTGAGGTTGATCACCCGCGGCAGGGCAACAATTTGAATATCGAGATCCGGATGGTCCTCGCAAATTTGAGCGCAGACCTGGGGCAGGATGTAATTGGCGCTGCCATCGGGCGCGCCAATGCGGATCTGTCCCGACAGGGTGTCGCTGGGCCCTGTCAGCGCCTCGGCACCGGCCCGCATCGCCTGTTCCGCGGCCTCAGCATGGACCAACAGCCGGTCTCCCGGCGCGCTCAGGGCATAGCCCTGCGGGGATTTGACAAAAAGCGGAGTTTCCAATGCCGCTTCAAACCGGGCAATGCGTCGACCCACTGTGGCAGGATCCATCTTTAGAATGCGCCCCGCGCCTGACAGGCTCGTTTCGCGGGCCACTGCCAAAAACACTTTCATATCATCCCATTGCGCATCCATCCGACCGATCCCTTTTGCCCACCGCACAGCTTTCACGATGCGTTCACCATTTGCGTTCCTGCAAACCCTGTTTGAAATCTTTCCTCTTTTCCACCTCTTTTTGCAAGACTAAGCTTTGGGCAAGTGATCCAGAGGAGGTTTTCTGATGCAAGAGCTCACCCATTACATCAACGGCGAACACGTCACCGGCACATCCGGCCGCTTCTCCGATGTCTTCAACCCCGCCACTGGCGAAGTGCAGGCAAAATGCCCGCTGGCCAGCAAGGAAGAAATGGCCCATGCCGTGGCCGTGGCCGCCAAGGCCCAGCCTGCTTGGGAAAAGGTCAACCCCCAGCGTCGCGCCCGGGTGATGATGAAATTCGTCGACCTGCTGAACCGCGACATGGATAAGCTGGCCGAAGCGCTGTCGCGCGAGCACGGCAAGACCTTCCCCGACGCCAAAGGCGACATCCAACGTGGTCTGGAAGTTGTGGAATATTGCATCGGCGCGCCACAGATGCTGAAAGGTGAATTCACCGACAGCGCCGGCCCCGGCATCGACATGTATTCCATGCGTCAGGCCTTGGGTGTGACCGCGGGCATCACCCCGTTCAACTTCCCGGCGATGATCCCGATGTGGATGTTTGCCCCAGCCATCGTCTGTGGCAACGCCTTTATCCTGAAGCCCTCTGAGCGCGACCCTTCGGTGCCTCTGATGCTGGCGGAACTGCTGGAAGAAGCAGGCCTGCCCAAAGGCATCATCCAGGTGGTGAACGGCGACAAGGAAGCGGTTGATGCGATCCTGTTCGACGACACCATCCAGTCGGTTGGCTTTGTCGGCTCCACCCCAATCGCCGAATATATCTACGGCACAGGCTGTGCCCAGGGTAAGCGCGTTCAGTGCTTTGGTGGCGCCAAGAACCACATGATCATCATGCCCGATGCGGATCTCGACCAGGCGGCTGACGCCCTGATCGGGGCTGGCTACGGTGCGGCAGGCGAACGCTGCATGGCAATCTCGGTTGCGGTTCCTGTTGGCAAGGAGACTGCCGACAAGCTGATCGAAAAGCTGATCCCCCGCGTCGAGACCCTCAAGGTTGGTCCCTACACCGCCGGTGACGATGTTGACTATGGTCCGGTTGTGACCGCAGCCGCCAAAGCCAATATCGAACGTCTGGTGCAGACCGGTGTTGATCAAGGAGCGGATCTGGTTGTTGATGGCCGTGACTTCAAACTGCAGGGCTATGAGGATGGTTTCTTTGTCGGCCCAAGCCTGTTTGACAATGTCACCACCGACATGGACATCTACAAGCAAGAGATCTTTGGCCCGGTTCTGTCGACCGTACGCGCAGAGACCTATGAAGAAGCGCTGTCCTACGCGATGGATCACGAATATGGCAACGGCACCGCGATCTATACCCGCGATGGCGACACTGCCCGTGATTTTGCCAACCGCATCAACATCGGCATGATCGGCATCAACGTGCCAATCCCCGTGCCACTGGCCTATCACACCTTTGGTGGTTGGAAAAAATCCGCCTTTGGCGATTTGAACCAGCACGGCCCCGATGCCTTCAAGTTCTACACCCGCACAAAAACCATCACCTCGCGCTGGCCCTCGGGCATCCGCGAAGGCGGTGAGTTCAACTTCAAGGCAATGGACTAACCTCCTGCTGCGACGTGACGAACAAGAAGAGCCCCGATGCATTTCGGGGCTCTTTCTGTTTGGATTTTGGCACCGGTGCAGGGACAAATCTCATTGGCAAAATTCAGCGCAAACCCGACCTGATACGCAAATGTGATGCGGCAGGGGCTTTCATCCCCGACGCAAAGGCACCTATGTGTGGAAACAAATTCGCTTTCTCTCATTCGTGGGGCTTTCCTGATGACATCAAAGCTGATCACCCGTCGCGCCGCCCTGATGGGATTGGGGGCGAGCCTTGCCAGCCCCCCCCTGTTGCGGGCGCAATCCTCAGACGCCTTTCCCCAGAGTGAAGAGGCGATCTCGGATCAGCCCGCCGTTCAGCGCAATATATCCTCCTTCAGACAACAGAAATGGCAGGATCATTTTGACGCATTGGGGGTCGGCTGCCTGCTGGCTGACGTGGCCTCGCGAGCGGTCCATTACTGGGGGGAGGATGGCGAAACCTATCGGCTGTACCCGTCTTCGGTTCCAATGTCGGAAGAGCTGACCAAACGTGGCTACACAGAGGTGGTCCGCAAGGCCAAGAACCCCAGGTGGACGCCAACCGCCTCGATGCGCGAACGTGACCCAAGCCTGCCGCAACGTCTGGAGGGGGGAGCCGGCAACCCCTTGGGCACCCGTGGGATGTACCTCAGTTGGCCCGCCTATCTGGTGCATGGCACCCATGATACCCGCAAGATTGGTCGGCAAAGCTCATCGGGCTGTATCGGGCTATACAATCAGCATGTCGAGCAGCTGTATGAGCTGGTCAAAATCGGCACCAAGGTCCGGATCCTCTGATTAAAGTCAACACCGCCCTCAGAGCAGAGGGCACAGCACAGGTAACAAAGGCCCCGGCACGATCGGGGCCTGCAACCTTGATTGAGGTTTGATTGCGCTATGCCGGCGGCTTCAACATCAGATGCTTTGGTTTGTCACCCGCATCATGACGCACGATCGCCATCTCCATCAAGTCTTCGAAATCGCGGACATATTTCTCTGAATCATAGAGCGGCTTTGTCATGAGATTGTCCTGCAACTTCTGGCGTATTTCAGCCAAAGCAGCGGGATCCGTCGCAAGCTTGAGCGCCAGGGCCTTGTAGTCTTCGACCGTCTCCACAGAGAGCTCGGAGCAACCAATCGCACAGACGATGGATGAGCAAACCCGGGCTGCAAATTGGCTCCCGGCTTTTGTCACAATGGGCAATCCAACTCTGGGCACAAACCCGCTTTGGCCGCTAACGTAAGATTGCTTTGAAGGGGAGCGCCAATTACCTGAGCGTTGTAGCCGACCATATTTCCCCTTTTAGGGGTATTTAATGCGGTAGAAAAGCTAGGAAGGCATTGTCGTTCAAAACGACCTAATCGCTCGAACCAAGACAACAGTCGATTTTGCGACACTTTGCCTTTCAAACTCCCCTCCTCTACTACAGCCCTTAAAAATGCGCCTCCCGGGCCCGAGGTGTCCGGCAAGGTTCATTTCTCGACTTTCGAACTAGGAACTAGACCGCGCTGAGGCGCTCCCGTTCCTAGAAAAGGATTCTGCTATTGATGGCAATCTCTTGATGAATTTGGCAAGGCTGAACCGCGCCGCGAACTAGGAACAGATTTTGGCAGTGTGAAAGGGGTACTCTCCCCCCTGCCCTGCAGCACCAAATAGACCAGTAGGTCTGCAAATTTAGGAATGCCGCCGTTCTGGGGCGCAATCGGATCAGAACCACTGAGATGCAATACGCCAAACCCTCGTTCGCTACGGCAGCAAAGATACAGGCCGTGCGAACTCACACATTGCGGACTTTGCTGCCTTTTGCTGATGCGGCCATTGCTGGCGCCGCAATTGTTTGCAGGTGCGGCAGTATTCTTTTCGAACCGTTGTTTCGCCGCACCCGAGGTGCAAAACAGCCATTGTAGCCAGACTGAGGCACGTCTAAAATCGTCCTTATACTTGCCAGCCGTCATTTACTTTGGTGCCATAACCTGTCCTAGGCAGAATAGAGTTAGGGCAATAAAGACCGCATGAATTTGCGGCGCATCGAGTATTCTGTATTGGTTCTTTTCTCGTAGCTTAAGCGTGACCTTGCCATCACTATTCAAGCAACCTCAGGAGTAGCACTGGTCCAAGGCTCAAGTAGGATTCTTTATGCGGGTGTATGAAAGTATTTTTCTCGCACTTGATCATAAAGCCAATTGAAAATCATCGCATAGAGGAAGAAGAACACCACAGCGCCAATATCCCAAACCAAAACTTGCAGAAAGCTCTCCTGCAATGCCCACATAAGCAACGGGAAACTCGTTATCACCATACCGGCCTCAAAGCCGATCCCGTGCAGCAGTCGGGTCAAAAAGGACCGGGCAATACGATTTTCGCCAAACGCTAGATCAAAACCCCAATTGTATAGAAAATTCCAGATCATCGCGATCAGGGTCATTGCAACAGCCAGGCCAGCCATTGTTTCGGCTCCCCGGTTGGTGAAATACATCGAGATCGGAATGAAGATGATCAAGGCAAGGATCTCAAACAAGATCATGTGCAAAATGCGTTCTTTTATAGTCATATTGAGCTTCGATACCTGAAGATTGCGCAGCTTGGGGATTCCGGAGCGGTGTCAGGACCGCTCCGGCAGGGACGAACCGGACTTAACCGCGCGGCCAGCTGGCGATGTGATCCTCAAGGGACGTCAGCTGCACCCCAAAAGTGGATTCCACATCAGTTGTGTTCACTTCCATATCGGTGGCATCCATCTTGGCCAGGGCTCCGTACAGATCGCCAAGGGCAAAGCCAACACCGGGATTGTTGAAGGCTTCTCCGACACGCTGGCCGAGCTCTGGAGCTGTGATCGGGGCAAAGTCCACGTCCTTGCCGACCCAACCTGAAAGTTTCCCGGCCAGTTCCGACCCCGTAAGCGCGCCGGGGGTGCCGATTTCGTAGGCCTTGCCAGCCAAATCCGGGCGCGACAGGGCCGCGGCGGCAATCTTGGCCTGATCCAGATGCGAGGTCCACTGGAACTTCAGCGTTGCCGGAACGGGCGGGTAGTCCAAAACCGCGTCGCTCTGCAGTCTGGGGGTCAGGAAGGGCGCCATCAGGTTTTCCAGATAGACCGCTGGCTGCAATGCAATCGCCGGAATGCCACAGCCAAGGATTGCCCCCAGACCTGCGGTGCCGCCGTCGATGACCGTCGAGTTTGGATAGCGATCTCCAGCTGGGCCGCTGGTAGTATAGACGACCAGAGGCAGCGAAACCCGGTGGGCCGCATTGATGAACGCGGTAAGCCAGGTGATCGGATCTTCGGGGTTATGCGGCATCGGCAAGTGCAAAAAGGCCGCGTCTACGCCCTCCAGCGCGGCGGCGATGGCGTTTTCATCGGTCAGGTCTGCGGCCATCGGGGTGGCTTCGGGGTGCAGCTTGGCAATGGTCGCGGTGTCACGCCCAATGGCACGCACGTTCAGGCCGCGTGCCAAAGCCTGGGTGACGACAGGTCCGCCCTGGGCTCCGGTGGCGCCAAAGATGGCAACAGTCTGTTGTTTCTGGTCGGTCATGATGTCTACTCCTGATGTGTTCTGAGAAAGATATAGGAGCCCTCAAAACAGCTATCTACATGCAAATAAGTGAGCTACTTACAAACTTGTTATCCCCGTGCTTTACGAAGATTATCAGATTTTATTGTTTAAATACAAAGATATACCTGAATGCAATCAGGCCCGCGCCAGTTTCCACCAACAAGGGCCTGAAAAATAAATTCGCTTTTTTGAGCCCCGTGCCTTTTGGCTGGGCGCATCAAAGTCAGTGCTTGTGGAAATACGCCAGATTCGAGGTCATGACCTCGACGTGGCTGCGCATCGCCGCGTCAAAACGACGGTCTTCACCATATTTGGGGCGCAGTGTTTCAATTGCCTGTTCTGCAACGGCATCATGGAATGCGTTCACCCAAACCAGGACATCTGTCGCCGGATTGATGAACTGCTCAAATTTGATCTGCCCCAAGGCGGCACCGGTCGCATTGCGAACGTCAGCCACCAGTTCCAGGTGTTTGTCGATATCTGCACGCGAACCGACGTTACCGTGACCGGCATTCAAAAAGTCCCATTCCAGGGTTTTGACATAGCGCAAGGTCTCTTCCATTGGGGCAATGTCCAGCAGACCGACAAAACGGAAGTAGGGCAGGAAATCTTCGGGTTCGACCGTATCCAGATAGTGCAGAACGCGCTCCTGTTCGAGCAGGAACAGGGTGTTGTCGATGCTGTGCGTATCAGCAGTACCTTCGACATAGACTGTCAGCCCTTCAAAGGAGAAAGACCCGGGATCGTTTTCGACCACATCGGTGGGAACTGGGATGACATTGCCGTATTTCTCAACCTGGCTGGCGACGGCAGCGGGTGCGATAATCCGCAGATCAGCGCCCTTGGCAGCGGCTGCATCAACAAAAAGCTGTGCGTCCCCCAGGTGATCGAGGTGATAGTGTGAATAGACCAGGTCGGTCACTGGCAGATCGGTGATCGAACTGATGGCGTCAAGAACGCCCTGACCATAGCCGTAGGACAGCGGATCAAAGACCAGAACGCCTGCGTCGCCGACATAGACAGTTGCGTTATGGGTGCTGACCGACACCATATAGGTGCGGTCGGTCAGTTGCTGCACAACGAAGGGCTCAGTATAGCGCCGCATCGCCAGGTTTTCTACATATTGACCGGGCTGCAACTTGCTGCTGGTCTCAGCATGCGACAAAGACGGCGTCGTAAGTAGCGTAGCGGCGGTCAGAACCGCGAAAGAGGTTGCGCCCAAGAGCGCCCGGGTTTGCGAAAAGAGACGTGGCATTTTTATTCTCCTGATTGTCATGAGAATCGGATATAGTTACCTGAAGAACATCTCTCTACATGCAAGAAAGTGTGCTGCTAACATGAATGTAAGGACGTAAAATGACCGCAGAAAAAATGGCTGCAGAAATGAATCTCGGACCTGTTGACCGTTGCCCAGTGGAAACCACAGTCGAGATTATTGGCGGCAAGTGGAAGACGGTTTTGATGTATCATTTGGTTTCGGGCGAAAAGCGCTATTCGGAACTGCAACGGCTCGCCCCGCAGGCCTCGGACCGTATGCTCTCGCGGTCGTTGAAGGAATTGGAAGAAGACGGGCTGGTGCGGCGTCAAGTCTTTGCTGAAGTCCCGGTTCGGGTAGAATACAGTCTGACCCAAGATGGTGAAACGCTTGTCCCGATCTTGAACGCGATGGGAGAATGGGGCAGCAATCGAACAAATCGCTAGTTGTACGTTCTTGTACGAGTCACTTGCTAGAAAACGATTTGCTTTGAACGAACATCTACGGCTCGACAAAGTTGTTGCAATTGCTTTATGCTAGGTCGGAGTGTTTTGACACTAAGCAAGGCAAGACAGCCGATTTGGTTGACCGCTGAAACGTTGATAAATAGGTCTAGTTCTGATCCAGGAAGTCAAAATCCGCAAAGATTCCTGCACCATTGATCAAAGGCCGAGGCATCCGTGACCGTGACGCACAAGTCATGCAGCATGGCAGCACCTAAAATTTCCGCTCCTGCGGCGTTTCTCCTGCAGTGAGCGCACGCAGCGAGAAAATTCAAGGTACAGGTTGGGCTTGATCCGAACCACTGCTGCGGCGCGAATGCAGGTCCGGTCCGGAATGGCGTGCGGCACTTGCCGCACGTCAACCTGGCTCAAATGTCAATTTACTCGGCGATGCTCTGCGCATCTTTAAGTTCGACGCCAAGGTATCTGACAGTGCTGTCAACCTTTGTGTATCCGAGCAGCAGTTGAACCGCTCTGAGATTTCCTGCTTTTCGGTAAGTCTCCGCTGCTTTGGTCCTACGCAGCGAATGGGTGCCATATCCACTAGGTTCCAGCCCAATCGTGGCCACTCAATCCCGCACGAGCCGGCCATATTAGCGCGTAGAGATATGCGGGCGGTCGTGAAACCGGCTGGGAAACATGAAGCGGCAGCCGATCATTTCCGGCGACTTGATCCACGCGGCAAAGGTATCCCGCGTGTTTTCAGAGAGTTCGAACTGAACGGGTCGCTTGGTTTTGCTCTGGATCACGGAAACCCTTTCGCGAACGCGACAATCCCTGACCAGGTCAGTGACGGCCAGTTACACCAAATCGCATCCGCGAAGCTTGCTATCAATTGCCACGTTGAACAGTGCAAGATCGTACAGGTTGCCCGTCAGTTCGAGCCGCCCTCGGATCGCCCAGACCTGTTTCGGAAACAGTGGTCGTTTCTGGCCGATGATCCGGCCCTTGTTCCAAGCTATTCCTTTCGGGGTGACAGCGGTAAGTTGGACTCTTGGCATTGTGCGCCCTCCAATCCTCCCGCCAAACCCAGACATCAGCACAGCGCTGACGCCTTAGTTTACTGGTGGTTTGAATGGCTACTGTCAGGGTGCTTTTTCTTTGGGAAACGCCGCAGAAGCATTGGGCAGCAGAGCGCCCACCTTGCCGGATTTCTGTGCCGCAGCGGATGTCTGGTCTGGGGAATTTGATAAATTCTACCTGGAAATTTCGCACCCGATGAGCCACTCAATTGCACCTAACGTTCCCTCATTGCAGCCCGCCAAAGCATCGGTCATGTTGTGTGCAGTATTGGCGAGAGTATGCTCAGCTTGCCGGGATTTCCAGCCTTTGCGGTGGACGGCCCAGTGGGTTTTTTCCGTGAGAGAATGCCAGCGCCGCTCAGCCGCCTATACCTGCAAGCCGGAACGCGCCTTCAGGGTGGTTGGTGTCGCCACCAAGGCCTCTCCGCAGGCATTCCAGAAGATAGACCTCATAGTGTTCAACGTTGGCGAGGTTCACTTCTGTGCCCAGCGTCGACACCATCTTTGACGCCATCTTGTGTTTCATCGCGTCCGTAATGCCGGGGAGAATATTCACTGGCAGTTCAAAAATCAGAGCCTCGGCCGGGAAAGTGTCTGATAACTTTCGGATCAGCGCCTCGCGTGCTGTTTCGCCGTCAAAGATTTCGGCAGCTTCCAGATAGACCGATGACGCGCCAGCATTGAGATAGGTCTCGACGTCAGCCATGATTTCATCATCCGTCATCTCGCCTTCCTTGCGGCCCACTTCACCCAGAACAGTTAGCCCGTAGTTCTCTTTTGCGTGGCGCACCGCATTTGTTTTTTCCGACGCGCTCAGTGGTTCAAGGTTTTCCGACACCTCAACGGAATCAAAACCCAATTCCGCCATCTCGGACAGCATTTCGTTGTAAGTGCCTTGCTTCAGGGTCAGTTCGGTGAACAACCCCCCGTTAGCTGTCGAAATCCCTGCGGCGCGATAAGCCGCCAGTTTCCGTTTCAGCAAATTCACTGGCATGAAACGAGGAATGCCCGCAGCAATTTTTGCCTTGTCAATCAAGTGCCCCTGCGCTGCAATGATATCCGCTTGCTGTGCCTCGGGGATGCCCCAGTCGATCATCATCGTGAGGCCTCGGTTGCGTGGCTTTACTTGCCGCTCGGGCACGGCGATCTGAGAGAATGCTGTCATAGTGTGGGTGTCTTTCTGCGAGCAGAATACAAGATAATCCCGACCGAAGCGGCCATGAACGCGGCGGCGATGGGGTGGGTGAACAGGAACCATGGGTCGCCGCCCGTGGCGGCAAATGCTTGGCGCGCACTGTCTTCCAGCTTGGACCCGAGGATAAACGCGATCACGAAAGGCAGAGGCGATATATTCAGTGTGCGCATTAGATACCCCAGCACACCGAAGCCAAGCGTGAACCAGATTGCCTCCATGCGGGTTTCCTGTACATAAATCGCAGTCAGTGTGAGCAAAAGAACGCTCGGCAACAGGATGTGCTTGGGAATTCGAACCATGACCCCCATCGACCGCATGAACACCCCACCAATGGTCCAGTTCAGCAAGTTAGCAATCATCATCGCCGTAAATAGCCCAAAGGCCACTACAAGCTCAGGGTTCACCTCATCTGCTGTAAATCGAAAAACGGACGGCCCAGGGTTGAACCCCCCGATGCTCTCGGCCGCCAGGATCAAAAATACCGCTGCTGCGTTGCCCGGGATACCAAGGCTGAGGACTGGAATCAGATTTGCCCCGGAGACCGAAGAGTTAGCGGCTTCGGTGGCAGCGATCCCTTCGGCTGCACCTTTGCCAAAGTCGGGCGCATCAGGGCGTTTGAGCTTGGCATAACGTGATCGCCCGACCGTGTAGCCCAGCGTTGCTGCCAGAGTTGACCCGATGCCAGGCAAAGCACCAATAACGGTGCCGATCACAGCTGAGCGCCCGATGAAGGGAAGCAACCTGCGGATGTCAGCCCAGTGAAGGCGCTGATCTCCTTCGTCCCTTTGTCTTGGAACGGTGCCGCTGGTGCGTTTCTGAAACCAGAGATCCTGAAGCTCTTTCAGAACGGCTCCGATGATCAGGACACCCAGAATTGCCGTCGAAATCGGAAACCCCCGACTTAGGGTCTGGCTGTCCATCGACAAACGCGGATAGAAATCTTCGCCGGTGCCTATGAAGACGGCCAATAGGCCAAGGCCCGTTGAAATTAGCCCTTTGGCCGGGGAACCGCCAATCACAGTGGCAATGAAGCTGAGCGACAGAATCAACAGTGCCGTTTTTTCAGGCAAGTCCAGATAGGCTTCAACCAGCAGCGCCAGGAACGGCGCGCAAACAAACAGGACAATGTCGGAAAACGTATCCCCTGAGGCCGAGGAAAAATGTGCCACCCGCAACGCTTTCTTGGCTTTGCCACGTTGGGTCATTGGGTAGCCGTCCAGCGTGGTCATAAAGGCGTCTGGCGTTCCCGGGGTGTTGAACAGAATGGCAGGCACTGCGCCACCAATTGTGGCTCCTTTCATGACACCGATAAGGAAGCCGAGAACCGGCAACAAAGCATCAGGTGTATATCCAAAGACGGAAATCAGAATTGGCAATGCGATTGCCATGGCGATCGGTCCGGCCAATCCAGGCGTCGCACCAACAGCAATCCCGATCAGGAACCCCGCAAAAATCATGACCAAAGTGACGGATACTGGCAGGCCGAGAATGGAGAACAGTTCGGGGCCCTGAAAAACAGACAGGATCCCCATCCAGATATAGTCGAGAGTACCCATTAAACGTCTCCGTTGGGAGGCAGCAGCAAGTCATCGAAAGGTACGTCGTAGACGAAGATCATTGCGATCACCGCTGCAACGGCAATCAGAATCGCACGGAGGCGAAGCTGGCCTTCGACCAGTCCTACCAAGCCGGATATCATCATTGTGCCACCAAGAAGAAAGCCAAGGTATTTCCACGGTGCATTGTCCCGAAGCAAGCGGTATTCCAGATCTCCGCCTTGCAAAGCATTGACCATCCAAACCGCCAAGGGGCCGGTCCAACGCATCACGATCAGGCTTGCCGCAATGATAAAGATAGCGGCAGATGCGAATATCAAACCGCTCATGGAAGATGTTGATTGACCGGGCGCATTGCGTTCTGTGAGGATCAAAAGCAGGCCACCAACTATCAGGAATAGTCCTGCGACGGTGGGTGCCAGAGCATCCCCGATGGTCACCTGCCGTCGCACCTTTTCTATCAGACCGGTCTGGGTATCCATCGGTATCCAGACAGTAAGAAGAATGAGCGCAAAGCTCAGAGTGAACAGACCCAAATAGAGATTGTTCTTGGAAGGGGCAGGCATGCAGATCTCCTGTCACAAACAAAACGGCCGGGCTCCCGTGTTGAGGAAGCCCGACAAGTCGGGATTGATTATTCGGATGCCGCTTCCATCAAAGTGCCAGAGCTGGCGAACTCGGATGCCATCAACTTGGAGAGAGCTTCGCCAGATATTGTCGCAGCACCTCCAAAGGCCCTTTTTATCAGGCCGCCTGCCTTGGTGTTCTCATCACTAACGACATCCGAGATCGCCTTGCTCAAGGCATCACGTGCCTCGGCAGGCATGCCAGCGGGGCCAACGAATACAAAGTAACCATTGGCGTTGAAATTGACACCAAGGTCAGCAAGCGTTGGCGCGTCGGGTGTTTGGATCAGAGGTGTCGACAAGCCTGAGGCCAGGTTCACCAGATCGCCAGCGGCCACGCCCTTGGCCTGAATGCCAGCCATAAAGCCGATATCAATGTCGCCAGCGTTGACGCCGTTTAAAACAGCTTTGCCGCCCTTGACCGACACGATGTTGAACTCGACGCCCTGCGATTTTCCAAGGAGATAAGCAAGATCGGCCAGTTTCGGGCTCATCACACCAAAACGAATACTCTGTCCACTTTTGGCAGCAGCGATCATGTCGTCGAAACTGTTCCAGCCCTTGGAGGCCGGGGCGACCACACCCATCTGAAACCCAGCCGTGGTGGTCAATCCGGTGAAATCTTCGGGTGACATGCCCGCATTTGCGGCAGCCATGTTGTAGCCAAAGGTTTCGGTGACTGCCAGTCCTATGGCGGTGCCATCATTGGGTTGGCTCTTTAGCGCGTTGGCCATGTTCAGGCCACCCTTGCCAGTTACTTGCTCTGGAATGAACTTCCACCCCATGCGGTTTTCCAGCTCTTCTGCAATCAGCCGCGCTTGCGTGTCCGCGCCGCCTCCCGCCCTGAATGCGATCATCAGTTTGATCGGCCCGGGAGGGGTCCAGTCGGAGGCCAGAGCCCCAGTTGCCATCAAAGCTACGCCAAGTGCTGCAATGCCTGATTTGATTAAATGTTTCATATCGTCCTCCCTGAACGTGGTATTTCATCAAGCTTGCGTTTACTTTGGTTGATCCGTCAACAAAAAAGTTGACCTATCAACTTGCTACTGCCAAGTTGGAGTAAGAAACGAGGAGGACGCTTTATGGCTGACAGCATGTTGGACGAGTCCATTTTGGACATGCCGCTGGAGCAGATGGTGACATTTCGCGTGTCTCGCTTGCACGCAAAAATGAGCGCTCAAGCGTCCAATATCCTAAAGAATTCCGCTGGAATTTCTCTGATGCAATGGCGTGTGTTTGTGATGCTTGAAACCCACGGTAAACTAACTCCAGCGGCCATTGTACGGCGGACGGAACTGGACAAGGGGCAATTGAGCCGCGCTATCAAAGGCATGGTAAACGCAGGGCTGATCAGCAGCGCACCATCCGAATCAGATCAACGAGCACATGTCATCGACTTTACCGAAAAGGGCCTTGAGGTCTTTCATCTGGCCCGACCGCATATGCGGCAGCGCCAGACGCGCCTGCTCAATTCGATGACCGCCGCTGAGCGCGAGGCCCTGTTTGGTGCGATGGAAAAACTCGATGCTGTTGTGGATGAACTGGAGGCGGAACAATGACCTCGAACCTGCTGATCCTCATGTCCGACGAACACCAGGCCCGAGCCATGGGCTGTGCGGGCCATCCGCTGGCGCAAACCCCAAATCTTGATGCATTGGCAGCGCGGGGTACCCGTTTCACCGATGCCTATACGCCATCGCCAATCTGTGTCCCAGCTAGGGCGAGTTTCGCCACTGGACGGTATGCCCATCAGACACGCCTTTGGGACAACGCAATGCCCTATGATGGGACAATTCCCGGATGGGGGCAGGCTCTGCAAAGTCAGGGGGTGTCAGTGGAAAGTATAGGCAAATTGCACTATCGCGCCGAAGAAGACCCCGCCGGATTTGACACTGAGCACTTGCCGATGATGGTTTCCGGTGGTGTAGGCATGGTCTGGGCTTCCATTCGCAAAGAAGATGAACGGATCATCGGCAAAGGCCGGATGCTGGGCGATTACATCGGTCCCGGCCACAGCAAGTACACAGACTATGATGCGGCGGTGACGTCCCGCACCCGACAATGGTTCGCGGATCGCGCGGCAGGAGAGAATAATCAGCCGTGGTGTCTCTATGTTGGCCTTGTCGCGCCGCATTTCCCTTTGGTTGTGCCTCAGGAATTCTTTGATCTCTACCCGCTCGACAGCTTGCCGGATTCAAAATTGCATCCCCGCGACGGTTATGCCCGACACCCTTGGGTCGAGAAACAGAACAGATTCATGGACAACGAAGCCAAGTTCGAAAGCGAAGAAGAGCGGAAAGTCGCGCTTGCCAGTTATTTTGGGTTGTGTTCGTGGCTGGACTACAATGTCGGAGAGATCCTCGCCGGTCTCAAAGAGGCTGGCTATGGGGATGATACCACCATCGTCTATACCTCGGATCACGGCGACAATCTTGGCGCACGCGGCCTATGGGGCAAATCCAACCTCTATCAGGAAAGCGTCGCTGTGCCGATGATCATGGCAGGGCCAGACATACCAATAGGCACCTGCGAAACACCGGTCAGTCTGTTGGATTTGTCGCAAAGTATCTGCACCCATTTTGGCGCTCAACTGGATGGTGCAGAAGGCCTTTGCGCGCTCCCTGATGTCATCAAAGCTCCGGAAGACCCAGACCGCATGATCTTTTCTGAATACCATGCTGCCGGTGCCGTTTCGGGCGCATTCCTGGTTCGAAAGGGGCGCTGGAAGTACCATCATTACATCGGTTTTCCTCCAGAGTTGTTTGATCTGGAAACTGATCCTGAAGAAACGACTAATCTGGCTCGGAATAGCGATTTCGCCGACATATTGGCGATGATGGAACAGAGTTTGCGGGAGATTTGCAATCCTGAGGCCACCGATGCTCAGGCTTTCGCCGATCAAGCTGCCCTGATTGAAAAACATGGCGGGCGCGATGCCGCCCTCAAACTTGGCGCCCCCGGCGCAACCCCTCCCCCTTCCTTGGAGACACCCAAATGAAATTGACCATTCTCGGATCCGGATCACCAGAAGCCTATATTCGGCGCGCCTCTACAGGGTATCTCCTGGAAACTGGTGACGATAAAATTCTGTTCGACTGCGGCGGTGGGGTGGTCGATAACCTCATTCGCTCAGGCCGTTTGCCAAAAGACATCACGCATCTGTTTTTCACCCATCTGCATACTGATCACATGATGGACTATGCGCGTCTGGTTCATGCAGCCTGGGATGAGGGAGCGCCACCGTTGAAGGTTTGGGGGCCGGCGCCCATTGCTCGCCAGACTGAATTACTGTTCGGCAGGGATGGCGTGCTGTCGCCTGATCTGGTCGCCCGAACTGAACTGCCCCCCAGCCAACAGGTCTGGGTAGCACGTGGTGGCACGCTTCCACGTGCCTGGCCCACACCCGAGGTGACTGAAGTGAAGCCGGGATTCTCATTCGAGGGGAACGGCTGGGTTTTGAAAAGCTGCGAGGTGCCACACGCACAGCCTGCCTTTGATTGTATGGCTTTTTCAGTGGAAGCAGTTGGCAAGAAATTCGTTTACTCTGGAGATGCAGGCATCTGCAACGATCTTAGCTCTTTACAGCAGGATGCCGACCTGCTGATCCATTGGTGTTACCGCCTCTCCATCGACAATATCCATCCTGCAATCGCTGAATTCTCACCGACCCCTGCCGACATCGCCAAAGCGGCGCAAGCGGCGAGCGTTAAACGTCTGCTCATTACCCATTTCCGCATTCATATGGACAGCGAAGAAGGGCATGCCAGCGCAAACGCTGAACTTTCTCAGCATTTCGATGGCCAGGCCAATATTGTCGAGGATTTGGATGTTTACACAATCTGATTTCACACTTCTCGGAGCACAAGGCGATTGGCTCGAACCAGCCGCTTCTTGATAGAGCGGCCAAGGTCGGCCCCCTGTCGTCCATATCAGATGCGGTACCGGCGAAACCAGACACCCGCAGCGCAGGTTAGGAAAGTCCCGCGTTGTGTGGATTCGCGGGTTACTTGAATGCGCAGCTGCGGTGCCGCCCGGAATGCCGGGCGGCACCGCAGCATAATGGAAGTGCGCTGGATGTCGGCTTGGGGCCGTTCACCCCTTCAAGGTGGCCCGCTGACCACGACTTTGCAAGCTACGCTTTCTGGGCATAGCCGCCTTTGCCCATGTGCCGCGATGATTGCGCGAGCCTTCAAGGGAGGTGGATGACTGCTGTCAGCCCAAACCTGACATCTGTCTAACAACCGTCCGTCCAAGACCACCAAAGCAAAGCAGACGTGGCTCCAAAGCCCGCTATAGTGAAAGCGGACCTTCGTGCAGGCCGGTAGCATCGATCATATTGCGGACTTAGTGTGCCGTCGCTGCAAATACTCACATTCGTCTGGGTATCGCGAAAAGGTGACATTCAAGGGCGCGAGTCTTCAGACGGTACGAACCCACAATCCATTGGTTGGACTGCATCAAATTAGAGCCCACCTTAATGATAATCGCACTATTTGAACTGATAGCGACCATCTGCCGATGAAAAACACCGGGTAGATGAAGTATTGCCTCCTGCCGTTCCCTCGCCAATCATGTGGCCGTCACGCCAAAGGCCTGTACATGTTTTTCCACTGGTGAAGCGTATTGACCCAGAGCCATGTTTTTTGCCGTTCTTCCACATTCCCGTATGTCGCTGCCCGGAAACCGAGGCTTGTATTCCGTAACCGTGGCGTTTCCCATTGCGAAACTGACCAACATAGATACGGCCAAGATCCATCCAATAATACGTTCCAAGTCCATCCCGGTAGGCGCAATCCTCAGTCAACTCTCCGACGTAATATCTCGGTTTTTCCGCGGTGCTAACTGTTGGAGCATTTTTGTGACATGCATCATCCCATTCTGTGAATTTATTGGTGATGCCTTGCTGCCTGACCAGAATATCGAGTTCCCGCTTCAAGTTTGCAATCCCAACTTCTATGGCCTGTCTCTCTTCTTCCTCCGCGTGGCGTTGTGCTTCCGCAATCTGGCGTTCTTTTTCGGACTGCATCTGTTTTTGTGCGTTCAAATATAGGCCGAGAGCGCTTTGGTAGAATTCTCCAGATGATCCAACGGCGTTAATGTAGCTTTCTAGCATCGTCATGGAGGTTTCGAACTGCCTCGCCTTCAAAGCAGTTTTGCCATAGTGAAACAGGAAGGCCTCAGGCTTGGGCACCTCCAGCGCCGACAAGGCATCAAAATACCGCATAGCCGCGCTATAGTCGCCCTCTTCAATCGCTTCGATAGCCTGGATAAGCAGCAAGTCGGCTTGCACTTCGGGTGACAGTGCCCTTGATGGTGGTGCCGAAAAGACCAGCATAGTGGCAATCAGATATAGAATGCGAAACATGATTTCCTACTTCAATTGGTCCCAAAGAGACGAGGGCTTGCTGGCCGTAGATGATCGCACCCCTGAGCCAAATTGGCCAAGCATTCGGGCAATTGCCATATTCTCAAAAGCATCCTTAAAGGCGCGTCTCAAATGCTTTGGATCACTGGCGTTGTGGTAGCCTCCTGCGGTGCGGTCAGCGATGGCGTTCAGCTGTTGTACAGCCTGGGAACCACTGTCGATCCCAAGGCCCACGGCCTCGTGACGGTATAATATGTTCCGCCGCGAGAGGTCATCTAGCACATTATCTACGTTTCCGCAGCTGTCGTTCCCATCGGCCAAAAGCACAATGGCCTGTGACAAAGAGCTCGGTGCCTTGTTGTCATGCAAAAACTGGTTGGCATGGGCAAGCGCCGTTGCCAATGGTGTTCCGCCGCTTGCCCCAATTTCGGAGATGAGGTTTTCCAATGACATGGCGTCCATCGAGAAAGGATGAGAAAAGGACACTGGAGATGTACAATCCCCCGAGAAACCGAGGATAGCGACCTCGGAACCGCTTTTGATACTGGCACGCATGTTTTCCAGGGCCGCTTCCTTTGCCGCCTCTATTTTAGCGCCGGCCATGCTTCCGGAGGTGTCAATCAGGAACAGGATGCTGCTTTGAGCAGTGACTGTGGCGGGAACAGCAACAGGATTTTGCAAGGGCGTGTCATCAAACTGAGCAGCGAAACCAGCAGCGAATTGGCTAGGATCGGGATCAGGGCTTGTCCAGGCTTCTGCCCGTGCAATTCGCTCATCGTATTGGTGTTTTGCTACAAAATTCACTTGGAGAAAGGCCTCATAATCCGCAGAACTGTGAAAATCTACCGTCTTCAAGGCAAGGAGATTGTCAGCCAATTCAGTGAACAAACTCTCGGATGCAATCCTCCAATAGTTTTGATCGCGCCCTCCCTGTTCAAAAATCACGCCAATACCAGTTGCCCGTCTCGCCTCTATTTCTGCATTGGAGCCCACCTCTAACAGATGAGCAAAGCTCCAGCCACTCCAGGTCAGGTTCAGCACCAACCCCAGATCCTCAACCTTATTCCGGACCTCATCTGCAAACTGCTCCAGAGCATTGAAGCGGGTTCGAGAGGTGGTTTTTCGGTACCATTGGTGCAGCTTGTACGATGTAAAGTTGCCAGGGATAATCCAAGCGTCCAACAAAGTTGGTTCGCTTCTCATAACCTCCCTTGCCTCTTCTTCGCTCAGATAGATTCTGTGATCTGTCCAATTTGTGTTTGCGTGGTGCTCGGTGCGGTATGGGGAATAAAGCTGGGACCAGTCCGGAGATCCCGGTACGTTAAAAGACCATTCTTGACCGTCTCCGTCTGCCAGGACACCTACGTCTTGTACTAGTACGACATCTTGACCAAAAGCCGAGGACGAGAATCTAAAAACAACCTTGAATTCGGTAAAGCCAATTTTGCTCACAGCTTCAGGTCCAAGATCTCCCAAGGGGACTAAAACCATCCCAGGCGTTGCACCGCCCAGGCTTGGCACAGATACTGTCGAGCCGAACGGATCAATTTGCCACAACATTTCGGTGCTGGTGACAGGCTCACCCAAGAGCGTTCCAATATGCAGCTTCAAGGCATAGTCAAAGTAGATATTGTCGTGAAACAAGTGCAGATTTCCAGACGGACCAGAGTCTTCTCCGCCCCCAAGGTCATATCTCATTTTCATGGCGCTTGCGGTGGTGGCAAAGCCTACCAGAGCTATGGCAATCAGTGATAGAAAGGTCGGCAAAACTGCCAAGTAACTTAGAAACTGCCGAATTTTCTTCATCAAGTAATACATCCGCGAGAAATGAGCTTTGTTGCGCTGATCTACTTGAGCACAGGTTTACCCTAGTTCCAGTCGACGCCATCCTGTGTCAACATTATGGGGCAAATCAAGTGCGGTGTCGCCAAGAGGATAATGTCACTGTTCAGAGAGCCGCTAAAACAGCCCTTTTCCACTGTTGTGAAATCGATACGTTGGCAGATTGCGCCTGCGCTGCGATCGGTAACTTAGTCATGCCCAGCCATCCATTGGACCAAGCATCCCTGCCGAAGGTTCGAATGGCAGCTTTCAAGATGATTGCCGCCAGGCATTGATCGGCCTGTGCCTGGTCCGCACACAAGACTTTGCAAAGCGTGCTATCTGCGCATAGCTGCCGCTGGTGCTGACTGCAGCATTGGCGACCCAACGCTAGGGTGGTTCAATGACTGCTTTCGGGAGACCGGCCCGCAAATCTCGCAACTGCGGCATTGATGGCGTGGCACTCTCTATCGATGACCGCTTAGGGCTGCGAGCGGTCTCGTGCGCTCGCAGCATTCAGACGGCCAGGCAGTGACCACAGTGGGCTCCAACCGGTCATCCGACAACATCAGTCAGGAAAAATTGCGATTTTAAGGCTCTAAGGATGGCAACGCGGACGAAGCATCAATTCACTGAATCAGATGCTAATGACAGCTTTTTCGTCGACACAGGCTGGAAATCATTAGTTTGCAAAAGCAGAGTTTTTGAAAAGACAAACAAAGAACACCATTACCCATCTCCTCTGAGACGCTTGCCACCGGCGCTTGAATCAACCAACAGGTCAATGAGGCCAAGTGCCGTACGAGGTAAAGTTTCGCGGTCTCTTACCAAGACCGATCTGGTCCGGATTGCCCAATTATCGCACAGGTTGAGCAAGGCGATATCCATCGTCTTCTCATGGCGTTTGGCTGCAGTTTCCGGGACCACCCCGATCCCGACGCCCGCTTCGACAAGCCGGCACATGGCTTCGAAACTTCGAACTTGAATGCGCAGGCTGCGATCGTAGCCACTACGCCGAAACTGCCGACGCAGAAAGTCCAGCAATGTACTGCCCTCGTGCAAACTTATGTGTTCGAATTCCAGTGTTTTCCCAAATTGCACCTGTTTGCGGAGCGCAAGCGGGTGATCGCTTGGCGTTGCTAATACAAGACGATCCGTCGAAAACGGTATGACCTGCAGCCCTTCGTCCTCAATGTCGCCCGAAATGATGCCAAGATCCGCGGTACCATCGACAACAGATCGCACAATCTCATTTGTCAGCCGTTCCTGAAGATCCACCGTCACGCCGGGACGCTCGGACAGGAATTGCGCAAGCAGCTCAGGCAGAAACTCGGTTATGGCGGTTGTGTTTGCGTACAGTCTTATGTGGCCATCCACTGCGTTGGACATCTCATCCTTGAGGAAATCGAACTGCCGCAGCACCAGACGCGCTTGTTTCAGAAACAGCTCTCCGGGCCGGGTCAGCGTGACACCTTTGTTGCCCCGATTGAAAAGCTGTTGGCCAATTTCCAGTTCCAGCGATTTCATCCGCGCACTGGCAGAAGGCGGCGAAAGATAGGATCTCTCTGCGCCACGCGTGAGGTTGCCGCATTCGGCCACGTTCACAAAGAGTCTGAGATCAACAAATTCAATATTCATCTGCATTCGCCTATCACGAACGCCGCATTACTGAAATACGAATTTTCAGAACACGACGAATTTGACACAGATGGGCACAGAGTTACGAAAGCGAGGCGAAGATGGACATTGCGCAATTGGAAAAGTGGATCGGCAAGTCTGAATCCCACGTCGAGCGGATCGCTCCCTTTCCATCAAACGCTCTTGCAGCAACGCTGGATCGCGATGATCCGCACTATACAGACGGAACACCCCTGCCGCCGCTCTGGCACTGGATGCATTTCCTTCAACTCTTCAATCTGTCAGAGGCCGGGTATGATGGCCATGCCGCACTCGGAGGCTTCCTGCCTCCGGTGCCACTGCCGCGGCGCATGTGGGCCGGAAGTCGCCTGAATTTCCTCGCGCCGCTGTCAATCGGCAGTGAGTTGAAAAAGGTTTCAACGATCAAATCTGTAAAAGCCAAGGATGGCCGTTCCGGGAAACTGGTTTTTGTCACCGTTGGACATCAGATGTTTGACGGCGACACGCTCGGCATCGATGAAGAACATGACATCGTTTATCGTGAAGAGCCCCGCCAAGACGCGCCTGTACAAACGCCGCCACCTGCGCCTGCGCAATGGGATTTCTCGCGCGATATTGATCCCTCCCCGGTGCTTCTGTTTCGCTATTCCGCTCTGACCTTCAATGGTCATCGCATTCATTATGACCAGCCGTTCTGCGTTGGGTCCGAGGGATATCAGGGCCTTGTTGTGCATGGGCCGCTGCTTGCCACGCTGCTTCTTGATTTGTTGCGTCGCGAAGCTCCCGAAGCAATCGTTCGTAGTTTTGAATTCCGTGCCGTGTCCACGGTTTTCGACAATGAAACATTTTCGGTTCATGGCGCAGCCGAACAAGATGGAAAAACGTTCCAACTTTGGGCGCGGCGCAAAGACGGTGCATTGGCAATGAACGCCAAAGCAATCATCAAGTGAGGACAAGCTATGGATTTTGATCACCAAGATATCCGAGATGCCGTTCAAGCACTATGCGCAACCTACCCGCCCGAATACCACCGCAAGATTGATGAAAAGCGTGGCTACCCGGAGGAATTTGTCGACGCTTTGACCGAAGCAGGCTGGCTCGCGGCCATGATCCCGGAAGAATACGGCGGCTCGGGGCTTGGCCTCACCGAGGCCAGCATCATCATGGAGGAAATCAACCGGGCGGGTGGCAACTCCGGTGCCTGCCACGGCCAGATGTATAATATGGGCACTTTGCTGCGCCACGGTTCTGAGGAACAGAAGCAACGCTACCTGCCCCGTATTGCAAGCGGCGAACTGCGCCTGCAATCCATGGCTGTCACTGAACCCACAACCGGAACTGACACCACCAAGATCAAGACCACAGCGGTGCGCAAAGGGGATCGCTATGTAGTCAACGGCCAAAAGGTCTGGATCAGCCGCGTGCAGCATTCCGATCTGATGATCCTGTTGGCGAGGACCACGCCATTGGATCAGGTCATGAAAAAGTCGCTTGGGATGTCCATTTTCATTGTGGATCTGCAGGATGCCATCGGCAACGGGCTGGAGGTTAAACCCATTCCTAACATGGTCAATCACGAGACCAACGAGCTGTTCTTCGATAATCTTGAAATTCCCACCAAAAATCTGATCGGTGAAGAGGGGATGGGCTTTCACTACATTCTGGATGGCCTCAATGCCGAGCGCACATTGATTGCGGCGGAATGTATTGGTGACGGCTATTGGTTCATCGACAAGGTGACCAATTACGTCAAAGAACGTGAAGTCTTTGGGCGGCCTATTGGCCAAAACCAAGGCGTCCAGTTCCCGATCGCGGAGGCCAAGATCGAATTGGAGGCCGCAAACCTGATGCGGTTCCAAGCGTGTGCGCTTTTCGACGCGGGCCAAGCATGCGGCACCGAAGCCAATATGGCGAAATATCTAGCTGCCAAAGCCAGTTGGGAGGCGGCGAATGCGTGCCTACAGTTTCATGGCGGATATGGATTCGCTGACGAATACGACGTCGAGCGAAAGTTCCGCGAAACGCGACTTTATCAGGTCGCGCCGATCTCAACCAATCTCATCCTGTCTTATGTCGCCGAGCATGTTCTCGGCCTGCCGAGGTCTTTCTGATGCTGCCACTTAAAGGAATTACTGTTGTTAGCCTTGAACACGCGATTGCAGCGCCTTTTGCCACGCGGCAACTGGCGGACCTGGGTGCGCGGGTTATCAAAATCGAACGTCCCGGTGTTGGGGATTTTGCTCGGAATTATGACAGCCGCGTCAATGGGATGGCGTCGCATTTCGTCTGGACCAACCGTTCCAAGGAAAGCCTGACGCTGGATGTCAAACACGCTGAAGGTGCTACGATCTTGAAAAAGCTGGCAGCAGAGGCCGACGTCGTTGTGCAAAACCTCGCACCCGGGGCCGCCGCGCGGCTTGGCTTGGGGTATGAAGAGCTGTCGAAAGAAAACCCCAGTGTTATCGTTTGCAATATTTCCGGATATGGAACGGGCGGCCCTGATGAGAAACGCAAAGCCTATGACCTTCTGATACAGTCAGAAGCGGGTTTTCTCACAACGACGGGCACCCCGGACAGCCCAAGCAAAGCAGGGATCTCGATCGCCGACATTGCTGCGGGAATGTATGCCTATACCAATATTCTTGCGGCCCTTATGCAACGCGGACAAACAGGCAAAGGCTGTCAGGTCGACCTGTCGATGCTTGATGCGATGACCGAGTGGATGGGTTACCCGCTCTACTATTCCTACGAAGGTGCCGAGCCACCGGCACGTGCTGGTGCCAGCCATGCAACGATCTTTCCCTATGGGCCTTTTACCGTTGGTGACGGGCGCACGGTTATTCTTGGTCTGCAAAACGAACGCGAATGGAAAGCGTTTTGCGATGTTGTGCTTGAAGAGCCAAAGCTGACCGCCGACCCGCAGTTTTCGTCAAACAGCCTGCGTGCCAAGAACAAAGTGGTGCTGACGGAGATTATCACCGGTAGTTTTTCAGATTTGACCACCGAGAATGTCATCGCGCGGCTGGATCGCGCGGGCATCGCCAATGCGAATATGAATGAGATGGCAGACGTCTGGAACCACGTCCAGTTCGAAGCCCGCAATCGTTGGCGCGAAATTGACACTCCAGCCGGGCGGGTTCCGGCACTTCTTCCTCCGGGGGGTATTGGGACCGAACCACGCATGGATGCTGTGCCCGCGCTGGGAGAGCACTCGCCCGCGCTACTGGCCGAGATCGGATACTCCAAAGAAGACATTGCTAAACTACTTGAAGAAAAGGTCATCTGATGACTGATCTAACATCTGCCCGCAGTTTTCTATTTGTTCCCGGCGACCGCCCTGAGCGTTTTGGAAAAGCGGCAGCATCCGGTGCGCATGCAATTATCATTGATCTTGAAGATGCAGTTGCGCCCGAGGCCAAGATGAAGGCGCGCCATCACGCCAAAAAATTCCTTGATCAAGTGACGGTTGAGAAAGTTCTTGTGCGGATTAATGGCATTGAGAGCGCATTTTTCGAAGCGGATTTAGCCTTATCCAACCATCCAAGCTTGTCTGGCGTAATACTCCCCAAGGCGGATGCGGAGAGTTGTTCGAAAGTTGTCCAGAAACTGGAAAACCCAGTCTGGCCCCTGATCGAAACCGTGCGAGGCCTTGTTGATCTTAGAGAAATCGTGAGCCTATCGGACCTCGGCCGGCTTCTTTTGGGAACGATTGACCTATCTCTGGATCTTGGTCTGGAAATGGACCATCCCGGCGGGCAAACGGCCTTGGACGCAGCGCGTTTTATGTTGGTGACAAACTCACGTCTGGGCGATCTGCCACCACCGATCGATGGCGTGTTCACAAATTTGGACGACACGACCGGACTTCAAAACGCAACAGAGCACGCATGTGCATCAGGCATGGGTGGCATGATGTGCATACACCCGCGCCAAACATCAGTTGTCCATGCTGCGTTTGCCCCAAGTGAGGCGGAAGTGGAGTGGGCGCAGGCCGTTGTCTTGGCTTCCGAAGAGCAGAAGGGAAGCTTCCAGTTTCGCGGAAAAATGGTGGATAAACCTGTGCTGGATCGAGCTCAGAGCACCCTTGTTGCCCTTCAAGATCACCGACCATGAGCGGCCTCAAACTCAATCGCCTGCCAGAAGTCAGGGTCATGACCTACCCGCCGAGCACAAGACCTGACGCGGGCATTGTTGCACAAATCGGTTGAAGGGCGCTCTTCCCCTTATACCCCTGACGGATTTAGGCTAAGGGCTCAGTGATAGGTATGCCAAGAGCAGTGTAGCGGTTCAGCACCGCGATGCGGATTTGGATTTCGGCGACCTGCCTTTCAAAGTCCCGCGCCATTAACGATTGGCCGAGTAGTTTCATACAATGCATCTTCGTTTCGACGCGGCTCCGACGGTGGTATCCGCTCCAGCGTCGCCAGACTGTGCGGCCCAGGTACCGTTGCGCATTGACCGCATCGTTGCGGGCAATTGCTCCGACGCTTGTAGGCTTCCAGGGCTTTGCATTCTTACGTGGCGGGATAACTGCATGGGCATCTCGGGCGGCAATCGCCTCGTGGCATTTACGGGTATCATACGCTCCATCCGCAATGACGCAGCCGATGTCCTGATCGGGAGGGATTTGGTTCAGTAACTCGGGTAGCATGGGAGCATCACCGATGTTGCTGCTGGTGACTTCAACGGCCCGAACCTCGAGTGTTTCCTCGTCGATGCCTATGTGTATCTTGCGCCAGATGCGGCGTTTGGAACCGCCATGCTTGCGCGCATTCCACTCGCCTTCACCTTCGGCCTTGATGCCAGTGCTGTCGATAAGGAGGTTCAGTGGGCCATTGGATCCACGATAAGGCAGACTTACGTTCATCGCCTTCTGGCGTCGACATAAGGTGCTGAAATAAGGTGCCGCCCAATCTAACCCGACCAAACGCAGCAAGCTCTGGACGAACCCAGTTGTCTGACGGAGCGGCATGCCAAACAGGACCTTCAGGGTCAGGCAAGCCTGAATAGCCGCCTCACTGAACTGATGTTGTCGACCGCGTTTGCCATTTGGCGGCGGCGTCCAAACCATCTCCGGGTCAAACCAGATCGACAGCGATCCGCGCCGCTTCAAGCTGTCATTGTAAGACGACCAATTCTTGGTCTTGTACTTCGTAGGGGTCCAGCTGCTCATACCCTCAGCTATCACGCTGGATTCATACAGTGAATCCCATCAGTCTATTTGTGTAACAAAGCCCTTAGAGCCGCAAATTTAAAAAATGAACTCGGGGTGGAAAAGGCGATGTTTCAAGCTTCCAAATAACTCCGAAACGGTGAGTCAAAGGAACCTTCGGGCTCTACCGCCCGCTGGCCCGAAACAGCTTCACTATTTGAGGGTTACGCTGATTCGGGCCAGCTAGTAGCTGAAGTTCCTACACAACAAGAATTTCTGGTCTCGTCGCACGTGTAGGCGCTTTTAATTCATGCCCAAGGCGTCTTTGTACATTTCCAGAACCGCTTCTTCTTCGGCGATATCGTCTTTGTCGCGCTTGCGCAGGGCGATCACTTTGCGGATCACCTTGGTGTCGTAGCCGCGCGCCTTTGCTTCGGCCATGACCTCTTTTTGCTGTTCGGCGATATCTTTCTTTTCAGCATCCAGGCGTTCAAAACGCTCGATAAACTGGCGCAGCTCTCCGGCGGTCACCCGGTAGTTTTCGCTCTTTTCGTCTTCGGTCAGATCCATGTTTGGCTCCGTCTGCGCAGGCATATGACTGCCATCGTGTGATTGGGGTTGCGGCAAGGAGATAGCGGCAGTGCGGCCCTATCGCAAGTGATGAAAACCATCAACGGCAAGAAGCGGCGAAACCGGGTTCTGAGTTTTCAAATATTGTTAGGCGTCGGAGTGGACTGCCGATTCAGGCATAGCGACCTTTGCCCGCCACAGGTTGGGCTGAACAGCTTTGTCGCCCTTGTACCGAAAGCAGCATTCCGCTAGTCGCTATGCAGCCAAATTCTCGCAGGAGCCTGCCATGTTTGATATTCTCGTCTGGGTCGGAGCCGCCCTTTCGGTAGCAGGTCTGATCGGCCTGCTTTGGTGCATCCTGCACGTCGTCAAGGCGCGTAGTAGAAAACTGGACGACGAGGCGCTACGAGCCGTCGTACAATCCGTATTGCCCTATAATCTGGGTGCCTTGTTTCTGTCTGTTCTGGGGTTGATGCTGGTTATGGTTGGAATCTTTTTAGGCTGAAATCGGCAGCGGCGGGCCAAGCTGTCGCCAGCTGAGTTGCTGCCTATTGGCCCTGAACTAGTGAAGCAAAAACGGATGCCCGCCCTTTGCAACCAATGCGGCAGGTGCCACCAAAACGGCAGGCGGAGTGGCCAAAACGCCAGAGATTGCGGTCTGCCTTTTGTCTTCCATCGCGGCATCCACCCAAGCGCCATGACCAACAATCTTAAGATGCATTGTAACTCGGTACCCAAACAGCTCACCCAACGCCAGACCGATGTCCTTGAGGCAAGCCGCCAGGTTGCGCGTCCAGCCCGTTGCAAGCCCAGCCCCCGCACCTTTGGCACCGGCGACGTTACCCGAAATGAACCCGTCGGTCGGATTTTTGTCCGGAGCAGGGAAGACAATGAGGTCAGGGCTAAGCAGAGCGTGTTTCAAGGGAGGAAAGTCCTTTTGGCTGCTATCGGTGTCAAATCGGAATATTGTCGAACTGGCGTTCTACTTCTTCATCACTCAGCTCAGCATCCAACTGTAGCAAAGCTCGCGGAACCGGCTGACCCAGAATCCGCAAGCTGCTGAGCAGGCGCGAGAACTCCGGGCGATGGGCCAGCCGCTTTTCCCCGGTCTCCCTACGGATTTCTGCTGCCAATCGCTGGGCCCGCTGTTGGATCTCTAGTGTTGTCATTTTTTCATTCTCACATGCGTTCAGCACTTTCAGGCCCACCCCGCAGCAGATTTTGACCGCACAACTTCGGGAGTCGGGACTCCTTGATACTACCATAAGTTGAATTTCTTCCAAAAATCTCCATCAAAAATTGCATGTTCAGGTTGTGCAAACCATCTAGCGATCCTGGACAGATCCTACCTATGCGCCACCACATTTCTGAACAGATCTGTGATCGCGGCAGAAACCATGGCAGGTTTTCTGCATGAGAGCTTGAAACACATTCTGAATTTTGTATATAATATTTCAAACCTAGGGAGCGCCAAAAATGAACCCCACCGTCAAGGCCTTTTTCGACGAGGCCACCAATACCGTATCCTATGTATTGCGCGATCCAAACGGGTCGACCTGTGCGGTGATCGATTCCGTTTTGGATTTTGACCACGCTTCTGGACGGACCAGCACCAACTCCGCAGATGAGATCATCGCCTGGATTGTGTCCCAAGGTCTGACCTGTGCCTGGATTCTCGAAAGTCACGTGCATGCAGATCACCTGTCGGCGGCGCCCTATCTGCAGGACCATCTGGGCGGCAAGATCGGCATCGGTGCCAATATCACCCTTATCCAGGATACATTTGGCAAGGTCTTCAACGAGGGCACCGCCTTTCAGCGCGACGGCAGCCAGTTTGATGCCCTATTCAGCGATGGCGACAGTTTCATGATTGGTCAGTTGCGCGGCGAAGTACTGCATACCCCGGGCCATACCCCCGCCTGTCTGACCTATGTGATCGGCGATGCTGCCTTTGTCGGCGACACCCTGTTCATGCCCGACTTTGGCACCGCGCGCTGCGATTTTCCCGGTGGATCGTCGGAAATGCTCTATAATTCGATCCAGAAAATCCTCGCTCTGCCCGAAGAAACCCGCATCTTTGTCGGCCATGACTACAAGGCCCCGGGGCGCGATGATTTCGCCTGGGAGACCACCGTTGGAGAGCAAAAGGCGCTCAACGTGCATATCGGCGAAGGCCGCCCACTGGAGGATTTCACCGCCATGCGCGATGCCCGCGACGCCACATTGGGGATGCCCCGTCTGATCCTGCCATCCTTGCAGGTCAATATGCGCGCCGGTCAGATGCCGGAGCCCGACGATCAGGGCGATGTCTTCTTGAAACTTCCAATCAACAAACTCTAGCACATCTGATCGTTCTGAATTGCGCGGTACAGTCCATCACATCAACCGCAGACCTCAGACTTCAGGACCGGGGTTCATTGACCCTGCCTGCGATCACCACAACTGGATAAGGACAGGCACGAAAATGGAAACGGATTGGATCTGGGGGCTTGTCGGCGGCGGCCTCATCGGCCTAGGCGGCGCAGTCTTCCTGCTTGGCAATGGCCGCATCATGGGCGCCAGCGGCATTCTTGGCGGGCTGGTGGATGGCTCTGGCTGGCACAACGCGGCGGAACGGTTGGTCTTTCTGCTTGGAGTGATTGCCATGCCGGTGCTGCTGCTGCCCTATTATGAGGGCGAGATCGGCACTCATATGACTTCGAACACAGTGGTCATCATCATCGCCGGTCTGTTGGTTGGCCTCGGCACCCGTATCGCCAATGGCTGCACCTCCGGACATGGGGTCTGCGGCATTTCCCGCCTGTCCCTGCGCGGCATTGTCGCCACTGTCTTTTATATCCTGGCGGGTGGGCTCACCATTGCCATGATGCGTCATGTTTTGGGAGTGATCTGATGCAGCGTTTGTTTCTCTCACTCCTCGCAGGGGCACTGTTTGGCACCGGGCTGCTTGTGTCTGGCATGACCGATACCACCAAGGTTCAGGGCTGGCTGGACGTCTTTGGCAAGTGGGATCCCACCCTAGCCTTTGTCATGGGCGGCGCCATCGTGCCGATGTTTTTTGCCTGGCGTCTGACCAGGGGCCGCAGTCCCTTGGTTGGCGGCAGCTTCCCCAGTGTCCCCCGTCCGCAGATGGATCACCGACTGATCACCGGCTCTGTGCTGTTTGGCATGGGTTGGGGGCTTGCTGGACTGTGCCCCGGTCCCGCCATTGCGTCTCTCAGCTACAACGGAATCGGCGGTCTCATCTTTTTGGCAGCGATGCTTTTGGGCATGCTTGCAGCGCCAAAAGCTGGACGACAGCTGGACCGGCTCGCCACAAATGTTTAAAGGATCGGGCATGGATGCACGAGTGATCACCCCCCGCTACGCCGTCTCGCCGCAGATCTCGGTCGAAGACATGCCCGCCATCGTTGCTGCTGGCTTCACAACGGTGATTTGCAATCGCCCCGATAGCGAAGTGCCCCCCAGCCATCAGGCCGCAGCCATTCGCGCTGCAGCCGAAGCCGCCGGGCTCATCTTTCAGGAATTGCCGCTCACCCATCAGACCATGACCCCAGAGAATGTCGCCAAACAGCGCTCAATGTATGAGACCAACGATGGGCCGGTCCTGGCTTATTGCGCCTCCGGCACCCGGTGCTCGGTAGTCTGGTCGCTTGGGGTGGCAAAGGACATGAGCCCGGATGAGATCCTCAGCAAGACCAGCGCGGCCGGCTACCAGTTGGACACCCTGCGCCCAACCCTCGAAAGCCTCGCCACCTCCTGAACCTGGCAAATCGATGCCCCGAGGGCGAAGGTCTATAATCCGCAGGACTATGACTGGATATTAGGCTGCGGACTGGGCGGCACGCCCGCTGATTTGCAACGGGCCAGATCGATCGTACAAGTAGATCAAAAACAATACCCCGCCCGCTTGCGCGGTCGGGGCGATGCCGGATTGGCATGATAGTCGCAAATCGCGTTGCTTAGCGGGCCTTGATCAAAGCCCCTGCGCCGGATCCCCTTCAAGCCCCGCAAGTTTGGAGATTTCCGCCATCGCGTCATCGGGGTTGAACTGATCCAATCCCTCTCCCAGACCATCGCCCAGGCTGTTGTTCAGATCAGGGAAGTCTCCCATCGGGGCTGCCCCCATACCCAGATCGCCGCCCAGATCACCACCCAGGCCTGCGCCCAAATCACCTCCGAGATCGCCCCCCAGGCCCGCGCCCAGGTCCAGATCTACAGGAGCCGCAAGCCCCATTGCATCATCCAGCGGATCCTGCAGGTCCTGCGCTGCAATACCAAGGTCAAGCGAAGCAGGCTCTTCCATCATCGGCAAGGCTGGCACCTCGCCAGCAACGCCATCTGCAAAAACCGCGTCCGACGGGGCGTCCAACTCCTTGGCTTTGCCCTCGTTCAGACGGACCGCTCTTGCCCCATTCAGCTGCCCCAGACGTCCCTTGGCGACCGATTGCCCGCCAATGCTGATCAGATCAGTCTCATAAAGAAAGGCAGAATCCAATGACAAAAGCTCACCGACTTTGAGCGATGACAACTCGTTCAGCGGCACCCGGACCTTGCATAGAACCGCCGAAAGCTCGGCCCGCATGGCCCCCATGCTATGTGCCAGGGACGGGCCCGTAGCTCCGCCTCCCAGGCCCAGCTGCTCTGCAGTGGGTTCGGGCAGGATCAGGTTTATCACCCCCTGCATGGCCCCAACGGCCAGATCCAGGGTCAGCGTGATCAGCCGGTAGTCTTCCGCCTCCAGCCCCAGCACCAGAGAGCGCACATTTTCGATCTGGGCGCCGTAGCGATAGCCGGAAAAGATCACCTGATCCGATTGGCCTTCGAGCATGGCAACCACTTTGCCAAAGGTCTTTTCGAGAAACTCGGCAGTCATGGCCGCATCGGTGGGGGTGTAATTGCGCTCCGACGGGGCTTTGCCCATGATCTGCCCGATGGTCTGTTTCTGGATCAAAGCCGTCACCAGGGCGGCATCCATGCTCACGGCGCCAATGCGCCCGTCCGGTCCGTCCAGAACCACCAGCAGATCTTTGTCGGAGAGGGATTCGGCCAGGTCCTCGGGCGCGCGATTGCATTGCCGCCCTGCCAGAACCGCCAATGGCAGCTCGCATTGCTCAGAAGCCGCGCGCGCAAGCGAGCGACGCAAAGCCTTGAGCGTCAAGGACCCATTGGGACCCGAAGCCCCTTCCTTGGACGCCAGTAGCTTGCGCGCGAGTCCACCCGACCCGCCGCTTCCGGCCTGCTTGTTTTTTGCCTCAGACATCAGTCATCAACCCGCACGTTTCGCGCTCCCTTTTTATTTGTATTAACGACCGATGGTTACCAAGACCTTTAAATGTGCGACTGAGAGAGGTTTTTCCCCTCTACCGGCAAGGAAATTCGAAAACTGCCGCCGCCCTGCCCAGCGAGGTAAGAAATATCACCACCGAGGCGCTGCATGATTTCGCGGCAAATCGCCAAACCCAGTCCGGCCCCGCCCGCTCTCTCGGGGCTAACACGCGAGAATTTCTCGAAAATCAACTGTTGGTGGTCCTGTGGCACGCCGCTGCCATTGTCGATGAAATCAATCCAGATCTGGCCCAATCCGCGGCTCACGCGAATGGTCAGTTCCGGAGATTTTGCGTCGCAATACTTCTGCGCATTGGCGATCAGATTGATAAAGACCTGAGCCAGACGATCCAGATCCGAAGAGATCCTCAGGGCCTCTGAATCTGGCGTCCGATTGACCTTCATCGGATGCTCGGAACCGGCCAAAGCGGTGTTGACCGCGTGATCCATCACCTCATCCAGCTGGCCCGCTGACATGTTCAAACTCACCTGTCCGCTTTCCAATACGCTCAGATCCAGCAAATCATTCAACAGCCGGGTCAGCCGCAGCGCCTCATCGTGAATGATGGTGGCGTAACGGTTTTTATCCGCAAGCGGCATGTCGGCATCATCACGCAGGATCTCGGAAAAGGCGCGAATGGAGGTCATCGGCGTGCGCAATTCGTGGCTCACCTGACTGAGGAAGGCATCTTTTTGCTGCGAAATCTGGGTCAGTTTTTCATTGGTGACCCGCAATTGACGGGCCGTGCGCGACAGTTCTTCGGATTTCTCTTCCAGCTTGTTGGAATACTCCAACATCTGCGCAGTCTCATCAGCCACCGCCAGCAGATCCTGCACCGAAACAGAGGAGCCCCCGACGATCTGGCCGATCATCGCATGTGCCGCCGCCGCACCGATCGAGGCACCGAGCTCGCGCTCCAGACGTTCCAGAAACATCGGGGTTGGATCCGGCAAGGGGCCCCGCCCTCCCTGATGTTCCAACTCCCGCTGGAAAAAGGCCTGGGCCTCGGTGGCCCCCAGAATGCGCTGCGACATCACCATCAGATCCTCGCATTGCGCCACCGACCCGGTCCAGCCCCGCGGCCCGGAGGAATGCTCAAAGACATTGACGAATTGCGCCCCCTGCAGCCGTTCCAGCGGGCTGGGGAATGTCATCAGCGAGACCAGACAAAAGGCGATGGCATTGAGGCTCAGCGACCAAAGCACCGCATGCACGATGGAATCCAGCCCTTCGATGCCAAACAGAGCTTGGGGCCGCAACCAGGACAGCCCAAACAGCCCTTCCGCCAGCACCTGATCCGGCACCAATCCGCCCCCCAGCGCAGGCAACAGCATGGTATAAACCCAGAGCGCATAGCCAACCGTGAGCCCGGCCAAGGCTCCGCTGCGGGTGGCTCCGCGCCAGAACAACCCGCCCACAAGGGCCGGCAACATCTGGGAAATTCCCACAAAGGAGATCAGCCCCACAGAGGCAAGGGCCGCGCCGCCACCCGAGAGCGTATAGTAGAAATACCCCAGCGCCATGATCACGGCGATGGAGATGCGGCGGGCAAACAGCACCACATTGCGCACATCCCCCGACACCGAGGCCCCAGCCGCCCCCTGCAGCCGCAGCCAAATCGGCATAACCATATGGTTCGACACCATGGTCGAAAGCGCCATCGCCGCCACGATCACCATCGAGGTGGCAGAAGAGAACCCGCCCAGAAAAGACAGCATCGCCAATCCCTGCTGCCCCTGTGACAAGGGCACGGTCAGCACAAACATATCCGGATTGGAGCCAACCGGCATCAGCTCCAGCCCAATGGCTGCAATGGGCAGGACAAACATCGAAATCAGCAGCAGATAGAGCGGAAAAGCCCAGGCTGCGACCCGCAGATGGCGCTCGTCCTCGTTCTCGACCACCATGACCTGAAACATCCGCGGCAGACAGACAAAGGCCGCCGCCGACAAAAAGGTGATCGCAGTCCAGCGCCCGCCATCCACCCGCCATTCGCCGATCCGCGAGGCATCGATCCGCTGCAGGGTCTCGCCAATGCCGCCAGAGATGCCCCAGACCACAAAAATGCCAACCGCCAGCAAGGCCACCAGTTTCACGATGGCCTCCAGGGCAATGGCGGTGACCACCCCATGGTGGCGCTCGTTGGCGTTGAGATTGCGGGTGCCAAAGAGAATGGCAAAACTGGCCAGCCCTACGGTGACCCAGAACACCGTGGTGGTTTCATGGTAGCTGCGCAGCGGATCGGCTTCGGCAAAGATCGCAAAGCTCAGTGTAATCGACTGAAGTTGCAAGGAAATATAAGGGGTAATCCCAATCACTGCGAGAATGGTCACGCCAATCGCCAGGGCATTGGATTTGCCGTAGCGGGCAGACAAAAGATCCGCAATAGAGGTGACGCGTTGACTGCGCCCGACCCGCACCAGCTTGCGCAGGCCCCACCACCAGCCCACCATGACCAGGGTCGGCCCCAGATAGATCGTCAGAAATTCCAATCCAGAGCGGGCCGCATACCCCACGGCGCCATAAAAGGTCCAGGCGGTGCAATAGATCGACAGCGACAGCGTATAGATCAGCGGCGAGCGCATCCAGGCCGCACTTCTGCCCTGCGCCGCCCGGCGATCGGCCAGAAAGGCGACAAAGAACAACAGCGCCACATAGCCAAGACAGACCAGCGCCAGCATATTGAGCGAGGCCATCAGCGCGGCTCGTCCTGGGGGCCACCCTCGGTCCAATGCCCAGCCCAGAGCTTCACCGCAACCCCAAAGGCAAAGGTGGCCGCGATCAGCCCGGTCCAAACCACAAAGATATAGGTAATGGCCACAGAGGTCGCCATGCCGCTCTGAGAACCCGGGGCCGGATAAGGATCAGGGTTGGGCCAAAGCAGCGGTATGGTAAGCAGCAGCGCCCCCAGCAAAGGCAACAACCGGGCGATATCCATCAGGCGACGCCGCCGATAGGTCCGCCGTTCGACAAAGGGGGAGTTGGGCTCATCCCGGTGCCCTGCCCCGTCGCCGCGCATTAGAGCGGCCAGTTCATGACGGCACCTGCCCGCTGTCAGCCCGCGCCGGATCCAGCTGCCCGGCCTGGGCATGCAGATCGCGCACCGCAGTCAGCACCTCCGCATTGGAGAAGGGTTTGGTCATGAACCGGGTCACCCCGGCCCGTTCGGCCATTTCGCGATCCTTGAGCTGCCCGCGCGCGGTCAGCATCAGCACCGGCAGCGCCTGCAGTCCGGCCACCGCCCGCAGCTCTGCAATCACCTCAAGGCCGCTTTTGCCCGGCAACATCAAATCCAGAATCACCAGGTCAGGATCGGCGGCCCGGATCACATCGACCGCATCCGCCCCATCCCCATGGACATCGACCTGCCATTTGTCCCGGGTTAAAAGGAATCGAATGGCCTCTGCAATATTGGGCTCATCTTCGATCAAAACTACATGTCTGCTCATTCGCAGAACCCCCTCCCAGCGCGGCTCTGACAGGCAAATTCACCTGAGGCCGCGTTCTCATCCCTTGCGCGACATTAGCCCTGCGACGCCGGGACTGTCAAAACTCTTCCTTCAGGATCGAAGGCTCACGACGCGCCTCGCAGGCCTGTCGCGGACAGATACGGCAACTGGCCCCCACCGGCTGCGCATCCTGCGACACCTCCCGGCGCGGCAGAATCAACATCACCGCATGGTATTGCGGATCGTGATCGAAAGAGGCCGCAACATGGGTCCAGGCCACGGCCAGACATTCAAACCCCAACACGCTGCGTCCCTGCTGCACCACGTTGCGCCGCAGCGGCATGTCGGGCCGTTGCAATGCGGTGTAGACCGGCCATAACGGACAAGACGCGCCAAAGCGCGGCAGAGCAAAACCCGTCACCGGTTTGCGAAACAGAATAGAACCCGAAGCATCGCAGATCACCAACCCGGCCTCCTGTCCCAGAATGTCCGGCGGCAGCACCCCCAAACGGCGCAACACCACAGGCAGGCTGGTGTGAAACCGCCGCGCCAGAGCAGAAGGCTCCGGCCCATATGTTGTGATCTCTTTGGCCATTTCGGTCAGCGGCATCTGGCGGGCATCGCTTTGGTATTGTTCCAACGCGCTTTTGGCGATGAGACGCGCTGCATCACTGACCAGCTGAGGTGCCTCAGCAACCAGCGCCTGGGGCGTCTGCTGATCCGATTCCAGATCGGGAAAATGAAAGCCATGCGCCAGAAAAAACGCCTCAACCTCTTCCTGCGGCACGCCGCGACGCTCTGCGCTGGTGTCGCTTTCGTCGAGAAAATTCACCAAAGCCCGGCTGCTTTCGGCCAGGCGCAGGGAATCCTCATTGAGGTTCTTGTGAAACCGATCCCGCCACTCTGCCTCCAGCTCGCCGGTTTCCGCCAGGATCGACGCGGTCGAGCGGATCGCCGCCGCCGTCGACAGCACCTCATGCAAAGAGGCCGCCAGATGTGGGTCATGGGTCAGTCGATCCGACAGGGTTTCCACCGTGCGCTCAAGCCGAGAGATGCGCTGATGGTTGCTGGCCAGAACTTCGGCCCAACCGGGGAACCGTCCGGCAAATTCATCTGTCCGGTCCAGCTCTGCTACCGGGGTGCCACTGTCAGCGGCGGCTTCTCGCAGCGCTGCAATCAGCGCGGCTTCGGCCCCCTCGGTCAACATCGAGGGCTCCACCCCCAGCACCTGCGCCAGATCCACCAGAAGCTTACCACCGATTCTGCGTCGGTTGTGTTCGATCAAATTGAGGTAGGAGGCGGAAATACCCGCTTGCCGCGCCAATTCCGCCTGACGGATCCCCAGGATCATCCGCCGGTCGCGAATGCGGCTGCCTGTTAGCGTGTCACGCCCCATGGGCTACCTCCCTTCCAAAGTTCCGCCTTTTCAATGGCTTTCTGCAACGCAACATAAGAAACTTTACAAAACCCCGTCAATCTCTGTTCATTTGTTTACAGAATAGATCTTCATTTCAAGGGATTTATTGCGCAATTTTACAAGTCCCTCCCATACTGATTTTGCACAAATCGTGCGAATGCTGCGCAGAAGTGAGGAGCTGTTCGGCATTTTTCACATAAGGGAGGATTAAATGTCCAAGTCAGATCTCTCGCGTCGCGGAGTACTGAAATCCGGCGCTCTTGCAGGCACCGGCCTTGCGCTTCCAACTATTTTCACTGCGTCTTCCGCAGCCGCATTCACCAATGAGCCTACCGGCAGTTCGGTAACTCTGGGCTTCAACGTACCACAAACCGGCCCCTATGCCGATGAAGGTGCCGATGAGCTGCGCGCCTATCAGCTGGCCGTCGAGCACCTGAACGGTGGCGGCGATGGTGGCATGATGAACACCTTCTCGTCCAAGGCGTTGCAGGGCAACGGCATCCTGGGCAAAGAGGTGAAATTCGTCACCGGTGATACCCAGACCAAATCCGATGCCGCCCGTGCCTCGGCCAAATCGATGATCGAAAAAGACGGCGCTGTGATGATCACTGGTGGGTCGTCCTCCGGTGTGGCCATTGCTGTTCAAGGTCTGTGCCAGGAAGCTGGCGTGATCTTCATGGCCGGCCTGACCCATTCCAACGACACCACCGGCAAGGACAAGAAAGCCAATGGCTTCCGTCACTTCTTTAACGGTTACATGTCGGGTGCCGCGCTGGCACCGGTTCTCAAGAACCTCTATGGCACCGATCGGAATGCCTATCACCTGACCGCCGACTACACCTGGGGCTGGACCCAGGAAGAGTCGATCGCGGCCGCCACCGAAGCCCTGGGCTGGAACACCGTGAACAAGGTGCGCACGCCGCTGGCCGCCACCGATTTCTCGTCCTATATCGCCCCGGTTCTGAACTCCGGTGCCGACGTGCTGGTGCTGAACCACTATGGCGGCAACATGGTGAACTCGCTGACCAACGCGGTTCAGTTCGGCCTGCGTGAGAAGGTCGTCAACGGCAAGGATTTCGAGATCGTTGTTCCGCTGTATTCGCGTCTGATGGCCAAAGGTGCCGGTGCCAACGTCAAAGGCATCCATGGCTCCACCAACTGGCACTGGTCGCTGCAGGACGAAGGCTCCGCCGCCTTTGTGCGCTCGTTTGGCACCAAATACGGCTTCCCGCCCAGCCAGGCGGCCCATACCGTTTACTGCCAGACCCTGCTTTATGCAGATGCGGTGTCGCGGGCCGGCTCTTTCAACCCCTGCGCCGTTGCCGAAGCCCTGGAAGGCTTTGAATTCGACGGGTTGGGCAATGGCAAGACGCTGTATCGCGCCGAAGATCACCAGTGCTTCAAGGACGTTTTGGTTGTGCGCGGGAAAGAAAACCCGACCTCCGAGTTCGACCTTCTCGAAGTGGTGGAAGTCACCCCTGCGGCCCAGGTCACCTATCCAGCCGACCACCCGATGTTTGCGGGCGGCGCGCTTGGTAGCTGTAACTCAGGCGCCTAATTCAGGCCCTCCTGTTTCAGGACCCCGGTGTCGGGCGCCACGCGCGCCCGACCCTCAATCTCTATTTCGACTGAAACGCGCGCGCCGTGAGATCGGGCATCCGCCCCGGCAGAGTCGAAATCCACCACTTCCACATCGAAGAACCCAAGGGTGGGGACTATGGACGCAATCCTATTGCAAATCTTAAACGGGCTCGACAAGGGCTCTGCCTATGCGCTGATCGCGCTGGGTCTGACACTTATTTTTGGCACCTTGGGCGTGGTGAACTTTGCCCATGGCGCCCTGTTCATGATTGGTGCCTTCTGCGCCGTCACCGTACAGCGGCTGCTGAGCCTCAGCTACGAGCTGGTTGACGAGACCCAGAAGGATTTCCTCGGCAACCCGTTGAAAGTCAAGACACCCTATGTGGAGAGTTGGTTCGGCCCTGAAATGGGCGGTGCGATCATAGATTGGGCGGTGCCCATCGCGATCCTCTTTGCCATCCCGATCATGATCGGCGTCGGCTATGTGATGGAACGCGGGCTGATCAAGCACTTCTACAAGCGTCCCCACGCGGATCAGATCCTGGTGACCTTTGGTCTGGCCATCGTGTTGCAGGAAGTGATCAAATATTTCTACGGTGCCAACCCGATCCAGACCCCCTCCCCCCAAGCGTTGAGCGGTGTTGCCAATGTCGGGGCGCTCTTTGGCATGGATATCGTCTATCCAGTCTGGCGTATCGTCTATTTCTTCTTCTCTGTGGTAATCATCGGCGGCATCTTTTCCTTCCTGCAATTCACCACCTTTGGCATGGTTGTTCGGGCCGGCATGGCAGATCGCGAGACCGTGGGTCTGCTGGGGATCAATATCGACCGACGCTTTACCATCATGTTTGGCATTGCGGCTGCGGTCGCAGGCCTGGCAGGGGTGATGTACACCCCGATCAATTCACCCAACTATCACATGGGTATGGATTTTCTGGTGCTGAGCTTTGTGGTGGTGGTTGTTGGCGGCATGGGCTCGCTTCCGGGCGCGGTGCTGGCCGGCTTCCTCTTGGGTATTCTTGAGAGCTTTGCCTCGATGAACGAGATCAAATCCATCCTTCCCGGTATCGACCAAATCATCATCTACGTCGTTGCGATCATAATTCTGCTCACCCGTCCGCGGGGTCTCATGGGCCGCAAAGGTGTGATGGAGGAATAAGCACATGTTCGGACTAGACAATAAAGACACTCGGATGCTGCTCGTGGTGGCTGTGCTGACGCTCTGCGCCCCCTTCATCCTGAACCCCTTCCCAACCGACAGCGCCATGGCGCAGTTCAACGCGGGCTACCCGGATCTGATGCAACGCTTTGTGATCTTTGGTATCTTTGCCGTGGGCTTCAACATTCTCTTTGGCCTCACCGGCTATCTCTCTTTTGGTCACGCCGCCTTCCTGGGTGTCGGCTCCTACTCTGCGGTCTGGATGTTCAAACTTCTGAGCATGAACGTGGTGCCCGCCATCTTGCTTTCTGTAGTGATCTCGGGGTTGTTCGCGCTGGTTATCGGCTTTGTCAGCCTGCGGCGCTCTGGCATCTACTTTTCGATCCTGACGCTGGCCTTTGCGCAGATGTCATTCAACCTCGCCTATTCGGTGCTGACCCCGATCACCAATGGCGAAACCGGTCTGCAGCTGACGTTGGATGATCCGCGGATCCTGGGGGTGTCGGCCACAGCTGACGGCTCGATCCCGGTGACCAGCCTCTTTGGCCTCGAGATGCGCTCCACATTTGAGATGGTTGTCGGCCCTTGGGCCTTTCAGTTCAACGCCGGATACTATCTTTGTGCGCTGATCCTGCTGGCGGCCTTTTACCTGTCGATCCGCATCTTCCGCTCGCCCTTTGGCATGATGCTGCGGGCGGTGAAATCGAACCAGCAGCGGATGAATTACACCGGCCTCAACACCAAGCCCTACACCCTTGCCGCCTTTGTGATTTCCGGCATGTATGCAGGTCTGGCCGGTGGTCTGATGGCCTCGATGGATCCCCTTGCAGGCGCCGAGCGCATGCAATGGACTGCCTCTGGTGAAGTGGTTCTGATGACCATCCTCGGCGGTGCCGGCACCCTGATCGGCCCGGTCCTGGGCGCAGGCTTCATCAAATACTTCGAGAACATCTTCTCCAAGATCAACGACAACGTGCTGCACAGCTGGTTCAGCTTTATGCCCGATGGGATTGAGGATTTTGTGGTCTTCATCATTCACCCCTTCATCGGCAAGGGCTGGCATCTGACCCTGGGCATCCTGTTCATGCTGGTTGTGGTCTTCCTGCCCGGCGGCCTCGTTGAGGGCGGTCAGCGCATCGCCAAATGGGCCAAGAAGCGCAAAGGCAAAGACAGCGCCACCCCTGGCAAAACAACCCCCGCGGAATAAGGAGACGGATTGATGGGTATTCTTGAAGTCAAAAACGTGGGCAAACGCTTTGGTGGCCTGCAGGCGCTGGGGGATGTGAATCTCAGCGTCAAGGAAAACACCGTCCACGCCATTATCGGTCCCAATGGCGCGGGCAAATCCACCCTGCTGAACTGCCTGGTGGGCAAGCTGATCCCCGACACCGGATCGGTGATGTTCGACGGCCAGTCGGTGCTGGGGCGCAAACCCTATGAGATCAACCAGATGGGCATCAGCCGCGTTTTCCAAACCCCTGAGATCTTTGGCGATCTTTCGGTCTTGGAAAACATGATGATCCCCTGTTTCGCCAAACGGGATGGGGCCTTTGCACTCAATGCCATCCCAGCGGTGCTGGGACAAAAGGACGTGCTGGAAAAGGCCGAGCAGATGCTCGAGGAGATGAACATGGCCGACAAGCGGCACATGAATGCCGCCTCGATGTCACGCGGTGACAAGCGCCGCCTCGAGATCGGCATGTGTCTGTCTCAGGAACCCCGCCTGCTGCTGCTGGATGAACCAACTGCGGGTATGGCGCGGGCCGATACCAACAACACCATTGATCTTCTGAAGGAGATCAAGGAGCAGCGCGACATCACCATCGCCATTATCGAACATGACATGCATGTTGTGTTCTCATTGGCAGACCGCATCACCGTTCTGGCCCAGGGCACGCCCCTGGTCGAAGACGATCCGCAGAACATCCGCGGCAATCCCAAAGTGCGCGAAGCCTATCTCGGCGAGTCGGCGTAAAGGAGAACACCCATGAACGTCAAACCCGACTTTTCCAAAAGCGCCAACAAGGCCACAACCGCCCCCGCCTTTCTGTCGGTCTGGGACCTGCATGCCTATTACGGCGAGAGCTACATCGTGCAGGGCATCAACTTCAACGTCCACGAAGGCGAAATCCTGGCGCTGCTGGGCCGCAATGGTGCAGGCAAAACCTCGACCCTGCGCTCGATTGCGCGCATTGGTGATCCGCAGGTCACCCAGGGTGAAATCTGGTTGGACCACCAGCCGCTGCATCTGATGGAAAGCCACGAAGCCGCCACAGCCGGTCTGGGTCTGGTGCCTGAGGATCGCCGCATCATTCCCGGCCTCACCGTCGAGGAAAACCTGGAACTGGCGCAGATTGCCCCGCCCATCGGCTGGTCCATTGATCGCCTCTATGATCTGTTCCCGCGTCTGGGGGAACGCCGCAAACAAGAGGGCGTCACCCTCTCCGGCGGCGAACAACAGATGCTGGCCATCGCACGCGCCCTGGCCCGCGACATCAAGGTGCTGCTGCTGGACGAACCCTACGAGGGTCTGGCCCCGGTGATCGTAGATGAGATCGAAAAGACCCTCATCCACGTCAAGGAACAGGGCATGACAACCATTCTGGTGGAACAGAACGCTGTGCGGGCGCTGGAACTGGCAGATCGCGCCGTGATCCTGGACACCGGCGGCATCGTCTTTGACGGCACCGCCGCCGAGGTGCTTGAGAACGCTGAGCTGCGGGCGGAGTATCTGGCGATTTGATCCGGCGCGCCCATCGATTACATCTCGTTGCTCTGGTTTCGAGCTGTGACAACAACATCGGACTGGCCAGCGTTCGCGCAGGCCAGTCCCTTTTTTTTGCTTCGGCTCTAGACCTGGAAAATCCGAGGGGGATAGAGTTTTCCCTTTTAAATCAGCCCTAAACCAAAGGTATAGAAGGTGGAATTTTTCCATTTTCTATCTGCAGACCTATTTGGAAACGCGGCCCCCATTCGCAGATTGATCGCAAGGATGTGCCTCCTGCCATCCTGATCAACACTGACAAACGAATGGAGTACCCTCATGTTCAACTATAAAAAGCCTCTTCTTGCTGTTGCCCTGATTCTGCCCGCAGCGGCCTTTGCCTCGGGCGTCACCCCGGCTTCCGAACCCAGCGCCGAAGTGGTCTCCCAAATCCATGAAATTCTCAGCGCCCAGGGCTATCTGGTCGAAGAAATCGAACTGGAAGACGGCGGTTTTGAGGTGGAGACCTCAAAAGACGGGGCGGCTTTCGAAGTCTACATGGATGCTGAGCTGAACATCCTGAAGACAGAAGAAGAAGACGCGGGCACAGAAGCGCAGGACGAAAAAGACGACGACTGATATCGGCTTTTCCAGATCCCGATTACCTCCGTTGCACTGGCCTGCCCCAGCCTGGGGTGGGCCACTCTCCCCCCCTTTGCTTTCAAGAGGCTTATCATGGCTCAGTTCCCTGTCTGGGACCCCTTTGTTCGCTTGTTTCACTGGAGTCTGGCCTTGCTCTTTGCGGCCAATGCCCTGGTGATTGATCCCGACACCCTCCTGCACAGCACCTTGGGGTATGTGATCACCCTCCTGATTGTCCTGCGGCTGATTTGGGGGCTGATTGGCTCTCCCTGTGCGCGGTTCTCCAGCTTTCCCATTTCGCCCAGTGCCGCCTTAAAGCAACTGCGTGACATCTCCCTGTCGCGGCGCTTTGCCCACCGCGGACACAGCCCTCTGGGAGCCTTTATGATCTACAATTTGCTCATTAGTATTCTGGGCCTTGGTCTCAGCGGATATCTCATCACCCTGTCGGGTGGCGCTGGCTTTGCATGGGCCGAAGATCTGCACGAGGGCCTTGCCGCCTGGACGCAGTTTTCCATTGTCTTGCACATCGCTGCCGTGTTCTTTGAGAGCAAACGGATCCGGGTCAATTTGGTCCGCGCCATGTTCACCGGCATCAAGGAGATCCCGCGCCACCGCGCCCGCGATTGATCCAGAACAAGGCCACCGCCACAGGGCCGCAGGCACGGGATCTTGTACAACTGACCTTGCAAACGGGGTCCAGCACATAGAGGAAACCCATGACCGATCCTGCCAAACCTTTGGTGCTTGTCCTTCTGATCGCCGCACAAACGCTCTGCGCGGTGGTGTTCCTGGGTGATATCATCGCTGATTTCTTTGGCAACGCCGAGCACGAACCAGAAGGCAGCCATACCTATATCGAGGCGCTGGCCACCTTTGCCCTGATTGCAGCGATTGCAGTTGAGATCCGCATTCTGATCTGGCTGCTGCGACGCAAGGCCCATCTGGAACAGGCCCTTAGCACCGCACAAAACGCCGTGCAGGAGGTGATCGATACTGAGCTGGACAGCTGGAACCTGACCCCGGCGGAACGCGATGTGGCCATGTTCCTGATCAAGGGGCTGTCGACCAGCGAAATCGCCGATATGCGCGGCAGCGCCGAGGGCACGGTCAAGGCGCAGCTGAACGCGATCTACCGCAAGTCGGGCTGCGGCAGCCGCACCGAGCTGATGAGCGCATTGGTTGATACGCTGATGGGCCAACGGGTGCGGCCCGGCACGGCCGTCCAGGGGTGATTGCACGCCTGCCTGCCCTCAGCCCTGATCCCCCGGTCCCGCGTCAGGTCTGGCCAGGTTTGACCAGACGCGCGCGCAGCTCGGTCTTCAGCACCTTGCCATAATTGTTCTTGGGCAGCTCAGCCACATGCATATAGGCCTTGGGGCATTTGAACCGCGCGATCAGGCCACGGCAATGGGCATCAAGATTGGCCTCCGTCACATCACCCACCACAAAGGCCACCACCTCTTCCCCCCAATCCGCATGGGCCCGCCCCACCACCGAGACCTGTTGCACCTGCGGATGGGTCAACAGCGCCTCTTCGACCTCGCGTGGGTAGACGTTCGAGCCGCCAGAGATGATCAGATCCTTGGAGCGATCTGTGAGCGTCAGATAGCCCGCCGCATCCAGAACCCCCATATCGCCCGTGCGCAGCCAGCCCCCCTGCAGGGTTTCGGCGCTGGCCTCTGGATTGTTCCAATAGCCCGGCATCACCGCCTGACCGCTCACCATGATCTCGCCCATCTCGCCCACCGGTAATGGCTCCCCCGCCGCATCCCCGATGCGCAGCTCGACCCCGGCCTGGGCGCGGCCAACCCCGGCCAGACGGCCTTGCCAATCGGGATGGCTGCGATCACTGACCTCTTCGCGCCGTAGAACGGTGATCCCCATCGGGCATTCCCCCTGCCCGTAGATCTGAATGAAGATCGGGCCAAAATGCGCCTCGGCTTCGATGATATCGGCCAGATACATCGGCCCGCCCGCATAGATCACGCTGCGCAGGCCGCGCCCGCTGCGCCCCTCGGCCTTGGCCACCGCAGTCATCCGCGTCACCATGGTTGGCGCGGCAAAGATCTGCACCCGACCAAAATGCGCTGCCAGATCAAAGATCTCCCTCTCGTCAAAGCCACGTGAGGCCGGGCAGACATGCGCCGCCCCCACAAGCACATGCAGCATATTGTACAGGCCCGCTCCGTGGCTCATCGGGGCCGCATAAAGGATCTGGTCGGCCCCTGTTGCGGCATCGACATCGGCAAAATAGGTCAAAGAGACCACAGCCAGCATGCCATGGGTGATCATCACCCCCTTGGGACGACCAGTGGTGCCAGAGGTATAGAACAGCCAGGCCAGATCCTGCGCGTCGCGCGTCTGAGGGGCGGCAACAGGCTCCATTTGCAAGGCCGCTGCATAGGTGTCCCCTGCCGCCGCAACCACCGGAGTGACACATCCAGCTGCCGCCAGAGCCTGATCCAACCCATTGGAGGCAAAGACCAGCTTGGCACCGGAATCTTCCAGGATGTAGCGCGCCTCTGCCCCGTGCAGTTTGGCATTGATCGGCACCGCCGCCGCCCCGGCATACCAGATGCCATAGAGCGCAATCAGATAATCAGGACAGTTCGTCATGAAGATCGCCACCCGGTCTCCCGGCGCAATGCCCTGGGCCTGCAGCCAGCCTGCAAGCGCCGCCGCCTGGTGATGAAACCCGGCGTAGTCCGCTACCTCTTTGGTGCCCAGATACAGCGCCGGGCGTGTCCCATGCGCCAAGGCCTGGCGTTGCAGCCATAGTGCGATATTCATTGCCTGCTGTCCTCCTGATTGGGCCCATTGCCGACCTCCTCCCAAAGGCCTTGCGGCAATCTGCCTGGTAGAAACTACCTCTCATGAGGCAGCTTTCCCTTCAATTCCGCAAAAATACCCGGTTAATAGAGGGCATGAGCGATCTAGCCTTTGACCATGCCCCCGTCGGCCTTGCCGTTTTGGAAAACCGCGTCATCAAGCGCTGCAACCAGCAGTTTGCCTTGACCTTTGGCGACGCCCCAACAGCCTATATCGATGTGCCGATTGCCGAGCTGTATCCAAGCCGGGAAGATTACCATCGTGTTGGAGAGTTGCTGCAGCAGGATGAAGGGGCCAAAAGTGGCTTGTACCATGATGAACGGATCATGCGCCGCCGCTCTGGTGAGCTGTTCTGGTGTCGGGTGCGCGGCCGTTCCATCAGCCCGGATGCGCCCTTTCGCAGCGGCATCTGGTCCTTTGCCGATATCTCGGAAGACCGCCCGGTGGTCAGTCTCACCCCCCGCGAGCGCGAGGTGGCGATCCTGACCTGCAAGGGGCTCTCAGCCAAGGAAATCGGATTGAAGCTGGACCTCTCCTACCGCACGATTGAAACCCATCGCGCCCACCTGCTGCAGAAATTCAATGCCCGAAAACTGCCGGAGCTGGTGGCAAAACTCACCGGCATGCCGCTTTAGCAGGAATTCCCCCTAAGCAGAGCCCTGGCAGAGATTGCGAATCCTGAACAGGAGGCGCATTTTGGCACCCAGACTGACAGTGCTTTCCTTGTGGTAACGCATACCCTATAAGCGCTGTAATTTTCCGGAGCTCCCAAAAGGGACGCAACGGAACCGGCTGAAGATACGCTGAGGACAACATGACAGAAAAGACTCACCAAGCGGATGTGGCATTCATCAAGGCTCTGGCCGAATTGCTGCGCGACAATGATCTGACCGAACTGGAGGTCAAGCGCGACTATAGCGAAGACGATAGCCTGAACGTGCGCGTCTCCCGGCAAGCGATTGTGGCAGCTGCGGCACCGGTTCAAGTCGCCGCGCCTGTGGCCGCGGCCCCCGCTGCTGCGGCAGCCCCCGCTGCTGCGGCGGCACCTGCGGAAGATCCCGCCAGCCACCCCGGTGCCGTGACCTCGCCCATGGTGGGCACCGTCTACCTGCAGGCCGAGCCCGGCGCCCCGGCCTTTATCAGCGTTGGCAAACAGGTCAACGAAGGCGACACCCTGCTGATCGTCGAAGCGATGAAGACCATGAACCACATCCCGGCGCCCAAATCCGGCACCGTCAAGCGCATCCTGGTCGAAGATGGCGCTGCCGTCGAATTCGGATCTCCGCTGGCCATCATCGAGTAAGGGCAGCCCATGTTTGACAAGATCCTGATTGCCAACCGAGGGGAGATCGCCCTGCGCGTGATCCGTGCCTGCCGTGAGATGGGCATCAAATCGGTTGCGGTACATTCAACGGCAGATGCCGATGCCATGCATGTGCGCATGGCCGATGAATCGGTCTGCATCGGCCCGCCCTCGGGCGCGCAAAGCTACCTGTCGATCCCGGCCATCATCTCGGCCTGCGAGATCACCGGCGCACAGGCTGTGCATCCCGGTTACGGTTTCCTGTCGGAAAATGCCAACTTCGTGCAGATCATCGAAGATCACGGGCTGACCTTCATTGGTCCTTCGGCGCAAGACATCCGCACCATGGGCGACAAGATCACCGCCAAAGAGACCGCCCAAAGGCTGGGTATTCCGGTGGTGCCTGGCTCTGAAGGCGGCGTGCCCGATGTGGAAAGCGCCCGCAAGGCCGCAGCCGACATGGGCTATCCGGTGATCATCAAGGCCACCGCCGGTGGTGGGGGGCGCGGCATGAAGGTTGCCACCTCGGCGGCTGACATCGATGTCGCATTTTCCACCGCCCGCTCCGAGGCCAAGGCCGCATTCGGCAATGACGAAGTCTACATGGAGAAATATCTCCAGAAACCGCGTCACATCGAAGTGCAGGTCTTTGGCGACGGCAAGGGCAATGGCGTGCATCTGGCCGAACGCGACTGCTCGCTGCAGCGCCGTCACCAAAAGGTCTTTGAAGAGGCCCCCGGCCCCTGCATCAGCCCTGAAGAACGCGCCCGTATCGGCAAGATCTGTGCCGATGCTGTGGGCGAGATGGGCTACTCGGGTGCTGGCACCGTCGAATTCCTCTATGAGGATGGCGAGTTCTTTTTCATCGAGATGAACACCCGCTTGCAGGTGGAACATCCGGTGACCGAGGCAATCTTTGGCGTTGATCTGGTGCGCGAGCAAATTCGCGTCGCCGCCGGCCAGCCGCTGTCGTTCACTCAGGACGATCTGGTCATCAATGGGCATTCCATCGAAGTACGGATCAACGCCGAGAAACTGCCCAACTTCTCACCTTGTCCCGGCAAGATCACCGCCTATCACGCCCCAGGTGGGCTGGGCGTGCGGATGGATTCCGCGCTCTATGACGGCTATTCGATCCCCCCCTATTACGACAGTCTGATCGGCAAGCTGATCGTGCATGGCCGCGATCGCCCCGAAGCCCTGGCGCGTCTCAGCCGCGCCCTGGGTGAGCTGATTGTCGATGGCATCGACACCACCGTGCCGCTGTTCCATGCACTGCTGGCAGAGCCAGACGTTCAGTCCGGCGATTACGGCATCCACTGGCTGGAGCGCTGGCTGGAAGAAAACCTCGGGGGCTGACCCCCAGAGCCATTGGGGCGCGAGACAGTCGCGCCCCAATTTTCTTTGTGGCATCATGACGCTACACCCCACTCGTTTCCTCGACCCTCAGGCGACCCGATGAGCCTCACGCCCGATCTTTTGCTGCATGCCTATTCTGTCGGTGTCTTTCCCATGGCAGAGCACCGCGAGGACGAGGAGATCTTCTGGGTTGACCCCAAACGCCGAGGCATCTTTCCCATCAAAGACTTCCACATCTCACGATCTCTGGCCAAGACCCTTCGCCAAGACCGCTTTGAGATCTCGGTCAACCGTGCCTTTGCAGAGGTGGTCGAGGCCTGCGCCGACCGCGCGGAGACATGGATCAACGGCGAGATATTTGCCCGCTATCAGGATCTGCACGCCATGGGTCATGCCCATTCACTGGAGGTCTGGCAACAGGGCCAACTCGTCGGCGGGGTCTATGGAGTGTCCCTGGGGGCGGGTTTTTTTGGCGAGAGCATGTTTTCGCGCCATCGCGACGCGTCAAAGGTGGCGCTGGCCTATTTGATGGATCGTCTCCGGCAGGCCAGGTTTCAACTCTGCGACACCCAGTTTCTAACGCCGCATCTTGCCTCGCTGGGGGCGGTCGAGATCAGCCGCGCCGCCTATAAGGCCAGGCTGCAAGTGGCCATCAAAGGCGAGGCGGATTTTGACAGCCCGGCGATCCCTGGGGCTCAGATGCTCTTGCAGCGCATGACCCAAACGTCATAGCGGGCGTGATCCAGAGCCGAAAGCGCCGGGCTCGAGGCGATCATCCAGCCCTCAAAAAACAGCTCACCCGTCTGCGGATCACGAACCGTGAGATAGGCAAAGGCATCTCCGGTCGGATTTGCCACCGGATAGCGGCACTCCGACAGGGTCACCATCAGACCAAAGACCTCAGCACTGCCGCCGACCTGGATTTCCACATCCAGATTGCTGCCGTCAACCTTGTCCAATCCCCGCAGCACGGCGGCACTGCCGCGCTCTGCCTCCTCCTGAGAGGCAACAGGCCCCACGGTCAAAACAAGTCCCAGCGCCCCGACCAGGGATCCCATCAGCCCCTTTGCCAAAGGCTGCAGCCAGGACATCACGTCTCATCCCCGCTGCCGGCCACAAATTTGACCAGAAGCGAAATCAAACTGACTGCGCCCTGAGTGTCCAGAACCTCTTCGCCGGCGTCCAGATTGAACGGGGAGCCACCGGGCATGACCTCGACAAAGTTGCCCCCCAACAGCCCTTCGGAGGAAATGATGACTGAGCTGTCATCCGGAACCATAATGCCATCCAGCACCGAAAACCTGGTATCGGCACGAAAAGTCTCTGGGTTCAGCTCAACCCCGGTCACGGTTCCGATCTTGACCCCGGCCAGTCGCACGTCGGTGCCAACACTGACCCCTTCGAGAGAGCGGAACGAGGCGGTAAGCTCATAGCCCGCCTTTGCGGTCGATACCCCAGCCACCTGCCCCGCATAGAGAGCAAAACCAAGGGCGGCAGTCAGGACGACGCCACCTGCCAATACTTCAGTGATGTTATGCGACATGAGGTCTCTGCCTAAAACTATGGGTCATAAATGGGAAAGGACCAAAGAGCCGCTGGCCTCTGGTCCTGACGAATATCGGCTGCCGCGCCCCGCATCGAGGGCCTCGCGACACCGGGTTTACTCAGGCACCCAGGCCTCGTAGTCGCTGCGCACCTGGGGTGCGGCTGCACCACGGATCGAGCCCGCCGGCGCATAGGCCTGCAATGTCCCGGTCAGGTTTTCCTGATGCGGTTTTTCCCAGGACTTATGCTTGAGCGGGGTCTTGCTGGGCAGCTCGTCAAAGGTGCGATGCAACCAGCCGTGCCAGTCGGCGCCAATGCGCGAGGCTTCGACTTCGCCGTTGAAGATCACCCAACGACGACTGTCATCCGCATTGCGATAAAACACGTTCCCTTGGTCATCCTCGCCCACCTGGATCCCCTTGCGGGCGGTAAAGATCTGGGTATTCAACGTCTGCCCGTTCCACCAGGTCACAGCGCGCAAGAGAGTATTCAGGATTCCCATGGATGCCTCCTAAGATTTCCATAACCGTATGACGTAATTTCCCGCCAAGGTCCAGTGACTTGCAGCCGAGAAACCAGACCCCGGCAGGATTTGGCACAGCTATCGCGATTGGCTTAAATTCTGGTTGCCACTGGCCTCTGAATGGCATGTCCCGGGTGGGTCCCTGGCACAGGCATATCCACCCTGAGATCTAATCAGCGGGGTACAGAGGCCGTCATCCGCTATTTTGCAACATCAACATGACAGCGGGCTGTTGGCAGGCTGTCAGGGGAGTGGCGAGCCACTATCCCCGCCCCGCGCACAAGTATGTCGCGTCTTCCTCCATAAAAAATGGCGCCGCGACGGCGCCATCAATCATAACGAGGAAGCAACCGAATGCATGATTGTGCAACTCGATGAGGCCTTCAAGCGGTGGGCAGCAACGCGGTAACCTCAATCTCGATGCGAAACTTGGCATCAATCAATCCGCATTCAATCATCGTGGCCGCTGGCGGGGCATCACCAAAGGCTTCAGCAAGCATCGGCCAGCAGGGCTCGAATTCCGCCGCATCCGGCAGGTAGTAATTGACCCGCACCACATCCGCAAAACCCGCTCCGGCCTCGCCCAAGGCCTTGTTAATAATCTCCAGCGCAGAACGGCACTGGCTCACCACATCCTCGCCCTGCCCGACAGTGCCGGCAACATGAACAAAACCGCCTGCCACCACAGCGCGGCAATAGCCAACCTTCTTTTCAAATTCGCCACCCGACGAAATACGCCTGATCCCAGCCATGATCTGATCCTTTTCATTTGGCCAAAAATATCCCTGGGGGTGAGTGCCCACCAGGCACGAGGGGGCAAAGCCCCCAAAATGGAAAATGGCTGACGTCACATCGACATCAGCCATTCCCAATCAAGCTGTAGCAACAGCCACTTGCAATAGATCAACTCGCCGAAGCAGGCTCTTTTTCCGCATCGGTGTGGATCATCAGCGGTTGCGCGTCAGAGGTTACAGCCTCTTCATTCACCACCACTTTGGTCACGCTTTCCATACCGGGCAGCTCAAACATGGTTTCCAGCAGCAGATCCTCCAGGATCGAGCGCAGGCCCCGCGCCCCGGTCTTGCGCTCAATCGCGCGTTTGGCGATGGCGCTCAGCGCCTCAGGGGTAAAGTCCAGCTCGGTCTCTTCCAGCTCGAACAGACGCTGATACTGTTTCACGAGGGCATTTTTCGGCTTGGTCAGAATGGTGACCAGCGCATCCTCGTCCAGATCTTCTAGCGTTGCCAGAACCGGCAAACGACCAACAAATTCCGGGATCAGGCCGAATTTCAGCAGATCTTCCGGCTCCAGCTCCTGGAAGATCTCGCCAACACCGCGGTCATCATTGTTGCGCACATCGGCACCAAAACCCATGGCAGAACCCTTACCGCGCTGCGCGATGATGCGATCGAGCCCAGCAAAGGCCCCACCGCAGATGAACAGGATATTGGTGGTGTCCACCTGCAGGAACTCCTGCTGCGGATGCTTGCGCCCGCCCTGTGGCGGTACACTTGCCACGGTGCCTTCCATCAGTTTCAGCAGCGCCTGCTGCACACCCTCGCCCGAGACATCGCGGGTGATCGAAGGGTTTTCCGACTTGCGGGTGATCTTGTCGACCTCATCGATATAGACGATGCCGCGCTGTGCGCGCTCAACGTTATACTCAGAGGCCTGCAACAGTTTCAGAATGATGTTTTCGACATCTTCACCAACGTAACCCGCCTCAGTGAGGGTGGTGGCATCCGCCATGGTAAAGGGCACATCCAGGATCCGCGCCAGGGTCTGGGCCAGCAGGGTCTTGCCGCAGCCGGTGGGACCAATCAGCAGGATGTTGGATTTGGCCAGCTCAATGTCATTGCCCGCCTTCTGAGCGTGGTTCAGGCGCTTGTAGTGGTTGTGCACCGCCACAGAGAGCACCTTTTTCGCCATGGCCTGACCGATCACATAGTCGTCCAGAACTTCACAGATGTCCTTGGGGCTTGGTACACCATCGGTGGCCTTGAGACCGCTCGCCTTGGTCTCTTCACGGATGATATCCATGCAAAGTTCAACGCATTCGTCACAGATGAACACCGTGGGACCGGCAATCAGTTTGCGCACCTCATGCTGGCTTTTGCCACAAAAGCTGCAGTAAAGCGTGTTCTTGCTGTCGCCACTCGAAGTCGTCGCCATGGTCTACCTTTCAGTCCGCTCGGACAGCCGGCTTCTCCGGGCTCTCCGCCTTTTGGCCAGCTTATGACAGCCTACCCGCCGCCACAATGTCAAAATATGTGCCCCGATCAATCCGGGGCACATGGTCACTCATCAGGCCGAGGTTCAGCTTTCCTCGTCATCGCCTTTGGCCCGGTTTTCAACGATTTCGTCGATCAGACCAAAGGCTTTGGCCTCTTCGGGATCCATAAAATTGTCGCGTTCCAGCGCCGCTTCGACCTTGTCCAGCTCCTGTCCGGTGTGCTTGACGTAGATCTCGTTCAAACGGCGCTTGAGCTTTAGCGTTTCTTCAGCGTGAATCATGATGTCTGTTGCCTGGCCCTGGAAGCCACCAGAAGGCTGGTGCACCATCACCCGTGAATTGGGCAAGGAGAACCGCATGCCTGCTTCCCCTGCTGTCAGCAACAAAGAGCCCATCGACGCCGCCTGGCCAATCACCAGGGTCGAAACCTTGGGTTTGATGTATTGCATGGTGTCATAGATCGACAGGCCCGAGGTCACGACACCACCGGGCGAGTTGATATACATCGAGATTTCTTTACTTGGGTTCTCGGCTTCGAGGTGCAGAAGCTGCGCCACAATCAGCGAGGACATGCCATCATGCACCGGACCATTGAGAAAGATGATCCGCTCTTTCAGCAGGCGGGAAAAGATATCATAGGCCCGCTCTCCCCGGCTGGTCTGTTCGACCACCATGGGCACGAGGGTATTCATATAAGTTTCTCTGGGATCAATCATGCGAACCTGCCTGCGTTGTGTTATGTCCGGTACCATACCCGACAGAGTATTACTCGAGTCTTAGTATCGCCCCCAAAGGGCTGCAAGAGGTGGCGGTCGTTTTTACGCTGCTGGTCGCCCGCAGGCACCAGCCAGCCAGGCAGCTGTGAAGGTCACGTCGCAAAGCATCCGCCTGCGGTCGCAATTTCGGGGCTACACTTCCCAAAATTGCTTTAGATTAAGTCTGACGCTGCGTCTTTCGACGATGTCGCAAATCGCAACCTTTCCAAAACTGCTATCCTCTTGCCGCGCCTACAGTTGCAAGGTCCCTGCCCGCCTTTGTCTCAGGATTTCGACATGACAGATGACACATTTGTGCAAAAAGGTGCCTCCGCAACCTTGGCGGTCCCTTTTGATGGGGTGTCGCAGGATTTCTACTTCCTGCTGCTGCCCAAGGCGACAATGCTGCCCATCGCAGCGGCGATCGAACCCCTGCGCATTGCCAATCAGGTCACAAATTCCAAACTGTACCGCTGGTTCATCCTGACCGAGGATGGCAACCCAATCCGCTGCTCGAACGGCATGATGGTGACCCCGGACCTGCCACTGCAACCCCTGCCTGCGGATGCGCTTGGCTTTGTCTGTGCCGGCGTGGAGCCACAGTCGACCGCCGGAGAAGCCACCCTGAACTGGCTGCGCCGCGAAAGCCGCTTTGGGCGCTCGGTGGGCGGCATCTGCACCGGGGCCTTTGCCCTGGCACAGGCAGGGCTGATCCGCGACCAGCCCTTTACCTTGCACTGGGAAAACCAACCCGGATTTCAGGAGAGCTACCCGGACCTGAACCCCACCGCCAATACCTTTGAAATCAGCGGCGCCTTGATGACCTGCGGCGGCGGCAATGCGGCGACAGACCTGATGCTCAACCTGATCGAAGCCCGCCATGGCAAACAGTTAGCGATCATCGTTGCCGACATGTGTCTGCATGTGCGCTCGGGCGGCCAGGCCGCACCGCAGAAGTCCAATTTTGCGGTGGCCATCGGCAGCCGCAATCAACGTCTTCTCAACGCCTTGCAATTGATGCAATCCGCCATTGAAGACCCGCTGTCGATTGGCGAGCTTTGCGAACATCTCGACATTTCGCGACGCCAGTTGGAGCGGCTGTTTTCGCGCTACCTGAACCAAAGCCCGATGCATGTCTATTTCGACATGCGTCTGTCCCATGCCTTTGCGCTGATGAATGAAACCTCGATGAGCGTGACCGAAATCGCCCTTGCCTCTGGCTTTAACAGCTCGACGCATTTCTCGCGGCAATTCAAACGCAAATTCGGCGCATCCCCCCACTTCTTCCGCAAAGGTTGGAATTGACACCAAAAAGTTGAATTTTCCCTCAATACGTGTATCGTGTTGCGCCTATGGCCGTCTATTTAGGTCATGAAATATTTTCTTGCGTGCATTCGAGGGAGCCATGAGATGTGGAGATCCATTCAGTCTGTCTTTTTATATTTCATCAGATTTCTGTTTCGCTCGATTGACAGGCTGGGACGCAGTCTGGAATCCCCGCGTGAAGCTTCAAATCCCAAAATGCTTCTGCAATTTCGCGACAATCTGCAGGCGACCCTGATCCAGGTATCGAAACATGAAGTTCCTGCAGAACATCATATCGCCGAGATACGTGCCCGCATCCAAGAATTGCTCGACAAACCTGATTGGAGGACACCTTCAAAAGGCCTGCGCCCCCACCCACAGAACAGCCTTTTCACTTGGAATGATGCCTATCAGGCCGAAAAACTATTGGCACATCTTCGCCCACTGGCTTCGCTAAAGTTTGAGATCACCAAGCAGATCTTTTCTCTTCGAAAGGTGGACGCCCAGGCCCAGGCTCTGTTTCAGGAATCCTATGACGACATCCTGACGCGCGTACAGCAGGAGACAGTTTCAGCTGAGGACAAGGCGGAACTGGTGTCGGAAATGCAAAACCTGCTGGAACGTGTCCTAAACGATGTCCATTGGAAATACGCCCAGCGATATCACAACCGCAAGATCATGGAGCTTTATACTTACCACATCTCCTTGGTCAGCGTCCTGATTTCAGCTGTGTTCCTCTATGTTCTCTATAGCCTGGGCAGCTCGAACGACCCGCGGTTGAGTTTTCTAGGTTGGCCTTTTTCCGGCTTGGAAATCGCCCTATTGGCCGGATCACTCGGCGCCTGTTTCAGCATTTTGACCGGAAACAAGATATCAGTGAATGGGACCTCCATTGAGGAAACCCTGCTCAATACGGGCCCGCCCTATATCGCTCTTCGATTGGGGGTTGGCAGCCTCAGCGCCATTATTCTCTATTTCGCCTTTGAATCCGGGGTATTGACCAGTGATCTATTGCCAAACCTTGAGGCCATCGGTTTTTACAACACAAACGCGCCAGCAGATCCTGCCGTGACATTGCAAAAAGCTTTGGAAGAGATTGCCAAGGCATCCTCTGACGCCAAGCTGACTGCGAAATTTGAAAGCTTGCTGTCCGACGTCTCTGCACGGGAAGATTTAGCAACCGTGTTGGCGCGCGAGATCGCTCCCTCCGACAACTCCTCCCTTGGGGCCAGAAACGGGACGTCAAATGTCTGGGCCTTTTTCGTTCCCAATGCCAATCTCAGCAAGCTTCTGATCTGGAGTTTTGCCGCCGGCTTCTTTGAAAAACTTGTGCCCAAGGCGCTGCAAGGGGTCACCAAGGAAACCGAGAAGACCTAGACCCCAGGGTTCGTTCTGTCCCCGGGGCGCGCGCCCTGTCCTGAGTTGGATTGCCCGGCCTCATTTCTCTCTCGGGATCTGGAGCCAGGCAACCGGGCTCAGGCGGCAACCTCGGCGCGGTGCACAGCTGTGCTGTCCAGTTGCGTTTCAGGATCAGCTGCGCTGGCCTGCGCATCACTGTGCTCTCTCACCCGCAGCGTCAGGCCCAGATCCTTGCACAGGGGCAAGCGACGCACCGCAAACCCTGTTGCACGGGCCTGCAACACCGCCAGGTTCTCTTCGGGCAGTTCCAGCACCCGCCCTTGGTGCTGCAACCGTTGCCCCTGGCTGGACAGAATACGCCAGACCGTTTCGGCCCAGATCATTGGATCATCCTCGCCCTCGCCATGCAGCAGCAGGAACAATTGCTCAAACCGATCCATCGCCAAGCCGCCCCCAGTAACCGGTGAGGCCAGGAACCGCAGCGTCTCACTGTCTTCGGCGCGCTTGCAAATCGCTTGGTTAAAGCGCCGACAGCTATCCTTGCGGGCCTCCTCCTCTGCCAAACCTGCACCAATATGTGGACAGGGGGCCAGAATGCCGCCGCCCACAAGCAGCGTCAGCAGCCGCGAGATTTCACCCCAAGACATGCTGCCAAAGGCACCCTGATCCAGCAGGCTGCGCACCGTCATCGGCCCCTGTTTGAGAGCCAGCAGGATCGGCGCGTATTGGCTGTGATCCATGGAGATTTCACCAAGACGCCATTTCAGCTTGATCGGGCCGCCATTGTAGCGGCACACCAGCGCCAGCGGGGTTTCAAACCAGGCCCCAACGGTGCCGCGCTCGGTATGCGGCAGGCGTCCCTTGACAAACAGGTCGGCGCGAAACTGCTCATTGACCAGGATGTCGCGCAGATTTTCACGCCGCACCGGATCACTTTCGGCCGCCAGCATGGCCCCCTGTTCTGGCGTCACAGACACATCCGTCACATGATCCATCACATTGGCCGCGCCCAGAAAGCTCAGCTTGGCCGCGCCCAGGTCGGCGGCGAGATCGCCAAAATGAAACGGGGTCCAATCCGCGTTGAACAGCTCATGCGCCAGGTAGTTGCGCGACATCTTGCGCGCGGCCTTCAGGCGCGCCACAGCAGCAGGGTTGTCATTGAAATATCCCGCATCGCTCTCAGCCAGGGTTTCGGCATAACTCAGCGCCGCGTCAATGCGCTGGTCCAGCGGGCCAGATCCCTGCGCCGCGTGATCCAACAAAATACGGCGCAAGGGCATCGCCGAGGCCCAACCTGAAAGGCTATTGTAGCTGACATAGACTACTCCCCCCGCCTTGAGCCGTCGGCTGATAAAATCGACAATGCGCTGCTGGTTTTCCCGCGACACCCAGCTCATCACCCCATGCAGTGCAATGACGTCAAACTGCGGCGGCAGTGCGGTTTCCTGCTCAAAGTCAGCAAAGGAGCGCTCGTAGAAATGTACATTTTCCAACTGCGCCTCTGCCGCCAGCTCTGCAGCCCCGGCAATATGCGCCGGATTGAAATCCATCGCGTGAAATTCGATCTGCGGATTGGCTGCCGCCAAGAGATTGGCCGAAAAACCCTGTCCGCAGCCCAGTTCGCAATAGGTCACATGGGGCTGATTCAGACTGTGTTTTTGGCCTTTGGACAGGGCGGAAAACCCAATGAGCGCTGGCGTCAGTTCGCAAAAAAAATCGTGGGTGTAGTCCAGCTCGGCCACATAGCCGGAAGTCCAAACGCTCATTTGCTGCCCTTTTGGTCGTTGTGATGTGTATTCAACTGCGGGCAATTTGGCGATAATTTATGATAAATCCCTTAATCTTGGACCACAGAAACGCGACCTCGCGGCTGGCCCCGGCCGATCAGCCGGGGCACGCCATTTTAGTATCCGCAATCAGTTGTCAAAGGAGCGCAGATAGGTGATCACGGCCTCGATATCGGCCTCTTTGCGCAGCCCGGCAAAGGACATGCGCGTGCCCTTCATATAGGCGCGTGGCTTGGTCAGGAAAGCCGTCAGCTCAGCCTCGCTCCAGACCAGTCCTTCCGCCCCGGCGGTGAGCATCGGCTTGGAGTATTTGAACCCGTCCACCTGGCCCGCCGTGGCACCAACGATGCCGTTCAACAAAGGCCCGGTGCCATTCCCCGCCCCCTCGCCCAGCTTGTGACAGGCCTTGCATTTCTTGAAGACCTTGGCCCCTTTTGCAAGGAGCTCAGGATCCAGCGCCACGACCTCAACAACCGGCTCCGCCACGGGCTCAACAACAGGCTCAACAACTGCGGCCTCTTCCACTGCCTCTGCTGCAGGGGCTTGGGCCTCTGCACTCTCCTCTTGCGGTGTCACATCCAGCACACGCGCGCGCATGGTGATTTCGACACTCTCCTTGCAATCCGTCATGCAGGGCGTCGGCTTCCAGAAATGCGCCTCACTCTGCAGCCGGTCATCAATGATGAACCCTCCGGCATTGGGCAGTTTCACCTCCGCAAAGGTTTCATTCGACAGAACAAAATCATCCTCCACCAGATCGTTGGAATAGAGAATATAGGCGACGATGGCATAGACCTCATCCGCCTCTAACGTCTGCGCCGCACCAAAGGGCATCGAACGGTTCACATAGTCCCAGGTGGTTGACAGATAGGGCCAATAAGAGCCGACGGTTTTCAGCGGATCTTCATGATCCAACGTGCCCTGCCCCCCGGCCAGCTTAGGCCAATTGTCGACACCCTCGGCAAAATCACCGTGGCAGGCGGCGCATTTCTCGGCAAAGACCTCTTCGCCCTCCAACGCATCACCAGAACCAACCGGCAGGCCAGTGCCATCCGGTGAGACATCAATGTCCCAGGCGGCAATTTCTTCTGGCAGGGCGGAACGACCAAGGCCAAAGCCATCAGGTGCGCTGCGCAGGGAGGCAACCGGCAGGACTGCAACAGGTGTTCCTGCGGCGGAAAGATCCGCCACCTGCTGCTCCAACTGCGCCGCCCGCTCTTGCAACTTGGCGGCCTGCGCTTCCAGATCTGCTGCGCGCAGGGCCTGCGCCTCTGCCTCCCCCCGTGCCGAATTCTCTCGGGTTTCTGACTGGGCAAGATTACCTTCCAGCGTGGCAATCTTGCTGTCACCGTAGCTGCGCGCGCTCAGACCGTAGGCCAGGCCCAAAACCAAGGCCGCTCCACCAAGAGCGGGAACAAAAATAGTACTAAGAGACTTCGACATTTTCGGCCTCCCCATCTGCTTTGACCCACCAGGTCTGGATGGCATTGTTATGATAGATAGAATTGAGCCCGCGTACTTCGCGCAGCTCTGCCTTGGTGGGCTGCACATAGCCGGAGCTGTCCCGCGCACGGCTTTGGAGCAGCATTTCAGAGCCATCCCAATTGGTATCCAGGTAGAACCTCGTCAGCGCCTTGTCGACACCGGGCGCGCCCAGACGGGCCTGGGTCCAGGTTTTGCCGCCATCGACAGAGACATCAACCCCGGTGATGGCACCGCGTCCCGACCAGGCCAGACCGGTGATCACCAAGGGGCCTTTGCCATGTGTGATCGGGGCCTGCGGGCTGGGGCTGGTGACCACGGATTTTGCATCCATCTCCCAGGTCCATTTGCGCGCGACGCCATCTGCCAGCGTATCGGTGTATTTCGAGGTCTCCTCGCGGCTTTCCACCGGGCCATCCATGACCTCGATGCGACGCAGCCACTTGATCCACATATTGCCTTCCCAGCCCGGCACCACCAGACGCACCGGATAGCCGTGCTCCTTACGCAGGGCTTCGCCATTGGCCTTAAAGGCCACCAGCACATCGTCCAGCGCCTTTTCCAGTGGAATGGAGCGGCCATTAGAGGAGGCATCCGCGCCTTCGACATAGACCCATTTATCCTTGAAATCGCCCGCCGCGGCCAACCCGGCCTCTTGCAGCAGGACCCGCAAAGAGACGCCGGAATATTCCATGTTGTGGATCATACCATGGGTGAACTGGGCGCCATTGAGCTGAGCGCCGGCCCATTCCATGCCGGAATTCGCCGCGCATTCGCAGAAATAGACCCGGTTCTCGCGCGGGAAGCGCTCCAGATCCGCGTAGGTAAAGACCAGGGGTCGGTCGACCAGCCCGTTGATCATCAGCCGATAGTCTTCCTTGCGCAGCTCAATCGCACCCGAGTGATGCCGCTCAAAAGCGCAGCCCTGCGGGGTGATGGTGCCATCCAAGGCATGTATGGGCGTGAAATTGATCGAGGAAATGGTATCTGCGGTCAGCCATTCCACATTGCGGCGCACCACGTCCTGTTCAAACTGGATCGGCATGCCATAGGGGGTGGCATCAACCCCGTCGCCCAATCCGCTGGCCCAATCCTGCACCTCGGTGATCAATGGATCCGGACCCGCCTGCGTCGCATTCGCGGCGCTGGCCGCCATGGCCCCGACCCCGGTTGCCGCAGCCCCTGCCAGAAACCGGCGACGCGAGGGGGTAAAATCATCTGCGTTATCGCTCATTCTTCTTCTCTCCTTACATCGACAAATTCACCTTTGTGAATTCATCAGTGCAAAAAATTTTCACTTACGGGGCTCCGGTCTTGACACCGAAGCCCGAGCAGGCGCGCCTTAGGCGCCCACCACCTTGACTGATGTGTTGGGCGCAGCAGACACCGTGCCCTGTTTGCGGATATGATCCTCGACCACATCCCAGATCATCGGGCCTTCGGTGCCCTCGTTGACGCTGGCCCAGCCGGACACCACATAGGACTTGCTGGCGTCGATTTTCTCACCGGTTTTCAACAGTGTCATCTCGCTGATGCGCTCGCCCTGTGGTTTGGTGATATCGATGCGATAGCCCATGCCGCCAATGCGCACCATGTCCCCGCCCTGCTGGTAATAGGGATCGGGATTAAAGATGTTATCGGCCACGTCCTCCAGGATCACCTTGATGAACTCCCCTGTCATTTCAGAGCGGTAGGCCGCGCCATAGCTCATGGAAGTGACATTCCAGATATCCTCGCGGGTGATGTCGTCGCCGGGATTGAGCGAAGGGCCCCAACGCACGCCGGGCGACATGGCGATATCGGCCTCACGTTCGCTCAGCAGCGCGTCGCAGATCAGATCGTCCCAGGTACCGTTGAAGTTGCCACGTCGATACAGCAGCGAGTCGGTCTGGCCGATCACCTCCGCCAGTTGCTCGGCATAGGGCGCGCGCTGCGCATCAATCAGCTTTGAGATCACCGGGTCCGGCGCGATCACATCCGAGAAGATCGGGATCAACTTGTGGCGCAGACCCATCATCTGGCCATCGCGCACATCCAGATCGACACGGCTGACGAATTTGCCGTTGGAGCCCGAGGCGATGATATGGGTTTGCCCCACCAAAACCGGCTCTGGCAGCGCATCATGGGTATGGCCCGACAGGATCACATCGATACCGGAGACCACGCTGGCCATCTTTTTGTCGACGTCGAACCCGTTGTGCGACAGCAGGACCACCACATCAGCGCCCGCAGCACGGACCTCATCGACCATCTGCTGCATATGCTCATCCCGGATCCCAAATGAATACTCGGGGAACATCCAACCGGGATTGGCGATTGGCATATAGGGAAAGGCCTGACCGATTACGGCCACCTTGGCGCCGCCGCGCTCAAAGAACTTGTAAGGTTTGAACAGCTCTGCCGGTTCATCCCATTCGCTGTCAAAGATGTTTTGCCCCAGGGCGGCAAAGGGCAGCCCCTCGACGATCTCATTCACCCGCTCAGAGCCCAGGGTGAATTCCCAATGGAAGGTCATGGCATCCGGTTTCAGCGCGTTCATCACGTTGACCATGTCCTGGCCCTCCGTGTGATGGCAGGTGTAAGAGCCATGCCAGGTATCGCCGCCATCCAGCAACAGCGCATCCGGGCGATCGGCGCGGATGGAATTGATCACGGTAGAGACCCGATCCAGCCCGCCAACCCGGCCATAGCCCTGTGCCAGAGAAGAAAAATCATCATGGGTGAGCGCATAGGCCGAAGGGCTGCCATCGGCGATGCCATAGGCCTTGCGGAAATCAGCGCCAGTGATGTGGGGCACGTGGCCTTTGTTGTCGCCGACGCCCAGATTGACCGAAGGTTCGCGGAAATAGATCGGTTTCAGCTGCGCGTGAATATCAGTGATGTGGATCAGGCTGATATTGCCATAGGTGTCAAACTGCAGCAGCTGGTCCTGGGTCAGGCTTTGCTGCGCGGCCAGTCGCCCCCAAGTGCCAAAACCCGAGGCCCCAACCAGGGCTGAGGCGGCCATCGAGACCTGCAAAAAATCACGGCGCGAGATCATGTCTGTCTTCCTGTGCGATCATGAGCGGCAAATATGATTCATATTCGCATCTATGAATTTATCAATCAAGAAACACCCCGCGCCTGATCAGGCGCGGGGTGTTGGTCGTCTTAGTTGCGGACCGAGGGACCTTCGACCGCCAGACCATTGCCACGCGAGGCGACATAAAGCTCAAGCGCGACAAACTCGGAGGAGCCCGGCTTGTAGGTCTCAGCGCGGGTGTCCCGCACACAGCCCTTAAAGCGCGCGTGCACATTGTTGAGCTTGGCGTTTTTCAGACGATAGGTTGGGAAACCGTTGATCTGGCCCTGGCTCAGGTGATCGGCGCGGATCATCAATCCATAGCTGTCTTCGTGGCAATTGGCGCAGGAGAGTTCCAGCTGACCGGTGCGGGCATAGTACATCTCCTTGCCCTGCTCCCAGGTGGACTGGGCCGGACCATCGATGGCAACATTGACCGGCATGCCACGCGACTGCACCGAAATCAGTGCTTCCATCGCGGTCATCTTGCCGCCGGTGTATTTCCAAGGCTCAGCGCCCATCTGGTTTTCACGACAATCGTTGATCTGCGTCGCCAGGGTCCGAACCTCGCCTGCGGTTTCATTCCACTTGGGGTAAACCGCACGCACGCCCGCCATGCTCTCATCCACCTCATCGTGACAAGAGGAACAGGATTTACCTTCGCTGCCCTCAGCGGTCTCCCAGGCATCCATGGCCTTGTCGACAAACACCATCGCAGGGTTCTCGAAATCATCCATCTGCAGGGCCTGGGTCTCATCCGAGCGGAAGTGCCAGCCGGACATGACTTCATCCATGACATCCGACAAATGCGCAGGAGCTGCTGTTTTGGTGACCAGGGTTTCTTCTTCGTTCAATACCAGCGTGTCGTCATCCGCATCCGCATGGGCGGAAAGCGGTAGGGCGAGCGCGACAGCAATGGCGGTAAGCGCCTTATAGTTCATTCCTTGTCCTCCCTTGGGTATCCATCCGGGCCACCTCTGCGGCCAGGATGCGTGCCTTGAGATCCGGAAGGGATCAGGCGATTTTGATCGCCTTTGACGTCTCATAGACCGACCCGTCATCGTCATACCAGGTGAAGGCGAATTCACCGGCTTCGGGCACGGTGGCCTCGAACTGGAAATAGGGGTTGGTCGAGACCGCGGGCTCGATGGTGACATCAGCGACCATCTGACCGTTGAAAGCACAGGTAAAGCGGTTGATGATCGAACGCGGGATCACATTGCCTTCTTTGTCCTTGCGCTGACCACTTTCCATCTGGTGGCTGATCAGGGTCTTGATGGTCACTGCCTCGCCGGCAGCTGCTGTCTTTGGGACTTTGACGCGGGGTTTTACACCGGATGCCATGTCTGAAATTCCTTCCTATTCGTTTGGGATGCAGGCAGCGCTCAGCCGCCACAGCCCCCGATGGTCACTTTCACGGCGGCACTTGCCTTGGCAAAACTGCCATCGGCAAGCTTGGCAATGGCGACCACATCCTGGGTGCCGGCAAGGCGAATTCGGGTTGCGGCGGCCTGGCTGGCAGCCAGTGGACCAAAGTTGAAAGTCGCCACACCGGGTGTCGGATTGCCGGTGGCCAGCACCATGATCGCCGTTGCGCCAGGTGCACTCACCGAAATCGGAACAGTATTGCCGTTTTCAGCAATCTCCGGCGCGGTCAGCTCCACCCCGGTGTCGGCCAGATCTGCGCCACCGGTGAATTCGGCGATCCGATCCTCGGCGCTGGCGTTGACGCGGAACGGCAACACCGTCATCACAGCGGCTCCCAGGCCCAGGGCCAGGGTCTCGCGGCGTGAGAACTCCATCATATGTCTCCTTTGACTTTTCGTGAGGCTTGGGGGCAAGGCCCCGGGCGTCACTCTTCTTTCAGCGTCGCGATAAAGGCGACGACATCTTCGATTTGCTGCGCAGTCAGGATCGGTGTCAGCGCCTCTGTCGGGGCCTTGCCGGTATAGCCGTCCCCGGGGCGGATAAAGCCTTCGACCTTGTAAAAGGCGGGCATCATCGTGCCCTCAAAGGTCATCTTGGCATTGGCCATCAACCCGCGCAGCTCCGCCTCGTTCCAGCGATCGCCAGCGCCATCCAGCGAGGGACCGATTTCCCCCTGAAAGGGCACGTCCGCCAGCGCTGAAAGCTGATGACAGGCAACGCAGTTGCCCTGCGACTTGGTTCCCGCGATGATTGCGCCGCTGGCGGCATCGCCCGGCACACCGCTCAAGGAGACAGCAACGCCGCCATCCTCGTCGAATTGCACGTCCTTTGGTGCGACCTCTGCTGCCAGGGTTACACTCCCGGTCAGGCACATGGCCAGTGTCAGAGATAGTCTCTTCATGGTTCCTCCCGTTGGCTGCCACCCGCGCCGGGCGGGCTTAGCTGTTGTATACCGTAGGGCACGCGGCCCGAATAACGCAACAACAAATTCAATAGTATGAATTTTTATATTCCTTCACCCGCAATCAATCCGCAGACCCATTGTTGCGCTCCGAGATGCGGCGCGCGTGATAGCGCTGAAAATCTTCTCCATTGTCAAGGAGATACCTCTCTTCGCGGACCCAGGTGAACATGTCCAGAGTGGTGCCAACACCAAAGGCACCCGGCATGGTCGCCACCGCGGCCTGTGGTGCAGTCACGCCTTCGGGCACCGCTGCGGGCAGGAACAGAATCGTCGGTGTGAACAACACGCCCCAGCGCCGGGCCATGTCCTTTTCCGACAGCGTGGTGCCATCGAAATCCGTGACCTCGACATCGCCATAGAGGTTCATCTGCACCACAAAGTAATTCTCTTCGATGTAGCCCCCCACTTCCGGCCGTGGAAAAACATCCTCATGCATCTTGGTGCAATAGATGCAGCCGCGCTGTTCAAAGAACAGGACCAGGCGTTTGCCCTCGGCATTGGCCTCTTCCAGGTCTTCGCGCAGATCCTTGAAGGTCTCGCGCATCCAGGGCGTTTTATGCAGCCCATCGTCGCCGAGCTCTGCCGCCGCCACAGGCACGGCCAGCAGCGGCAGCGCCACCGCCAGTGCAGCCAGTCTCAACACCCAATGTTTCATCTCTCTCCTCCCAGATCTCTGCATCCCTCAGCCGATGCTGGCAAAGCCCGGCATCCAGCGGATCATCATATCGGCGATCCAGCGCACCCCGCCGGTGACAATCAGCAGTGCAAACAGGATCAGCATTGCACCCATGGCTTTCTCAACCCAGTGAAAAGCCGCCCGATGGCGCGCAACCCAGGCCAAAAACGGCTTGGCAAACAGCGCGGCCACCACAAAGGGGGCCGTCATCGCCGCGCCATAGACCAAGAGCAAGGCGCCGCCACGCCAGACTTCACCCATGCCCGAAGCCACCATCAGGATCGAGGCTAGAGCCGGGCCAACGCAGGGCGTCCAGCCGAAGCCAAAGGCCAGCCCCATCAGATAGGCCCCCGCCAGGCTGGAGGGATCCGCAGCACTTTCCATCCGCGCCTCGCGGTAAAAAAGGCCAATCCGGATAACCCCAAGGAAATGCAGGCCAAAAACCACCAGGATGGCCGCCGCCCCATAGGACAACAGCTCCATATATTGGCCAAAAAGCTGTCCCAGCGCCGTTGCTCCCATGCCCATCAGCATGAACACAGAAGTGACTCCGGCAGCGAAACAAACAGAAGCCAGAACCATACGCCGCTGCGCGCCAGGCGCGATCTCTCCGTCGCTGCGCAGCTCTGCCATCGACAGCCCGCCCAGATAGGACAGGTAAAACGGCACCATCGGCAGGATGCAGGGGGTAAAAAAGCTCAGCAAACCGGCAAAAGCCGCCCCCAGATATGAGATGTCCAGCATCACGCGATTATGATCCTCCGCGCCCCGGCACCATGTGGCGCAAGGCTTGTGTTATTCACATATTCAAATTACGTTGTATCAAGCCGCAAATGGTGGCTGCCGTCAACGGTTGAAGATCATGAATGCCCCAAACCCCCTATCCGCCCTGAGGCGGGGGATTGCAATGCTTGTACTGGTTCTGTTTGCGCTGCCCGTTTGGGCCGCAGACAGCTCAGGCGCGACCACCGCCCACGGGGGCGGTCAAGCGCCAGACCCAGATCCAATGCCGCGCTATGAGTTGATCATAGTTGAACAACGGGGCTGCGAGTGGTGCCGCCGTTGGAACGAAGAGATTGCCCCAATCTACCCAAAGACCAGCGAGGGCCAGTTTGCCCCGCTGCGCCGGGTCGATCTGCGCGCGCTGCCTGATGATCTGGAAGTGACACGCCGGCTCAATTTCACCCCGACCTTCTTGATTGTGAAGGACGGGCATGAGATGGCCCGTCTCGAAGGCTATCCGGGAGAGGATTTTTTCTGGCCCCTGATATCACAAATGATGAGCAAGCATCTGGGCTACGACCCCACCCAGGTTGCCCAACCCGAGAGCTAGACGCCAAAATACGAATGGGACGTGCGGCGCCAACAGCGCCGCCACCACAGGAGACAAAGACATGGCACTACCGCATTTCTCGGCCGATATGGCCCCGGAAGAGCTGGACAGCATGGTGGATAACGCCACCAAGGCCTCGAATTTTCTCAAGGCGATCAGCCACGAGGGCCGATTGATGATCCTCTGCCATCTGGTCAGCGGTGAGAAATCCGTAACAGAACTGGAGGATCTGCTGGCTGCACGTCAGGCCGCCGTCTCGCAGCAGCTGTCGCGTCTGCGCCTCGAAGGCCTGGTGATCCCGCGCCGCGATGGCAAGGCGATCTACTATCGCCTGGCGGACGATCGCCCCCGCCGGATCCTCGAGGTGGTCTACGAGCTCTTTTGCGCCGAGGATGAGGCCTGAGCTTCCCCCAATTTATCTGATTTAAGTGAGGCCGCCCATGTTTGACCTGTTCAGCGATCACCAGCTGGTGGCAGGTATCGGACTTCTGGGCGGCATTTTGTTGGGACTGGCGGCACGGCTGGGGCGATTTTGCACCCTGGGGGCTATCGAAGACCTGCTTTATGGCGGCTCCTCTTTGCGCATGCGGATGTGGGCACTCGCCATCGGCACAGCCATAATCGGCAGCTTTTCCCTAATCGGGCTCGACGTTCTGGACCCCGGTCAATCCTTTTACCTCTCGGTGCGTTGGATGCCGCTCGCCTCGATCCTGGGCGGGCTGATGTTCGGCTATGGCATGGCGCTCAGCGGCAATTGCGGCTACGGCGCAATTGCGCGACTGGGCGGTGGCGATCTGCGCAGCTTTGTCATTGTGCTGGTGATGGGGGTCTCTACCTATGTGGTGCTGTCCGGGCCGCTGGCTCCGCTGCGCAATCTGATGTTCGAACAGCAGGATGTGACCACCGACCAACTGCCCGGTCTCGCCCATCATTTGGCCGATCTGACCGCCCTGCCCCTGCCTGCCATCGGCATTGCCATAGGTCTGGCGATAATTCTGGGGGCTCTTGGCTCCCGCGATATGCGGCAAGAGCCCAGCGCCATCTTCTGGTCCGTCATGGTCGGCCTGGCCGTGGTGTCCGGCTGGGCAGGAACCGCGTTTATCAACCGCGAGGGATTCGAGGCGCTGCCGGTGGTTTCGCACAGCTTCTCTGCCCCCCTGGGTGAGACCATTTTGTGGACCATGACCGGCAGCCTGCGCCCACTCTCCTTTGCGGTGGGCTCCATCACCGGGGTCTGGCTGGGGGCTTTCATCGGCTCGCTCTTGAAAGGTCATTTCCGCTGGGAGGCCTGCGACGACCCGCGCGAGCTGCGCCGCCAGATCATTGGTGCCGCCATCATGGGGGCAGGTGCGGTGATAGCCATGGGCTGCACCGTCGGCCAGGGGCTCAGCGCCTTTTCTCTGCTGGCGATCTCAGCCCCGGTGACCTTTCTGGCGATCTTTGCCGGTGCAGCCCTGGGCCTGCGCCAATTGATCGAAGGCTTTCGCCCAGCGCTTTAGCTACAAGGCTGAGGCGGGCCTGCGCGGTTTCGCAAATAAATAAGGATTGTCTTGTGCTCGAGTTTTCGCCTTTAACTTGGCCTATCATCACACCGCAGCAGTGACAGAGGTATGCAGCGGCTAGGCCGCGAACAGGGCACACATGAACCACAAGCAGATCATCAACGACCCAAAGATCGGCAACAAGGCCGAAGCCTATGAGGCCTTTGACGACATCCCCACCAACCCCAACCTTAATCGTACCCTTGGCGATGTGATCAATGCCCGCTATGCCCGCCGGGACATGCTGCGCGGTATACTTGGGGTCTCTGCCAGTGCCAGCCTGTTTGGCAGTGCCGCCTTGATTGCGCCCAGCGCTACCAAAGCCGCCCCGCGCGCGCCAAGCCGCTACCGGTTTGATGAACTGACCCAAGGCAGTGACCAGACCCATCACATTGCCGATGGCTATGACGCCGACATCCTGTTGCGCTGGGGCGATCCGATCACTGCACAGGCGCCAGCGTTCGACGTGATGAACCAGACCCCCGCCGCCCAACTGCAGCAATTCGGTTACAACAACGACTATGTGGGCTTTACCCCGCTGGACCAGAGCACCACCCGGGGTCTGCTCTGCGTCAATCACGAATACACCAACGAGGAAGTCATGTTCCCCGGCCTTGGTCGCCAAGACAAACAGGATTTCAAGGGCATGACCAAAGCGCTGATCGATATCGAGATGGCGGCCCATGGCGGCACGGTGGTCGAGATCGCCCGCAATAGCTTGGGCAAATGGCACCTGGTCCGCTCCAGCGCCTATAACCGCCGCATCACGCCATTGGAAACCGAGATGACCATCGACGGTCCCGCCGCGGGTCACTCCCGGATGCAGACCCATGCCGACCCCAGCGGCACAGCTGTCATCGGTACGCTCAACAATTGTGCCGGCGGTATGACTCCTTGGGGCACCTGGCTGATGGCGGAAGAGAACTTTCACGGATATTTCTGGACCAACACCCGGGATTTTGACGGCAAGCCAGATCTGAGCACCCATGCCGATGCCATCAGCAAAAGGCGCTATAACCTGCCTTCCGGCTGGTATGCCTGGGGAAAATACCATGATCGCTTCAACATCGACAAAGAACCCAATGAGCCCAACCGCTTTGGCTGGGTGGTTGAAGTCGACCCACGTGACCCCCAGTCCAAGCCCGTGAAACACACCGCCCTGGGCCGCTTTAGCCATGAGGGCTGCGAGACCACCCTGTCGCGCGATGGCAGGCTGGTGGTCTACATGGGCGATGACAACCGCTTTGACTATCAGTACAAATATGTCTCAACCGGCAAGGTCGATGCCACGCCATCGGCAAACGCAAGCCTGCTCAGCGATGGTACGCTTTACGTGGCGCGCTTTGACGCCGATGGCACCGTGCAGTGGTTGCCGCTGGTGCATGGCACGGGCCCTCTCACGTCTGAGAACGGCTTTGCCAGCCAGGCAGAGGTACTGATCGACACCCGCCTGGCGGCCGATGCACTGGGGGCCACCCCCATGGACCGCCCCGAAGATGCGCAGCCACGCGGCGATGGCACCGCCTATATCATGCTCACCAACAATACCCGCCGCAAGCCAACCCAGGCCGATGCCGCCAACCCGCGCTCCAAAAACACCTTTGGGCATATCATCGAGATCAAGGAAGCAGATGCAGATCACGCCGCGACCACTGGCACCTGGTCCATTCTGGTGAAATGCGGCGACCCTGCGATTGCTGAGATCGGCGCGCATTGGAACCCGGAAACCAGCGACAGTGGTTGGTTCGCCTCCCCCGACAATTGCGCCTTCGACGCCGAGGGCCGTCTTTGGGTTGCCACCGATCAGGGGCGCAAATGGGACAAGACGGGCAAGTCAGACGGGCTCTATGCGCTGGAAACCGAAGGCGAGTTGCGGGGACACTCCAAGCTGTTCTTTCGCTGTCCCGTCGGCGGAGAGCTTTGTGGGCCCTGTTTCACCGAGGATGGCGAGACCCTGTTTCTCGCCGTGCAGCATCCCGGCACGGATGGCACCACATCCCTGAAAGGCTTTGCCCGCGCCTCCACCTTTGAAGACCCCGCCACGCGCTGGCCCGACTTTGACCCAGCGATGCCGCCCCGACCCTCGGTTGTTGTGGTCACCAAGCGCGGTGGCGGCAAGATCGCAACCTAAGGTCAGCCCCCCTCGCCTGACTCCCTGTGGGACAGAGCTCTTGCAACCCGGAATTCGCAGAGCCTGGATCATGCGACGCGCCCTGTGTCGCTCTGGCCTACACAGCAATGTGAAGCCTGTTTGTCCCGGTACAGCGTAAGAATAGCGCAACCCGTTCCAGCGGAGCCGCGCCATGTTCTCAACTCTCCACCGCCAAGACATCTTGTCTCTGTGTCTCGCCACTCGGCGTCGGCTTGTCACTGCCGCGCTCCTCATCGGCTGCCTGCTCGGGCTTGCTCCCTGGACAGGTGCCCAGGCAGAGGGGCTGAACAAAAGGCCCGGTTGGGCGCTCCATACAACACAGAAGCCTTATGACCAGTTGCTGCGCGATCTGATAGTCGCCGTAAAAGCCGAAGGCCTTTTCGTTGTCACCCAGGCAGGTCCCACCAAGGCCGCTGCGGCGCGTGGCATCACCATTCCCGGAAACCGAGTCATCGGCGTCTTCAAAAACGACCTGGCCGTGCAGGTGCTGGCGCTGTCGACGGCGGCGATGATCGAGGCACCGATCCGGTTCTACGTGACAGAAAACAGCAATGGCAGCGCTACTCTCTCCTACAAGCTGCCAAGCCATGTCTTTATGCCCTATATCGACGAGGGGGGAGCCAGACTGTTGCAGATCGCGCACGCCTTGGATCGCCGGTTTGCCGCCATCGCAGAGGCGGCGCAGCGCTGACTCTGGTCCATCTGCGGGCCATCTGTGGGCCACCGGCGATGGGCAATTTTCTTCCCATCCCCGCTCACCCCTGGTCACAGAGCCGTGATACGGCTTGCGCCAAGGCTCGCACTCCGCGATTTCTGGCCATCAGAAACAGGGGATACCAAAAATGAGCGAAAGCCTTCGCGCCGCCGATGTGCTGGCCAGACAACTATATGAGGTCGGCTGCCGCCATGCCTTTGGCATGCCAGGGGGCGAGGTGCTCACCCTGATGGATGCTCTGGTCCAGGCTGGCATCCAGTTTCATCTGGCCAAACATGAAAATGCCGCCGGATTCATCGGCGAAGGCGTATATCACGCCGATGGGGCGCCGGTCATTCTGCTCGCCACTCTGGGCCCTGGGGCCCTCAATGGTGTCAATGTGGTGGCCAATGCCCATCAGGATCGGGTACCGATGCTGGTGCTCACCGGCTGTGTCGATGCCGCCGAAGAACACAGCTACACCCATCAGGTTCTGGACCACCGTGCGGTCTTTGCCCCGATCACCAAGGCAAGCTTTCGCCTGAACGCAGAGGCCGCCGATCAGATCGCCGACAAGGCCGTGGCAATCGCAACAGAGCCGCGCAACGGGCCGGTGCATATTGACGTGCCGATCTCCACTGCAGAGACCCCCACCAGAGATCGCGGAAGCCGCCGCGCGCCAGCCAGAGCGACGCAACCAGATGATGCCACCCTGGCGCAGGCGCATGACTGGCTGTCCCATGCAGCCCGCCCCCTGGCGATCATCGGGTTGGACGCCTTGCAGGAAGATGCCGCGCCCGAAATCCGCGCCTTCTTCGAGGCCCATCAGATCCCCTTTGTCACCAGCTATAAGGCTAAGGGCATTCTGCCTGAGACCCATCCGCTGTGCCTTGGTGGTGCCGGCCTGTCACCGCTGGCAGACAAACACCTGTTGCCGCTGCTGCGCGATGCTGATCTGATCCTCGGACTTGGCTATGACCCGATCGAGATGCGCCCCGGTTGGCGCAACCTCTGGAATCCCAGTCAACAGCGCATGATCGACATCACCCCGGTGTCCAATACCCACTACATGCACCAGGCCAGCATGGCCCTCACCTGTGCGCTGAAACCCACCCTGGCTGCGCTCACGAAACGCGATGCCGCTACCAGCTCCGAGATCTGGCCCTGCAACAGCCCGGCACGGGTTCGGGCCGCGCTACAGGCCGCCTTTCCCACCGATGACGACTGGGGCCCGGCCGGGGTGATTGCTGAATGCCGCGCCACCCTGCCCGCCAATACATTGGCCACCGCCGATAGCGGTGCCCATCGCATCCTGCTCAGCCAGATGTGGACCTGTCATGAGCCCCGCGCGCTGATCCAATCCTCCGCGCTCTGCACCATGGGCTGCGCCCTGCCCATGGCCATTGGCCGCAAATTGGCCCAGCCAGAGCGCCCCGTTGTCAGCTTTTCCGGCGACGCAGGCTTTCTGATGACCGCCGGAGAGCTCTCCACCGCCGCCGAGATGGGACTGGCCCCGATCTTTGTGGTCTTTGCCGATGCCAGCCTCGCCCTCATCGAACTCAAGCAGCGTCAACGCCAGATGGTCAACACCGGTGTCGATTTCAAACGGCATGACTTTGCCGCCTTGGGCCGCGCCTTTGGTGGCAATGGTGCGACGGTACGTAATCGCGCCGAGTTGCGCGCCGCCCTCGAACAGGCCTTGGCCTCGGATCGTTTCACTGTCATCTCAGCCGAGATTGCTCCCGGAGGATATGATGGCCGCATCTGACGACATGCCCAAAACACAGCCCAAAGGTTGGACCCCTGCCGACAGCCTGGGCCACGGTGCGCTCAAAGGCATCAAGGTCCTGGACCTGTCGCGCATTCTGGCCGGGCCCACCTGCACCCAGCTTCTGGGCGATCTCGGTGCCCATGTGCTGAAAGTGGAAAACCCCAAGACCGGCGGCGACGACACCCGCCAATGGGGCCCTCCCTATGTGAGTGACGCCGATGGCAACCGCTCTGATCTGTCGGCCTATTTCATGGCCGCCAACCGCAACAAACGCTCCATCGCCTTGGATATCGCCACAATGGAAGGCCAGGACATCATCCGACGCCTCGCCGCAGAGGCGGACATTCTGGTGGAAAATTTCAAACCCGGCGGTCTGGCCAAATACGGGCTGGACTATGCCAGCCTGCGCGCAGACTTTCCGCAGCTGATCTATTGCTCGATCTCCGGCTATGGTCAGACCGGCCCCAACAGCTCCAAACCCGGCTATGATCTGATGGCCCAGGGCTATGGCGGCATCATGTCCCTGACCGGCGACCCCGAGGGCCAGCCGGTGAAAGCGGGCGTTGGCATCGCCGATGTGATGTGCGGCATGTATGCCACCATCGGCATTCTCGCCGCCCTGCATCACAAAGAGAAAACCCGCGAGGGGCAGCAGATCGATCTGGCCCTGGTCGATGCCCAGGTGGCCTGGCTGATCAACGAAGGCGTGGCCTATCTCAACACTGGCCAAAACCCAACGCGGCGCGGCAATGAACACCCCAGCATTGTTCCCTATGGCCTCTATGAGACCTCGGACGCCCATGTGATCCTGGCGGTGGGCAATGACAGCCAGTTCCGCCGCTTCATGGAGTTTCTCAGTCTTGAGGGATTGGCTGAGGATCCCCGTTTTGCCAGCAATCCCGCCCGTTTGCAGTTCCGCGACGCCCTCAACGACATCCTGATCCCGGCGCTCAAACGCTTTACCATGGATGAGGTCATTGCCGGGATGGAGACCCGCAAGGTCCCGGCCGGCCCGGTGCAGACCCTGGATCGTGTCTTTGCCTCCGATCAGGTAGCGGCGCGCGAGATGGCCATCGAGATGCAGTCCTCTGCGGGCCCGGTGCAGCTGCTGGGAAACCCGCTGAATTTCTCGCGCACCCCGGTTACCTACCGGATGGCCCCGCCGCAATGTGGCAGCGATACCCAGGAGATTCTCTCCTCGGACACCCCCTTCGCAGAACGTTGAGACCTGCAGGGCAACCACAGCTCCGCTGCGGCTGACCCTGAATGTTACAAATTTCGGCAAGCCCTCGCCCATCCGGCGGGGGTTTGCCGATTCTGAGCCTCTTCACGTTACAGAGACGCGGAAAATCGCCTGATAAATCAGGGCAATTCGGCAAGATCCCCCACTTTTCACACACGCGGCTTCACCAAACCGCGAGCCCTGTCGCGCGGCCTCTCCACCTCGTTTACGCTCGGCTCAACCACAGTAATCCCGGACAACAGGCAGAGATTGGACCCTCAATGACGCAAGATATCTTTGGACAAGAGACCAGCCTGCGCTGCGCCCAAACCCAGAAAAGCTGGGACAGCACCCAGGTGGGGGTTCTTGCCCATGCCGCTGTGACCGCTGATCATCTTGGTGCCGTGCTGAGTGCCGCGCCTGATTTCGCCCTCGCCCAGGCGATCAAGGGGATCTCTGTGCTGATGCTGGGGCGCTCGGAACTCTTGCCCATGGCGCAGGATGCGCTCAGGGCCGCCAAGCTGGGGTATGAGGCCGCGCTGCCGCGCGAACGCCTGTATGTCGACGCGCTGGAAGCCTGGCTGGGGGGACGTCCCTCTGTTTCCATCGCATTGATGGAACAGGTGCTGACCTCCTCCCCAGAGGATTCTCTGGCGATGAAGCTCAGCCATGGCATCCGCTTTATCCTGGGTGACCCCAAAGGCATGCGCGCTTCAATCGAAAGGGTGATGCCCGCTTATGCGCCCGATCATCCGGGCCGGGGCTATCTTTTGGGCTGTCATTCCTTTGCGCTGGAAGAAACCGGTGCCTACGAGAAGGCCGAAATAACCGGTCGTCAGGCGCTGTGGATGGCCCCCGATGATGCCTGGGGGCTGCACGCGGTGGCCCATGTCCACGAAATGACCGGCAATGCCGCCACCGGCCTGGACTGGCTGACAGGGCGCGAAGAGGCCTGGGCCCATTGCAACAACTTCCGCTACCACGTCTGGTGGCACAAGGCGCTGATGCATCTCGATCTGGGCCAAAGCGATCTCGCGCTGATGCTCTATGACACCGAAGTACGCAAAGACAAGACCGACGACTACCGCGACATTTCCAACGCCACCTCGCTGTTGATGCGCATGGAGCTGGAAGGGGTCCCCGTGGGCAACCGCTGGGAAGAGCTGTCGGAACTTTGCGCCAACCGCACCGAAGACGGCAGCCTGATTTTTGCCGATCTGCATTATCTCTTGGCCCTAGCAGGCCACAACCGCGAAGCTGAGACCCGGCGCATGGTTGCCCGTATCCACGCCGATGCCAAGATGCGCAAAACAGAGGCCCAGGAGCGCATGGCCAGCCCCGGCTGCGCCGCCGCCAACGGGCTCGAAGCCTTTGGCGAGGGCAACTATGCCCAGGCCTTTGGTGATCTGTTGAGGGCCCGGGGATCGATGCAGCTGGCGGGTGGCAGCCACGCCCAGCGCGACGTCTTTGAACGCATGACCATCGATGCCGGGTTGCGCTCCGGGGATTTCGATGCGGTAGAGGCCATTCTGGATGATCGCCGGGCCAAACGCGCAGGCAGCGAGGACAACTATGCCCTGGCGCGTCGGCAACTAATCGCCAGCGGTCGAGATGGGCTTGACGCCCAAAGCATGCCGGCAGAATAAGCGGCCAAGATTTCAGCCGTTCGGCCACCGTAAAACACCAGTTAATTCAAACGCGTAAGGACAGACCACCCATGGCGGAAATTTCGCCCTTTCCAGCACAAAACAAAGATCCGGGGCCTGCGGCCAATCGGACGGTTTCTCCTGCTCCCCCCACTTCCGGCACTGCTTCGGCGGGTCGCATCCGCGACCCGCGGCTCGATTTCTATCGCGGCATCGCCATGTTCATCATTCTGGTGGCGCATATTCCCGGCAATCGCTGGACCGGCTGGATTCCGGCGCGCTTTGGCTTTTCAGACGCCACCGAGATCTTTGTCTTCTGCTCTGGCATGGCCTCGGCGATTGCGTTTGGCGGCTCCTTTGCCAAGCAAGGCTGGGGACTGGGGACAGCGCGGGTGCTGTTTCGCTGCTGGCAGGTGTTTTGGGCCCATATCGGGTTGTTCTTCTTTGTGGCCATGTCCATGGCAGCGCTCGACACCTATGGTGCCTTTGACAAGACCTATATCAACACGTTGAACCTGCAGCATTTCTTCAACAATCCGGCGCCGCAGCTGGTGGGGCTTTTCACCCTCACCTATGTGCCCAACTACTTTGACATCCTGCCGATGTATCTGGTGGTGCTGGCGCTGATGCCGCTGATGATGGGGCTGGAGCGGGTTGGCCTGTGGTCCGTTGCCCTTGCCTCTGTGCTGATCTGGCTCGCCGCCAATCCCTATCTGATCGGGTTTGGCCCCGATGGGGCCTCGCTCCCGGCAGAGCCCTGGTCTGCGCGCGAGTGGTTCTTTAACCCCTTTGGCTGGCAATTGCTGTTTTTCACCGGCTTTGCCTTCATGAAAGGATGGCTGCCAAAACCTCCGGTCTCGGCCCTGCTGGGCCTTGCCGCTGCCGCCTTTCTGGTTCTTTCCGCGCCCTTTGGCTCCTGGAAGGTCTTCCTTTGGGTGGATGCAGCCAATGGCGATCTCGGCGATCTGATCCGCCCCCGGTGGAAGACCACGGCGCAATGGCGCGAAAAGACCGATTTCGGCCTGTTGCGCTATGCCCATTTCCTGTCGCTGGCTTATCTTGGCTGGCTGGTTGCTGGTCAAGGCGGCAAGCGCCTCATGGCCTCCGGGCACTCGCTTGGGGCCCGGATCTGGGCGCGCCTGCTCATGATCATCACCAAGGTCGGCCAGCAAAGCCTGGCGGTCTTTGTCTTTTCCATGGCCCTGGCCCGGCTCATCGGCTTTGCCCTGGATCAGACAGAACGCGGCATCCTGATTACCGCGCTGGCCAATCTCGTCGGCTTTGGCCTGATCATCACCTGCGCCTATGCCGCCGGGTGGTTCAAATCGCAACCCTGGAGGGCCAAGCGATGAACCGCCGTGCCTTCCTCGCCGCTGCGCTCTCGACAACCATGCTCAGCACCCTGCCCGCCCGTGCAGCCGACCGCGCCACCGCGCAGCCCTTTGACCATGATCAGGTAATTTCCCGTGCGCGCGATCTGGCGGCAACAGCATATACCCCTCGCGAAGAAGTTCCACAGGACTGGCTGAACCTTTCCTATGATCAGTACAAGGCCCATCGCTTTCGCACCAAACGCGCGATCTGGTCCAAAACCGACAACAGCTACAATGTCGACCTGTTCCTACCCGGGCTCTATTTCCGCCATGCGGTGCAGGTGAACACGGTCACGGATGGCATGGCCAAACCCTTTGGCTTTGACATGGGCCTGTTTGACCGTGGCGAGATCGCCCCGCCTCTCAGCACCACAGGCGCACTTGGCTACAGCGGCCTGCGTCTGCGCACAGAGTTGGATCAACCGGGCAAGAAGACCGAGTTCTGTGTCTTTCAGGGCGCGAGCTATTTCCGGGCCATTGGTCTGGGCCAGTCCTATGGGCTGTCTGCACGCGGGCTGGCGCTGAAAACCGGCGATCCCATGGGCGAGGAATTTCCCGATTTCACTGAGTTCTGGCTCGAGGCCCCCGCCCCCGGCCAACGCAGCATGGTGGTGCATGCGTTGATGGATTCTCCCTCGGTCACCGGTGCCTATCGCTTTACCATCACACCTGGCTTGCCTGCGGTGATGGAGGTCGAGGCGCGCCTCTTTGCGCGTGAGGATCTGTCCCATGCCGGGCTGGCACCGCTCACGTCGATGTTTCTTTTTGATCGCACCAACCGCAATCGCTTTGATGATTTCCGCCCTAATGTACACGACAGCGACGGGCTGCTGATCCACAACGGCAACGGAGAGCTGCTGTGGCGTCCCCTGGCCAACCCGACCCATCTGCAGACCTCCTCCTTTGTGGACGAGAACCCGCTTGGCTTTGGCCTGATGCAGCGCTCCCGCCGCCTGGGCGATTTTGAGGACCTCGAGGCCAATTACCACCGCCGCCCCAGCCTCTGGGTAGAGCCAAAGGGAGATTGGGGCAAAGGCGCCGTCACGCTGGTCGAAATCCCCGCCGACAAAGAGATCTACGACAATATCGTCGCCTATTGGCGTCCGCGCCAACAGATTGCGGCGGGCAGCGAAGTGCCGCTTTCCTATCGTCTGAGCTGGGGCGAGGAGCCGCATCTGGAGACCGATCTGGCCCGCGTCATCGACACTGCCGCTGGCGCGCGTATCTTTGGTGAGCCTGGCCGGCTGATGACCGTGGATTTTGAGGCCCACCCCTTGCTTGCAGGCGACCCTGATGACATCGAAGTCCATCTGTCCTCACCGCATGTGGATCCCGGGGTCGGCGTGTTGCAGCGCAATCCCGGCACCGGCGGCCTGCGCCTTGCGTTCAGCTTTGTTCCCAACGCCGAAAACCATGTTGAGCTGCGTCTGCAGCTGCGTCGCGCCGGCAAACCCGCAAGCGAAGTCTGGCTCTATAGGTGGACCGCATGACCCAGCCTGTTTTGCCAGCCGAACCCCTGATGCCGCCACTGCAGGTGATGGAGATGCCAGAGCAGGTTTTCACTGCGCCGTTTCGCGACACCAATGCCCCGGTGTTTGAGCCCCCCAAGCAGGTGGCGCTCTGGCGTATTCTGGCCTTTTCACCTGCAATGCTGGCCACTGCGGGGCTCACCTGGGTGATGCAGGGCTGGTTTGCCAAGGGCGGCTTTATGGCACTGGAGCTGGTGCTTCTGGCGCTGATCGCTTTCAATTTCTTCTGGATCTGCTTTTCCGTTTCCACCGTGCTGCTGGGGCTGTTTTCTCTGTCAAAACGCGATCGCAGCCGTCCCAAGGCCCCCGCCGCCCCGATGACGGTGGCCCTGCTGGTGCCGGTCTACAACGAAACCCCTTGGTATGTGCTGGGCAATGTCCAATCGATGCTGGAAGAGTTGCACCGCCGCGGTGGCGATCACAGCTATGCCATGTTCATCCTCTCCGACACCCGCGACGATGCCCTGGCCGAACAGGAGCGATTAAGCGTCGAGGCCCTGCGCGCAGATCTTCCCAATGGGCTGCAGCTCTACTATCGCCGTCGCGCCCAGAACACCCACCGCAAGGTCGGCAACATCAGCGACTGGCTGCGACGTTGGGGGGCGGGCTATGAGGCCATGTTGGTGCTGGATGCCGACAGCCTGATGACCGGGCGCGCCATTACCCGCCTGGCCGATGCCCTGTCGCGCGACCCAAGTGCAGGATTGATCCAAAGCTTTCCGCAGCTGATTGGGGCCCAGTCGGTCTTTGGCCGCATGCAGCAGTTTGCCAATGGTGTCTACGGCCTTGCCCTGGCCGAAGGTCTGGCACGCTGGACCGGGTTCGAGGGCAACTACTGGGGTCACAATGCCATCATGCGGACCCGCGCCTTTGCTGCCTGCGCCGGGCTGCCACTGTTGCGTTCGCGCCTGACGGGACGCGAGAAACTGATCATGAGCCATGATTTTGTCGAGGCAGGCCTGCTGCGCCGGGCCGGTTGGCGAGTGCGGTTTTTGCCGCGCCTGGGGGGATCCTACGAGGAAACACCCCCGACCTTGATCGACCATATCCTGCGGGATCGCCGTTGGTGCCAGGGCAACCTGCAACACCTGAACCTGCTGGGTGCGCGCGGCTTTCTTGCGGTTTCGCGGTTTCACCTGCTGCATGGGGCCATTGGCTACCTGATGGCACCGATCTGGTTTGCCCTGCTGGTGATCTGGGCACTGATCGGGCTTGGCGAAGAGGCCTCGGTGATCCATTACTTCAGCGAGGCAAACCCCTCCCGCCCCTCCTGGCCGGATATGTCAGAGCCCCGCCATGTGCTGGTGATCCTGCTGATCTATGCCATGCTGCTTGCCCCCAAGCTGCTGGCAGTGCTGGCACTGGGACTGACCGGCGGGCGGCTCATCGACTATGGCGGCCCGATCCGGTTTGCCCTGTCAGTGGCCTGCGAGATTCTGCTGGCGGTGCTCTATGCCCCCATCCTGATGGTGCAGCAGATGATAGCGGTGTTTCGCACCACCTTTGGATTGCAGTACGGCTGGTCCCCTCAGGCCCGCCAGGGCGGCAGTTATGGCTGGCCTGTCTTGCTGACCTGTCATGCCCTGGAGACCCTCAGTGGTCTGGCGCTTTGGGGCGGCATCCTGGCCGGGCTGGTGTCGCTCTGGCTGGTGCCGATCGCCCTGTCGCTGGTGCTGGCGGTGCCGCTTTCGGCGCTGTCTGGCCGACGGGCCGGCAGCTCAGGGCGCGGCTGGATGGCAACACCGGTGGTCTATACGGAGCCAAGAATCACCCGCACAGCCCGCCTTTATCGCCAACAGCTCAAGCAGTATCTGGATGGCCGCGCCCAGCATCCTGCCGAATAAATACCGCATAGACACAGAGCTCTGCGATGCGTCGGAACAGATGCCGCCAAGTCGCAGCCGCAGCGCCCCGCCCGGGGCGCTGCCAGGCCCAAGGCTTTTCCTCTCATCTGCGATGAGAGGAAAAGGCGCGGGAACCCCCGCGTTCTTCGCGCCCGGTTACCCTGGTGTGGGTGCCTTGGCCTCAAACCAGTCCAGCATCCAATCCGCCCAATCGGCGGGCACCTGATGACCTTGGGGAAACAGCAGAAATTCTATATCCGCAGCAGGGCTGCAGGCCCAGCGACGGCGCAGCAGCGCCCCCTCTTGCCAGGCGCGACCCGGGGCTTGCTCGCGGCAGAGATTGGTCTGGCGCCACAGCTCCAACCCGGCAAAGATATCGCCCTGCTGAAACCGCCCCCCACCCAGATAGCGACCCTCCAAAGGCACCACGCCGTCGCTCCAGCCATGACTGTGAAACAGGCGCACCGGACCTGCACAGCTGTCAGGCTGCGGGCGCCAGAACCCGCCGGAAACCGGCGCATAGGCCGCAAAAGACTCTGGCGAGGCACAGGCCAGATAGCTCACCATAAAGCCCCCTGCGGAAAATCCCGCCAGCACCATCTCGTCGCGGTTCAAGCCAAATTGCTCAGCCGCATCCACAGCCACCATTTGCAAAAACTCGACTTCGTCGCGCCCCTGCCATCCGGGAAAGAAATTCCATGACCGATTGCCGTTGCGACCAGGTAGCGCATCCGGCGCAATCACCGCATAACCGCGCGCGGTCAATCCGCGCACCATGGCTTTGTTGTTCAACGACCCCGCGCCCGATCCCCCGTAGCCATGGAGAAACACCACAGCCGGTCTCTTTTCCAAAGTCGCCCCGACATCCATCTCCGTCTCAGGCAATGCAATATGATAGCTGCCCTGCGCCACCTCGCAGGCACCAGCCGCAGCCCCACAACCCGCTTGGGCCTGTGACCCCCAAGTCAGGCCGCCCATAGCAAGTCCCAGAAATCCCAAGGTCAGTACAGCGGTGCTTGGCAAGCCGCGCCCTCTGGAAAGCTCCATATCTAGCCCTCCCATCTGGCCACCGGTAAATTGCCCGCAATCCAACCCGGGCCACTGGCAGATCCCAACATGCCCTCGGGAACATCCATCACATTGACAACCCCCGCGGCCGCCAGCGCCCGAGTCATCCGCGCGGAACGCACCCCACGGGCACAGATCAGAGCAACCGGCGCATCACGCCTGCCCCCCAGGTGCTGCTCCAGCGCGGTCAGAAAATCCTCACGTCGCATATCAATCGCCACGGCCCCTACTGCAACACCGGTCAGCCGCCATTCCCGCGGCGTGCGAATATCCACCAGGGTAATCTCTCCGGACTGCGCTTTGGCAAAGGCCTGCGCCGGGGTGAGACGGGGCTGGTCATGCGCTGCGGGCTGGGACCGCCACCACCAGATACCGCTGCCAAGGAGCAAGGCCCCAGCCCCGCCCAACCCCAAAAGCAACCGCCGCCGGGTGTGCTGCGCCACCTCGCCCAGCTCTTGATCTCCATCCCGATACACCATGTCCCAGGGCTCCATTTCAAATCCATATTCTGCCGTAGCAAGGGGTGTGGCACGCCGCCCCATCGGTGATTTCGCCCTTTCTAGCAGCTTTGCCAAATTCCGGGCAGCCGAAGGCGGCATGGGTCCTATCAATTTCCCGTCAGAACCTTCCTAGGTCTCTGCTCGGTGGGGAAAGTCATTTTTGCAATCTGACCGAGAATTTTCACCAACAGGGTAAAAAAACCGCTGCACCCTCCCTAGATGGTGACAAAACCCCACTGTTGAGACACTTACGCCTTTGCAGGACTGGATCAGTTGCAAAAAATTGCCTAAGCCTTTGCCTATTGCCTTTCCAACCAGGAGAACTGCACGTGTCCCTGTTCTTGATCGCGGCCCTGCCTTTTCTCGGCGCGGTCTTTCCCGCCCTTTTGATACGTGCCGGGCGCAATGCCTCGGCCTCTGCTGCCGGTCTGACCACCTTTCTGGCCTTTGTCGGCTTGCTGTTGCACGCACCTGCAGTGTTTCGCGGTGAGGTCATTCAGGTTGGCATCGACTGGTTGCCCGCGCTTGGGCTAAATGCAAATTTCTTCCTCGATGGGCTTGGCTTTCTCTTTGCCAGCATGATTCTCGGCATTGGCCTGTTGATCATTCTCTATGCGCGTTTCTACCTCTCACGCGAAGATCCCATGGGGCAGTTCTACACCTATCTGCTGCTGTTTCAGGGCGCCATGGTTGGCATCGTTCTGTCCGACAACATCCTGCTGCTGCTGATCTTCTGGGAGCTGACCTCGCTGTCGTCCTTTTTGCTGATCGGCTATTGGAAACATCTGCCCGAGGGACGCCAGGGCGCACGCATGGCCCTGGCCGTGACCGGATCCGGTGGATTGGCGATGATCGGCGGCATGATGATCCTGGGCAATATCGCGGGCTCTTATGATCTCAGCACCATCTTGCAAAACAAGGCGCTGATCCAAGCCTCGCCGATGTATCTGCCCGCGTTGATCCTGATCCTGCTGGGCTGTTTCACCAAATCGGCACAGTTCCCGTTTCACTTCTGGCTGCCCCATGCCATGGCGGCCCCAACCCCGGTTTCGGCCTATCTGCACTCTGCCACCATGGTAAAGGCGGGGCTGTTTCTGATGGCGCGGCTCTGGCCGGTTCTGGCGGGCACCCCTGAGTGGTTCTATATCGTTGCCACCACCGGTCTGGTGACCATGTTGCTGGGCGCAGTGATTGCCCTGTTCAAAGACGACCTCAAAGCTCTGTTGGCCTTTTCCACCGTAAGCCACCTGGGGCTGATCACCATGCTGTTGGGCTTTGGCACCAAGATCGCGGCGGTGACGGCGGTGTTTCACATCATCAACCATGCCACTTTCAAGGCGGCGCTGTTCATGTCCGCCGGCATCGTCGACCATGAGGCCCATACCCGCGACATCAAACGTCTGGGCGGCCTGCGCCACCTGATGCCGGTCACCGCCACCATCGCCATTGTCGCCGCCCTGTCGATGGCCGGTATTCCGCCCTTCAACGGTTTCCTCTCCAAGGAGATGATGCTGGAGGAAACCGTGCACACCTTGTGGGCCGGGTCGCAGTATCTGGTGCCCGGGCTGGCGCTGCTGGCCGCGCTGTTCTCTGCCGCCTATTCCTTTCGTTTCATTGGTCATGTGTTTTTGGGCGCAAAACGCAGCGACTATCCGGCCACGCCGCATGATCCCGGCCTTGGCATGTGGGTCGGCCCGGCCTTCCTGGTCTCTTTGGTTGTTCTGATCGGCTTGTTCTCGGCCAAGCTGGCAGGCCCATTGGTGGCGGTGGCCGCCGGAGCCGTAATCGGTGGTGATGAGCTGCCCTATTATTCTTTGAAACTCTGGCACGGGCTTACCCCTGCGCTTTATATGTCCGGCGTGGCTGTGGCGGGTGGCCTGCTGTTGCTGATGCTGCATGCGCCCCTGATGGCGGCTTGGACCCGCGCCCCACGCCCTGAGGCCAAGGCAATCTTTGACACCCTGATGCGGGGGCTGACCAAACTGTCGCAACTGATCACCGACGGTCTGCACAATGGGGCCATCACCCGCTACGCCTTTGTGATGATGCTGTTTATCATCGGCATCAGCTACTATGCCTATTCCACCGGGACCATCGGCGCAGCCACCCGAGAGGTGCAGAACGTTGGCCCCATTGCCACAATCGCCTGGTTCTGCCTGATCGTGGCCACCCTGGCGGTTGTTGCCAACCACCGTCAGCGCCAGCTGTCGCTGGTGCTGATCGGGGTGGTGGGGCTGGTGGTCTCGATGGGCTTCAACTACCTCTCCGCACCGGATCTGGCTCTGACCCAGCTGTCGGTCGAAGTGGTGACCATGGTGCTTTTGCTGCTGGCGCTGAACTTCATGCCCAAGGACAGCCCGATTGAGGCCCCGGCCTGGGTGCGGATGCGCGATGGCGGCATTGCCGTTGTGGGGGGACTGGGCGCGGCCGCGCTGATCTATGCGCTGATGCTGCGCGATTTTGCTCTGCCCAGCATCTCGGAATATCATCTGGCCAATTCCTACAAAGGCGGCGGCGGCACCAATGTGGTCAATGTGATCCTGGTTGATTTCCGCGGCTATGACACCTTTGGCGAGATCATCGTCCTGGGCATTGCCGCGCTGGTGATCTACGCGCTGACCGAAGCAGTGCTGGGCTCGCGGGTCCGTGCCTATTTGCTCAATCGCAAGCCCGACATGCCGCAGGACGGGGACGCCCACCCGATGATGATGGTGGTGGCCACGCGGGTGATGATGCCCCTGGCGCTGATGGTCGCGGCCTATATCTTCTTCCGCGGGCACAACCTGCCTGGCGGCGGTTTCATTGCCGGTCTGATCGCAGCCATCGCACTGTTGATGCAATATATGGCTTCGGGCTTTTCCTGGGCCTCAGAACGTCAGCGGGTCTTTTACCACGGGATCATCGGATCCGGCGTGCTGGTGGCCGCCGCGACGGGCATGGCCTCCTGGTTCAGCGGTAGCGCCTTTCTCACCAGTGATTTTGGCTACCTGCATTGGCCGCCCTTGCAAGAGTTCGAATGGGCCACCGCCGCCCTGTTTGACCTGGGCGTCTTCCTCGCCGTTGTTGGCGCGGTGCTTTTGACCCTCGAAAGCCTGGCGCGCTTTGCCTGGCAACCAGGGATGGGGTCCGAACACGCCATGGATATCAACCCCGCCCGCGATGACGCGCCCACCACAGAAGATGAGGTCTGAACATGGATGTCCTGAACATGGAATTCCTGGTGGCCTCGGCCGTGGGCGTGCTGACTGCCGCGGGCATTTACCTGATCCTGCGGCGGCGCACCTTTCCGGTGATCCTGGGGCTGTCGCTGCTGACCTACGGCGTCAATGTCTTTCTCTTTGCCACCGGCCGACTGGCGGTCAACGCTCCGCCGATCCTGAACAAATACGCCGAGGTCACCTATACTGATCCGCTGCCGCAGGCGCTGGTGCTAACCGCCATCGTGATCTCATTCGGGATGACAGCGGTGGTGGTGATGATTGCACTTGCCGCCTATCTGTCGGCCAGAGACGACCGTATCGACATGCCGGACCACCCGGAAGATGAGGGGGAAAACGCATGAACCACTTCCTGATTGCACCGGTGGTGCTGCCCGCCCTAGTGGCCCCCTTCATCATCATGGTGGTGCGTCACCATCTGGATCTGACCCGGATTTTCTCGCTGGCCAGTACAGTGGCTTTGGTGGCGATTTCAATGGTATTGGCGGCGCAGGCGGCCACCGGCGAAGTCCAGGTCTATGAGCTGGGCAACTGGTCGGCCCCCTTTGGGATCGTGTTGGTGCTGGACCAGCTTTCGGCGATGATGGTGCTGTTGACCTCGGTGCTGGCGTTGGTGATCAACCTCTATGTCATTGGCTCTGGCTGGGACAAGCGCGGCGCAAATTTCCATTCGCTGTTTCAGTTCCAGCTGATGGGCATTCTCGGCGCCTTCCTGACCGGTGATGCCTTCAACCTCTTTGTCTTTTTCGAAGTGCTGTTGATTGCCTCTTACGGGTTGATGATCCATTCGGGCGGCACCCGCCGGTTTCAGGCCGGGGTGCAATATGTGGTCTATAACCTCTTGGGCTCGACCCTGTTCCTGTTCGCCCTGGGCACACTTTATTCGGTGACCGGCACGCTCAATATGGCGGATCTGGCGGTCCGCGTGGCCGAGATCCCCGCAGAAGACACCGCACTGTTGCGCGTCGGCGCGGTGATGCTGCTGTTGGTTTTTGCCATCAAGGCGGCGGTGATCCCGCTGCATTTCTGGCTGCCGGCCTCTTATGCCAATGCGCCGCTGCCCATCGCCGCGCTCTTTGCCATCATGACCAAGGTTGGGGCCTATGCCATCCTGCGCATGTATACGCTGGTCTTTGGTCCCGACCTTGCAGTCACGCAGGGCCTGGCCGGGTCTTGGCTGATGCCCGCCGCGTTGGTGACCCTGATGTTGGGCGCGATTGGCATTCTTGGCTCCTACCGGATTGGCCGCCTTGTGGCCTTTGGTGCCATCACCTCGATGGGCACATTGCTGACTGCCGTAGCCCTGTTCACGCCTGAAAGCGTCGCTGCGGCGCTTTATTACACCGTGCATTCCACCCTGGCTGCGGCATTCTTGTTCCTGATCGCCGATTTGATCTCAGAGCGCCAGGGGATCGAGATCACCGCCCAGCGGAAAATGCCCCAAAGCGGGTTGATCGCAGCCCTGTTCTTTGTGGGGGCCATCGCCATGGCAGGCATGCCGCCGCTGTCGGGTTTTCTGGGCAAACTGTTGGTGCTGGATGCCGCACGAGGCCATGATCTGGTCTGGTGGATCTGGGCCACAATCCTGATCGGGTCCCTGGTGATGATCCTCGGCATGGCGCGGGCCGGTAGCCTGCTGTTCTGGAAGGCCCATGCCATTGTCCCCCAAGACGATAGCGAACACTCAGCTGCCGGGGAAGATGGGTCCGACGAACAAGTCCAAGCCCCGTCAGATCGCGCGGCGGCCCTGCCCTTTGTGGCCTGTTTTGCCCTGCTGGCAGGACTGGTCCTGCTGACGCTCTTTGCCGGCCCTGCCACCCAGTATGCAGAGGCCACCGCAGCGCAGCTCTTTGCGCCCGAGATCTATATCGAGGCCGTTCTAGGAAAGGTGACACCATGAGACTGCTGCAGCGGCTGTTGCCGCATCCGATCCTGACCCTGTTGCTCACCTTCACCTGGATCATGCTGGCCAACAGCTGGACCTTGAACTCGCTGGTCTTTGGCTTTCTCCTGGGGCTCTTGATCCCATTCCTGACCCAGCCCTATTGGCCGCAACAAATGAAGGTGAAAAGACCCCTGAAGGTGGTCGAATACATCTTTGTTGTGCTCTATGACATTCTCCTCGCCAATGTCGCGGTTGCCCGCATTGTGGCGTTCAAAGCCAATGCCAAGCGCCGGCCAGCCTGGATCGCAGTGCCGCTGGAGCTGCGCACGCCTGAGGCCATCACCGTGCTGGCAGGCACCATCACCATGACCCCGGGCACTGTGTCTGCGGATGTCTCAGCGGAGGGTCACGCGCTGTTGGTGCATTGCCTGGATGCAGATGATCCGGACGCGGTCCGCGATGAAATCAAACAGCGCTACGAGCGCCGCCTGATGGAGATTTTCGAATGATTGCCTATGCTGCCATCTTTGCCTTCGTCTGCTTTGCCCTGGCGGTGCTGATGAACCTGTGGAAGATCCTCTCAGCGGATGAGATCGCCGACCGGATCCTTGCGCTGGATTCGATGTTCATCAATGCCATTGCCCTCATGGTGCTCTATGGTCTGGCGCTGGGGACCGAGATCTATTTTGAAGCCGCCCTGATCATCGCCATGCTCGGCTTTGTCTCCACCGTGGCCTATGCGCGCTTTATCCTGCGCGGCAATATCATCGAGTAAGGGAGAGAGAGCATGATTTCCGAATATCTGATCGCTGGCTTCCTGATCATCGCCGGTATCTTTGGCTTTCTCGGCTCCTTTGGCCTGATCAAGCTCAACGACCCGATGTCGCGGCTGCATGCCCCGACCAAGGCCACATCGCTCGGGGTGGGTGGTGTGCTCTTGGCCTCCATGGTGCATGGCATCGCCGTCGAGGGACATCTGTCCCTGCACGAGGTGATGATAACCCTGTTCCTCTTTCTGACCGCCCCGGTCACGGCCCTGTTCATTGCCAAGGTGCATCTGCACCGGCATGAAACCCCGGACAGCCTGCCCCGGGCCGGCGAAGACGGGATCTGGGCCACTCATAACGTCGATGACGGTGCAGAGGACAAAGACTAACACCCGGCTCCTTGTCACAGCTCAAGGTCGCGTTGCCGGGATTTGTTAGAACACCTCCGCACGTAACCCACTTTCAAGAAGGCGCACCCAAATGCATATGGCCCCCCTGCCCGCAACCAAGGACGTGGTACTGATCGGGGGCGGCCATGCCCATGCGCTATTGCTTTTGAAATGGGGCATGCGGCCCCTGCCCGGTGCCCGTCTGACGGTGATCAACCCCGGCCCCACCGCGCCCTATTCCGGTATGTTGCCCGGCTATGTGGCAGGGCACTATAGCCGCGATGAGCTGGACATCGATCTGGTGAAGCTGGCGCGCTTTGCCGGGGCGCGCATCATCCTGGGGAGCGCTGAAGGGCTGGATCCCGTTGCGCGCCAGGTTCAGGTGCCTGGTCGCCCCCCCATCGAATTTGATCTGGCCTCGGTCGATGTCGGCATCACTTCTGAAATGCCCGATCTGCCCGGGTTTGCTGAACATGGCGTTCCGGCCAAACCCCTGGGCGCCTTTGCCCGGCGCTGGGAGCGGTTTCGCTCTGGCAGTGGCCCGGCCAATGTCGCGGTGATCGGCGGTGGCGTCGCCGGGGCAGAGCTGATCCTTGCCATGGCCCATGCGCTGGCGCAACAAGGCCGGTTGGGTCAGGCCCATCTGATCGATAGCGGCCCGGTACTGGGACAGGCCAGCCCGGAGCTGCGCAAACGCCTGCTGCGCGCCTTTAGCGAGCATCGTATCTCGGTGGTGGAGAACACATCCGTTGCCAGGCTGGAGCCCGGGCTGGTGCATCTGGGTGACGGCCGGGTGGTGCTGTCGGATTTCACCTCTGGGGCCGCCGGGGCACGCCCGCATGACTGGATCGCGGGTTGCGGCTTGCAGCTCCATCAGGGGTTCATCGAGGTGGACGCGCAGTTGCAAAGCTCTGTGCCCGCGGTCTTTGCGGCGGGCGACTGTGCGCATCTGTCCTTTGCGCCCCGCCCCAAGGCCGGTGTTTATGCGGTGCGCCAGGCCCCGATCCTCTATCACAATCTGCGGGCCCTGCTCACAGGCGACCCGCTGCGCAAATACCATCCGCAAAAGGATTACCTCAAGCTGATCTCGCTCGGCTCCAAAGAAGCGGTTGGGGATCGGTTTGGCCAGCAGTTCTCCGGCGGGCTGGTCTGGCGCTGGAAAGATCGGATCGATCAGAGTTTCATGGAGAAGTTTCGAAACCTCCCCAAAATGGAGCCTGCCGAGCTGCCAGCGGAACATACCCATGACCTGCCGGAGGCCCTGGGTGACAAGCCGATGTGCGGCGGCTGCGGTGCCAAGACCGGACGCGGGGCACTGCGTGCGGCTTTGACGGCGCTGACGCCCCCGCAGCGCGCCGATGTGCAACCGCTGCCTGGTGATGACGCGGCCTTGGTGCAAACCGGCGGCGTCAACCAGGTAATCAGCACCGATCACCTGCGCGGCTTTGTCCTGGATCCCCTGGTGATGGCACGGATCGCGGCTGTGCATGCGCTGGGGGATATCTGGGCCATGGGGGCTGAGCCGCAGGTGGCCACCGCCAACCTGATCCTGCCCCGCCTGTCGACGCAGTTGCAGCAGCGCACTCTGGCCGAAATCATGCAGGCCTCCGGCGATGTCATGCAACAGGCCGGGGCCGATATCGTCGGCGGCCACAGCTCCATCGGGGATGAGCTGTCGATCGGCTTTACGGTGACCGGGATTTGCCAAGGCACGCCAGTTACCCTTGCGGGGGCACGGCCTGGGGATGTCCTGCTGCTCACCAAACCCATCGGCTCTGGCACTCTCATGGCGGCAGAAATGGCCGGCGCGGCCAAGGGGGATTGGGTTGCTGCAGCCCTGGCGTTGATGTGTCAGCCGCAGGGGGAGGCCTCCCGGATCCTTGCCTCCGCCCATGCCATGACCGATGTCACTGGCTTTGGCCTGGCAGGTCATCTTTTTGGGATCTGCGAGACCTCTGATGTCGGAGCAGATCTGGATCTCGGCTCAGTGCCGTTGATGCCCGGGGCACTGGAGTTGTCCAAACGTGGTCTGCGCTCTTCGCTGTTTACCGAGAACCGCGCCATCTGGCCCGAATTTGCAAGCTCCGCTGCGGCGGATTTGTTGTTTGATCCGCAGACCGCCGGGGGGTTGCTCGCTGCGGTCTCCGCCAAAGACGCAGCCGCGCTGCTGCGGCAGTTGCAGGCCGCCGGATATTGCGCGGCCCGGATTGGAATCGTCACACCGCAAGCTCAGGATCTTCGGCTCGTTTAGGGTCAGGACCCAGAAGAGAGGAAACAGCGCTGTCGCGGGCGTCAGAGGTGGCGTCGATTTACTTTCGAGCTTTCTACCGACAAGGGCGAAACAAAGCTCTCCCGCCCGTCATTGCTCTCTGGCGAGAGCGCTTCCCGTTGGGCGTGGCACCGCGCCATTGGCGCGGTGCCACGCCCAACGCTGCCAAGGGGTATCTGCACAGCAGATGCACCTGCGGGGGCGGGAGCTCCCCCGTTCATGGATTTCCATCATCGGGACCAAAATATTTCCATCAGCGACCAGGCCCCTCAAGCTGGTGGTGGATTTGCCGCGCAGCTCGCAGCAAATCCGCCTCGCGCATCTGCCCCAGATCAACCTCAGCCACTGCGGGCGCACCATTGAGCCGCCGGGACTTGCGGTATGAGGGATCATAGTGATCCTGCATAAGCGCCCTCGTCAGCCTCGCCTTGTCCCCTTGGTCGATCAGCGCAAACCACTGATCGATCACCGCGCCCGCCTGATGCCGGCGCAGGTACCCGAGTTTTTCGCGCAGGCCCCCTGCATCCGACAAAATGTCATCATAGGCCTTGGTCAGATAGCGGCAGCGGGCCTCAATCGGTGCCGTGACATCAATCCTGGGGGCGCATTTCAGTGCCCGCCAGAGGCTGGGTGGAATGATCCGGGCTCCGATCTTGCTCGATTCAGCCTCGATCAGGACCGGGCGCAAGGGATCCATGCCGATCAATTGCAGCGCCAGCGCCGTCTCAAACCCTTTTTGGCTCGGCTGTGGCTGCGCCATTGCCCCCAGTAAGGAGCCGCGATGATTGGCCAACCCCTCAAGATCCAGAACCTGGCCGCCAAGTTCGCCAACTCGCTGCAACAGCGCTGTCTTGGCACTGCCGGTATAGCCATCCAAAGCCAACAGCCGAAAGGGCAGCTTCTGATCATAAAGATAGTCTTTGACCAGCCGTCGATAGCTCTGATAGCCGCCCTCGACCAGCCCTGCCCGCCAACCGATCTGCTGCAGCATCCAGGAAAAACTGCCCGAGCGCTGCCCGCCGCGCCAGCAATAGACCAGCGGTCGCCAGCCGCCATCGTGATGGCTGAGGCTGTTTTCAATATGCTTGGCTGCGTTGCGAAAAACCAAGGCCGCCCCCAGTTTGCGGGCACGAAAGGGGCTGTCCTGTACATAGATGGTCCCAACCTGGGCCCGTTCCTCATCGTCCAACACCGGCAGGTTGATCGCACCCGGAATGTGATCCTCGGCAAATTCGCCAGGACTGCGGACATCGATGACCGTATCATGGCCATGGGCCAGAAGATCCTGCAGGGTTTTGAAACGCAAAGACATATCTCTGCCTTACCCTGCCAAAGTCCCAAAGCAAAGATTGTTTCCACCTCCTGTTTGCCGATACAGCACCGAGAAATTATAGATTTTTCCATTGCAAACACCTAAAAGCCGTAGCTGCACCGGGCCTTTCATCACAGGACCTGTCCTGACGCACCGGTGCTGCGCCCCTTCGCCAGGTCGTTTTAAGATCTGGGCACATTAGATTTTGAACTGGAACCTGCCCTATGGATGCCCCATTGCTCGACATTCATGGCCTGCCCGGCCACCTGATCCGACGTCTCAACCAGATTGCCGTAGCCCAGTTCATGGACAAGATGGCCAGTCTGGACGTCGATCTCACACCGGTGCAATTTTCCGCCCTCTGTGCGGTACAATCCCATCCCGGCATCGATCAGGCCTCGATTGCCGGGCTGATTGCCTATGATCGCGCCACTTTGGGCAAGGTCATCGACCGGCTTGAAGCCAAGGGCATGGTCAGTCGCACAGTCAGCCGCCACGACCGGCGCGCACGCGAAGTCACCCTGACCCAGATCGGGGAGGAGCTTTTGAAACAGGTCCACCCGGTGGTCATGGCAGCGCAGAGCGAGATCCTCACCGGGCTCGACACCGCGGAGCAGCTGACGTTTGTTTCCCTGCTGCAAAAAACCATTCTGGCCGGTAATGAGCACAGCCGGGCACCGCAACGCGGCTTGGCCAGCGGCAACTGACCAACAACAACTGACCAGGGCGAGGCGTCAAAGCAGGCGCGGCTCATGCTCTGCCTGCGCAGTTTCATCGCCTGGGTCCGCTTCCAGCTCAGATGCCGGATCAAAGGGTTCGATCAAGTCGCAGCCCTCAGCACGATTGCTGTTCACCTTGGTGGAAACACGATGAAACTGGTGCTGCCCTTCAGGCGCCGGTTGCATCAGCGTCGCTGCCCCTTTGCCCCCTTCGCCGAGCCAAAGCGGCCAATCCCGCGGCTCCAGCATCAGCGGCAATCGGTGATGCAGATGTCCGAGGCTGTTGTTTGTGGCGGTGGTCACGATGGCACAGGTTCTGAGCTGGTCTTCTCCCCAGTCCTGCCAGATCCCGGCAAAGGCAATGGGAGCCTGATCGGACCGTTGAAAATACCAGGGCAAGCGCTTGCCCGCTGGATCCTTGGTCCATTCATAATAGCCGGTGGCCGGGATCAGGCAGCGTCGCACCCGGCAGGCCTCTGCAAAGGCGGGTTTTTGCGCCAGGGTTTCTGCACGCGCATTGATCAAGAGCGGTCCATCGCTCGCGCTTTTGTACCAATGCGGCAGAAATCCCCAGCGCATGGAGATCAATCGCCGCCCATGTTCCCCAGCCAGCACCGAATGCACCGCGTTGGTTGGGCAGATGTTGTAGTTGGGCGTGTCCGGCAGATCATTGGCCGGTTGAGCCGCAAACAGCTGCGCCATGGCATCATTGGGAAGGGTTATCGCAAATCGACCGCACATAGAGGCAAAGTAACGCCAGTTTTGTGATTTCGCCAATCAGAATTCCGTTTCCGATTTGCCACCTTTTTTGACGCCCCATAGATGAAAATCCAGCGGATTTACCAACCTGTCACAAACCGGCTTTCGCCCATTAAATGTGGTAAGTCTCTATTTCAGGTGCCTTTAACCAGATGCCCGGACATGGTGACGCGATCTATCTCAAAGCGTAGGCGCTGTGGAGTACTGGCGATCTTGACCAAGCCCTGTCTTGTCTGACCCAAGCCATCACAAAAGAGCCACAACAGTCACGACTGTATAGTCTGAGAGCATTGGTGCATGGTGCACAAGGGCAAGAGCAAGAGCAAGAGCAAGAGCAAGAGCAAGAAGCTTTGGCCGACTTTGAAGCCGCCCTGAAGTACAATCCCGACAATCTGGAATGTCTGGTCAATGCAAGTCGCCCGCTCGCGCGTCAAGCCAGGCATCAGGACTCACAATAGGTCATTTCCCGCGCATTGACCCTGGATCCAAATCATCTAGGCGCCAATCTGCGTCAGGCCGCCTTGCATGTTGAGCGCGGAGAACAAGACCGGGCACGGCAACGCTATCGTAAAATCCTGGATCGCGCGCCACATGATCCTGATGCACTCGAACAGCTTACTCCTCTGATTACGAGTGCTGAGTTGCAGTCCCACAAAGCCGCGCTGAACTCTGCTCTCAAACGGATTTCCCGCCCCGGGGGCGACCGGGCCAAGTTACATTTTGGCCTGGCTCGGCTTGCCAAACAGGAACAAAATCTGGCGCGTTTGCAGAGTCACCTGGCACAGGCAAATGCAGAAATTGCCGCTCAGCACCCTTATGATCCCGAGGCTGATACGCACCAAACCCAGGCGATACTTTCACAGTTCCCGAAAGCCTCTCAAACCATTGTACCCCGCCAGGATCATCCGCGCCCGATTTTCATCACAGGTCAGCCACGCTCCGGCACGACGTTGACCGAGGCGGTCTTGGGCGCACATCCCGATGTTGCAGCCCTCGGGGAAAGGGCAGCAACCGGTTTTCTGACCCAGCCCTTCCTTGACGGGACCACACCCTTTGATCTGGAAGCCCAGGCCAAGCTGACAAGTGACTACCTCAGCCGCCTTCCAGACCTGTCAGCAGGCACCAGGGCCTTTAGTGACAAAATGCCTGAGAATTATCGGTATATTGGTTACCTCATCGCGGCCTTCCCTGATTGCCGCATTCTCTGCATGCGGCGCGACCCACGCGATGTGGCGCTCTCAGTGTGGCAAGCTCATTTCTCTGGTCAGGCCCTCTCCTATTCCTACAACCTTAAAGCCATGGCCCACCGCTTTAACCTACATGCAGCCATGCAGTTGCATTGGCAAAAGATCTATCCCGAGCAGCTAATGGTTGCCTCCTACAAAGACCTGGTCTCAGACATTGACGCCCAGAGCCGCCGACTGGCCCAGTTTGCCGGGCTGGGCTAGTCACCGGCCATGGCGCGCCCTGATCAAAACGCAACGCCCATCCTGTCCCTAAGCGCGGGACAAGTCCGCCAGAATGTGCACCAACGTTCACTCGGAGCCTGGGAAAAACACGAAGAGATGCTGTCGCCATTCATTCAGGCGCTGGATCCCGAACTGTGGCCCGAATTGCTGTAGCCAGTGTTCACACCCTGACCACAAGGGACAAACATCATCAGCAGGTACAAGGCCAGATGCTCACGTAACTCCTTATTTCTGATGGGTTTTGCGGGCGATATCGATGCGGACTTCCATCATCGACATCTCGCGCAAAATATCCCGGCGACGGCTGCGGTCGCCGGTTTCGCGCAGCTCTGCGCGCAGATGTGTCAACTCCCGCGCCAGCGCCACAAACTCCGGCACCGCCCCCGCATCCCGCAGCAACCGGTTAAATACCGCTCCCTCGGGATCTTCGATCCGGGGCAGTGGCTTGCCTGCACCGGGCAGATCGTCAAATTCGCCCTCGTCCTGAGCGGCGGCAATGCGGGCATTGATAAGGGCTGCAAGCGGGTGATCCATAGGTCCCAGTCTGCCAGCACCGCCGCCAAAGGAAAAGCCCCGCCAATACGGGCGGGGCTGCAGGCTCTTGTTCATCTATTTCACCGGGCGAAACATCACTTTTGGGCAATACGCCCGTCGGTATAGGGCTGGTAGGCACCCTGTGCCGCCAGATATTCCGCCAGCACATCGGCCAGATCAGGGCCAAAATCATAGGCGTTCTTGTCGTCGCCGGCAAAGATCTTGTAGCCGTCGCCGCCATTGCGGACATAATCGTTGGTCACCACCATATAGGTTTTTTCCGCATCAATGGGCACAAAGCCATCGCCCTCAGCGACCATCACCTGTTGGATCCGACCCTCATTGGGGGCCACGCTGGCATCCCAGGTGAATTTCAGCCCTGCCACCTGCGGAAAGCGGCCCTTGACCTCTTCCACCTGGCTGACACCGTTTTCCAGCGCCGAAACCAAACCGGCCCCGGAGATCTCAAAGGTGGACAGCGTGTTCTGGAACGGCAGCACCGTCAGCACCTCGCCCATGGTGACCTCGCCGGGCTCCAGGCTGGCGCGAATGCCTCCGGAATTGGCAAAGGCAATGCTAACACCTTGATCCTTGACCCGGGCCAACATCGCATCAGCCACCAGATTGCCCATCTGGCATTCCTGGATCCGGCAGACCTTGCGATCGCCTTCGACAGCGGCAGCGGTCTGCGCCACAACCTTGTTGCGGATCTCATCCAGGGGCTGGGCCAGCTCACCAATGCGGGCAACCGTATCGCTATCCTCAACCACATTGCCATCCATGATCAGCGGCTCGCCCGAGGCCTCGACGATCGTGCCCGCGTCATCAAAGGTGACATTCAGCTCGCCCAGAAACTTGCCATAGGCATAGGCCTGGACGATCGCGACCCCATTGACCATGGTCGGATAGGGGCCTGCGGCCTTGTCCGAGGTATTGGACAGATAGGTATTGGTATGGCCACCAACAATCACATCAACGCCCGTGGTGCCAGCAGCCACCTCTTGGTCAACCCCATAGCCAGAGTGGCTCAGCACCACGATCTTGTTGACACCCTCTGCAGTCAGGCGATCGACCTCTCCCTGCACCGCGGCTACCGGGTCGGAGAAAGAGATATTCTTGCCGGGGCTGGCCAGATCATGGGTGTCTTCCGGTGTCAGACCGATAAGACCGATCTTCTCACCCTCGCGCTCGATCACGGTGGATTTCTGCAGCACACCGGCCAGATGCGGCTCAGCGGAGACATCGGCATTGGACATCAGCACCGGGAAACCCACCGCATCCATGAAGCCGCGCAGCACCTCTGGGCCATCGTCGAATTCGTGATTGCCGACGGTCATGCCATCATAGCCGAGCTTGTTCATCATCTCGGCCGCGACCTGACCCTTGTAATAGGTGTAAAACAGCGAGCCCTGGAATTGATCTCCACCATCCACCAGAATCGAGTTCGCGGCCCGCGCGCGCGCCTCGGCAATGGCAGTCACCAGGCGGGCTGAACCACCAAAGCACTTGCCTTCGGCATTATCGCCTTCCCGGCAGCCGCTGTCATATTTGCTGATCGGCTCAAAGCGGGCATGAAAGTCGTTGGTGTGCAGGATGGTCAGCTTGTATTCGGCGGAGGCCATTCCGGCCGAAAGCCCCAGCGCGGCAACCGTGGTCAGGAAACGCGTAAACATGATTTTTCTCCCGTTGTTTTCTTTGCGCCAATCGTGCGGTGAAAGACCGCAGCAGTCAAAGGGGAAAAACAACCATGCCGGGTTCCGCAGAGGCAATTCCCGGATTTTCGCTCCCAATCATCTGCGAGCCCCCTCAACTCGCCCCTCCCAGCCGGGGACCGGTCGCTTCGGGCTTGATTCCATGGGGCATGCGGGGCATCAGAGCCATATGCTGATCTATAAAATCCTTCGCGCCGATGAATGGTCGGCCTTCCAGTCCCAAGGCGAAACCCTTGGCGCGCCCATCGATCTGAACGATGGTTTCATCCACTTCTCTACCGCCGCCCAGGCGCAGGAGACCGCAGCCAAGCATTTTGCCGGGGTCGAGGGGCTTTGGCTCTTGGCTTTTGACGGCGCTGCCATGGGCGATACGCTGAAATGGGAGGTCTCACGCGGGGGCGCTGATTTCCCGCATCTCTATCGCAAACTGGCGCTCAGCGAGATGCTTTGGTGCAAGCCGCTGCCCCTGGTGCAGGGCCAGCATCAGTTCCCGGACGACATGTCATGAGCCACTATATCGACCCGAGCCGTGATCAGTTCGAAGCCTTCAAGGCGCTGGAACGTGGTCACCCCATCGAGATGCTCAACCTGGTCAAGTTTCGCGACACCGCCGCATATCCCGACAGTCATGCCCTGGCAAACGCCGGGCTGAGCGGTGCCGAGGCCTATTCAAATTACGGCCGCGAGACCGGACCCATCTTTGCGAATCTGGGCGGCAAGATCATCTGGCGCGGCGGTTTTGAGACCACCCTGATCGGCCCAGGCGATGAGGCCTGGGATGAGGTCTTTGTCGCGCGCTACCCCGATGCCCATGCCTTCTTGTCGATGGTGACCAATCCCGACTACCAAAAAGCAGTGGTGCACCGGCAGGCCGCTGTGGCGACCTCGCGGCTGATCCGCACCAAACCCAGCGATAGCGGAGCGACTTTCGGATGAAACTGACTGAAAAACTGGCGCTGAAGGCGCTGCACCGCGTCGACCCAGAAGTGGCCCATGGTCTGTCGATCAAGGCGCTGACCTCTGGCCTGGCCCCGGCCCCCGGCCCGGTAACCTCTGCGCGTCTCAAGACCAAGCTGGCCGGTATTGCCCTGCCCAATCCCGTTGGCCTGGCGGCCGGCTTTGACAAGAACGCCGAGGCCCTGGCGCCCCTGTCGCAGGCCGGGTTTGGTTTTATCGAGGTCGGAGCAGCCACGCCGCGCCCGCAGCCCGGCAACCCCAAGCCACGTCTGTTTCGCCTGACCGAGGATCGCGCCGCGATCAATCGCTTTGGTTTCAACAACGAAGGCATGGAGGTCATTGCCTCTCGTCTGGCCAAACGTCCCAAGGATGCGATCATCGGCCTCAACCTCGGCGCCAATAAGGACAGCGAGGACCGCGCGGCGGATTTTGCCCGGGTGCTGGCCCATTGTGGCGCTGACTTGGATTTTGCCACGGTCAATGTCTCCTCCCCCAATACCGAGAAACTGCGGGATCTGCAGGGCAAGGCCGCGCTTTCAGCATTGCTGAACGGTGTCATCGAGACCCGTGAGGGCCTGTCTCACCGGGTGCCTGTGTTCCTGAAAATCGCACCGGATCTGGACCGAGAGGGCATCGAAGATATCGCCGCCGTGGCCTTGGAGACCGGCGTTGATGCGGTGATTGCCACCAATACCACCCTGTCGCGGGAGGGACTGCAAAGCAGCCATCGCGCTGAGGCCGGCGGGCTGTCCGGCGCGCCGCTGTTTGAAAAATCCACCCGGGTTTTGGCGCAGCTGTCGGAATTGCTGGACGGCCAGGTGCCTTTGGTTGGCGTTGGCGGCATTTCCAATGCCGAGCAGGCCTACGCCAAGATCTGTGCCGGGGCCTCTGCGGTGCAGCTCTATACCGCCATGGTCTATGGTGGGTTGTCGCTGGCAGGCGATATTGCCAAAGGCCTGGATCAATTGCTGGCCCGCGATGGGTTTGCCACTGTCGCAGAGGCCGTAGGCTGCAAGAGAGGAGACTGGCTGTGATCACCTATTGGCACAATCCACGCTGTTCCAAATCCCGCGCCGGTCTCGCCCTGCTGGAAGAGCGCGGGCAACAGGTCGAGCTGCGGCTGTATCTGCAAGACGGCCCCAGCCTGGCAGAGGTCACCGCCCTGCGCGATGCCTTGGGCCTGGACGCCATCGCGATGATGCGCAGCGGTGAAAAACTCTTCAAGGAGCTGGGTCTGACCAAGACCAGCCCGGAGACAGATCTGTTGGCGGCCATGGTCGCCCATCCAATCCTGATCGAACGCCCTATCGCGGCAAAGGCCGCCAAGGCAGTGATTGGACGCCCGACCGAGGCGCTAGAGGCGCTGCTGTAAATGAATGATGCCGAGGGTTCCTCCCTCGGCACAACACCCTACCGGGCCGCCAATCCCGAGACCTGAGCCTGAGCATGGGCCTGCAGTCTGTCTGGATCAGACAATACAGGCGCATGGGCAAAATCATCCCGCCACAGCACCAGACAGAGCACCGGCTCATCACCGGTTTCCGTTGCGTGGGGCTGGTTGTGCCCGTGAAACACTGTATCCCCCGCCCGCAGCGTGACATCGGCGCTGCCTGCTTTGCGAAACACCGCGCTGCCGGAAATCACCAGATACAATTCCTCTGCCACATGTTCATGCCAAGGGTAATACAGGTTTGGCGCCATATAGACGACCCAGGCCCGCAGGCTATCGCTGGTAAAGGGCCCGCTGTCCCCGATGATTGGAAAACAGCCAAAACGGTCATGGAAACCCGGCCCAAGATCGCTGTCCTGGTAGTGATCCAGCCAGGTCACCACGTCAGCCGCCGCCACCACGGCCTGACGCAGGGAGGCCAGCGCGTCAACATCCGTCCCCGCATCCTGCCGCAGCAGCTCCTTTACCGGGCGGGCAACCGAATCAACCGCCTGAGGTGTGATATCCGCAGGAAACGGGGCGAAACCCGTGGCCTCTGGATGCTCCAGATAGGCGCGTCGGGTGGCACTCAGCAGTGCATCAAAGAGATCAATCTTGTCCATGTCGGATCTAGGCAAGAGAGCTGACAGGCCCTTCTTCTCCATTCGCGACAGGGAGGTCTCTTTTGAGCCAGACAACCTGCGATCTGTGCGATTTATTTTGACCAGAACACCGCTTAGGCAGGGCCAAATCAGCGCTAAGAAATAACCTACTTTCGCAACTCATGCTCAATACGGAAAGCTTTGCGAAGAATACTGGTTCAGCCTGCGCCCCCGTCTTTGCCGATGCAATTTCTGCAACAGACATCTTTCCCCGAATGCGGGCTGACCCAGTGACAAAAGGCAGACTTAAGGAGACCAAGGCATGGCCAAAGATCACATCGATCCGGTAGAAGCACTGCGCCAGAATACAGCGAAGCCCTTTGAACAGGCCCGTGCCATGCCCCCCGAAGTCTATACGACGCAGGCTTTTCACGATCAGGAGCTGGCCCATATCTTTGCCAAGGACTGGTACTGTGTCGGTCGCGCCGACGGTCTGGCAAATCCCGGCGACTACACCACCTGCGATCTGGCCGGTCAGCCGGTTCTGGTGATCCGCGATCGCGATGGTGATTTGCGCGCCCTGTCCAATGTCTGCCTGCACCGGATGTCCACATTGTTGCAGGGACGCGGCACCGCCCGCTCCATTGTCTGCCCCTATCACGCCTGGACCTACAATCTCGACGGCTCCCTGCGCGGGGCCCCAGCAATGACCCTCAATGAGGGCTTCTGCAAGGATCAGTATCAACTGCCGCAGGTGCGCTGCGAAGAATGGCTGGGTTGGGTCTTCATCACCCTCAACCCCGATGTGCCCGCCGTCGCAGAGCAGCTCAGCCAGGTTGCGGACATGGTCGCGGGCTATGACATGACCAATTACACCGAGGCCTTTTACGAAGAGCACGTCTGGGACACCAACTGGAAGGTGCTGGCCGAGAATTTCATGGAAAGTTACCATCTGCCGGTCTGCCATGCGGGCACCATTGGCGGCTTGTCCAAGCTCGAGGACATGATCTGCCCGCCCGGCGAGGCGGCGTTCAACTACCACACCATCCTCAAGGATGACTCGCTGCGCATCGCCATGGCACACGACACCAACACCCGCCTTATTGGCGACGAACGCCGCACCACGTTTTTGCTGGCGCTTTACCCATCGCTGCTGATCACCCTGACCCCTGGCTATTTCTGGTATCTCAGCCTGCATCCCAAAGGCCCCGGTCAGGTGCATATCCGCTTTGGCGGCGGCATGTCGGATGATTATGCCGAGGACGCCGATGCGCAGCAGAATTTTGCTGACCTCAAGACGCTTTTGGATGACGTCAACGTCGAGGATCGCGGCTGCACGGAAAAAGTCTTTAAGGGGCTGTCCTCTGGCATGGCCCAGCCCGGGCATCTGTCGCATCTGGAACGCCCCAACTATGACTTTGCCCAATATCTGATGTCGCGCGTCGCGGCCGGCAAGGCGGGCTGACCCGGTCGCGCCTTTAAGATGAAACCACCGTGAATTGTGTTGCCATCGGCGGCACAAAACCACCTTGCATGTCTTTGGTGACCCCCAAGGCATGTCCAGACCTGATCAACCCCGCGCAACAGCGGAGCAAGACCGAACCGAGACCTAGACAAGGGAGGACGCCATGGGCGATTTGAGGACAGTATTGCAGGAAATGGCGGCCTTGCCGGCTGATCGTCCCATGGGTATGCCGGGGGCTTTCTACACCTCAGCGCAGCAATTCGAATGGGAGAAATCCACAGTGCTGCGTAAGGGCTGGCACTGTCTGGGACGCACGGATGAGATCCCCGAACCCGGTGACTTCTTCACCGTCCAGCTGCTGGATGAGCCTTTGATCGTGGTGCGCGGTGATGATGACCAAATCCGCATTCTTGCCAATGTCTGCCGCCATCGTGGCATGCCCCTGGCCGAGGGACGCGGCACCGCCAAGCGCTTTGTCTGTTCCTATCACGCCTGGATGTATGGCCGCGACGGCACCCTGTTGCGGGCGGCCCGGATGAACAATGCCGGCTTTGACTCCAAAAACTGTCGCCTGCACGGGCATAACATGCAGATCTGGCAGGGCTTCATCTATTGCAACCTTGATGCAGAGGCCGCCCCCTTTGGCCCCGAGGCCACAGCCCTGGACACTATGCTGACCCCCTATGAGACTGACAAGTTTAGAGTGGTGCATGTGGCTGAGGAGAACTGGCACACCAACTGGAAATGCCTGGTTGAGAACTTCATGGAAGGCTACCATCTTTCGGTGGTGCACCCGCAGACCCTGCATGAATATACCCCCACCGGGTTGGCAACTAAATCCGTCTCGGGTCCCGGTTTCACCTCCTACTGGGCCAACTACCCCGACAACATCCCATCGCGCGGCCAGGGTGCGCCCGGCTTGTCTGCAGCGCAACGTCAGCGTTCGTCGTTGTTTGCCCGCTTCCCCACCCAGGTTGCAAGCCAGGCCGCCAGCCTGTTGGTGTCGATCTCGATTTTTCCGCTGGCGGCGGATCTGATCCGGGTGAAATGGACCATGTCGGTCTATGGCGACGATCTGGAAGACGAGACCATCCAATCGCGCATCAAGCTGTGGGAAGAGGTCAACCGCGAGGATCGAGAAAAGCTGGAGAAAATGCAGGTGGCGCTGAAATCGCAACATGCCGCAGCCGGCCCGCTTGCCAGTGAGGATTACGAAGGCACCGTGCGCGATTTTCAGCTGTGGCTGGCAGAGCAGGATGCCAGCTTTGGTCCACAAACACAGGCCGCCGAATAGTATTTCACCCGTGGTCGCGGCCCTCTATCTATGCTGCGACCACGGCCTCCAGCCTTGGATAGCGCAGGCCCAGCGTTACGGCGCGGGCAATATTTAGCACCAAAAGCGCCGCCCATAGACCGTGATTGCCCAGCAGTGCCACCAAGACCACCAGCGCAACAACGTAGATCGCCACGGATTGCATCATCGCCCACCGCATGTCGCGGGTCCAGGTGGCCCCGATGTAGATACCATCATACATGTAGCTGGCCACCGAGATCAGCGGCAGTACCACCGCCCAAATCAGATAGCTGCGCCCCTCCTGGCGGACCTCTGGTGCCGTCGCCATCAGATCAATCAGGAATGGCCCACCAAGGGCAAAACCGGCGCTGAGAACCACCGCGCTGACGATGCCCCACTGGGACGAGATCCAGGCCGCGCGCCGCAGGTTGCGGCGGTTGCCCGCTCCGACAGCGCTGCCCACCAGCGCCTCGGCGGAAAAGGCAAACCCGTCCAGGGCAAAGGCGGTGATTTCGACAAATTGCAACAGCACCTGATTGGCGGCCAGGGTGACATCGCCGAACTTGGCCCCCACAAACAGAAAGGTGGTGAAAGAGCCGGTCAGCAGCACGGAGCGCACCATGATATCACCATTGACCTGCGCCATCCGGCGGATGCGGGCGGGATCAAACACACGGGGCCAATCGCACCATTGATTGCCCGCAAAAGCAGCCCGGCAGAGCCAAAGCCCCAGCGCCAGCCCGCTCCACTCGGCAATCAAGGTGGCTATGGCGACGCCCTCGATGCCCCAATCCAGCCCCAGCACAAACCACAGGTCCAACCCGATATTGAGCCCGTTCATCCAGATCTGCAGCACAAAGACCGCCCGCGTCTTTTCAACGGCGATCAACCAGCCGGTGACCGCATAAAGCGCGATTGTCGCCGGTGCCCCCCAGATCCGGATCTGCAGATAATCCCGCGCCAGCCCCTCGACCTCGCCGCTGGTGGGCGCCAGCGCAAACGCACCCCAGAACAGCAGGCCCTGCGCCAGAATGAAGGTCAGCCCACCCGCAGCAGCCAGCAGGATGCCGCGCATCAACAACGCCCCGGTTTCGGCCTCATCCCCAGCCCCGCGCGCCTGCGCCACCAATCCGGTGGTGCCCATGCGCAAAAAGCCAAAGATGAAGTAGATCGTCGCCAGGATCACAGCGCCAATACCAACAGCCCCAATCGGGGCCGCCTGCCCCAACTGGCCGACAACGCCGGTATCAACCGCGCCCAGGATCGGCACCGTGGCATTGGACAGCACGATCGGCAAAGCAATCTTCAACACCCGCGCATGGGTGATTTCATCCTGTTGCAAGGCCATTCAGATCTGCTTTCGTGTTCAATGAGCCGCGCCCCACAGGGCGGCGGCGCCAGAGGGCTCAGCTGGGTTTGTCAGCGGCCTGCGGCATCAGGAAATGCCCCGAGCCCTGGGCAAACAATTTGCTTTTATGGTCTTGCCAGGCCTCCACATGCACCGAGGCATAGCGCCGTCCGGCGCGGCTGATGGTGGCGCGGGCATAGGCATCACGCGGCAGGCCTGAGCGCAGATAGTCGACGGTGAAATCGATGGTCTTGGGCTGGCGTGGCAGATTGCCCTTGGCCATTTCTTCGGGATCCAGTGCGCCGCTTTCGATCCGTTCCCACAGATGGGCCCAGTTGAGGCTGACAACGGCGGTGATCTCGAGAAAGGCCGCAGTGACACCGCCATGGATGGCCGGCAGCAGCGGATTGCCGATGTGTTTGTCGGCAAAGTTCAGCTGCGCCGTCAGCTCATCCCCGCGGCGATCAAAGGTAACATCGAGAAAACGAATATAGGGAATGGAGTCGACCAGCGCGTTGAGGGCGGCATCACGACGCTGTTTGACAACCTGGATCGGTTCGGGACGAGAGCGGCTCAAAATCCTGCCTCCACGGTAAAGGCGCCCGAGGCCGTGGCCACGGGCCGGTCGGTGTCTTCATCCATCGCCACGGCCCGCACAAAGGCAACGCTGCGGGTGATATGATGACATGTCGCACGGGTGGTGATGGTCTGCCCCGGGGTGGCTACCCGCATGTAATCGATCCGCAAATCGATGGTTGCGGTGCCTCCGGGCGCATCCGGGTGACACATCACCGCCGCGCCGCAACAGGTATCCATCAAGGCAGAAACCGCGCCGCCGGCAATAACACCACTTTGCGGGTCCCCAATGAGCTTTGCATCATAGGGCATTGAAATAACTGCAGTTCCATCACCGATTTCCTCCAAAATCATCCCCAGTTCCTTGGCGTGGGGGATGGCTTTGATGAATTGGCGTGCGAGGTTTGTCTTATCTGCCATATGGCTGCTTCCTGTCTTGGCTGGCCCCAGTTGTGACCCTGCGCGAAACAAAGAGCAAGACCAGAGCACGCATGGTGGTTGCATCGACCAAATCGAATGCATAGGTTGCGCGCGAGGGAGATGATGGATGACCGAAGCAAGATTGTCATTCAAGGAAATGTGCGCGGCATTCGATGTGACGCCGCGAACCTTGCGTTATTATGAGTATATCGAGCTGCTGCAGCCCGACCGCGAAGGTCGGTCCCGGTTCTACGGTGCCCGCGAACGGGCCCGGATGAAGCTGATTCTGCGCGGACGCCGTTTTGGCTTTCAGCTGGAAGAAATCCGGCAATGGCTTTTGATATATGAAAATGAGGGCGACCAGGCCCAGATGCGGACCTTCATCGAGATGGCCGACCGCCAGATGGGAGAGCTGCAACAGCAGCGCGAACAGCTGGAGGAAGCCATGGACGAATTAAGCAGCCTGCGCGCAACAACACATGGCCTTTTGAAATAGACACCAAGTGACCCAAAACAAAACACCCGGCCCGTTCTGTTGCTACAGGACGGGCCGGATCGCTTTTGACAGATGGGTCCCTTTCGCGGTCCCGCTGCCCCCCAAAAAACCATCCTGCCCTGCCTGCGCACCCTCACCAACAAACCAGTAACGTTACGCCACATCCGCGCGACGGAGCGTCAAAACATCGGGCAGCTACGTCACTTGAAAAAGTGACGCCGCGTCCAGCTTACGTAAACGTCAAGAAGATGTTGTAAAACGCTCAAGACCAAACCAGCTTGGGATACACCAGCCGCACCTGGCCCACGTTGAAGAGAGTGACGACGATGACCGAGACAAGCGAAGACACAAAATCGATCCGTGAAATGTGTGATGCCTTTGGGGTCACACCGCGTACCCTGCGTTTTTACGAGGCAAAAGAGTTGCTGTTTCCCCAGCGTCTCGGACAAAAGCGGTTGTTCACCAAGCGCGACGCGGCCCGGCTCAAACTGATCCTGCGGGGCAAGCGCTTTGGCTTCAGCCTCGAGGAAATACGCCAGCTGCTGGATCTGTATCATATCGGTGATCAGCAAGTGACCCAGCTGTCGCGTACCTACGAAGTCGCCCTGGATCGCCTGGCCGACATGGAGCGCCAACGTGACGAGCTGAACGAAGCCATCGAAGAATTCAAAGACCAGTTGGAGTGGGGCAAAAAAGTCGTCGCTTCCATGCAAAACAGCCAGAAAGCTGCCGAATAGCAGCCCCACACCGCCCCTTGCCCGGCCGCGCCGACACGTAGCCCCAAATTAGAACACTCAGCCACCAACGAGGACCGAGATGCCCGTTTACTCCGCCCCTACCAAAGACACCCAATTCATTCTGCATGACGTTTTGAAGGTCACCGAAGCTTCAACGCCGGGATATGACGAGTTGGAGAAGGCCTTTACCGGTGCCATCCTGGAAGAGGCCGGCAAGATCTCGAGCGAAGTGCTGCATCCGCTGAACACCGTCGGCGATCAGGAAGGCTGCCGGCTAGAGAATGGCGTCGTTTATACCCCCACGGGCTTTAAGGAAGCCTTTGAACAGGTCAAGGACGGCGGCTGGACCGGTCTCGACATGCCAGAGCAATACGGCGGCCAAAACATGCCCTATGTTCTGGGCACAGCTGTTGGTGAGTATTTCTCTGCGGCGAACCAGGCTTTTGTAATGTACCAAGGCCTGACCCATGGGGCCTCTGCCGCAATCCTGGCCCATGGCACCGATGCACAGAAAGACACCTATCTGCCCAAGATGATCTCTTGCGAATGGACCGGCACCATGAATCTGACGGAGCCCCATTGCGGCACCGATCTTGGCTTGATGCGCACCAAGGCAGAGCCGCAGGAGGATGGCAGCTACAAGGTCTCCGGCCAGAAAATCTTTATCTCTGCCGGTGATCACGACATGTCCGACAATGTCATCCACCTGGTGCTGGCCAAGATCCCCGGCGGCCCAGACGGCATCAAGGGCGTATCCCTATTCATCGTGCCCAAATTCACCCTGAACGAAGACGGCACCCCGGGCGCGCGCAATGGTGTGTCGGTGGGCAATATCGAAAAGAAGATGGGCATCCACGGCAACTCCACCTGCGTGATGAACTACGATGAGGCCACTGGCTATCTGCTGGGCGATGCCCACAAAGGCATGCGCGCCATGTTCACGATGATGAACGAAGCCCGTCTGGGTGTGGGCATGCAGGGGGTTTCTCAGGCCGAGGCCGCTTATCAGAATGCAGTGGAATACGCCAAAGACCGGCTGCAGGGCCGCGATGTGACCGGCGTGAAAAATCCCGATGGTCCCGCCGACCCGCTGATCGTGCACCCCGATATCCGCCGCAGCCTGATGGATCAGAAAAGCTTTGTAGAAGGCGGCCGTGCCTTCCTGCTTTGGGGCTCCACTCTGATCGACCAGGCGCACCGCGATAAAAACACGGATGCCGATGGGCTGGTCTCGCTGCTGACCCCGGTCATCAAGGGGTTCTTGTCGGACGAGGGTTACGACATGACGGTCAAGGCCCAGCAGGTCTTTGGTGGTCACGGCTACATCGAAGAGCACGGCATGAGCCAATACACCCGCGATGCCCGCATTGCCCAGATCTACGAGGGCGCCAATGGCGTGCAGGCTCTGGACCTGGTTGGGCGCAAGCTGGCTGTGGATGGTGGCAAATACGTCATGGCCTTCTTTGAACTGGTCAAGAATTTCTGCAAGGAAAACACAGACCTCTCGGAGGATTTCACCAAGAGTTTCATCGCCCCGCTGAAAGCGGCGTCCAAAGATCTGCAGGCCGCGAGCATGTATTTCATGCAAAACGGCATGAAGAACCCCAACAATGCCCTGTCCGGCTCTTACGACTTCATGCATATGTTTGGGCATGTTTGCCTGGGCCTGATGTGGGCGCAGATGGGCAAAGCCGCCCAGGAAGCCCTTGACGCTGGGGCCTCTGACGCGGCGTTCTATGAGACAAAAATTGCCACCGGTCGATACTATATGGCCAGAAGGTTGCCCGCCACCAAACTGCATTTGGCCCGGATCGAGACCGGCGCCGATACTGTCATGGCCTTGGACGCGGCAAACTTTTGATCCTTATGGAGAAACCACGGGACCTCCCCTGTCAGACAGGGGGTGTCTCATCCGGTCCGGGGGCTTTGAGACCACAGTTAAGGAGCCCTCATGCCAAAACGCTTTCGCCTGACCCGCCGCTTTCCCGTCGCCATGACCGAGGACGGCTATCGCAGGCTCAAACGCTTTGCATCCGAGGCCGGGTTAGATGAAGGCGAAGCGTTGTCATTTCTGTTCGAGCATTTCGACAGTGTGACGGACCAAGAAAACCTGGGCCACCGGCTGCGACTGTTCAACAGCGAGCTGGAGAGCCGCAAACGATAAGGGCCCGACGTCAGAACACGTTCACGGGTCGATGGGAGCAAAATGAGTAGCGAGACCCGTTCCGCCTGGATGACCGACGAGCATCAGATGCTGGCCGACATGACGGCTCAGTTCATCACCAATGAGTGGATGCCGAAATACGAAACCTGGCGCAAACAGGGGATGATGGATCGCGAAACCTGGAACCAGGCGGGCGAGCTGGGTCTGCTTTGCCCCTCCATCCCCGAAGAATACGGCGGTGTCGGCGGTGATTTTGGTCATGAGGCCGCGATCCTACTCGAAGGCAGCCGCGCCAATCTGGCCAGCTGGGGCCACGGCATCCATTCCGGCATCGTGGCACATTACATCCTGGAATATGGCACCGAAGAGCAAAAGAATCGCTGGCTGCCCAAGATGATCAGCGGCGAGCTGGTCGGCGCACTGGCGATGACCGAGCCTTCGACGGGGTCGGATGTGCAGCGGATCAAGACCAAGGCCCTGCGCGAAGGCAATGCCTATCGGCTGTCAGGGCAAAAGACTTTCATCACCAATGGTCAGCATGCCAATCTTATCCTGGTAGCCGCCAAGACTGATCCAAAACAGGGATCCAAAGGCGTCTCTCTGGTGGCTGTTGAAACCGATGGTGCCGAGGGGTTCTCTCGCGGACGCAATCTGGACAAGATCGGCCTGCATGCCGCCGACACCTCAGAGCTGTTCTTTGACAATGTCGAAGTGCCGCCGGAAAATATCCTGGGCCAGGAAGAGGGCAAAGGCTTTTATCAGATGATGCAGCAGCTGCCGCAGGAACGTCTGATCATTGCCTGCGGCGCTGTGGGCGCGATGGAGGGAGCGGTTGCGCGCACCATCGCCTATTGCAAGGAACGCGAGGCCTTTGGCGGCCCGCTGACGCAGTTTCAGAACACCCGGTTCAAGTTGGTGGAATGCCTGACAAAAACCAAAGTTGCGCGCGCCTTTCTGGATGAATGCATGGTCGAGCATCTGCAAGGCAAACTGACAGTGGAAAAGGCCGCGATGGCGAAATATTGGATCACTGACACCCAAGGCGAAGTCTTGGATGAATGCGTGCAGATGCATGGTGGCTATGGTTTCATGCAAGAATATGCGGTGGCGGAGATGTGGGCAGATGCACGCGTGCAGCGCATCTATGGCGGCACCAATGAGATCATGAAGGAATTGATCGGGAGGTCGCTGTGATCCGCAGCGTGACACAACCTGTGCCTTCCCCTGGTGCAGCCGCAGCATGCCTCCGGCGGAGGTATTTTGGGCAAAATGAAAAAGCAAAGCCCCTGCCCCGATGGCAGAGCCAAAAGGACAGAGACGTCTTCACTTTGCGCGGTCATCGGCTCCTCAGCCTGTACCGCAGCCCAAGACTATCACATGACCAGTGGAAGAAGATTAACTCTTCATCATTTTGCCCAAAATACCTCACGGGGGTGCGGGGGTGTGAAACCCCCGCCGTGCCGATCACAATCAGGAGAGACGCATGACCATCAAACTCCATTGCTTTGGCGAGAGCGGCCATAGCTACAAGGCCGCGCTGGCGCTGGAACTTTCAGGGTTGGACTGGGAACCAGTCTATGTCGACTTCTTTGCCGGTCAGCATCGCGGCGATGACTACCGCGCCCTCAACCTCATGGCAGAGGCGCCGGTTCTGGTGGACGGAGACATCCATCTGTCGCAATCCGGTGTGATCCAGCAGTATATCAGTGACAAGACCGGCAAGTTTGGCGGTGCTGGCGGCGAGAAATACGAAGTCCTGCGGTGGGTACTTTGGGACAATCACAAGCTTTCCAGCCAGGTGGGCATGACCCGTTTCCTGATGAATTTTCTGCCTCCGAACAAACGCCCTGCCGAGGTTATCGCCTTCATGCAGGGCAGGCTCAAAGCCGCTTTTGCCACGCTGGATAACCATTTGCAGGGCCGTGACTGGATCGTTGGACGTGACCTCAGCAATGCCGATCTCACCTGCTGTGGCTACTTGTTTTACGAAGAACCTTTTGGATTTGACCGCAAAGACTACCCCAATATCGACGCCTGGCTTTCGCGCATCAGCGCAACCCCCGGCTGGAAACACCCCTATGATCTAATGCCCGGCAACCCGTCGGACCGCGCTTGAGGAGAAACTCATGACCGAAGCTTATATCTACGACGCAATTCGCACCCCGCGAGGCAAGGGCCGCAAAGATGGCTCTTTGCACGAGGTGACATCCGTGCGGCTTTCGGCGCTGACGCTGAATGCGCTGAAAGAGCGCAACAATCTGGAAGGCCACGCCGTAGAGGATGTGATCTGGGGCAATGTCACCCAGGTGATGGAACAGGGCGGCTGTCTGGCACGCTCTGCCGTGCTGGCCTCGGATCTGGACCAAAGCATTCCGGGACTTGCCATCAACCGCTTCTGTGCGAGCGGCATGGAGGCGGTCAATCTGGCCGCCAACCAGGTGAAGGGCGGCGCAGGTCAGGCATATATCGCTGGTGGGGTTGAGATGATGGGCCGCGTGGCCATGGGCTCTGACGGCGCAGCCATCGCGGTGGATCCCGCGCTGGCGATGGAGACCTATTTTGTCCCACAGGGCATCTCAGCGGATATTATCGCGACTGAGTATGGATTTACCCGCGAGCAGGCCGATGCCTTGGCGGTGGAAAGCCAGCGCCGGGCCAAGGCCGCCTGGGACGACAATCGCTTTGCCAAATCGGTGATCACCGTGCGCGATCAGAACGGTATCGCCATTCTGGACCACGATGAATACATGCGTCCCGGCACCGACATGCAATTGCTGGGCGGGCTCAATGCCTCTTTCCAGATGATGGGTGAGCAGATGCCCGGTTTCGACAAAGTGGCGATGCTGAAATACCCGCATCTGGAGCGGATCAACCACATTCACCATGCAGGCAACTCTTCGGGTATTGTTGACGGCGCGGCAGCCGTGTTGATCGGCAACAAAGAGTTTGGTGAGCAAAATGGCCTGAAGCCCCGCGCCCGGATCAAGGCCACCGCCAAAATCGGCACCGATCCCACCATCATGCTGACCGGCCCGGTGCCGGTGACGCAGAAGATCCTGGCCGACAACGGTATGGTGATCTCTGATCTGGATCTGTTTGAGGTCAACGAGGCCTTTGCCTCTGTGGTAATGCGGTTCCAGCAGGCCTTTGATGTGGACCCCGAACTGGTCAACGTCAACGGCGGCTCCATCGCCATGGGGCACCCGCTGGGGGCCACTGGGGCCATCATCATCGGCACCCTCTTGGATGAGCTGGAGCGCCAGGACAAAGAGATGGGTCTGGCCACGCTCTGCATCGCCTCTGGCATGGGTGCGGCCACCATCATCGAGCGCGTCTGATGCCCAAGCTGGATCTGTCGCAAATCCCCGTTAGGGGCGGCTCGAGCTACCCCGGCAAACTGGCGGAAGCGGTCGCGGGCCGTTTCAATCAGGGTGTTGGCGATGTCGGCGGAGTGACCCAATTTGGTGTCAATATCGTGCGGCTTGAGCCTGGGGCTTTGTCGTCTCTGCGCCACTATCACATGCAACAGGACGAATTTCTGGTGATGCTGAGCGGCGCCTGCACCCTGATTGACGATCAGGGCGAACACGAGATGCAACCCGGTGATTGCGCCAGCTTTCCAGCCGGTGAGGCCAATGGCCATCACCTGAAAAACATGACCGACGCGCCTGCCAGTTTTCTGGTGGTGGGCACGCGGACCCCGACTGAAACCGCTTACTACAGCGATATCGATATGATGGTGGAGATGGATGCCAAGGGCTTCTCCTTCACCCGCAAAGACGGCAGCCCGCTGACGGCTGACCAGATCGGAGACGAAACATGACTGAGTTTACGCTTTCCAAGGACGCAGATGGCGTCGGCATCATCACCTGGGATGTGCCCGGAAAAACCATGAACGTGATGTCCTTTGATGGGCTCTCACAGCTGGAGGCCTGCATCGATCAGGCCTTGGCGGATGATGAGATCAAGGGCGTGGTGATCACCTCTGGCAAAGAGGGCACCTTTGCTGGCGGCATGGACCTGAACCTGCTGGCGGTGATGAAGGAAGAGGCCGGCGACGAACCAGCGCGCGGCCTGTTTGAAGGCACCATGAAAATGCATGCCCTGCTGCGCAAGATCGAGCTGGCCGGCATGGATGCCAAAACCAAAAAGGGCGGCAAACCAATTGCCTCTGCCCTGCCCGGCACCGCAGCCGGCATCGGCATGGAACTGCCGCTGTCGACGCATCGGATTTTTGCAGCCGAAAACCCCAAGGCCAAATATGGCCTGCCAGAAATCATGGTTGGCATCTTTCCCGGTGCCGGTGGCACCACCCGCATGGTGCGCAAGGTTGGCGCAATTGCCGCCGCGCCTTTGCTGCTCGAAGGCAAGATGCTGGACGTGAAAAAGGCCAAGGGTGCGGGCTATGTCGATGAGATCGCCACGGATCCCGTTGCTGCCGCCCGCGACTGGGTGCTGAACGCCTCCGGTGCCGATCTGGTGAAACCCTGGGATGCCAAGGGCTACAAGATGCCCGGTGGCGCGCCCTATCACCCTGCCGGCTTCATGAACTTTGTGGGTGCCTCTGCCATGGTACATGGCAAGACCCAGGGTGCCTTCCCGGCGGCCAAGGCGCTGTTGAGTGCCGTTTATGAAGGCGCGCTGGTGGATTTTGACACCGCCCTGAAGATCGAAGCGCGCTGGTTCACCTCCGTTCTGATGAACCCCTCCTCCGGTGCGATGATCCGCTCGCTTTTCCTCAACAAGGAAGCGCTGGAAAAAGGCGCGGTACGTCCCAAAGACATCCCCGATCAGCGGGTCAAAAAGCTGGGCGTGTTGGGTGCTGGCATGATGGGGGCCGGCATTGCGCTGGTCTCTGCGCAGGCAGGTATGGAAGTGGTGCTGATCGACCGCGACCAGGACGCCGCCGACAAGGGCAAATCCTATACCGAGGCCTATCTCGACAAGGGCATGAAGCGTGGCAAGGTCACGGCCGAAAAGAAAGAGGCGATGCTGTCCCGGATCACCGCCACCCCTGATCTGGACGCGCTCAAGGGCTGTGATTTGATCATCGAAGCGGTGTTTGAGGACCCTGCCGTCAAGGCGGAGATGACCAAGAAGGTCGAGGCCATCATCCCCGAAGATTGCATCTTTGCCTCCAACACCTCGACCCTGCCGATCTCCGGTTTGGCCGAGGCCTCTGTTCGCCCGGAGCAGTTCATCGGCATTCACTTTTTCTCGCCGGTTGAGAAGATGTTTCTGGTGGAGATCATCAAGGGCAAAGAAACCGGCCCCCGTGCGGTGGCCAAAGCGCTGGACTATGTGCGCCAGATCAAGAAGACGCCCATCGTTGTCAATGATGCGCGCTTCTTCTACTGCAACCGTTGCATCATTCCATACGTGAATGAGGGCGCGCGGATGATCACCGAAGGTGTGGCCCCGGTGCTGATCGACAATGCCGCGCGTCAGCTGGGCTTCCCGGTTGGACCAGTTCAGTTGACCGACGAGACCTCGATTGATCTCGGTGCCAAGATTGCCCGTGCCACCAAAGAGGCGATGGGCAATGAATACCCCGACAGCCCCGCAGACGAGATGATTTTCTGGATGGAAGATCTGGGTCGCATGGGGCGCAAGGCCAATGCCGGTTTCTTTGACTATGACGAAAAGGGCAAGCGTCTGGGCTATTGGAAAGGCATGCAGGACAAATACCCGCTGGCCGAGGATCAGCCTGACCTCATAGAGGTGCAGGAACGCCTGATGTTTGCCCAGGTTCTTGAGGCCGTGCGTGCACTGGAAGAAGGCGTGCTGGAAGACATCCGCGAAGGCGACGTGGGCGCTGTTCTGGCCTGGGGCTTTGCGCCTTGGTCGGGTGGCCCGCTCAGCTGGCTCGACATCATCGGCACGCCCTATGCGGCCGAGCGTTGCGATCAGCTGGCTGAGGCCTATGGCGAACGCTTTGCCTGCCCACCGCTGCTGCGGGAGATGGCAGCCAAGGGCCAGACCTTCTATGGCCGCTTCAACCCGGACGCGGCATCAGCGGCATAATCCGGCTCAAAGCGCAAAAGACAAAACCGCCTCCCATGAAAATGGGGGGCGGTTCTTTTTCAGGGCTACTCAGAGATCCCTATGACAGCGGATATCTGGTGCTCCAGGGGCTGGACATGCGATGCAGGACAACGCGGGGTTTTGCTGTGCTTGGACCACTTGGGTCAGGCTCTGGTCGCTTGCCGAATGCCCAGCTTAGGTTGCATTGGATCATCGGGATTGATCGAGGCTCAAAAAGGGTGCAACTTAGTCCGAACGGCATGCCTCAGCCGGCATCTGAAGTGCGAGGGTACTCAAATATGACGTTAAGGCCGATCATTCTCCGTAAACCGGCGTTTATCCCTCCCCTCCCGGTATCGCTGACCTTGAAGACTGACGGGACAACACCACCGGCCCCCTCAGAGGGTTTTGTTTCAACACCATTCAATATGCCTAGTGCGGACCAAAGGACGGTTTTTTCATGCGCATAATTGCCGTTTCTTTTACTCTTTGCCTGGTTTGTCTGGGGTCCTTTGCGGTCGCGCAGGGCGAAAATCATCACCAAGTGGTTTGCTCTATTGGTGGCTGCAAAGAAGTGAACATCGAAACACCGCGATATGACTCCGCCAGTTCATTTTCGGTTCAGCAAGTCTGGGAAGTTGTTGGTGAGGTAACTTCTGTCTCAGGCCTTCTGCCCAATTTCCAAGTTGTCGCGACGGGCGAAGTTGACAATGCTGCAGCTGTCATCATCGAAGGCGAGCGATATCTGGCTTTCAACCCCGACTGGGTTTCCCAATACAAGTCAAATCCAAACGCGAAATGGCAGCTTTTGGGTGTAATCGCACATGAGGTTGGTCATCATTTACAAGGGCACACCATTACCGGCAGTGGATCTCGACCTCCTATCGAGTTGGAGGCCGACGAATATGCAGGTTTTGTATTGGCCGCACTGGGCGCAACATTGGCTGAGGCACAATCGCTTTGGTCCAACTTACCTCCAAATGGCAGCTTAACTCATCCACCAAGGCACCAACGCCTTGCAGCCATTGAGCGGGGCTGGACTCGGCACAATGGCCATTCTCAGGAGACGGAAGAGGAACGGGAAGCGAAAGCGACCTTTAACCAAATGAGAGAGGAAGCCGAAGTAGATGGAAACTGGTACGCGCAGTCATTTGTAGCGGATGCCTACCTATTGGGCCGTGGCGTCGCAAAGAACCCTGAAGAAGCCGCGAAATGGTATCGCAAAGCGGCAGAAGGAAACAGCACCGCTCAGTACAATCTCGGCATTCTGTACTTGAAGGGCAATGGCGTGCAAAGAAACGCTGGCAAGGCGATAGGCTTGTTCCAAAGGGCAGCTGCAGCGGGGCAACCAGACGCCAAGCGGGTTTTGAAGGAACTGGGGTACTAGCTTGAGACCTCCCGCTTGAGTGGGGGGCCTTAGGCAAATTGGCGGGTTGGAACACTGCAATTCAGCAAGCCAACGCACAAGAGCAGCACAACCAGACGCTGGCAAGCCTCCAAAGTCTACCTTGGTGCAAAGCAGGCATTCAAGATCAGGCAACCGCCCGCAGTCAGCCGACCTTGGACAGTTGCTTTCTGCTCGATAGCCCCGGCTGTCATGCCAGGTTGCTGGTTTTAGATCGGAAAGCTGCCGTGGGGCATGGCGGGAATGCCGACGCTGGTCATCAGGGTCTCTGTCAGCGACATCGCCGAAATCAGCTCTTGGGCTTCCTCGATAGGCAGGACGCGGTACATGTCCTCTTGCAGCTCAACGCCGATGGTCAACAGATCGCGCGGTGCGGGGCAATAGCCCAGCAAACCCGCCTCAAGATAAATCACCTCATCCTGCTCAAAACGCGGTGTCACCAGATGCAGTGCATCGCTTGGGTGCAACCGGCAAATGCCGCGATAGCCATCCAGGGTCGAGGCCGGCACCACAGCAAAGGGATCGCCCTGATGGTCGGTAATCAGATCGCTCTCCATCAGCACGCCCTGATCCGGCATCAGCCACATCGGTACCCGGTTGTTCAGCGCATCCCGCGGCACATGCATCGGGCAACGAGTTGGGTCGATGAACCCCGCATCCAGATGCACGGTCTCGCGCACCATTTCCACCACGGTCTGCATGCCGTGATCAAAGGTCAGCACCTGATCGCCAGCACAAATCGCCTCAACCGGACGCCAACCAAGGTTGGAGGCCACATGGGTGCCAGAGAGGAAACCGCCCTGCCCCACCGAGACCGGTGGGATGGTCAGCTCCTGACCCGGGGCACTGCGCTTTTGAAACCAATCCAGCATCTCGATCACTCCTCTGCGGCGCTGTCGTCCTATACGCCCTCTGCAAAGAGGAGCCCGGCGATGGCGCTCAATTCCTTGTCTGCGCAGAGCTTTACCGGAAGATCCTGGAGATCTTGGACCCGGCTTTCTGCGCCGTTAATCCAAGGCTAGATCGAAATCGTTAAAAGAATATTCAAATCGCTCGATTTCTTCGCCGCAGGCCTGCGCAATCGCAGCTTTGGTTTCGGCGTCATAATAGCCACGCCAATCGCGCAGCCGATCAGAGCGGTTTTCAACCGGCAGAGTGAGGTCAAAACCGAGGTGCTGGAACAGCGGCACGGCGTCGCGCTGAAAGTGTTCGATGCGGATATAGGTCTGACATTGCTCGGTCCCGTCGGCATGGCGCATATAGCTCGGGGCCTGGCTGTGCTCAAGACTGCGCAGGATCAGCGGTGAGAGGGTAAATTCGCGAAAGTCCAATGCCTTGGCCATACCGACAGCCGAGTGGCCAAAGCTCTGCTCGCGCAGCCAGTGGTAGTAGCTAACGGCGCGGTCCCAGGGGTTGCGCACCAGGGTAAAGGTAAACAGATCCCGCAGTTCCTCCTCCGGGATCAGCCCGGCGATGTCGGAGAGCGTAGAGTGTTTCCACAACCGCCCGGCGGTCTGTACATCCTGAAGTCGCCGACGTCGTTTCTTGGCCTTGGGGGTATCGCCAAGCATCATGTCATCGCGCATTGCCCGCGCTTCCAGTGCCAGCGCCAGCGCAGTCCCCCCGGTTTTAGGGATATGGATAAACAGATATTTGCGGCCGCGCGACAGGATCATGGCGTGAGGCTACGCCAGCAGAAGACAGAAGAAAACGCCTTGCGAAGGAAGACTAAACAGGCACTGGTGAGTAACATTCTAGTATTAGCACCTGTTTCAAGCTAAGGCTTATCAGAACACGAGCGAGAGTATGGAAAGTTGCAATGTTCAAGCTAGTCCTTATTCCTTTGATGATGATTTCTGCGTCATCAACCTGGGCACAATCGGTGGTAGGTTCTTTCGAAAAGGAAGGATCAAGAATCTCACTGCTCTTTGACGGTCGCTGGGGCGTAGTTCACGACGGAGAAGTTGAATGCAGAAGCATGCCTCACAACTACGTCTGTATTGAGAAAGCGACCCAGTTTTCCGAAGAACAAGATCTTGCACCAATTGACGTTGACTTAAAAGAGTTCTCATTTGCGGACATGGGTGTTTCTGTCGGGCGATCTTGGGGATCAGTTCAGAGCACCCCTGTTGGTGTTTCCAGACATTTCTCCAAAGCATTGTCTTCGGTCTACAAGGTTCCAATCGGCCGCGTTAGACTACTGTCAACCGAAACTGGCACCATTGGAAATTTCCAATTTTTTCGGTACGAGTTCCTTATTGATTTGGATAATGGCCCGATATGGTCAACCATAACTCGACTAAAAGATAGCAGTCGAACCGTGGATGCAGGCACCCATGTCTATGGAGAGATATGGGCAACAAGTCCTGAGATGGATATTGTTCGCAGGGATTTTCATAGTCGTCTTCTAGAAAACTTGCCGTTGGACTGGGTGAATGGATAAAACGCACTAACCACCTGAATTAATGTCGTCTTTTTGGAAAATTGACGCATGGATGTTTAAAATTTGTGGCGATAGGGCTCCCAGTGAGAATTCGCGCCCCCTCACTCCGAGACCTGCGGTACAACTTGTCACGCCCCCTTGGCCGACCGCAATGCCAGGGTCGAACCTGCCACCACGATCAGCAAAATCCCCAGCATCTGCCAGAAATTGAGCACCTGCCCGTAAGCAATCCAGGCAATCGCCGGGCCCACCAGCAGCACCGAATATTCAAACACCGCCACAAAGGATGCCTCACCCAGCTGATAGGCCTTGGTGATCAAAAACACGCCCCCCACGGCTGCAAAGCCCTGCAATAGGATCAAATGCGACATCTCCCAGACCGGCCAGACCCAGCCGCGGGTGACAAACCCTTCGGCCCCCTCTGGCACCGGCAGTGGCCAGATCTCAATGCCAATCAGGAACAGCCCGCCGATCACCCCCTGCGCCAGCAGATAGATGAACAGCATCGACACCGTGCTCTCCTCTTTGCACATGGTGCCGGTCACGATGGATCCCAGCGCATAGAAAAAGCCGCCTGCCACCGGCAAGAGGATCATCCAGTCAAAGGCCGAAACGTCCGGTTGCAGCACAAACAACACCCCGACAAAGCCGCCGATGACTGCTGCAATACGCACCTTGCCAATGCGCAGCTTCAAAAACAAAACCGAAACCACAACGATGATGATGGGTGAGGTAAACAGCCCCGCCAGCGCCTGCGCAATGGGCATCAGAGCCACCGCCGAGAAATAAAACACCATCGAAATTGCGACCAGCATGGCCCGCAGCGTGACTGCGCCAAAGCGACGCGGCCGCATACCGCCAAAGCCCATTTTTGCCATCCACCACAGGATCGGCAGCGCCACCAGGGTGCGCAGCATATAAAACTGGCCCAGCCCAATGCTTTCAGCCATCAGAGGCACCGCATTGTCGGTGACACCAATGATTGCCATGGCGGCCAACATGGCCTGAGCAGCCGAAGTTTGATTGCCCGCAGCGCCGGGAAGAGATGCAACGTGTTTCATATCTCTTCCAATGCCCGCAACTTTCATCATTATCTGTCCTCAAACCGACATACCAAAAGAATCATGGGAGGAAAGCTGATGGGATGGATGGCTGACGAAGCAGGTCTGGAAAAAACCGCAGCAAATTACGTACCGCTGACCCCATTGTCGCACCTGCGCCGGGCAGCACATGTCTTTGCCGACGTGCCCGCCGTAATCTATGGCACCCACCGAAAGACCTATGCCGCCTATTACGACCGTTGCACCCGGCTGGCTTCTGCGCTGGCAGGCATGGGGGTGAAACCCGGTGATGTGGTGGCCACCCTGATCCCCAACCTGCCGGCCCAGGCTGAGGCGCATTTTGGCGTGCCCGCCTGTGGCGCCGTGCTCAACACCATCAACACCCGGCTCGATGTCGATACGGTGGCCTATATCTTTGATCACGGTGAGGCCAAGGTGGTGCTGGTGGACAGCGAATTCCTGCCTCTGGCCGAGGCCGCCCTGGAGCGGGTGGAGGGCAAGCCGCCGCTTTTGATCGAAGTGCCAGACACCCAGGCCGGCTTTGAGGCCTCGGGCCGCCACCCAATCTATGAAGACGTGTTGGGCAACACAGAGCATGATTTTGAATGGATCATGCCGCAGGACGAATGGGAAAGCCTGGCGCTGAACTACACCTCAGGTACCACCGGCCGCCCCAAAGGCGTGGTCTATCACCATCGCGGTGCCTATCTGATGACCATGGGCACGGTGATTTCCTGGCGCATGGTGATGAACCCCGTCTATCTGGCAATCGTGCCTCTGTTTCACTGCAATGGCTGGAACCACACCTGGATGATGCCGGTGCTGGGCGGCACCTTGGTCTGCTGCCGCAATGTGACTCCAAAGTCGATTTATGATGCCATCGGCGACCACGGTGTCACCCATTTTGGCGGCGCACCCATCGTGCTCAACCTGCTGGTCAACGCCAAGGAAGAGGAACGCCGCGCCTTTGACCACACCGTCGAAGTCTTTACCGCCGGTGCCCCCCCTGCACCTGCCACGCTGCAAAAGATCGAGACCCTGGGCTTTCACGTCACCCAGGTTTACGGTCTGACAGAGACCTATGGCCATGTCACCGAATGCCTGTGGAAAGGCGACAAATGGGACCACCTGGATCATCAGGGCCGCGCTGCAATCAAGGCGCGCCAGGGGGTGGCCTTCCCGATCATGGATGACATCACCGTGCTCGACGATCAAATGCAACAGATCGCCAAGAATGGCAGCGATCAGGGCGAAATCGTGATGCGCGGCAACTCGGTGATGAAGGGCTATCTCAAGAACCCCGAAGCCACCACCGAGGCCTTTGAGGGCGGTTACTTCCATTCCGGCGATATCGCGGTGCAACATCCCGATGGCTACATCCAGATTGCCGACCGGGCCAAGGACATCATCATCTCGGGCGGCGAGAATATTTCATCGGTGGAGGTCGAGGGCGTCTTGATGGGGCATCCGGCGGTGAACCTGGCCGCGGTGGTGGCAAAACCCGACGAGAAATGGGGCGAAGTCCCCTGCGCCTTTGTTGAACTGAAAGAGGGCGCAGAGGTTGATCAGGCCGACCTGATCGCCTTTGCCCGCGAGACTTTGGCGGGATTCAAAGCACCAAAACGGGTGATCTTCCAAGAGCTCCCCAAGACCTCCACCGGCAAGATCCAGAAGTTCCAGCTGCGTGAGGCGGCAAAAGCGTTGTAGCGGTCCCTGACAACCGCCCATTACCCTGATGCCCACGGGTTTGGGGATAAAAAATACCAGCAGAGGTGGCATTTGGCCCGCAAACCCATTTGCCGCCTCCCCGGCCTGCGTGCTACGATCTGTGCAATGAAAACAGGCAGAACAGGCAGGCGGAATGACCGTTCTCAGGGAATTTGAGCGACTAGAGGCTGCGGGCCTGTGGCGTGCAGACCCGGATCAGCAACGCCGGGACGTGATCGTCTCGGTGGGCGATGCCACCCTCACCATCACCGACATGCAGGACCGCCCGCTGGCCCATTGGTCGCTGGCTGCCGTTGTGCGCGCCAACCCTGGCCAATTCCCGGCAATCTTTCACCCCGATGGCGACGCCGGCGAAACCCTGGAAATCCCGCAGGACGAGACCACCATGCTGGCGGCCATCGACAAGGTTCGCCACGCCATTGAGCGCGCGCGCCCCCATCCCGGCCGCCTGCGCCTGATGAGCGTGTTGGGCAGTCTTGCGGTGGTGGTGTTGCTGGTCGGGTTCTGGCTGCCAACGCTGATACAGAACCACGCGGTCAAGGTGGTTCCCGACATCAAGACCAAGGCCATTGGTCAGGCCCTCTTGGGCCGGATCGAGCGGGTCTCGGGCCAGGCCTGCGCAACCCCGGAAGCCACGCCAATTCTGGCCAAGCTGGCCCTGCGCACCGATGTGCGCCAATTGGTGATCATGCGCTCCGGCGTTGCCAGCAGTTTGCATTTGCCCGGCGGCATCGTGCTGCTCAACCGTCGTCTGGTCGAGGATCACCAGGATCCGGCTGTCGCGGCGGGGGCCATTCTGGCCGAACGCGCCCGGGCTGCACAGCGCGATCCGCTGGCGGAATTGCTCGAGGCCGGGGGCTTTCTGGCCGCTTTCCGGCTGCTGACCACCGGCGAATTGACCCGCCAAACCCTAGACAGCTATTCCGAGTCGGTGCTCTCCGCGCCGCGCCCTGCTTTGCCTGATGAGCTGCTGCTGGCGGAATTTGCCCGCACCGCCATTCCCTCCGCCCCCTATGCCTATGCAATTGATATAACAGGAGAAACCACTCTTGGATTGATCGAAGCGGACCCGATGGCGGGACGCAGCCTGGAACCAGTTCTGAATGATCGCGACTGGGTGCAGCTGCAAAATATCTGCGGCTGAATAGCAGTCTCCAAACAGGCCTGGGCCAAACCATAGCTACGGGTTTAGCCAAGCGATCTGCAAAAGCAAAAGACGTCAGAGATCAGCTCTGACGTCTTTTTCATTGTCTTCGAGAGATTTGCTCCGCAACACCTCAACCCAAGCCCAGTTCGGGCAAGCCGCAGCGACCAGGTTCAGCGACTGATGCGCGCCCCGCGATAGCCTGCAGCCCGCAGCTGAGTGAGTGCCTGTTGCGCAGCTGTAACATCGGAAAAAGGCCCGGCCAACACCACCTTGAAGGGTTTCCCCTGACGCGAAACCGCCCCCAGACGCACCGGCAGTCCTTTGGCGGCAAGCGCGCGGGCGGCCTGCTGCGCCTCTGCGGGATCGGCAAATGTGGCCGCACGAACATAGCGTGCCGGGCGGCTCTCGGGGGTGGATGGGGCCAAAGCCGCACCGGGTTCAGAACGGCTTGAAAGGCGCAGCGCCAGCGGGCCGGTTGAATGCCCTTCGAACCGGTCGTGACGCGAGGAGGAAACCGTAACCACCTGACGATCCAACGGCAGGGAACGCAGCTCGCGCGGGGTTCCATCCTGCCAGACCTCTGCCATCTGCGCATCGCCGAGCGCGGTGCGAACACCCCGCATCGGGTTCATCCGATCATCAGCGCGCTCCACCAGAACATAGCCCGCCGGAACCTCCGTCTGGCTGGTCAGAATTGCCGGTCTCAGATCCCGTTCAGCACGCCGCGGATTCAGCCGGTCATCCTGCCAGACGGCTTTGTACCCAGGTGGCGGCGTCAGATCCTGGCTGTGACGGCGCTCTTGATAGACATGTACCGGCAACACCCGTGTATTCGGAGTCAGGATCAGATTGGACTGTGGTCCGATGCCGCTGCCAGTGCCGTAGGTCACAGGCGACTGCGCCTGAGGGCCACACCGTGCCGTGCCCTGGTTGATATATTGCTGGCTGATCGCCGAAGCCCCGGCGCATCCGCCCTGTCCACCGTTGGCCTGTTCTGCTGCTGCGGCGGGTGCAGCAGGTGCCGCAACCCGTGGTGCAGGCGCGGCCTGGATGGTGGCCGGAGCACTGGCGCGGCGCGGCTTTGGGGCCGGAGTGACCCGCGCCGTGGTTGTCTGTGGTGTCCGCTGCGGCTTGGCCGTGGTCACCACCGCTGGCGCGGTCGTGGCAACCGGCGCAGGCGCAGCGCGGCGCGGCTTTGGGGCCGGCTGAGTCGCCGCCGGTGGGGTCACTGCAACCTCTTCCGGTTCGGCTGTTGCAGGGCTTGGGCCCAAAGTAATCTGTTCCGGTGCGGCGCTTTGGGTCGGTTGCCGAGTGCTGCCAGCAACGGTGGTGGGTTTGTAGCCACACAGTTGTTTGCGATTGCGCGCCACCCGCGGCACCCAATTCACATTGCCGTCGATCCCGGCCCGAATATAAACGCAGCCTCGGCTGTCGACATATTGTTTGCCACGGAAAGAAGCAGGGGGAAATTCAGCCGGGGGACTGGCAGATCGCAGGGTCTGCGCCTGAAGCACAGAGTGCTCTGCCGTGACAGCGGCAGAGGCGGCGATGATAGTGAACGCAACTATTCTTGTAAATTTCATACCTGTGCCCCACAATATATGGGGTCAGAATGCCGTATCTTGCAAAAGTAGTAAAGCCAAGTTCGGCAACAATGCGGCGGCAATCAGGCAAATAGTTGCCCAATCACCGCAAATACTTAGACCTCGTGAAGCCGGGCTTACTTGGTTCCGAACATCCGGTCTCCGGCATCACCCAGGCCCGGCATGATATAACCTTTCTCGTTCAGCGCACGATCCAGCGAGGCAGTGACAATCGGCACATCCGGATGAGCATCTTTCATCCGGGCTACCCCTTCGGGTGCTGCCAGCAGGCACAGGAAGCGGATATTGGTGGCACCGGCCTCTTTCAGCAGGTCAATCGCAGCCGCCGAAGAATTGCCGGTGGCCAGCATCGGATCCACCGCGATAACCATCCGGTCCTTCAGCTCTTTGGGGGCCTTGAAGTAATATTGCACCGGCTGCAGCGTTTCCTCGTCCCGGTAGAGCCCGACAAAGCCAACCCGGGCTGAGGGCACCAGTTCCAGCACCCCGTCCAGCATGCCATTGCCTGCCCGCAGGATCGACACCAGCGCCAGTTTCTTGCCCGCCAGGATTGGCGAGTCCATGGTCTGCATCGGGGTCTCGATGGTGATCTGGGTCAGTGGCAGCTCGCGGGTGATTTCATAGGCCAGTAGCTGGGTGATTTCGTGCAGCAGGCGACGGAATTCAGCAGTCGAGGTGCCCTTATCGCGCATCAGGGTCAGCTTGTGCTGGACCAGCGGGTGATCAACAACGGTCAGATGGTCGCTCATTTGGGCTATCTCCTACTCTCAATTCCTATCTGTCTACAATCGCTCTTATGCGGGCTCTGCCCCCGGGGGCAAGTCGGTTTTGATCAGCCGGTCAAAGAAAACTGCGCCCCGGCCCCTGCGAAGCCACCCCAAGATGCGCCGCAACCGAGGCTGCAACATCAACAAAACCGCAGTTCCCGATACAGCCCGTACCGCACCCTGCCACCAGAACCGGCACCTGCTCGCGGGTGTGGTCCGTGCCCGGCCAACTGGGATCATTGCCGTGATCCGCCGTCAGCAGCAGCATGTCGCCCTGCCGCAGACGTGGCAAGAGCTTGCCCAGCTCGGCATCGAACCACTCTAGTGCGCGGGCATATCCCGCGATATCGCGGCGGTGGCCATACAAACTGTCGAACTCGACAAAATTGGCAAAGGTCAGACTGCCCTCTTCGGCCCCCTCTATGGCCTGGGCCAGATGTTGCATCAGGGTCGCATCAGTGCCCTTTTTGAGTGTATCAATGCCGGTCATTGAGAAAATATCGCCAATCTTGCCAATGGCATGGACCTGACGGCCGGCCTGCTGCACCCAATTGGTCAACACCGGGGCCGGTGGCTGGATGGCATAGTCGCGCCGATTGGTTGTGCGTCGAAATCCCTCCGCCGCACTGCCGACAAAGGGGCGCGCAATCACCCGCCCGACCTTCATCGCATGCAGATGCGGCGCGATGCGCTGGCATAGGTCCAGCAGGCGCTCCAGCCCAAATGTCTCTTCATGGGCGGCGATCTGCATCACGCTGTCCGCTGAAGTATAAACAATGGGCCTGCCGCTTTGCATGTGTTCGGCGCCCAAGCGTTCAATGATCGCGGTGCCCGGCGCATGACAATCGCCAAGGATCCGGTCACAGCCCGCCGCCTGCGCCACATAGGCGCTCAGCTCTGCAGGAAAGGCAGGCTGCGTATCGGGGAAAAAGCACCAGTCCCAGGGCACCGGCAGGCCGGCCAGCTCCCAATGTCCCGACGGTGTATCCTTGCCCCGGCTGATCTCGGCGGCGCAGCCCCAGCGCCCCTGTGGCGTGCCATCAAGCCCCGGAAACGGCACCGCAGAGGCCAGGCGCATGGCCGCCCCCAGCCCCAGCCGCTCCAGGTTGGGCAGGTTCAAAGGACCAGAGCGCCCCTCCTCTGCCTGCCCGGCGGCACAGGCCTGGGCGATATGTGCCAAGGTATTGGCGCCGAGATCGGGCAGATCGCCATTAAAAAAGGTACTGGAATCCGGCGCGCCGCCGATCCCAACGGAGTCCATCACCACCAGAAATGCGCGGGCCATCAGCCGATCCTCTCATGCACAAGCACTGGCAGCTTGGGGGTCTGATCCGCCAGGGTGAGCGCGCCCAGAAGTGCTACCTCGGCCGCAAGGGCGGCGCTTTCGCGCGCCGCATGGATCCGGGCCAGGGTCTCGCCCTGCTCCACCCAGGTTCCCAACCGCAGCAGATCGCTGATACCGACAGCGGGGTCCACCACGTCATCTTCGACCAGACGGCCACCGCCCAGATGCACCACGGCCAGCCCCAGGGCCTCGCCATCCATCGCAGAAACAAAGCCCGCGCGCGGTGCCGCGACCTCGTGGATCACCGGGGCCACTGGCAGATACCGCGCCCAATGTTGAGCAAAATCTGCAGGTCCACCCTGGGCTGCAACCATATCACCAAAGCGCTTGGCGACACGACCGCTCAGCAGGGCCTGCCGGATCTCATCAGCGCCCAGCTCTTTATCCGGGCTCAGGCCTGCCTGAGACAGCAGCACCCCACCCAGGGCTGCGGTGATCTCGATCAGCGGGCTCATCTCGCCCGAGGTCAGCGCGCGCATCACCTCTGCCACTTCCAAGCCATTGCCAAGCGCAGAGGCAATCGGTTGGTTCATATCGGTAATCAGCGCGGTGGTTTTGCAGCCCGCCGCATTGGCAGTCTCCACCAATGAACACGCCAGAGCGCGGGCCTCATCCGCCGTTTTCATAAATGCGCCAGAACCGATTTTCACATCCAGCACCAGGGCCTGAGGGCTGGCGGCCAGTTTCTTGGACAGGATCGACGCGGTGATCAGATCCAGGCTTTCGACCGTGGCAGTGACATCGCGCACCGCATATAATCGCTTGTCCGCAGGCGCGATCCGCCCTGTGGCCCCAACAATGGCACAGCCCAGATCCGCGGTGATGCGCCGCAAGCGCGCCTCGCTGACCTGGGTGGTGACGCCGGGAATGGCCTCCATCTTGTCGAGCGTGCCGCCGGTATGGCCCAGTCCCCGGCCCGAAATCATCGGCACATAGGCCCCGCATTCGGCCAATGCCGGGGCCAGAAGCAGCGACACACAATCGCCCACCCCGCCGGTGGAATGTTTGTCGATCACCGGCCCAGGCAGATCCCAGGTGAGCACATCCCCGCTGTCGCGCATCGCCAGTGTCAAGGCCCGTCGGCCAGGCTGGTCCAGCCCTTGCAGGCAGACCGCCATGGCAAAGGCCCCAGCCTGGGCATCGCTGATGTCACCCTTGGCCAGCCCTTCGGCAAACCAAGCAAGTTCAGCCGCGCTGGGAGTATCGCCCCGGCGCAGTGCAGCAAGAATGGCGCGCGCATCCATGGATCAGCTCCGCTCCATATGGTCCATGTCAAAGGCACCGGGCAGCAGATCGCCTATCGTGGTCTCGCGCTCCAGCCCCTCTAGCGTGCCCATGGTCACTTTGACGTCACCTGCACCAAATTCCTTGAGCTTTTGGCGACACCCGCCACAGGGTGGTGGCGGCACCGGGCAATCGGCGACCACATAGACCTCTGCCAGCTCCCGCTCGCCTGCGGCAACCATGGCAGCGATGGCCCCGGCCTCGGCGCAGGTGCCTTCGGGGTAGGCCGCGTTTTCCACGTTGCAGCCCACATAGACATTGCCCGCAGGCGTGCGCAGCGCCGCTCCGACCAGAAAATTGGAATAGGGCGCATGGGCATTCTTGCGCACAGCATGGGCAGCGTCTTTCAGGCTCATCATGGCCTCCTGTAATTTTGATCAACTGGTCAGAAGAATGCAGAATAGGAGTAATCCAGGGCAAAGGTGAAGCCCTAGTTTAGCCCCGAAGGCCGTAAAACGCACCAAGGAAGCCTTAGCGTCTTTGTCGACCTCAGGACAGCTGGGTTTCAAACACCCCGGGCAGGCTCACCTCCAGCAGCTCCAGATCGGAACTGGCCGCACTGAGCCGCGTCTTCATGCCGGGCGGAATGACAAAGGCGTCACCCTCTTCCAAGGGATAGGGATCGCGCCCCTCGCCCTCGAGTGTGACTGTGCCATTCATCACAAAGGTAAAGTGGATGTCGGTGTCATGGCTGGCCCAAACCGGATCGGCGCCCCCTGTGGCAGGTCGCACCACCTGCACCCCGGCCACGCCTTTGGTGTTCTCTGCGATAGTAGTGTCGCGACAGTCAAACCCCGGCAGGCGAAACGGCTGCCAGGTCGCGCCTACGGCCTGATTGTAGACAAACCGCTGGCCCTGCCATTCGCGGTCCGGATGATAGGCTCCGGTGGGCAGCTGCATCTCATGGTCGATCTCGGTGACATGTTCCGCCGGCACGCCGATCTCGATCACCTGCACATTGTCGCTGGCCTCCAGCACCCTGTGGCGGATTTCCGGCGGCTGAATAAAGCAATCCCCGGCGGTGAGGCGCATCTTGTCGCCCTGATCCTCATAGACCACATCAACCCAGCCGTGGATGCAGAAGATCAGCTGAAAACCAACGCGGTGAAAATGCACCATATCCGGCACCGGACCACCATCGGGAATGCGGATATGGCTGGCAATGATCGACCCGCCCAGACGATCTGGCACCAGATCGCGGTAATGCATGCCGGCGCGGCCAATGATCCAGGGCGCCTGATCCTTGAGTCGGCGCACCACAAAACTGTGTACCGTTTCCGGCATCACCATCGGCGGATGGCGCTCTTCGATCTCGATCCGGGTGCCATTGGGAGCCGTCAACAGCCTCTTGCCCTCGGCAAACCCGTCGGGATCCTCACAAAGGATGCGTAAGGTGCCGGGGCTTTCGGGTGCATCCTTTTCGATGCGCAGCCGCAACCCATGGCCCGAAAACACCGCAACACTGGGATCATCCGCCGGGTAGATCATATCCATCCTCATCCCCAAGACCTTGGTGTAAAACGGAATATCATTGCGCAATTCCTGCGTTGGCAGACGCACTTCAGCACATGTCTCGCTCATCTTCTCTCCCTTTAACCTAGCGGCGTGTTCTTAGGATCGCCTTTGCCGACACAGTGGGGGCAAGAATACCCTTGCGCAAGATGTCACAGATCACGTTAGCTGGGGAAAAGCCTGTTCACCCCACGTCAGAATTGGTTTAATGCTAAACTATCAGTTTTTTGGAGCCCTTCATGTCTGACACACCCTCCCTGCGCGATGCCGCCCTGCGCTACCATGAATTCCCCCGCCCCGGGAAACTGGAGATCCGCGCCACCAAGCCGATGGCCAATGGCAGCGATCTGGCACGAGCCTATTCGCCGGGGGTCGCCGAGGCCTGCCTGGAAATCAAGGCGGATGCCGCAAATGCCGCGCGCTATACCGCGCGGGGCAATCTTGTGGCGGTGGTCTCCAATGGCTCTGCGGTACTGGGTCTGGGTAATATAGGCGCGCTGGCCTCAAAGCCGGTGATGGAGGGCAAGGCGGTTCTGTTCAAGAATTTTGCCGGTATCGATTGTTTCGACATCGAGGTGGATGAAACCGACCCGGAGAAACTGGCCGATATCGTCTGCGCGCTGGAACCCAGCTTTGGGGCCATCAATCTCGAGGACATCAAGGCTCCCGACTGCTTTATCGTCGAGAAGATCTGCCGCGAACGGATGGGCATCCCGGTGTTTCACGACGATCAGCACGGCACTGCCATCGTCGTGGGTGCAGCCGCCAAAAACGCGCTGCACGTGGCGGGCAAACGCTTTGAGGACATCAAGATTGTCTCCACCGGCGGCGGCGCGGCGGGCATTGCCTGCCTCAATATGCTGGTGAAACTGGGGGTGAAACGCGAGAATATCTGGCTGTGTGACATTCACGGGCTGGTCTATGAAGGCCGCACCGAAGACATGAACCCGGAAAAGGCCGCTTTTGCCCAGGCTTCAGACCTGCGTGAACTCGATGAGGTGATCGACGGCGCGGATCTGTTCCTCGGCCTGTCAGGCCCCAATGTGCTGAAACCTGAAATGGTTGCCAAGATGACGGCGCAGCCCATCGTCTTTGCCCTGGCCAACCCCAATCCTGAGATCATGCCCGAGGCGGCCCGCAAGGTGGCACCGGATGCGATCATCGCCACCGGGCGCAGCGATTTCCCCAATCAGGTCAACAACGTGTTGTGCTTCCCCTTTATCTTCCGCGGCGCGCTGGATGTAGGGGCCTCTGAGATCAACGACGCGATGCAGATCGCCTGCGTCGAAGGCATTGCCGAGCTCGCCCGCGCCACCACCAGCGCCGAGGCCGCCGCCGCCTACAAAGGTGAGCAGCTGACTTTTGGTGCCGACTACCTGATCCCAAAACCCTTTGATCCGCGTCTGGTGGCGGTGGTCTCCTCTGCGGTGGCCAAGGCGGCCATGGACAGCGGTGTTGCTGCCCGCCCCATCGAGGATCTGGAGGCCTACAAACAGCGCCTCAATCAGACCGTGTTCAAATCCGCGCTACTGATGCGCCCGGTGTTTGAGGCCGCCCGCGCCGCCGCCCGCCGCATTGTCTTTGCCGAGGGTGAGGATGAACGGGTGCTGCGCGCCGCCCAGGAGGTACTGGTGGAAACCACCGAGACCCCGATCCTGATTGGCCGCCCCGAGGTGATCGAAGCGCGCTGCGAAAAACTGGGTCTGAACATCCGCCCGGGTCGTGACTTTCAGATCGTCAACCCGGCAAATGATCCGCGCTATTACGACTATTGGAACAGCTATCACAAGCTGATGGAGCGTCAGGGCGTCACCCCAGATCTGGCCAAAGCCATCATGCGTACCAATACCTCCGCGATTGGGGCGATCATGGTGCAGCGCGGCGAGGCCGACAGTCTGATCTGCGGCACCTTTGGCGAGTATCGCTGGCATCTGAACTATGTGAACCAGGTCCTGGGCGGCAACAGCTATGCGCCGCATGGGGCGCTGTCGATGATGATCCTCGAGGATGGACCGCTGTTCATCGGTGATACCCATGTGCAGATTGAGCCCTCACCAGAGCAGATTGCCCAGACGGTGATCGGCGCGGCGCGACACGTGCGCCGTTTTGGACTTGAGCCGCAGATTGCGCTGTGTTCGCAATCCCAGTTTGGCAATACCAACTGCGACTCCGGCGCCCGGCTGCGGGCTGCGCTCGATATCCTGAATGATAAACCGCGCGATTTCATCTATGAGGGTGAAATGAACATCGACACGGCGCTGGACCCGGATCTGCGCCATCGGATCTTCCCCAACTCGCGCCTGAAGGGGGCCGCCAATGTTCTGATCTTTGCCCATGCGGATGCGGCCTCTGGTGTGCGCAATATCCTCAAGATGCGGGCGGATGGTCTGGAAGTTGGCCCAATTCTGATGGGCATGGGCAACCGCGCACATATCGTCAGCCCCTCGATCACCGCCCGCGGCTTGCTGAACATGGCAGCGATCGCCGGAACGCCGGTGGCCCACTACGGCTAGGCCTGCGACAGGCCAGCCGCAATGGGCCACCGTTGGCAAAAATCAACATCCTCAGCGGCCCAACAGGGTCGCGGAGGATCAAGCCCAGAGTTTCACGGTAAAGGTCTGTCTCTACCGGTTGGCACCTACACTCACATGTTCGTCAAAACGAACTTTCTAAACTTAATGAAGTTCCTGCGGCTGCGCGATCACGACCACGCACAGCATGAAATCCGCGTCTAGGCTGCTGCTATGACCAACCTCGCACGCGAAGTCGTGCCCGTGTCAGTCGCCGCCTGGTGCGACAAGTATGCTCGTTTGAAAAGCGAGGGATTTTAAGTCTGTTTTAGATTGGTACGGACGACGGGGATCGAACCCGTAAGCCATTGAAGGCGAAGGATTTTAAGTCCTTTGTGTATACCAATTCCACCACGTCCGCATCTCGAGGCTGCTGATGCTGCCGCAACTTACGCAACAACACTGCAACAAACTCACGCAGGTGGATACACATCTATTCCGATAGCGTAAAGCCTCTTACATGTAATGGTGGGACCCAATTAAGAGTGCGCTTTGAGCATTAAGCCAAGACCGAACGCGTCCGCCGTCGGGATCGCCGCAACCAGACCACTCAGGTAGAACCTGAAGATGACCAAGGCGAGGGTGATGAAGATTTTGGTTCGTTCGATAGACACGACTGTTGCTCCTGCAGTTGTCAGCCAGAGTTAGGACTGATCGGGGGCGTAGCTGTCTGAGGGTTTTGACACAATCCGCTTTGCGGGACCGGAGGGCTATTTCTTCGGGGCCTGCACGCGCGTTGCCATGACCTGCTTCCTGACACCAGTTCTGCATTTAAGCCTATAGTTCCTCACCATCAGGCTCAACGATGTTTGGAGGCTCAGGGGCCAGGGGGCCACCGGGGATGGCGAGGTTGCGCTCTGGTAGCCAGGGGTTTAGCGTGAGGGCCAGACCCAGCGCCACACGTGCCTCCTCCATCCGCGCCAAACCATAGAGCGACAGGGCCCGCCCACTGAGGGCCGCCACATGGCGTGGGTCCAATTCCAAAGCGCGATCAAGATCCGCAAGCGCCGCCGCAAAGTCGCGGCGCAGGTAATGCACAAAGGCACGCTGGTTGTAGCCCTCGGCATAATCAGAGCAATAGGCGATCAGCTGGTCAAAATCTTCAAGCGCGCCAAGAAAATCAAAGGCGGCGCGCCGCGTCATGCCGCGGTCCAGAATCGCCTGCGCCCGCTCATCCGGTGCGTCTGCCCAGAACTGCCACATCTGGTTGGACAGCAGATGCGCCACCCCTTCATCGGGCGCGCGTTGCACCTGGGAAATCAGCTGCTCCAGTTCAGCCGAATGGTCCTGCGCGGGCGGGCAAGACTCTTGCGCAACAGCCGGGCCTGCGGCGGCGCTCAGCCAAGCCATGCAGAATATGAACCTGACCCAGCCCAAAGCGGATGTACCGAAACACCAGGAGACAGGCTGAGATGAGGTTTGAACAATAGACATGCCCCATGCTGCAAAATCCCCGCCCCCGCTGGCAAATCAACTTTTTGCGCATCAGTTTCCGCAGCAACCCGGGCTCTACCTATTTCACACCGGCCTATTTCACACCGGCCTATTCCGCGCGGCTCCATTCCTCTCTGGACAAGTCAACTGCAGCTAGACCGGCGCTAGGGCGCCATCCTCCTTGACCGCCTGCATCGCCACATAGGTCGAGGTGGCAGAAACATGCGGCAGCGAGGAGATCTTTTCCCCCAGCACCTGGCGATAGGCTGACATCGACCGGGTGCGCACCTTCAGGAGATAGTCGAAATGCGAGGCCATCATATGCGCCTGCTCGATCTCGGGAATGCGGGCAACGGCGGCATTGAATTTCGACAGGGCCGCCTCGCGGGTGTCGCCGAGCTTGACCTCGACAAAGGCCACATGATCCAGCCCCAGCCGGATCGGATCGATCAAGGCCCGATAGCCGGTGATGATGCCCTCCGCCTCGAGCCGCTTGAGCCGTGTTTGGGTGGGGGATTTCGACAACCCGATACGCCGCGCCAGATCGGCCACGGAAATGCGCCCATCCTCACCCAACACATTGAGGATCTCGCGGTCGAAACGATCAAGATCAGAAAAATCCATATAGCCTAAATCCTTTGCAAATTTCCCCACATTTGCACCAGTTATAAGGCAATTTCAGCCGATTGTCCCGATGCATTCCCTGTATTCTAGACAAAACGCCCTCCGCAACTCACAGGAGCCGACCATGACCCTGCCACAAAAATTGCGCCACCGGATTGATGCCGGAACCTATGTTGACCAGCAGCAGCTCTATGGGCAGCTGTGCCGTACTGCGGCCCTGAGCGAGACGGATCGCGCCCGGATCAGCGCCAATGCGGCGGCCCTGGTGCGCGATATTCGCGGCCATTCAAACCCCGGGCTGATGGAGGTCTTTCTGGCGGAATATGGTCTTTCCACCGATGAGGGCGTGGCCCTGATGTGTCTCGCAGAAGCACTGTTGCGGGTGCCCGATGCGGAGACCATCGATGCCCTGATCGAAGACAAGATTGCGCCCTCGGATTGGGGCAAACACCTTGGGCATTCCTCCTCTTCGCTGGTCAATGCCTCAACCTGGGCCTTGATGCTGACGGGGCGCGTACTGGACGAAGAGCGCAGCCCGGTTGGGGCCCTGCGCGGGGCCATCAAACGTCTCGGAGAGCCGGTGATCCGCACCGCTGTTGGCCGCGCCATGAAAGAAATGGGCCGCCAGTTCGTGCTGGGCGAAAGCATCGAAAGCGCGATGAAGCGGGCCGCTGGCATGGAGGCCAAGGGCTATACCTATTCCTATGACATGCTGGGTGAAGCTGCGCGCACCGAAGCTGACGCGGCGCGCTATCACCTGGCCTATTCCAAGGCGATTTCGGCCATTGCCTCGGGCTGCGACAGCGACGACATCCGCAAGAACCCTGGTATTTCGATCAAACTCTCGGCGCTGCATCCGCGCTATGAGCTGGCGCAGGAAGAGCGGGTGATGGAACAGCTGGTGCCGCGCATCAAGGCGCTGGCGCTGCTGGCCAAGGCGGCCAAGATGGGCCTGAACATCGATGCCGAAGAGGCCGACCGCCTGTCGCTCTCGCTGGAGGTGATCGAAGCGGTGGTCTCCGACCCGTCGTTGGCAGGTTGGGAGGGCTTTGGCGTTGTGGTGCAGGCCTATGGGCCGCGTACCGGGCTGGCGATTGATGCGCTCTACGAGATGGCCGAAAAATACGACCGCCGTTTCATGGTGCGTCTGGTCAAGGGGGCCTATTGGGACACCGAGATCAAGCTGGCGCAGGTCGAAGGCGTCGATGGCTTCCCGGTCTTCACCAACAAGGCGCTGACGGACGTCTCCTATATCGCCAATGCGCGCAAACTGCTGGGCATGACCGATCGGATCTACCCTCAGTTCGCCACCCATAACGCCCATACGGTCAGCGCCATCCTACATATGGCAGGCGATGCGGAAACCTATGAATTCCAGCGCCTGCATGGCATGGGGGAAACGCTGCACAATATGGTGCTGGAACAGAACCAGACCCGCTGCCGCATCTATGCGCCGGTTGGAGCACATCGTGATCTGCTGGCCTATCTGGTGCGCCGCCTGTTGGAAAACGGGGCCAACAGTTCATTTGTAAACCAGATCGTGGATGAGGATGTCTCGCCCGAAATTGTCGCCGCCGATCCCTTTGTTGCCGCCGCCGATTGCGCCAATCAAATCCCCACCGGGCCAGATCTCTACGCGCCCGAACGCCCCAATTCCAAAGGCTTTGACCTGGGTCATGCGCCCACCCTGGCCCGAATTGAAGAGGCGCGCGCGCCCTGGCGCAACCACAGCTGGCAGGCCGCACCGCTGATCGCAGGAACAGCCCGCCCCGAAGCGGCTGAGGATGTCATCAACCCTTCGGACCTGACGGTGGTTGGTCAGCTGAGCCCGTCCAGTGCGGCAGATGTAGATCTGGCGCTGGCCTCAGCCCAGCCCTGGCAGGCCCCGGCCGCAGAACGCGCAGCGGCGCTCAACAAGGCTGCCGATCTTTATGAAGAGCATTTTGGCGAGCTGTTTGCCATCCTGGCACGCGAGGCGGGCAAGAGCATCCCCGATGCGGTGGCCGAGCTGCGCGAGGCGGTGGATTTCATGCGCTACTACGCCGCCCGCATTCCCGATGCCGCCCCAGCCGGGATCTTTACCTGTATCTCGCCCTGGAACTTTCCGCTGGCGATCTTCTCGGGGCAGATTTCCGCTGCCCTTGCCTGTGGCAATGCAGTGCTGGCCAAACCCGCAGAACAGACGCCGCTGATCGCACATCGGGCGATTGCGCTGATGCATGAGGCCGGGGTGCCCCGCGAAGTCTTGCAGCTACTGCCCGGGCGTGGTGCCAGGATTGGTGCGGCCCTCACCGGAGATGCCCGCGTCAACGGCGTTGCCTTTACCGGTTCTACCGCCACCGCAATGCGGATCCGCACAACCATGGCCGACACTCTGCAACCCGGCGCGCCCCTGATTGCCGAAACCGGCGGGTTGAACGCAATGATCGTCGACAGCACCGCCCTGCCGGAACAAGCGGTGCAATCCGTGATCGAGAGCGCCTTTCAATCGGCCGGCCAGCGCTGTTCGGCGCTGCGCTGTCTCTACCTGCAGGAAGACATCGCCGATACGGTGCTGACCATGCTTCAGGGCGCGATGGATGTGCTCAATCTGGGCGACCCCTGGCATCTGGACGTGGACAGCGGCCCGGTGATCGATGCAGGCGCCCGTGCGGGCATTCTTGCCCATATCGACAAGGCCCGCTCTGAGGGGCGTGTGCTGAAAGAAATGCGCACACCCCAGAGGGGCACCTTTGTGGCCCCGACCCTGATCGAGATCACCGGCATTGGCGATCTGGAGCAGGAGATCTTTGGCCCGGTGCTGCATGTGGCACGGTTCAAGTCACAGGATCTGGACCGGGTGATCGGCGATATCAACGCCACCGGCTATGGGCTGACCTTTGGACTGCACACCCGCATTGATGACCGGGTACAGCATGTCTGTGACGCGGTGCATGCGGGCAATATCTATGTGAACCGCAACCAGATTGGAGCCATCGTCGGCAGCCAGCCCTTTGGCGGCGAAGGCCTTTCGGGCACTGGCCCCAAGGCAGGCGGGCCCGACTATCTGGCCCGGTTCTGTGCCCCCGATCGCCAAGTGGCAGAGGAGACCTGGGGCGACACCATGGCCGAACTGCCGGGCGAGACCGGCGTGCCGGGACGGCCCGTGACCACCTCCCTGCCCGGCCCCACCGGGGAGTCCAACCGGCTCACCACCTCGGCCCGGCCTCCGCTGTTGTGCCTGGGACCTGGACCTGCAGCCGCTGCGTCACAGGCAAAGGCGGTCATCGGTCTGGGCGGAACAGCCATCGAGGCCCATGGCCTGTTCGATCTGCACCGGCTGCAGTTCATCCAGGGCATCGCCGGTGTTTTGTGGTGGGGCGACGCGCAGACCGGCCGCGAGATCGAGCAATATCTGGCCAAGCGCCAGGGCCCGATCCTGCCCCTGATCCCCGGTCGCCCTGACCGGGCCCGCGTTCTGGCCGAGCGCCATGTCTGCGTCGACACCACCGCCGCGGGCGGCAATGCGGCACTGCTGGGCGGCGCGGGCTAAACGCAGGCCCTATGCCTTAACTGCTTGACGCTGGGCCCAAATCAGCCCAGCGTCGGGCTATGTTTCCACTTCGCGATCACAACCCATCAGGGCGCACGCCCTATGTTGTCTACCTGCTGATGGCGGCCAATATCCTGGCCTATCTGCTGTATTACGACCTGGACAACGACCCGCGCAGCTTGATGCAATTCTATCAGGCCTATGCCATCATTCCGGCGGAGATTTCACGCGGGGAGGACGGCATCACTTTGCTCACCTCTGTGTTCATCCACGGAGGCTTGATGCATCTGGGCGGCAATATGCTGTTTCTCTGGATCTTTGGCGACAATCTGGAAGATGAAATGGGGCATCTGCCCTTCCTCGCCTTCTATCTGGCAAGCGGTATCGGTGCGGGATTGATCCATGTCTGGGCCGCGCCCACCAGTGAGGTGCCAACCATCGGCGCCTCAGGGGCCATTGCCGGGGTCATGGGGGGGTATTTGTTGCTGTTCCCCCGCGCCCGGGTCGACATATTGCTCATTCTGATCGTGTTTTTCCGCATCATCACCATCCCCGCCTCCCTGATGTTGGGGATCTGGCTGGCGCTGCAGATCTTTGGCGGTATCGGGTCAGACCCAGATCAGGGCGGTGTCGCCTATTGGGCCCATGCGGGTGGCTTTGGCATTGGTCTGATACTGTGTCTGCCGCTCTGGCTCAAGCGCGGAGGGCCCGCTTTCTGGTCGCACAACCAGGGTCTGCCACCCAAACCGCCCACCGAATACACCTATAGCAGCAGCCGTATTCCGCGCCTGCCCCGCAAAACGAAATCGCCCGGCCCCTGGGGCAAGTAAAGAGATAGGCAAATCTCACAGCAGAACGTCTCTGTCCTGCAACAAAGAGGCAAATTCTGGTTCACTTACAAAGCCTGCGGTAGAAAAGGCCAAGGACTCACTGCAATTTTATGTTCACTTATTAGGCCTCGCCATCCCGGCAGCGGCTCCCTGTGACCAGAAGGAAGTATTGGTGTCAGTCCTGGTTTTTGCGCTCACGACAGTAAACCCAAAGAACATCGAATCCCTGAATATCTATATCGGCACGACCACGCCCTTGCTGGAAGAGGTCGGGGCCGAAATCATTCAAGGCTATGAAATCGAAAAAACAATTGTCGGGGACGCCCTACCCGAACGGGTGACAATCGTGCGCTACCCCAGCCGGGAGGCAGTCGACCGGGTTTTTGAAAGCGCCGAATATCACGCCTTGCGCTATACCCGCGAACAGGCCTTCCTGAGCTATCAAATCGGCATCGTCCAAGAATAATTCACAAGGCACATCACATGGTACATTTGAACGCCACCTGCCATTGCGGCGCCGTTGCACTGACCGCGGATTTCCCCAAGGGCCTGGCCTCAGCTGCGCGGTGCGACTGTTCCTTTTGCCGTCGCCGGGGCGCCGCAGCGGTGACCGCCCTGACCAGCACCTTGCGCGTCACCAGGGGGGCAGATAACCTGAGCCTCTACACCTGGGGCACCGGAACGGCTAAGCACTATTTCTGCAAGACCTGTGGGATTTACACCCATCACCAGCGGCGCTCTGACCCAAAGGAATGTGGCGTGAACCTGGGATGCATCGACGGGGGCAACCCGCGCAGTCACCCCGAGACCTATGGCGAAATCCCCTGGAACGACGGTGTGAACCACCCCTCTGACCAATAGCCTCACCATGGGCCGGGTCCGGTACGAGTAGTGGCCAGTCAAAGGGGCTCTAGATGAGAAACGCGACCCAGGGGCCGCGTTTTGCAATTCTAGAAGATTTCAATCGGATCAGCTGCGAATGACCTTGGCAAAGCTTTCAAAGATCGGCTCGTTGGCGCAGAGCACTTCGCCGCTCTCGACGATGCTGTCTTTGGGGTCGATGGCCTCGGCCAGACCACCTGCCTCTTTCACGATGATGATACCAGCCGCCAGATCCCAGGCATTGAGGCGACGTTCCCAGAAGCCCTCGTAGCGACCAGCGGCCACATAGGCCATGTCCAGTGCCGCAGAGCCAAAGCGGCGCACACCGGCGGTGGCGGGCAGCAGGCGGGCCAGATCCTGCAGGGTTTCGGGCAGATCGGCGCGGCCCGCAAAAGGCAGACCGGTGGCAAAAATCGATTCAATCATCCGGTGGCGGGCCGAAACCCGGATCCGGGTCTCATTCATCCAGGCACCGGCCCCTTTTTCGGCAAAGAACATCTCATCCTTGGCCGGGTCATAGACCACCCCAGCCGTGATCTTGCCCTTGTGCTCCAGCGCGATGGAGATCGCCCAATGCGGCAGACCGTGCAGAAAATTGGTGGTGCCATCCAGCGGGTCTACGATCCAACGGCGGGTGGGATCCTCACCAGGGATCTCGCCGCCCTCTTCGGCCAGCCAGCCATAGGTCGGGCGTGCGCCCATCAGCTCTTCCTTGAGGATCGCCTCAGCTGCAATATCGGCCTTGGAGACAAAGTCACCCGCGCCCTTGCGCGACACCTGCAGGTTCTCCACTTCCTGGAAATCCTTCACCAGGGAACGACCGGCCTTGCGGGCGGATTTGATCATCACATTGAGGTTTGCGCTGCCAATCATGTCTGCTGGGTCCTGTCGAATTCGGGGAGATGTCGGTCAAGCCGTGCCTATACGCCGCAGAGGCGCATTTGCCAAGGGTGAATAAGGGGGGCCAGCGGCAACAGCAGGATCTCCGTCAAAATTCCACAATACGGAATTTGCCGCAGGGTCACAGCAACGCATGACTTGCCAAAGGCGAAAGTGAACTCCAGAGTTTAGAAAAACCGACTGGCCCAGCCCAATGCGGCGCGGCCCTCAACAGGGAGAAATTCATGTCCGATCAGATGCAGCAAATCCTGCTGGCCAGCCGCCCAAACGGTGCCCCAGTGGCAGAGAACTTCCGCCTTGAAAGCAGCGCCCTCCCCCAGCCCGGAGAAGGCGAAGTACTTGTAAAAGTACATTATATGTCGCTGGACCCTTATATGCGCGGGCGGATGGATGACGCCAAATCATACGCAGCCCCGGTGCCCATCGGCGGTTGCATGGAGGCCGGCGGTGTCGGCGAGGTCATCGCCTCGAACAGTCCGCATTTTGCCCCCGGAGACTTTGCCTTTGGCATGTTTGGCTGGGCCAGCCACGGCTGCCTGCCCGCCCACGAGCTGCGCAAGCTGGACCCGAACCAGGGGCCGATCACTGCCGCACTTGGCGTTCTGGGCATGCCAGGGTTTACCGGATGGCATGGCTTGTCCGCCTATGGCCGCCCGCAAGCGGGGGAAACATTGGTTGTGGCCGCCGCCACCGGCCCGGTGGGCTCCATGGTGGGCCAGCTGGCAAAACAGGCGGGCCTGCGCGTGGTCGGCATCGCCGGTGGCGCTGACAAATGCAAACTGGCGGTCGAGACCTTTGGCTTTGACGCCTGCCTGGACCACCGCGCCTATGCAGATGCCAAATCCCTGCGCAAGGATCTGAAAGAGGCCTGCCCCAAGGGCATCGACATCTATTTTGAAAACGTCGCAGGCAAGGTGCTGGAGGCGGTGCTGCCGATGATGAACCCCCATGGTCGCATCCCGATCTGCGGCATGATCTCCTGGTACAACGCCGGAGCCCTGGGCGAAGGTGCCAGCGACAGCGCCCTGACCGGTCCCAATATCTGGCGCAATATGCTGGTCAAATTCCTGTCGGTGAACGGGTTCATCATCTCCAACCACTTTGACCGCTACCCCGAATTTCTGAAAGAGGTCGCCCCATTGGTGGCCAAGGGCGAGGTCCGGTTCGTAGAGGATATTGCCCAAGGTCTGGAGAACGCGCCTGCCGCCTTCATGTCGATGCTGAACGGGGGCAACACCGGCAAACAGATCGTAAAGCTGGTTTAGAACCTTTCCCTGCCTAGAAACTCTTGGCAGGGAGACTTTCGATCAAGAAGAAAGCAACCCTGCCCTTCTATACTTCACTCTTCTCTTGGCATTTCTGTTGGCAGTGGCTTGGAGCGCTTTCGTTTCTTTTTGCTGCTTTTGTATTCACTCTGATACTGTCTTCGCTGCTTGGTCACTTCATACAAAGTGATCCCAGAGCTCGTCCCTAGGTTCAGACTTTCAATCATTCCGAACATCGGAATAGCAACACACATTTCACAGCTTTCAACGGCAAGCTCACTAATTCCTCGCTTCTCATTCCCGAACCAGACTGCCAACTTTGAAAACTGCGTGTAATCCCCCTCGTGCAAAAAGACGTTGGTCTTTCCCTTGACATGAGGCGAAGTGACTATGGAGGCAAAACCTCTCTTTTGCAGGTGCTCAATGCATTCCTGGGTGCTGTCAAACCTTTTAACAAAAGTCCATTTAACTGCAGAAACTGAAGTTTTCATGAGTGATTTTCGATCACGAATTTCCTGCCAGTCCTCTGGCAAGGATTTTCGTGGGTCAACTACATAAACGCTTTCAACACCCAGCGCATTTACGTTCCTGATTACTGTCCCAATGTTTTTTATGTCTTCGGGGTTTTCAATAACAGCAATCAAGTTCTTGCATCTGAACTTCTTGATTGCATCCGCGCGTTTTCGAACCGACGGCTTGGATTTCGCTTTTTCTACAGTTTCCATAACTTTCTAACTCACAAGTCGCTCTTAATAAAACTATGCCTTCAAACACTCCAACACCCATAAGTGGGTTTCCATCTAAAATCAATGATTTACCTATTGAATTTTGTAGGAAGTAAGTATGGTGCTTTACCCCTTCTACTGCTGCTGCAGCTTGCGCGCTTCGACCTTGGCTAGGCTGATCAGCTTTTGCATATAGGGCTTGTCGCGGTCCTCGCTGCGGATGGCGGCATAAAGCCGACGGGTGATGCCCTCTTTGGTCAGGGGGCGAGTCACATAGTCAGAGGAATATTTCACCTCTCGCACAACCCAATCCGGCAGCACTGAAATCCCCCGGTTCGAGGCCACCAATAGCAGGATGACAGCGGTCAATTCGACCTGGCGAATGCTCTCGGGTTCCACACGGGCCGGGATCAGCAACTGGCTGAAGACATCCAGCCGGGTCTTTTCCACCGGGTAGGTGATCAGGGTCTGATCGGCAAAATCTTCGGCCTCAATATAGGATTTCTGCGCCAGTGGGTGATGCGCTGAGGCGACAAAAACCGCCTTGTAGTCAAAGAGTTCGATGAAATCGACGCCCGGGATATCCTCTGGATCGGAAGAGACCACCAGATCCACCTCCTCTTTTTGCAAGGCTGGCATGGCCTCAAAGGCAAGACCGGGGCGAATATCGACATCCACATCCGACCAGCTTTTGCGAAACCCCTCCAGCACCGGAAACAACCATTCAAAACAGGCGTGACATTCGATGGCGATATGCATGCGGCCGGCGTGACCATCGCGCAGAGAGGAAAACTCGGCCTGGGCTGCCTCGACCTGGGGCAAGACCTGCTCTGCCAGTCGCAAAAGGCGCAGCCCCGCCGCCGAGAGCTTCATCGGTTTGGTGCGGCGCAGGAACAATTCCACTCCGGCCTGATCCTCCAGCCCCTTGATCTGATGGCTCAGGGCGCTTTGGGTGATGTTGAGCTGCTCAGCTGCACGCGCCAGCCCGCCCGCCTCGTGGATGGCCTTGACGGTGCGCAGGTGGCGAAACTCGATATGCATAACTTCAGTCCAGCTCATGTTGTTCTTGAGAATTATGAAATTGTCTCACAATGCTGCACGTGCAACAAGAGGTGAAATCAGCAAAGACAAGAGAGCAGAGACATGACGCCCAAGATTTCCTTTGAATTCTTCCCGCCGCAGAATCTCGAAGCCTCCTTTCGGCTATGGGACACGGTTCAGGTACTGGCCCCGCTGGAGCCACGTTTTGTCTCGGTCACCTATGGCGCGGGTGGCACCACCCGGGACCTGACCCGCGATGCGGTCAAAACCCTGCATACGTCTTCGGGGTTGAATGTTGCGGCGCATCTCACCTGCGTCAATGCCAGCAAGGCAGAGACGCTTGAGATCGCAGAGAATTTTGCCAAGGCCGGCGTCAATGAAATTGTCGCCTTGCGGGGCGATCCGCCAAAGGGCGAAGGCCAGTTCACACCACATCCCCAAGGCTTTGCCAATTCGGTTGAGCTGATCGAGGCTCTGACAGAGACCGGCAAGTTCACCCTGCGCGTCGGGGCCTACCCCGACCCCCACCCCGAAGCGGCAAATGCCCAAGCCGATGTCGACTGGCTGAAACGTAAACTGGACGCCGGAGCCGAAGAGGCACTGACCCAGTTTTTCTTTGAAGCCGAGACATTCCTGCGCTTCCGCGATGCCTGTGCCAAGGCCGGGATCGATGGCGACAAGCTGGTGCCCGGTATCCTGCCGATCGAAAACTGGAAAGGCGCACGTAGCTTTGCCAAACGCTGCGGCACCCATATTCCGGCCTGGGTCGATGATGCTTTTGAAAAGGCGGTGCGCGACAACCGCGAAGATCTTTTGGCCACCGCCCTTTGCACCGAGCTGTGCGACGATCTGATGCAGGAAGGGGTCGACAAGCTGCATTTTTATACGCTCAATCGCCCTGAGTTGACCCGTGATGTCTGCTTTGCCCTGGGTCTGACCCCAAAGGTTGCCTTTGAGAACGTAGCGTAAGGCTTGTTGCGCCAACACCGCAGGCCCTAAGATCATTCCAAAAAGGAACGCACTGGAGGAAGCCCCTCCCGTACGTTCCATTGGAACCGCATCAAAAGGGCCCCGCTTATGACAATCGCAACTTCTCCGGCCGACCTATTGTCAGTGGAACAGATCACCGCGCTTTCTGGCCTTGAATTCATGCAGGGCATTCTTGAGGGACGCCTGCCCGGCCCGCCCATTGGGGCGCTGATGGGCTACCAGCTGCATGAAGTTTCCGAAGGCCGCGCGGTGTTTCGGGGCACCCCGGAATTTCAGGTCACCAACCCGATGGGAACTGTGCATGGCGGCTGGTACGGCACCCTGCTGGACAGCGCCATGGCCTGCGCGGTGATGACTGCCGTCCCCAAGGGGTCTGCCTATACAACGCTGGAATACAAGGTCAATATCCTGAAGCCCATTCCGCTGGGCACCACGGTGGATTGCACTGGCACCATCGATCACGTTGGACGCTCCACCGGGGTGGCCCACGGCGAAATCCGCGGTATTGAGGATGGCAAGCTCTATGCCACCGGCTCTACCACCTGTATCGTGATGAATGTCTTTGGCAGAAAAAGCTAAATCCGGGCTGGCTGCGCTTGCAACACGATACATCACAGCCGCCCCCTGAATACCGGAGCCTGGAAGCTTGCACCTAGGGCAGGTTTCCGGTCACCCCGGCAAACCAGCTTGGTGGTTTTTTCTGCATCTCTACCCCCTGCACGCTGTTGTGCAGCCGCTCGCTGGGATCCAGCCCGACCTGCCGCTTGCTGCGCAGCAAAAAGATCTTGCCCCAGCCCTGCCAGGTCCCGATCGAAGGCGCCTTGGGATCAACAGGAAATCGCATGCGCCAGTCCTGTGGCAGAGGGCAGCCGCAGTCCTCTGCTTTTTCCAACATCCAGACCAGCGGCAGATTGGACAAAGGACGCGCCTCTTCATGGCCCGCCAGCTGGCCGCCGACATCGCCATGGGCCCCGTGAAACCAGACCTGTTCGATGCGCCCATTCCAGCCCTTTGGGCAGGTCCAGAGCACCGGCCGGAACACATCGCGGGTCTCGTCCAGGGCCAGCGCGTGGTAGCCATGTTTTACATGATGGCCCAGCTCATGGTTGTGAAAGGAATGTCGGCTTTCCGCCCAGCGCCACAGCAGTGGCAACCGCAGCCCCAGCGCCTTGACCGTATCCCAGGCACCAATCATCTCGATCTCGGTCTCGGCATGGCAATGGGCGGCGTGAAAGGCCTGCGCCGCCTCCGGGGTTCCGCCTTGCTGGTAGTGCCGGTAGGCGGTGCGAATATTGCGCACAGTTGCATGTTGCGCCTTTAGCAGCCCCACCTCCCCGATCACGCCGGCCAGGGAGCGCACCGCATAGGCCCCGCGCGAATAGCCCATCAGGTAGATCCGATCGCCGGGGCGGTAGCGCGAGGCCAGATAGCCATAGGCCCGGCGGATCTGACGATTGATGCCACGCCCCATCATCACATCAGGCGCACTCTTCCAGCCCGTCCACTGGACCCCGGATTCGTAAAAGACCGAGACCTCACTGCCCATCTCAAGGCACATCCGGTACAGCTTGCCGGCATGGGACTCAAAGCCGGACTCCAGCGTCGACATGGTCCCGTCCAGAATGATCACATGGGCCTGCGGTCCCCGCAGCTTGGCCTCGCCGGAATGCTCAGAGCGCAAGGGGCGCCCGAGCCATCCCAGGATGCGATTGCTAAGCTGCTTAAGTACCATCCCTCAGTGCTTCCCATAGTTTCAACGGTGTGAACGGCATGTCCACCTGCCTCAGCCCCTTGTGCCATGTAGCGTCCTGCACCGCATTGGCCAGTGCTGCCAATGCACCAACGGTCCCGGCCTCGCCGCACCCCTTCATTCCCATCGGGTTTTGGGTCGACGGAACCGGTTCAGAGGTAAATCCAATCATGGGCACGTCGCTTGCCCGCGGCAAGGCATAGTCCATAAACGTTGCCGTGAGCAGTTGGCCATCTTCGTCGTAGACTACATGCTCGGTCATCGCCTGTCCCAGCCCCTGAGCCACCCCGCCATGCACCTGTCCCTCAGCCAGCATCGGGTTGATCAGATTGCCAAAATCATCGACCACCGTATAGCGGTCCACCGCTGTCACACCGGTTTCGGGGTCGATCACGACCTCTGCGATATGGGCCCCGTTTGGAAACGAGCGCCCAGGAAGCTGCGCCCGCGCGGTGTGACGTTGCAGGTCAGCACGACCCTGCGCGCGGGCCATCTCTGCCACATCAAGCATCGAGGGTGTCAGGTTCGACCCCGCAGCGCGGAACGTCTCGCCATCAAAACTTACGGCGTCTTCTTCAACTCCCATTTCCTCCGCCAGGAATGGGATAAAGGCCGCCACCATCACCTCCACCGTTGCCAAGGTGGCATTGGCTTGGGTGGTCACCGACCGGGAGCCGCCGGTGCCGCCGCCCTTGGCAATACGGTCACTGTCGCCTTGAATGGTGGAAATCATATGCGCCGGGATTCCCGTCTGGTCCGCAAGGAACTGGGCATAGACAGTTTCATGCCCCTGCCCGTTGCTTTGCGTGCCTACGTAGATATTCACCCGACCGTCCTCCAGAAACTCGACTTCTGCACCTTCTGAAGGATCTCCCAAAATGCTTTCGATATAGTAACACAGGCCGACGCCTCTCAGTTTGCCGACCTGGGCATCTGCGCTCCGTCGGGCCTCAAACCCAGCCATATCCGCTTCCTCGAGGGCGCGATCCAGCACTTTATTGAACTCACCCACGTCGTAGCTTTCACCGGTCACGGTGGCATAGGGGAACTTGGCCGGGGCGATAAAGTTACGCCGGTGCAGCTCCACCGGGTCCACCCCCAGCTCGCGCGCGGCCCGGTCCATCACCCGCTCCAGCACATAGATCGCCTCGGGGCGGCCGGCACCGCGATAGGCATCAACCTGCGTGGTATTGGTATAGATGCCTTCCACCTGCAACCAGGCGGTCTGGATGTCATAGACTCCGGCCAGCACCCGGCTGAACAGCTGGGTCTGAATCGGCTGGCCAAACTGCGAGTTATAGGCCCCGAGGTTACAGCGGGTCTGCACCCGGTAGGCGGTGATCTTGAGATCCTTGTCAAAGGCCAGCTCGGCCAGCGAAGTGAGGTCCCGCCCGCCATTGTCGCTGAGCATGGCCTCGGTGCGGTCCGACATCCAGAATACGGGTTTGCCCAGGGTACGGGCGGCGTGGGCCACGACAAAATACTCAGGGTATGTCATCGCCTTCATACCAAAGCCTCCGCCCACATCCGGCGTGACCACATGCACCGCGGCCTCCTCCAGTTTCAGCGCCGCCGCCAGCTGAGTTTTGGCGCCCCAGACCCCCTGACCGCCATAGGTAAAATGCAGGCGTTCGTCTTCCCAGGAGGCAAAACAGCCCCGCGGCTCCATCGCATTGACGATAATGCGGTTGTCCTCCACCTGCAGCGACACGGTATGGGCGGCCGCGTCAAAGGCAGCCTGGGTCGCGGCCTCATCGCCCATACCCCAGTCAAAGGCCTTGTTTTCGGGCGCTTCCGGGTGGATCTCTTCGCCGCCAGTCACCAGATCCATTTTCACCGGCAGATCATCGATGTCGAGCAGGATCAGCTCGCCTGCGTCGCGGGCCTGGTCCAGGGTTTCGGCAATAACCACCGCAATGGGTTCCCCAACAAAGCGCACGCGCGCCCCTGCCAGCATATGCCGCTCCGGAGCGGCCCCGTCGCTGCCGTCGCGGTTCTTGACCACGGTGGCGTCCATGGTGGTGGTCAGACCCGCGGCCTGCAGATCCTCCAGCGTTGCCACCATATGCACGCCCTCGGCGGCGCGGGCCTCGTCCAGATCCAGCTCGGTGATCACCCCATGGGCCACCGGGCTGCGCAGCATCCAAGCGCGCAACGCCCCTTCGGGCGCACAGTCTTCCACATAACGGCCCTGGCCGGTCAGGAACCGGACATCTTCAACTCGTTTGACTGGCTGGCTTTTTCCGAACTTGTCCATGCTTGCCCCTCTTCGCGCTGGCTGGTGCTTTGGGGCGACATTAGTGTTAGCGGCGCGCTTGTCCAGAGAGCTCTATGACCGTCGCCACGTCAGAAAGCCCGTAGCCATTGAACTGGGTACTCATCGCCGAGGAATAGGCCCCCAATCCGGGAAACAAGACATAGTCCCCCATCTGCGTGTCCTGCGGCAGTGGCAAGCCGTCGGGCAGCCGGTCCAGACTGTCGCAGGTGGGGCCAAAGACCACACGCGGCTGCCGGGCCCCAACCCGGTGCTTGCCCTCTGCGCTCACCACCTCAACGCGGCCCGGCAACCCCATGTCACGAATATCTACCAGCCCCCCATAAATGCCATCATTGAGAAACACCACGTCGCCGCCTTTACGCAGACCTTTGATGCGCGCGGCCAGGGTGAAACTTTCAGAGACCATGGCCCGACCCGGCTCGCAAATCAGTGGCGGGTGATCCGCGCCAAACGCGGCAACAACGGCGGCGCTGATGGCGGCAAAGACCCGTTCCAGATCAGGCGCTTCGCCGTCCCGGTTGGCGGCAAACCCACCGCCGACGTTGAGCCGGGCAATAGTCACGCCCGAGGCATCAACAATGGCTTTGGCAGCATGGATATATTCCACCCAAGCGGCCTCATCCTCGCACTGGGTGCCGGGATGAAAGCACAGGGCCGGTGTCCAGCCCTCAGCCGCAACACGTTTGAGCAACTCGATGGCCTCTTGCGGGGCGGCCCCGAACTTGCTGCCAAAATCATAGGCAGCCCCGGCAACCGGCAGGGCAAAGCGCACCGCGATTTCCTTGTCGCGCGGCACCGCGTGCAGCTTCTCCAGCTCGGAGACCTCATCCACCGACCAGCTGGCCACGTCGTGCGCTATACCCGCATCGATTTCCACCCGCGAGCGCATCGGGTTGTTGTAATGCATTTTGGCATCCGGGCTGGCGGCGCGCACGGCCTCCATTTCCGCAGGCGAGGCCACATCAAAGGCAGAAATCCCCGCAGCCACCAGATTGGACAGGACCGCCGGATGTGGGTTGGCCTTGACCGCATAGGTCACCAAGCCGGCAAACCCCGCCTGAAACCGTTCCGCCACCTGATGCAACACGCGTGGCGAAAAATAGAGGATCGGATGATCTGGGGTGCGCCGCGCCAGGTGGGTTTCAGGGTCAAGCCAAAGCGGTGGAATCTGCTGCATCGGGAAAAGCCTCATCTGTTTTCCCTATTTTCCAACGATTTGGCGTCGATTTCCCTCGTCACATCCCCTATTCTGCCGAAAACTTACGTCAAAACGCAGGCCTACTCATGAAAACCGACGAAACGGACCACAAATTACTGACCCTGCTGCGTGAAAATGCCCGCCGTCCGGTGGCAGATCTGGCGCGCGCCCTGGGGCTGGCGCGCACCACTGTACAGGCCCGCATCGAACGCCTGGAAAACACCGGTGTCATCGAAGGCTACACCCTGCGCGCCTCGTCGGCCTCGCGACCACCCTTGCAGGCCACCGTGCTGATCTCGATCGAGCCGCGTTCAGGCCCCGAGGTGCTGGCGCGCCTGCGCGGCTTACCCGGGGTGGAAGTGGTGCACACGACCTCGGGCCGGTTTGATCTATTGGCCCAGGTGGTGGCCCAGACAACGACAGAGCTGGACGATACCATCGACCGTATTGGCGAGGCCCGCGGGGTGAGATCCTCTGAAAGCCTGATCCATCTGGCGACCAAACTGGACCGCACCACTTAGAACCCGGCGGTCCCACAAGCCTTACTGACCCAAGGCCGGGCCCGGCTCAGGGCCCGTCCCTTCTTCTGGCCGGTTGCTCTGGCTGTTGCGACCCTGTCAAAACCGCTCCTGCGCCATCAGGTCCAGCAGCCAATCCCGAAACAGGCGCGCCGCCGGACGCAAAGCCCCCTGCTCTGGATAAATCAGATGATAGGCTTCCTGCCCCGGCACCTCCACCCCGGGCAGGCAACGCTGCAACCCCGTGTTTCGGATCACCCCATCCGAAGCCGGCGCACGGGCCAGCGCAATGCCCATCCCCTGCGCCGACAGCTCTGCTGCCATCAGCGAATTATCGGCATAGAAGTAGTGCGCCTGCCCCTGTGGCAGCCGCAACGTCTCAAACAGATGCACCCAGCTGGCGCGATGGGTGGACACCTCTATCAGTGGAAAGTTCAGCAGATCCTGAGGCTCCGATATCTGGGTGGCAATCTGCGCAGGGGCCACCGGATAAAGCGTCTCGCGCAGCAGTTCATCCCCGGAGGTTCCAAACAGGTTAGGATTGCCAAAGACGATTTGCAAATCGCTAAATTGGTTAGCAAAATCCGCCGTCACATTGCCGGTGCTCAGGGCCAAATTTATCTGCGGATGCAGGGCCTGAAACCCGGACAGCCCCGGCGCCAGGATGCCATGGGCAAACAACTGCACTGACTGCACAAACAGACGCTGCTCGCGGCTTTCGCCAAACAGGCCGGTGGTGGCGGTCTCCAGCATCAACAGTGACTGCTGCACCGATGGCAGATAGGCGCGCCCCGCCTCGGTCAAAGTCACCGCATGGGCATGGCGGCGAAACAGCGGCGTGCCCAATTGCGTCTCCAGCGCCTTGACCTGTTGGCTGACCGCCGCAGCTGACATGCTGAGCTGCGCCGCCGCGCGCGCAAAGCTTTCGGTGCGGGCGGCCGCCTCAAAAACGCGCAGCCAGTTTAGGGAAGGGATTCGAGTGCTCATGCAGGCAGGCTAAGCAAAACTTAGGCTAACCGGCAAGACATACCGTGCTGTGATTTCGTCGCCCGGGCCTAGGTTCGCTTTGGACCCTTTTTCAACCCCCTGTGAAAATAGCGAGCACTCACAATGACCAACCCGACCGCCCCCGCGTCCCGCAAGCTCAGCCCCGCCCAGCAGCAGGCCTATTGGGATCAGGGGTATCTCTTTCCCTTTGATGTCATCCCACCGCAAGAGGCCGCCGAGTTGCGCGCCGAGCTGGAGGCGATTGAGCGCGATTATCTCGACGCGGAGCTGCCGTTGCCGCTCAATTCCTACAAACGCGTCAATGCCCATGTGGTGATGCCTCTGGCGGCCCGACTGGCACAGGATCCCCGCATTTTGGATCTGGTCGAGGGTCTGCTGGGTCCGGATCTGCTGCTGTGGTCCGCCGAATTCTTCATCAAGGAGCCGGGAACCCGCCATGTCGTCGGCATGCATCAGGATCTGACCTATTGGGGCTTGGGCGATACCCCGGATCAGGTCACCGCCTGGCTGGCCCTGTCGCCCTCGACCCGTGCCAGCGGCTGCATGGATTTTGTTGCCGGCAGTCACAAGAACCCGATCCTGCCGCACAAGGATACGTTTTCAGAGGAAAACCTGCTGTCGCGCGGCCAGGAAGTGGCGGTCGAAGTCACCGAAGCAGATAAAACCGCTATCGAGTTGCAGCCCGGCCAGATGTCGTTGCACCACGGGCTGACCATTCACGGCTCCGGCCCCAACAGCTCTGATGATCGGCGCATCGGCTTGGCCATTCGCTACCTGAACCCCAAGGCGCAACAACAGGTTGCCGACAAGGACTATGCCATGCTGGTGCGCGGCACCGATGAGGTGAGCAATTTCATCCATATCCCTGCCCCCACCGAGCTGTTCGAACCGGCCGCCCTGGACCGCTACGAAGACATTCGCCGCGCCCAGTCCAAGGCCTTGGCGGATGGGGCGACAAAAGAGGTGAACCTGTATCAGGCGAGCTAAGGCACCCAAAGCCGCAGGCGGGCCGCCGTAGCGTCTATTTAACAGCAATTGAGGGAGTGCACCGCGCACTCCCTTTTCCTTTTGGTGCCTATTCGCTATGGGGAACACAACCCGGATCAAACCTACGCAGGACGAGACGCATGGCGATGGAAAAATCATTTGACGCGGCAGCAGCAGAAAGCCGCCTGACACAAGCCTGGGATCAGGCTGGTTGCTTCAAGGCCGGCGCCAATGCCGCGCCCGAGGCCTCGACCTATTGCATCATGATCCCACCACCCAATGTCACCGGCGTTTTGCACATGGGCCATGCTTTCAACAACACCCTGCAGGATATCCTGATCCGCTGGAAACGCATGCAGGGCTTTGACACCCTGTGGCAGCCCGGCACCGACCATGCCGGCATCGCCACCCAGATGGTGGTAGAGCGCGAGTTGGCCAAGACCCAACAGCCCAGCCGGGCTGAGCTGGGCCGCGAGAAGTTCCTGGAAAAAGTCTGGGAGTGGAAAGAGCAGTCCGGCGGCACCATCATCGAACAGCTGAAGCGCCTGGGTGCCTCCTGCGATTTTGAGCGCACCGCCTTCACCATGGCCGGTGCCCACGGCGACACCCGCACGGGCCACGAGAACTCGCCCAATTTCCACGACGCCGTGATCAAGGTCTTTGTGGAGATGTACAACAAGGGGCTGATCTATCGCGGCAAGCGCCTGGTCAACTGGGACCCGCATTTTGAAACCGCGATCTCGGACCTTGAGGTCGAGAATATCGAAGTCGCGGGCCACATGTGGCACTTCAAATACCCGCTCGCGAATGGTGCGACCTATACCTACATCGAGAAGGACGAGGACGGCAATGTCACGCTGAGTGAAACCCGTGACTACATCTCCATCGCCACCACCCGGCCCGAAACCATGCTGGGCGACGGCGCGGTTGCGGTCCACCCCTCGGATGAGCGTTACGCGCCCATCGTCGGCATGCTCTGCGAAATCCCGGTTGGCCCCAAGGCGCAGCGCCGTCTGATCCCGATCATCACCGATGAGTACCCCGACAAGGATTTTGGTTCGGGCGCGGTCAAGATCACCGGTGCCCATGATTTCAACGACTATCAGGTTGCCAAGCGCGGCGGCATTCCGATGTATAATCTGATGGACACCAAGGCCAATATGCGCGCCGATGGTCGCCCCTATGTGGAAGAGGCCACCACCGCGCAAGCGATTGCCAATGGGGAAGCTGAGTTCACCGAGGCCAGCATCGCCGCGATGAACCTGGTGCCGGAAGAATACCGCGGGCTGGACCGGTTCGAGGCCCGCAAACGCGTGGTGGCCGATATCACCGCCGAAGGGTTGGCCGTGACGGTGACTACCACCAAGACGATCAAGGATGACGACGGCAACGAGACTGAAGTCTCCGAGACCGTGCCTTACGTCGAAGCCAAGCCAATCATGCAGCCCTTTGGCGACCGCTCCAAGGTCGTGATCGAGCCGATGCTGACCGACCAGTGGTATGTTGACGCGGAAAAGGTTGTTGGCCCGGCGCTGGATGCGGTGAAAGACGGCACCGTCAAGATCCTGCCCGAAAGCGATAAAAAAGTGTACTTCCACTGGCTGGAAAACATCGAACCCTGGTGCATCTCGCGCCAGCTGTGGTGGGGCCACCAGATCCCGGTTTGGTTTGGGCCTGCCGTTACTGATGACAAGCAAAGCTACACAGCTAAACCGCCTGTTCAATTCTGCGCAGCGACAGAAGAAGAGGCATTGAAACTCGCCAACGAATACTACGGTCCCGAAGCCGAGGCATATGTTTCGAAGGTCCACGGTCATATAGCTGAAGACAATCGCAGTGGCGGTGGAATTGCAGGACTTGACGACAATACAATCATGGAAATGCATGAGGTCGGCAAAAAGCGCAGCTACGCGATCCACCGCGACCCCGACGTGCTCGACACCTGGTTCTCCTCTGGCCTTTGGCCCATTGGCACCCTGGGCTGGCCGGAGTGGTCTGAGGAGACCTCGAAATACTTCCCGACCTCGACCCTGGTCACCGGTCAGGACATCCTGTTCTTCTGGGTGGCGCGAATGATGATGATGCAGCTGGCGGTTCTGGACCCCGACCTGCCGGTCAAGGAACGCATCCCCTTTGACACTGTCTATCTGCACGGGTTGGTGCGCGACGCTAAGGGCAAGAAGATGTCCAAATCCACCGGAAACGTGGTTGATCCGCTGGAAATCATTGACGAATACGGCGCCGATGCGCTGCGCTTCACCAATGCGGCCATGGCCTCGCTTGGGGGTGTGCTCAAGCTCGACATGAAACGGATCGAGGGCTATCGCAACTTTGTCACCAAGATCTGGCAGGCCTGTTCCTATGGTGACAGCCAGATTGATGCCTTCAGCGTTGAACGTGGCGCTGAGCCGCCCAAGGTGACCCTGCCGCTGAACCGCTGGATCGTGGGTGAGATCGCCAAGCTGCGCGAAGAGGTGGATGCGGGCTTTGAAAGCTTCCGCTTCAACGATGCGGCCAATGCGCTCTACTCGACCTTCTGGAACACCTTCTGCGACCGTTATCTGGAATTCACCAAGCCGGTGTTCCAGGGCGAGGATCAATCCGCCAAGGACGAGACGCGCGCGACATTTGCCTGGGCCATCGATCAGGCGCTCACCCTGATGCATCCCATCATGCCCTTCGTCACCGAAGAGCTGTGGAACATCACCGAAGGGCGCGGCGTGAAAACCGGTGAGGCCTCACAGATGCTGGCCCATGCCGCCTGGCCAACCTACAAGGCCGCCGACCTGGTCGATGCAGAGGCCGAGGCGGAAATGAACTGGGTCATTGCAGTGATCGGCAATGTGCGCTCTGCGCGCTCGCAGCTCAACGTGCCATCGGGCTCGATTGTGCCAATGCTGGTCACAGAGATGGACGAGGCCGCGCAAGGCTACTGGGATCGCAATGCAGGCCTGATCATGAACAAGGCCCGTATCGACAGCCTGACCCAGGCCGACGTACTGCCCAAGGGCTGTATCTCGATTGGCGCGCCGGGGGCCTCCTTTGCGCTGCCGCTGGCCGATATCATCGATGTGGCAGCGGAAAAGGCGCGTCAGGAAAAGAACCTCGGCAAACTCGCCAAAGAGCTGGGCGGGCTGCGGGGCCGATTGAAGAACCCCAAATTCGCCGCCTCCGCCCCCGAAGAAGTGGTCGCAGAGGCCCGCGAAAACCTGGCCCTGCGCGAAGAGGAAGAAGCCAAGATCAAAGAGGCGCTGGCGCGTCTGCAGGAAATCGGCTGAGCCAATCGCAAGGCCACATCCGGCCATGACAGATGAGAAAACGCCCGCCCTAGTGCGGGCGTTTTGTCCTTTCCGGCACCGGATGTTTGCGCGAATTTGTCGATCGCATTTCCCGCAAGGGGGAAAAAGGCAGCCAGCACACCATTGCCATTTTCGGCGATCTGTATCAGCGTGTCGCCAGGTACTTTGAGGGAGAATAAAAATGCCAAAAGGCTATTGGGTTGCCCATGTCGATGTGCAGGACATGGAACGCTACAAAGACTATGTCGCAGCCAATGCGGCCCCCTTTGCGGAATATGGCGCTCGTTTTCTGGTCCGGGGTGGTGCCAAGGAAGTGCGCGAAGGTCAGACCCGGGCGCGTACCGTGGTGATTGAATTCAAGGATTTCGAAACCGCCAAATCCTGCTATGATTCTGTTGCCTACCAGGACGCCAAAGCACTGCGCGACCCGGTCTCGACGGGCGACATGGAAATCATCGAGGGCTACGACGGGTAAGGCGTCGGTCTGCGGATCCCAGCCCTTGCCCGAAACGGCCCTGCGCCAGATCTCGATGACGCATCGGGCGCTGGTAGTGACCACAAGGCCCAGAAGCGGAGTTGCAAAACACCATGCTCAAGAAGTTCTTTCAAGCCTTTCGCCCCACCGAGACCCCTGCCTTGCCGGACCCGGATGCGGAGCTGGCGCTCGGGGCCCTGCTGGTGCGGGTGGCGCAATCGGACCGGGACTATCAGCTGGAAGAAATCAGCCTGATCGACCGCATTCTGGCGCGGCTCTATCAGCATGACGCAATCGAGGCCGCCAAGGTGCGTGCCACCTGCGAAAAGCTGCATTCCGCCGCTCCCGAGACCGATACCTTTGGTCGGTTGATCCGCGAGACCACCGGGCTGGAAGAGCGACTGGCAGCGCTGGACGCGCTGTGGGAAGTGGTGCTGGCAGACAACAACGAACACGAGGGCGAGGTCCGCATTGTCGAGGATGCCTACAAGGCCATGGGCCTGTCTTATGCGGATAACGAAGCGGCGCATGCCAAGGCACTGGCCAAAATGGCAGCCGACCACGAGGATTGAACATGTTTAAGGACCTACTGAACCGCCTGCTGGCGCCAGCCCCCGAACCGCTGACGGATGAGGGTGCGCGCTTGGCGCTGGTGGCGCTTTTGGTGCGGATCGCCCGCTCTGATCACGATTATTCAGAGGTCGAAAAGGACCGCATAGATCGCATCATCCGCAATCGCTTTGGTCAGGATCTTGGCGGTGCCATCATTCTGCGCGAACAGGCCGAAGCCATGGAGGCCGAAGCCCCCGACACCGTGCGCTTTACCCGCGCCATCAAGGAAGCCGTCGCCTTTGAAGATCGCATCGGCGTGGTCGAGGCCCTGTGGCAGGTGGTGCTGGCTGACGGCCATCGCGATGCCGGCGAAAACGCCCTGATGCGGTTGTCGGCCAATCTCTTGGGTGTCAGCGATGTCGAAAGCGCGCAGGCCAGGCAGCGGGCGGAGGCATTGGGATGATTGCATTTCTTGGCATGTATGACCGGCCGGAAACGGCGGCGGCAAATGACCAACTGTGGCAGGCCGTGCGCGCAAATCTGAAAACTGGCCCAGAAACGCTCGACCGTGACATCGATCCCTGGGTGGCCTGGCAATCTGCGGATTTGCTGCTGGCCCAGACCTGTGGCTGCCCCTTCCGCACCCGGCTTTATGGCGAGGTGCAGCTGGTTGGCACCCCGGACTATGGCCTGCCGGACTGCCCCCCCGGCCATTATCGCAGCGTCTTTGTCGCCCGGAAGATGGAAGTCAGCCCACGGCTAGAGGATTTTGACCGCCGCCGCTTTGGCTATAATGAGGCCTTGTCGCAATCCGGTTGGGCTGCCCCGCTGATCCACATGCAGGACCGGGGCATGCTGCCCGGTGAACTGGTCGAGACGGGTGGCCATCGCGCCTCTGCCCTTGCGGTTGCCGAAGGGCGTGCGGATTTTGCCGCCCTGGACCTGCTGTCTTGGGAACTGATGCAAGTGCATGATGATTTTGCGGCCGAACTTGGCGTCATCGATTACACGGTTCCGACCCCTGGCCTGCCCTTTATCACCGCATTGAAACAGGACCCCGCCAAGATCTTTCTGGCGCTCAAATCCGCCATTCAGAGCCTGGATGACGACAGCCGGAAAACGCTGCATTTGCAGGATCTGATCTATATTGAACCCAGCGACTATCTGGCTGTTCCCACACCACCGGGACCAGTGCTGACGGAGATGAAGATCAAAGGCCGCAGCTGACACCGACGCACTTCCATTATGACGCTATTCTTTTCCGTTTTGCCAAATCAGGCGGAAATTTTCCCGGTTTTAACATTGCATTCAGTCATTTTTTCAGTCCAATAAGAACCACTTTTTCCAAAACTGGGCGTAACCGCTTTGACCAATTCGACACCTGTACTCGAAATCCGCGGCCTGCATAAATCCTATGGAGAGCTGGAAGTCATAAAAGGTGTCGACATCACCGCGAACCGGGGGGATGTTGTCTCGCTCATCGGCTCTTCCGGCTCTGGCAAGTCCACTCTGTTGCGCTGCTGCAACCTGTTGGAGGACAGCCAGGAGGGGGATATCCTGTTCAAGGGAGAGCCCATCAGCTGGACCGGCACAGGGCTGGGCCGCCGCCCGGCAGATGCCAAACAGGTGCTGCGCATTCGCACCAACCTGTCGATGGTGTTTCAGCAATTCAACCTCTGGGCCCATATGACCATCCTGCAAAACGTGATGGAGGCTCCCATAACGGTCCTGGGTCGCGAACGAGGCGAGGCTGAGGCCGCAGCCCGCAAGTATCTCGACAAGGTGGGCATTGGCGATAAATGCGACGTCTATCCGGCGCAGCTGTCCGGGGGGCAGCAGCAGCGGGCCGCAATTGCCCGCGCCCTGTGCATGGAGCCCGAAGCCCTGTTGTTCGACGAGCCCACATCCGCCCTGGACCCGGAGCTGGAGCAGGAAGTGATCAAGGTGATCAAGGATCTCGCCGCCGAAGGCCGCACCATGATGATTGTCACCCATGACATGAACCTGGCGGCAGATGTCTCCGACCAGGTCGTCTTTTTGCACCAGGGCCTGATCGAGGAACAAGGCAGCCCCGATGAGGTCTTTGGCAATACCCGGTCCGAACGCCTGCAGGGATTTTTGTCCTCGACCCGGCGCAACGGCTAAAGAACACCACCGTTGCCGCCAGAAAACCGGCGGCAAACACAAAGACCAGAAGACCAAAAAATCCAACCAAAAACTGGGAGTACGACTATGAAATCATTGATCCTGAGCACTGCGGCCCTGGCCCTGACTGCTGGTATGGGCCTGGCCGACACCGTTCGCCTCGGCACCGAGGGTGCCTACCCTCCCTACAACTTCCTCAACGACAACGGCGAAGTTGACGGCTTTGAGCGTGAACTGGGCGACGAGCTGTGCAAACGCGCCGAGCTGACCTGCGAATGGGTGACCAACGACTGGGATTCGATCATTCCCAACCTGACATCCGGCAACTACGACGCCATCATCGCCGGCATGTCGATCACCGCAGAGCGCGAGGAAGTTGTTGACTTCACTCAAGGCTACACCCCGCCTTCGCCTTCGGCCTACGCTGCATTGTCTGCTGATGTGGACCTGAACGGCGGCGTGATTGCGGCTCAGACCGCGACCATTCAGGCCAACCATGTTGTCGACACCGGTGCCACTCTGGTGGAATACCCCACCCCCGATGAGACACTGGCAGCTGTCCGCGCCGGTGAAGCCGATGCGGTCATCGCAGACAAAGACTACCTGGAGCCCGAAGTCGAAGCGACGGATCTGGTCTTTGTTGGCGACGATGTTCCTCTTGGCGGCGGTATCGGCATGGCCTTCCGTGAAAGCGACGATGAGATGCGCGCCAAATTCGACGCGGCCATCACTTCGATGAAGGAAGACGGCTCGCTGAACACATTGATCGAAAAATGGGAAGTTGGCGGCACCTGGTAATCCAGAACGCCCAACTGTTACGCTCTTGATAAGGGGGGCATCTGCCTCCCTTATCACATTCTCGGCTCCCTGTGCCGATCTAGACGATGAGGTCCGATATCTTTTCATTCTGCTCTGATCCGGCCGTCCTGGAGACCTTCCAGTGGATGAGCTGCTACCTCACCACCGGAAAGCATATGGGGTTCTACCTGTCTTTCGGGACTGTTCTGCTGCTGCTGGCCCTTGCGGCCCCGGCGGCGCTATTGTTCGGCTTTGGCGGTGCCATGGCAGCGCGGGCGCGGTTTGTGCCGCTCAGCTGGCTCGGTCGTGGCTATATCGCCGTGGTGCGTGGTGTGCCTGATATCGCCTTTTTCCTGTTCTTCGTCATCGCCCTGGATCAGGGCATCGAATACCTGCGCCACAAGGTGAAATGCCCCGATTGGGATGAGCCCATTCGCCAGGGCAGTGACTTCATCGTTTGCGAAGCCGCCAAATTGCCGCTTGGTACCTCGCCGCAATGGATTCACGAGACCTATGGCTTTGCGCTGGCGGTGGTGACCTTTGCTATCGTTTTTGGTGCCTTTGCTGCCAATGTCCTGTTTGGCGCCATGCAGGCGGTTCCCCGCGCCCAAATCGAAACGGCCGAGGCCTATGGCATGACCCATCGGCAGGCCTTTTGGCGCATTCTGGTGCCACAGATGTGGACCTACGCGCTGCCTGGTCTCTCCAACCTATGGATGGTGTTGATCAAGGCCACGCCGCTGTTGTTCCTGCTGGGCGTCGAAGACATCGTCTATTGGGCCAAAGAACTGGGCGGATCCAAGACCGCAAATTTCACCGCCTATCCGCACCCCGACTGGCGCACCTGGTACTTCCTTGGGCTGCTGATTTTCTACCTCGCCTTTACCCGGGTCTCTGAGCTGGTTCTCGACCGTATCACCATCCGTTTGTCCCATGGCCAGGCCACAGTGGCTGGCGAAGCGCAAAGGAAAGCGTCATGAGCTGCTTTCAAACCTTTCAAGACTATGCGTTCCGCTCATTGGGCTATGGCGAACGCCTGCTGCCGCGCAGTGATTTCACCCTGTGTGAGCAATTCACCCTGATCGGCTCTGGCATGATCTGGAATATCTACTACGGTGTGTTGGCGGTGGTGACAGGCTTTGTCTTTGCAAACCTCCTCGCGGTGGGCAAAAACGCAAAATCCCCGCTGGCACGCAAACCCGCAGAATGGTTCATCTTTCTGTTTCGTGGCTCGCCCCTGTTTATCCAGTTCTTCTTTGCCTATTCCCTGTTTTTGAGCTTGAAGGGCATGTCGAGCGTCTTTGATCCTCTGTCCTCAGCCTGGCTGGGGGCCTTGATCGTGTTGTTTTTGAATACCGCTGCCTATTCCGCCGAGATCTTCTATGGCGCATTGCGCTCAATCCCAAAGGGCGACATCGAGGCCGCAGATGCCTATGGGCTGACCGGCTGGTCTCGGTATCGCAAAATCATGTGGCCAACAACGATGCGGCTGGCCTGGCCTGCCTATACCAACGAGGCGATCTTTCTGTTCCATGCCACCACCCTGGTCTTTGTCTCTGGATTTCCAGCCTGGCGGCAAAAAGGGGATGCGCTCTACTATGCCAAGTATTTTGCGGACAAGACCTTCAACCCCTTCGTGCCCTATCCGATCCTGGCCTTCTATTTCATCCTTTTGACCCTGGTCCTCATCTCGCTCTTTGGGCTGGTCAACAAAAGGCTGAACCGACATCTGCCCAAGGCCAAACGTCCCAAACTGCGCTTCAGACCGAATCTGATCCGCTAAAAGATCAAAATCCAAAGATAGAAATGGCTCCTTCGGGGGCCGTTTTTTATGGCGTTTTCCTGTACCCACCTCTTGCGCTGCGATCTTTTGATCAAATTCTCTTGGCTCATTTCCCATCCTGCGGTACAACTTGCCTCATGACTACCAAGGAGCCCCAAATGGATCTGTCCCAGCTAAAAACCATCCGCATTGCCGCTTGCGATGTGAACGGGCAGATGCGCGGCAAGCGCATGCCGGCCTCTCTGGCTGACAAACTCGACGATGGGGCCGCCCGCATGCCGATCTCGACGCTGAATGTCGATATCTGGGGGCGGGATGTTGAAAACAGCCCGCTGGTGTTTGAAACCGGGGATGCCGATGGCATCCTCAAGCCTTCGGGCCGCGGTCCGGTGCCAATGCCCTGGCTCGACACACCTTCGGCGCTGATCCCCATGGTGATGGAATGGGAAGATGGCAGCCCCTTCCTCGGCGATCCGCGTCAGGTGCTGGCGCAGGTCCTGGGGCGCTACAACGCACGTGGCTGGCGCGTCATGGCAGCAACCGAGATGGAGTTTAACCTGGTGGATGACAGCGGCGAGGCCCCCTGCCCGCCAGCGCATCCGCATACAGGTCGCAAACTGGCGCAACAATCGGTTCTCTCGATCGAAGAGCTGGATGCCTTTGATGCCTTCTTCACCGATCTTTATGCCGGCGCCGAAGAGATGGGCATCCCGGCGCAATCGGCGATTTCCGAGGCCGGATTGGGCCAGTTCGAAATCAATCTGAACCACCAGGAAGCCCTGCGCGCAGCGGATGATGCCTGGCTCTTCAAGGCCTTGGTAAAAGGGCTTGCGCGCAAACACGGCTTTGCGGCGACCTTTATGGCCAAACCCTATGCGCAGGAGGCCGGCAATGGCATGCATGTGCATTTCTCTGTGGTGGATGAAGCCGGAAACAATGTCTTTGACGATGGCACCGAGACCGGTTCCCAAGCCCTGCAACAGGCGGTTGCCGGGTGTCTGGCCGCCATGCCCGCCAGCACCCTGATTTTTGCACCACACGGAAACTCCTACGAGCGGTTGGTGCCGGGCGCCCACGCCCCCACCGGCGCTGCCTGGGCCTATGAAAACCGCACTGCCGCCATCCGCATCCCCGGCGGCAGCCCAAAGGCGCGCCGGATTGAGCACCGCACCGCTGGCGGCGACATCACGCCCTATCTGATGCTCTCGGTGGTGCTGGGCGCAGCCCTGCTGGGTATCGAGGATGCAATGCAGCCGCCCGCCGCCTCAACCGGCAATATCTATGAAATCCCGGATCTGCCGCAACTGGCTGGCGATTGGGACAGCGCCATCACCCAGTTCGAGACCAGCCCGCTGATCGCCCGCATCCTGCCCAAGAGGATGATAGACAATCTGGTCATGACCAAGCGGCAAGAGCTGGCTGGTTTTGACGAGATCCCAAAAAACCAACATTGGCTCAGCTGGCTCGAGGCCGTATGAACACGGCTTGTCCGGGGCCTGGGCCTCGGCTAGTCTAAATTTGATCAAATATGGTGATGAATGAAAATCGGCATCCTGCAAACCGGCCGCGCGCCCGACGACCTGATTGAAACCACTGGCGACTACGACCAGATGTTTCGCCAGCTTCTGTCAGGCCAAGGTTTTGAATTTGAAACCTTCGCCGTCCTGGATGGCCAGTTTCCCGAAAATGCCGAAGCCGCAGATGGCTGGTTGATTACCGGCTCGCGCCATGGGGTCTATGAAGACCACGCCTGGATCCCGCCGCTGGAAGATCTGATCCGCGCAATCGACGCCCAAAAACGCCCCCTGGCGGGCATCTGCTTTGGCCATCAGATCATAGCCCAGGCCCTGGGCGGCAAGGTGGATAAATTCGATGGCGGCTGGGCCATTGGCCATGTCACCTATGAACAAGACGGAGCGCCGCTCACGCTCAATGCCTGGCATCAGGATCAGGTCGTGGATCGCCCGGCTACGGCCCGTGTGCTGGCGGGCAACGATTTTTGTGTAAACGGCATCCTGGCCTATGGCGATCACATCTGGACGCTGCAGCCCCACCCCGAATTCAGCAGTGCATTTACCGCTGAGCTGATCGAAAAGCGCGGCCGAGGTGTACTGCCCGACGAGATCCTGGACCAGGCCGCCGCCGGCCTGGGTGCCCCCGTAGATAACCTATCAATCGCAACCTTCCTCGCAGAATTCATGAAGAAAGAGAGGATCTGATGTCAGCCTGGCTCGACAACCTTCCCGAAGCAGCAAAAACCTATCTGGAGGGCCGTCGTCTCGACGAAGTAGAATGCATAATCTCGGACCTGCCCGGTATTGCCCGTGGTAAGGCAGTACCGGCATCCAAATTCGCCAAACAGGACTATTTCCATCTGCCCGACAGCATCTTTTATCAGACCATCACCGGCGATTGGGCCGAGGCGGCGGATGAGGACGGCTGGATCGAAAAGGACATGACCCTGCATCCGGACATGTCGACCGCCACGGCCGCCCCCTGGACCGGGGACTGGACCCTGCAGGTGATCCACGACGCGGTGGACCGCAATGGCGACCCGATCCCCTACAGCCCGCGCAACGTGCTGAAACGGGTGGTGCAGCTTTATCATGACAAGGGCTGGCAACCGATTGTGGCACCTGAGATGGAATTCTATCTGGTCGCACGCAATATCGATCCCGCCAAGAAGATCGAGCCGATGATGGGGCGCTCGGGCCGTCCGGCTGCGGCGCGTCAGGCCTATTCGATGACCGCAGTGGATGAATTCGGCCCGGTGATTGACGACATCTACGACTTTGCCGAGGCCCAGGGATTTGAGATCGACGGCATCACCCAGGAAGGCGGCGCGGGCCAGCTGGAGATCAACCTGCTGCACGGCGATCCGGTGAAGCTTGCGGATGAGGTCTTTTACTTCAAACGGCTGATCCGCGAGGCCGCCCTGCGGCACGACTGCTTTGCCACCTTCATGGCCAAGCCGATCGAGAACGAGCCGGGATCGGCGATGCATATCCACCACTCGATTCTCGACAAAGAAACCGGCGAGAACATCTTTTCCGGGCCACAAGGCGGGGAGACGGATGCCTTTTACCATTTCATCGGCGGATTGCAGAACCACCTACCCGCCGGCATGGCGGTGATGGCGCCCTATGTGAATTCCTTTCGCCGTTACGTGAAAGAACAGGCCGCCCCCATCAATCTGGAATGGGCCCGCGACAACCGGACCACCGGCATTCGCATCCCGCTCTCCAGCCCTGCCGCGCGGCGGGTGGAAAATCGCTTGGCGGGCATGGATTGCAACCCCTACCTCGGGATCGCCCTGTCCCTGGCCTGCGGGTATTTGGGGCTGATCAACGAAGAGCGTCCGCGCAAACAATTCAAGGGGGATGCCTATGAAGGCGAAGGCGACATTCCCCGGGTGATGGGAGAAGCGCTGGATCTCTTTGAAGAGGCCACCGCCCTGCACGAGATCCTCGGCCCCGAGTTTGCCCGCGTCTACAGCATCGTCAAACGCGAGGAATATGACGAGTTCCTGCAGGTGATATCCCCCTGGGAGCGCGAGCATCTGTTGATGAACGTCTAAGGCCGCGCAAGAAATTCGGACGCAGTGCATCGTGCTGCGTCTGTGCAATTGAGTATTGTAGAAAGATGAAGGTGGGGCCCAGCTCTGCCGTCTCAAGAGGTGCGTGATGGGGTTGAACCTGCTGTATTCGAATGACCGCAAAGGGGAGCTTCCCAACAGCTGGTACGCCGCCACGGCGACGCCATTGGCCCCATTTGCCCCCCTGACCGGTAGGCACAAAGCGGATGTCTGCATCATTGGCGGCGGCTACACCGGCCTGTCAGCGGCCCTGCATCTGGCTGAAGCGGGCATGGATGTGGTGTTGTTGGAGGCGCATCGCGTCGGCTTTGGTGCGTCAGGGCGCAACGGCGGCCAGTTGGGAAGTGGCCAGCGCATGGATCAGGAGGGCCTGGAAGGGTTTGTCGGCAAAGCCGAGGCCCAAAAGCTATGGCATTTTGGCGAAGAGGCCAAAGATCTAGTCAAATCCCTGATCGCCAAGCATCAGATCGACTGTCATCTGCGCCCCGGTGTCGCCTGGACCGCCTCCAGCAGGCGGGAGGCGGCACATTTACACGACTATGGCCATCATCTGCAGGACAGCTATGGCTACTCCGAGATCGAATTCCTTTCCCCGGAGGAGTGCCACCAGATGTGCCCCTCACCAACCTACAAAGGTGGCATTCTGGACCATGGTGCAGGGCATCTGCATCCTTTGAACCTGGCTCTTGGGCTGGCACGGGCGGCTACTGGTGCCGGTGCCCGCATTCACGAGACCAGCGAAGTTCTGGAGATCACCGAAGGCCGCGAGGTCCGAGTCAAAACCAGTGCCGGAGAGATTTGCGCGGACCACCTGATCCTGGCCTGTAATGGCTATCTGGGCGGGCTCAACCGGCAGGTCGCATCCAAGGTGATGCCAATCAACAACTTTGTGGTCGCCACGGAACCGCTGGGCGATGCCGCAGACCAGGTGCTCAGCCGTGATGTCGCGGTGGCGGACGACAAGTTTGTGGTCAATTACTTCCGTCTCAGCCATGACAAACGCCTGCTCTTTGGCGGCGGCGAGAGCTATGGATATCGCTTTCCTGCCGATATTCGGGCCACCGTGCGCAAGCCGATGATCCAGATATTCCCGCATCTGAGTGACGTAAAGATCGACTATGCCTGGGGCGGCACGCTGGGCATCACCATGAAACGCATGCCTTATCTGGCCCGCCTTGGCGAGAACATGCTCTCCGCTTCGGGCTATTCCGGACATGGTGTGGGCACCGCAGTGCATGCCGGACAGCTGATGGCCCATGCCATCCAGGGCCAGGCCGAAGGCTTTGAGACCATGGCCAGGATCCCCGCCCCCAGTTTCCCCGGCGGCGGGGCCATGCGTTCGCCATTGCTGGCCCTGGCGATGACCTGGTTTGCCCTGCGAGACCGGATCGGGATCTAGCCAGCCGCGCCTGATCTGGCATCCGTTCTCCTGTTCTCTGCCCTCATGAGCCCCTTGTTCGGGCTGGATCTTTTGTGGTTTTCCCCCGCAAAGGCCGAACCGCAGGGCCAATCGCAACATTTGTGTGAAATTTCGCCGATCGAGCCCCCAAAAGGGCTCTGCCCTCTTGGCATTGCCCGTCCACTCTTTTAAGTTTTCGAAATACACCATTCAGGATTTTGAAATATGACTCTCCCTCCGAATGTACATGACGCCGAGCCCATTCCCCCTGCCGCGCGTGAGGCCATCGAGGCACTGATGCAATCCGGCGACCTGTTTCGCTACACCGCGCCTCAGGATGCGCCCGTCGCCCTTTTGGAGCAGGAATTTGCCGCGCTCCTGGGCAGTAAATATGCGCTGGCCGTCTCCTCCTGTTCGGCGGCTCTGTTTCTGTCTCTCAAGGCGCTTGATCTGCCTCGTGACGCCCGTGTTATGATCCCCGGCTTTACCTTTGCCGCTGTGCCCTCGGCCGTTATCCATGCGGACTGCGTGCCGGTTCTGTGTGAAGTGGGCGAGAATTACCGCATCGACATGGCAGATTTCGAGAGCCGCCTTGGGGATGACATCCAGGCGGTCATCATCAGCCATATGCGCGGCCATACCTCTGACATGGATGCGATCCTGAGCCTCTGTGCCGCGCGCGACATTCCGGTGATCGAGGATGCCGCCCACTCGCTGGGCACCACCTGGAACGGGCAGAATATCGGCACCCTGGGCCAGATCGGCTGCTTTTCCTTCCAGTCATACAAGATGATCAACGCGGGCGAAGGCGGCATCCTGATCACCGACGACGCTGATCTGGTGGCCCGTGCGGTTATCATGTCTGGCGCCTATGAGCACAACTGGCAGAAACACAAAGCCCCCCGAGGTGACAACAGTGCTGAATTGGCCGAGGCCTTTGCCAAATGGCAGAACCAGCTGCCCCTGTATAACCTGCGGATGAGCAATCTCTCCGCGGTGGTGATCCGCCCGCAGCTGCCGGAGCTGGCCCGCCGGGTCCGGGACGGGTTGAAAAACCACGATTACGTGGCAGCGCGTCTCAATAGCTCTGCGTATTTCGACGTGCCTGCCCCGCTTGCCCCAGAGCAGCGTGCTCCGGATTCGATCCAGTTCAATCTGGTGGGCATGGATGACCAGCAGATTACCACCTTTTCCGAGGCCACCGCCAAGGCAGGGATCAAGGTGCAGATCTTTGGCCGCTCAGCCGACAATGCCCGGGCCTTCTGGAATTGGCAGTTTCTCGCAGATCAGCCAGATCTGCCGCAAACCCGCGCCATGCTGATGCAGGCCTGCGATGTGCGCCTGCCGGTTCGCCTGAACCAGGATGAGCTGGATGTAATCACGGAAATCCTGCTCGACGCGGCCAGGGCTACAATGTCTCAGGTCGCCGCCTGACGGCAGGTCTACCGTATGGCGGTTGCGCGCCGTGCGTCAGCACGGCGCGCCTGGCCCAACAAAAGGCGGGGCCCCTTTGGGCATCCGTTTTTTGGCGGGAGCCCCACCTTGCAACAGCAAGCGCTGCCCCCAACCAGGACCATCAGGCCAGGATCAGCAACCACAGATACAAAAAATGCCCCGACGCAGAGATCGGAGCATTTCACCACTGATCCGCTCTGGCGGATTATTTCAACTTTGACAGCTTGTCTTGCAGCTCGGACAATTGCCGTTTGATGGCCTCCAGATCCTCACCGCTGTCCTCCTTGGCGCTGGTTGGCGAGGATGTGGCACCGCTGCCACCCCATCCCCCTGGCATGCCTCCGGTCATGGCTTTCAAAAAGGCCTCTTGCTGCGCCTTCATGGCGTCAAACCCGGGGATCTGCGACATCGGATTCATCGCCGAGATATTCTCGACCATCTGCGCCTGACTGTCGCGCAGCATGTCAAAGGATGCCTGCAGGAACTGCGGCATCACCCCGCCGCCGGGCTGCATGTAGCTGCGCACCAGATCGTTGAGCACATCAACCGGCAGGATATTTTCGCCCCGGCTTTCGTGTTCGGCAATGATTTGCAACAGATACTGACGGGTGAGATCATCGCCGGATTTCAGATCCACGATCTGAACCTCACGCCCTTCCCGAATGAAACCCGCTATATCTTCCAGTGTCACATAGTCGCTGGTCTCGGTGTTATACAGGCGTCGACTGGCATAACGCTTGATCAGCAGGGGTTTTTCCTGGTCCGCCATACTGTCCCTCCCCGGACATGATGCATTGCAGAAAAAGACTATGCGAGCGCAGAACAAAAGAAAAGCCTGCAGACTCGCCGGATCCCCTTGCGGCTTGGAATACCACAGCTCAGGCCCGCGCCTCAGATTTCGCTTGAGCTCAACCTGGCTTGAGGTTTTACACCTCTCTGCGCAGCAACAGGAGATGCGCATTGAAAATTCTCATCCTTGGGGGCACCGGCTCCATCGGCAGCGCCGTCACCGCAGAATTGGTAACACAGGGGCATGAGGTCACGGGCTTGGCCCGCTCCGTCACCTCGGCCCAAAAACTGATGGATCTTGGGGCAAACCCGCATTCCGGCGACCTGAGAACCCCCAGAAGCTGGGCCGCGCCGTTGGCACAGGCAGAGGCGGTGATCCAACTGGCCACAACCTTTGACACCGATATGGCAGAGGTCGATGCCGCCGCCATGGATGCCATTCGCGCGGAGGCCCGCAGCCGCACCCAACCGCTGCGGCTGATCTACACCGGGGGATGCTGGCTCTATGGTCAGACCGGCGATCGCACCGCCAGCGAAGTCAGCCCCAAGCGACCAATTTTGGCCTTTGCCTGGATGCAGGATACCGCCGAGGTGCTGCTGGCGGACACCCATCTCAGCTGCTGTGTCATCCATCCTGCCATGGTCTACCACGAAGAGGGCGGCGGCGTGTTTTCACGCCTGTTGCAACAGGCCAGCCGCGACATTCCCTTCGAGATCTGGGGCAGTCTCAACACCCGATGGCCCCTGGTGCATCGCGGTGATCTTGCCCGAGCCTACCGCTTGCTGCTGGAACAGACTGATCTAACAGGAAATTTCAACGTCGTTGCCCAATCGGGGGTTCCTGTGCGTGACATAGTGAATGAGATCATACGACGCCACGATCACAGTGGCACCTATGTGGTGCGCAGCCGCAAGCATGTGATGTTCAAATATGGTGCCTGGGCCGAAGGCCCGACCCTGGATCAGCAAATGAGCGCCAATAAGATCCAGCAAAGCTGTAATTGGCAGCCGCAGGTCAGCGATTTCACCCAAGCTGCCTTTTGACCCTTCCATACGCTCCGCTTTGCGCCCTGCTACTACCAACCGAGATCTGCAGTCGGGCCCAAACACAAAAAAGGACAGGTCGAGGAGACCTGTCCTATTTGCACTGGCTTGCGTGATCACCTGCAGGGAGGAGCTGTGATCAAGCGCGCCGTGCGCAGCCTCGCAAGGCTGCTTATTTTGCGGTTGCTGCTTTCTTGGCGGCAGTGGTCACCTCATCGGTGGCCTTTTTGACAGCGGCAGTGGCTTCTTCGCCCATGTCTTTGCCGGCAGCCATCAGCAGCTCAACGGTGTCCATCTGAACTTTTTTGGCGACTTCAGCAAAAGCGGCCATGTTTTCGGCAGCAACTTCAGCCGAGGCGCTGGCGAAATCGGTGGCCGATTTGGCATAATCAGCCGGATCGGTTTTTGCTTTGGAGATGTCCGACATTTTGGTCAGCGCATCTTTGGTCCATTTGCTGGAAATTTCGGAGGACTGCTCAGCAGCACCCAGAACAACGGCGCTCAGCTTTTCGTTCAGCGCGGCGGTGTTCTTGAATGCGTCTTCCATGGCGGACGTATCCACCGGGAATGCGCCCATCATGTCTTTCATCATAGCGGTAAAATCTTGGGTCTTAGCCATCAAACTGGTTCCTTTGGTTGCCATCTCGGGACCACCCCGCGTTTCAGCATGATGAGAATATGCATTCTGCAGTGCAGCATTTCAAGAGATTTTTTGCTGCACTGCAGAAAAACTATCGTAAAATCCACAAAATCAATCGTTTGCTCGAATACGAACATATTGGCCAGGTGCCGCTTCCAACGGTGGATTGTTCGAATCACCCGGTTCGCGGGCAGCCACCTGCTTGCCGGAGCGCTTTTTCAACCAGCCTTCCCAACGGGGCCACCAGGAGCCGTCATTGAAGGTTGCACCCTTCATCCAGTCCTCGGCTGACAGTTTCAGATCGTCATTGGTATAGTGGCCGTATTTGTTGCGGCTGGGTGGGTTGACGATGCCGGCGATATGACCCGATTGCGAAACGATGAACTGCTTGCTGCGCCCGCCCATCTGCTGCACGCCCATGTAACAGTTGTGCCATGGGGCAATGTGGTCCGTCTCGCAGGTGATGGCCGTCAAAGGGATGTCTACATCCTTGAGATGCAAGGTCTCGCCAAACAGCTCAAACCCGCCATCGGCAAACTGATTGCCCTGACACAGGCCCCGCAGATATTGCACTGCCATCTTGCCCGGCAGGTTGGCACCATCGCCATTCCAATACAGCAGATCAAAGGCCGGTGGTGTCTCTCCCATCATGTAGCTGCGAATGGCCGGACCATAAACCAGATCATTGGCCCGCAGATAAGAGAAGGTCCGCGCCATGATATAGGAGGGCAGAATGCCATCCTCGCCGATCTCTTCAACGATGGCATCGACAAAATCGTTTTGCAGGAAGGGCGTGAAATCGCCCTGGTCGGAAAAATCCGTCAGCGCCGTGAACAGGGTTGCCGATTTCACCGATTTGTCGCCGCGTTTTTTCATCAGCGCCAAAGTAAGGCTGAGAGTGGTGCCCGCGATACAATAGCCAATGGCATTTACCTGCTTGACCTTGCAGATCTCCTTGGCCTTGTTGATGGCGGTCAAAAAGCCCTCTTCGACGTATTCCTCCATGCCTACATCTGCGTAATCGCCATTGGGATTGATCCAGGAGACCACAAACAGGGTATAGCCCTGTTCGGTCACCCATTTGATCAGGCTGTTCTGCGCCTTGAGGTCGAGGATGTAGAATTTGTTGATCCAGGGCGGGAACAGCACGATGGGAATCTCATGTACCGTTTCGGTCGCAGGGCGATACTGGATCAGCTCCATCATCCGATTGCGATAGACCACCTCACCCGGGCTGGTGGCAATGTTGCTGCCGATCTCAAAGGCGCTCTCATCCGCCAGCCGCACCACCAGCTCACCATTGTTGGCCTCCAGATCCGAAACAAGGTTCTGCAATCCATCAATCAAGGATTGCCCCTCGGTCTCCAGTGCCTTTTCCAGCGCGTCCGGATTGGTTGGCAGAAAGTTGGTGGGGGCCATCATGTTGATGATCTGGTCGGAAAAATAGCTCAGCCGATGCCGATCTATCGGATCGAGGTCGCCCACCTCATCAACAGCGGCGCGAATGGTCTCCGCATTGGTCAGATACTGCTGCTTGATAAAGTGGAAATAGGGGTTCTGCTCCCACATCGGGTTGCCAAAACGGCGATCTGCGGGTTTGGCAGCCGGGGCCTCTACGACAGTTTGCGCGGCAAGCGCTTGTTGCGCCTCGGCAAAATTGAGGACAGATTTTCCCCAGTATTCAACCTGTTGTTCCATCATTTTGGCAGGATTTTGTAACATTTCCGCCCAGTAAGAGCTTGCTGCACGTGCAAAAAGCTCCTGATTCGGACCGTCCAATCCGGGATGATGTCCCTTTCTGGTCGCCATGATTTCAACCAGTTTTTTCGAAAGCTGGTCTACTTTCTCCATATTTTCCTTAAGTCGCTCAATGTGTTCCGGTGAATTGACAAGGTCCAATGTCTCACTTGTTGTCATCTTAAGGAATCCCTCATACTCTTTCTGCTGTGCAGAATACTGGTTCCACCATGTTACGCCAAAGCGACGAAAGGTCCGAGGCCCTGCATTTTTTCCGTCCGCCATCGCGGCATTCCGGACGGGCAGCCAAAGGAGAGCCAGATGCGCTATATGATGTCATACGACTTGATGGAGACCGCCCGGAACATGAACCAATGGCTGGGTGCCAGTGCTTTGTCGATGGCCTCCTACCCTGCGTTTTCTGCCATTCCCAATCCGGCACTCAGCTGGATGGCGGCCTGGGGTGAGGTGACAGAGCGCAGCTTTCACCGCATGACCGTCAAGCCGGACTGGGGCATCCGTACCTTCACCTGCGAAGATGGCAAGGACCATCTGGTCGAAGTCACCCCTGTGATGGAACGCGCCTTTGGTGATCTGCTGCATTTCCGCGTTGCCGGGCGCGCGGAACAACCCCGCAAGGTTCTGCTGGTCGCGCCGATGTCCGGCCATTATGCAACACTGCTGCGCTCGACCGTCAAAAGCCTGCTGGTCAATTGCGAGGTCTATATCACCGATTGGCACAATGCCCGCGACATCCCCGTCTCGGCCGGCAAGTTCGACATCGAAGACTACACGCTCTACCTGGTTGATTTCATGCGCGAGCTGGGGCCTGACACCCATGTTGTAGCGGTCTGCCAACCGGTCCCCCTCACGCTGGCGGCCACGGCCTATCTGGCCGAGCAGGACCCAGAGGCCCAGCCTTCATCGCTGACCTTGATTGGTGGCCCGGTAGATCCCGATGCAACCCCGACCGACGTCACCGATTTTGGACGCCGTGTCACCATGGGCCAGCTTGAGGAGACCATGATCCAGCAGGTTGGTTTCAAATACAAAGGTGTTGGCCGCAAGGTCTATCCCGGCCTGCTGCAACTGACCTCTTTCATGTCGATGAACATGGACCGCCACTCCAAGGCCTTTTCCGAGCAGATCCAGCGTGCCAGCCGCGGCGAGACCTCGGATCACGATGCCCATAACCGATTCTACGACGAATATCTGGCCGTCATGGATATGACGGCAGAATTTTACCTCTCCACCGTCGAGCGGATTTTCAAATCCCGCGACATTGCCCGCAACGAATTTGTCGTCGACGGCCACAAGGTCGATATCGGCGCCATCACCAACGTCGCCGTCAAAACCGTCGAAGGGGCCAATGACGATATCTCGGCCCCCGGGCAATGCATTGCAGCGTTGGATCTGTGCACCGGCTTGCCTGACAGCATGAAGGCCAGCCATGTCGAGCCAGGTGCCGGGCATTATGGTATCTTTGCCGGTCGCAGCTGGCGCGATAATATCCGCCCCCTGGTCATCGACTTCATGGATGCCAATAGCCGCAAGCCCAAGGCCACCAAGGCAAGTGCTGCAAAACCAGCTGCGACAAAGGCGACCAAGCGTAAAACACAGAAGGCCTGATCGCCATGGCGTCTGAGACTCTCGAATTTTCCTGCAACTGCGGCAGCTTTGCCGGTCACATCTCGCCCGAGGCGCAGAAAACGGGAGTACGGCTCTTGTGCTTTTGCCCTGATTGTCGGGCCGGTGAGTTGCACCATCAACAGCCAGACCCGGTTGAGGGCGTCGATCTGTTCCAGCTCGCCCCACATGGCATCACCATCACCAAAGGCGCAGAGCATTTGCGGCTGCTGCGTCTTGGGCCCAATGGATTGTTTCGCTGGTATGCCGGCTGTTGCGGCACACCGGTGGCAAACACCCTGAAAAAACCGACGCTTGCCTTTGCCGGTTTGCGCTCGGATCTGTTTGAAAATAAGGACGCGCTTGGCAAAGTTGTGGCTCGTGCAAACATGCCGCAGCCAGGCAAACCGCCGCGCAGCACCGGCATGATCCGTATGGTCTACGGGATCTTCTCGCGCATGATCACCGCCCGGCTCTCCGGCCTGTGGCGGCAAACACCGTTCTTTGATGTGGAAACCGGCAAGCCGGTGGTAGAACCGGAAGTCCTGACCAAAGAGGCACGAGCCCGCCTCTACCCCTGACCGCTTCGGCAGCCTCTGCGTCCAGAAGCGGATGACAGCTATACCCGAGAGGTCTCAGCCACAGGTGCTGCGAGCCAGTGCAACAGCGCGCGATTGACCGCTTCGGGCTGTTCCAGCACCGGCAGATGGCCAGCCCCCGCTATCACCTCTAGCCCGGCATGCGGGATCAGCTGGGCCATGAATTCATGCCGCTTTACCGGTGTCAGCCGGTCATATTCGCCGCATAGGATCATGGTGGGCACCCGGCAACGGCGCAGGTTGGCCTGCTGATCCGGGCGGCGCTGCAGCGCGCGGCTTTGATCAACAAACAGCTCCGGCCCCAGATGCAGCCCCATATCGCGCGCCAGATTGAGAATCTCCAACCGTCGCGGCCCCGGTGCCAGAACCTCCGGCGGCAAAGACTGTTGCAACGCCTTTTCCAAGCCACCGGTCCGGGCACTGATGATCAAAGGTTCTCGCATCGACGCCTGATCCGGGGTTTCCGACAGCGGTGTCGTCGCCATCAGGCAAAGCCGGGTGATACGGCTGGGCGCGCGCCGCAGGATCTCCAGTGCCACGATGCCGCCCATCGACAGCCCCGCCAGCGCAAAGCGTTCAGGCAACATCGACAGGATATGGCTGGCAATTTGCTCCACCCTATCGCCGCCCAGCAGCGGTGCCACCATGACCGGAACCTGCCCGGACAGGAGCTGCACCTGCGGCGCAAAGACCCGCGCATCGCACATCATTCCGGGCAAAAGCACCACCGGCTCTTTTCCCCAATGCCCCAATTGCTCCATATGACGCGGCCTCATCCCGTTGAAACGATGTGGGGTTTTCCCCACCAGTTGAGCCTTGGCTCCTGGCGGGCATGCCCTCTTACAGATCACTCTTGCGGAAAGTCACCAAACAGAGCAAGCGTTCACACGGCTTTTACGCTCAGGTTGCGTCTCCTTTGCAACCAGGGATGCTTCAATAACCGTTCCAACGAAAGGCCCCATCGGGTGACAGCGGCGAAAACGGGTTATGCGCCACCTCCCAGACATGTCCGTCGGGTGCGCGAAAATACCCGATATAGCCGCCCCAAAAGACCTCGCCACCAGGGCGCAAGATCTCTGCCCCGGCCTCCTCCGCCAGCAACAAAAGCCTATCCACTTCTGCCACCGTCCGGGTATTGTGGCTCAGGGTCATCGCACCGGTCCCCAGCGCCTCCGCTGGCAGACCGATGTCCTCGGCCAGCCGATCCAGCGGATAGAGCCCCAGCGTCTGCGAAATCAGGTCAAAGGCAATCACCCCATCCGGGCTCTTGGCGCGCTGCCAGCCCAGTGCTTCATAAAAGGCGGCAGATTTGACCATATCCGCGACACCAAGAGTGATCAGACTCACGCGTTGTTCCATCGTCATGGCGGCTCCTTTTGTCCTCTAGGGACGAATTCCCAAACTCACAGACAGCGCTGCCCCTACAGCAACTCCGCGACGGAGGCTTCGATCAAGGCAAGACAGGCCTCATCCGAAAACCGGTGATCGGCATCCTTGACCAGATTGAGCCGCATATCGGCGCAATTGGCGTGCTGCATGAGGTGCAAGGCGGTCTCCGTCGTGACGGCCGTATCGGCTGTTCCCTGCAGGCAGCGCACCGGAAATGGCAGATCCAGGGGCGTACGCAACACCAGCTGCGCGCGTCCATCCTCGATCAGACGCTGGCTGATGCGATAGGGCTCCATATAGTCACTGGGCAATTCCACATAGCCCCTGGATTCCAGCTCTGCCTTCTGCTCCGGGGTAAAATTGGCCCAATAGCCGTCTTCGGTGAAATCCGGCGCCGCAGCGATGGTGACCATGCCGCAGATCCGCTCGGGCATGGCCTTGGCCAAGAGCAGCGCCTGCCAGCCCCCCATGGACGAGCCCACAACCAGTAGCGGCCCCTCAGTCAGTGCCGTCAGCACAGCCAGCGTATCCGCGTGCCAATCGCCAATGCAGCCCTCTTCAAATGTGCCCGAGCTTTCGCCATGGCCGGAATAGTCAAAGCGCAGAAAGGCCTGCCCGCGCGCCTTGGCCCAGGCCTCGAGATGCACCGCTTTGGTGCCCTCCATATCGGATTTCAGCCCCCCCAGAAACACCAAGGTCGGACCTTTGCCCGCATGATGATGATAGGCGATGCGACGCCCTTGATCTGTCTCGAGAAACTCTATTGCAGCCATGGTCCCACTCCCGCTGTTTGCCCCCAGATGTGCCACGCAACAGCTAGGGCTGCAATTGCCAATACGTCGACGCGGTCCCGGCACCACCGTCCCATCCCTGCCTGCGGTGTCACAGGCTTGCCCCGGTCCAAGACTGTGCCTAGGGTGCGCAAGATTTGCCACCACAGACCGGGACTGCTTGATGACACGCGTATTTTACCGCAGCCTTTTTGTATTGCTCTGCCTTGCCATTGCTTTGTCGGGAGTTTGGGCCAGCCTCGCACTTTGGTACCGGCTGCCCTTTGGCGAGGCTCTGCGCGCGGTAATGGCTGCAGGGTTCATGCTGCTGACGCTGGCGGTGATTTTTGGCCTGTTCCGCCCACGCCGCCTGCGCGCCCTGGCAACCTTTTGCCTGGCTCTGGCGGCGGTCCTCACCTGGTGGATCACCCTCACCCCACCGGCAAACCGCAATTGGGCACCGGATGTGGCGCGCCAGGTGACCGGCACGGTTGAGGGCCCCATCTTGACCCTGCGCGATCTGCGCAATTTTACCTGGCGCAGCCCGGAGGATTTCGACGCCCGCTGGGAAAACCGCAGCTATGATCTGGATACATTGAACAGCACCGATCTCTTCATGTCCTACTGGTCCGGCAAGACCATCGCCCATATGATCGTCAGCTTCGGTTTTGAAAACGGCGACCACATCGCATGGTCCGTCGAAGTACGGCGCCAGATCGGCGGGGGCTTTTCTCCCATCGCAGATCTGTTCAAGTCCAATACCCTCGCAATTGTCGCCGCCGATGAGCGCGATGTGATCGGCACCCGCACCAATGCCCGTGGCGAGGATGTGCAGCTTTACCGTATCAACACCAGCCCCGAGAAGGCCCGCGCGCTGTTGCTGCAATATGTATCTGCCGCCAATCAACTGGCAGAGCAACCACGGTGGTACAACTCAGCTTTCACCAATTGCACCACCGTGGTGTTTCAGATGATCCAGACCATCGTCGACGAAGTGCCTCTGGACTGGCGTGTCATGGCCAATGGCTATCTGCCGGCCTATGCCTATGACGCCGGGGTTCTGGACAGCCGTCTGTCACTGACTGAGCTGATCGCGCAAAGCCACATCACTCCGCGCGCGCAAGAGACTGGCATCACCTCAAATTTCTCCAGTGTGATCCGTCAGGGGGTTCCCTCTCCGGCATTTTGAGCCGGACCCCTGCCGATAAAGCCCCTTCCGCTTTTCATTTGGCCCAAAATATCCCGGGGAGCGCGAGGGGTTGGCCCCTCGCCGCCTTGTCTTGATCTCATCCCTAAGAAATCACAGCGCCAAAATCGCTCTTCTGAGAGTCCAAGCGCCCCAAAAGCTGCTGGATCTGCACCAGCCTTTCCCCCAGCTGACGCGTCATATCTCCGCTGGTTCCGCCTTCGAGACAGGCGCGGTGCTCTTGCGACATACGGCGGTCTGACAGGATATCCCGTGTCCGGCACAGCGAGACCTCGATCAAATCGATTTCTTCTACTGTCAGGTCCAGATGTGCAGTGGGGCAGGTCATTGGATCGTCCTCTGGCTAGGTCCATTGGGTTTGACGTTTTGATGACACTGCCCTGAGATATTTTTAAAATCAATATATTTTCTTATATTTTTCAAATACTTATCAGCATACCGACGCGTACATGCGCATACCAAGGCACACAGAAGCACCTCTGCTACCACCTTGCTCTGACCCAAAGCGATCTTGACAGAGCCGCCTGATGCCCGCAAAAGGCGCAGCATCAATAACATAACCCGCAACCGGGCGTTCAGTGGGCGCCAAACCGACGAGGAGCAGCCAGAGCATGGCCCAAATCTCTCTCACATTCCCCGATGGCAATGCACGCAGCTTTGAGGCAGGCGTCACCGCCGCCGAGGTCGCAAGTTCCATCTCCACCTCGCTGGGCAAAAAGGCAATCTCTGCCACCGTCAACGGGGCCCATTGGGACCTGCAATGGCCCATCGAATCCGATGCCAGCATCGCCTTGCATACCCTCAAGGACGAAGAGCAGGCCAATGAGCTGATCCGTCACGATCTGGCCCATGTGATGGCGCGCGCCGTGCAGGAGCTGTGGCCAGACACCAAGGTCACCATCGGCCCGGTGATTGAAAACGGCTGGTATTACGATTTTGACCGCGCGGAACCCTTCACCCCCGAAGATCTGGGCGTGATCGAAAAAAAGATGAAGGAAATCATCAACAAGCGCGAGCCGGTGACCACCGAGGTCTGGGACCGTCAGCGCGCGATTGATTTCTATACCGCCAATGATGAGCCCTATAAAGTGGAGCTAATCGACGCCATCCCCGGCGATGAGCCTTTGCGGATGTATTGGCATGGCGATTGGCAGGATCTCTGCCGTGGTCCGCACCTGCAACACACCGGTCAACTGCCCGGCGATGCGTTCAAGCTGATGTCCATTGCCGGCGCCTATTGGCGCGGTGACAGTGACCGCGCCATGCTGCAGCGGATCTATGGCGTTGCCTTCACCGGCAAGGAAAAACTGAAAGCGCACCTACATATGCTGGAGGAGGCCGCCAAGCGCGACCACCGCAAGCTGGGCCGCGAAATGGATCTGTTCCACATGCAGGAAGAGGCCCCCGGCCAGATCTTCTGGCACCCCAATGGCTGGAAGATCTACACTCAGCTGCAGGACTACATGCGCCGCCAGCAGGACAAGGGCGGCTATGTTGAGGTCAACACCCCGCAGGTGGTCGATCGCAAACTCTGGGAGGCCTCGGGTCACTGGGAAAAATACCAGGAAAACATGTTCATCGTCGAAGTCGACGAAGAGCACGCCCGCGAAAAGGCCGTAAACGCGCTGAAGCCGATGAACTGCCCCTGTCACGTGCAGATCTTCAATCAGGGCCTCAAATCCTATCGCGATCTGCCCCTGCGCATGGCGGAGTTCGGCTCTTGCAACCGCTATGAGCCTTCCGGTGCCCTGCACGGGATCATGCGGGTGCGAGGCTTCACCCAGGATGATGGTCATATCTTCTGCGCCGAAGACCAGATCGAATCGGAGACCGCAGAATTCATCCGCTTCCTGTCCGAGATCTACAAGGATCTGGGCTTTGAGAACTTCTCGGTGAAATTCTCTGACCGACCAGAAAAGCGCTCCGGCTCGGACGAGGTCTGGGACAAGGCCGAGGCCGCGCTTCTGTCAGCCACCCGCGCCGCAGGTATCGAGCCCGAACTGAACCCGGGCGAAGGCGCGTTTTACGGGCCCAAGCTCGAATTCGTGCTGACCGATGCCATTGGCCGGGATTGGCAATGCGGCACCCATCAGGTGGATTTTGTCCTGCCCGAACGGCTGGATGCCACCTATATCGGGGCTGATGGTGCCAAACACCGCCCGGTCATGCTGCACCGCGCCACTCTGGGCTCATTCGAGCGTTTCATCGGCATTTTGATCGAAGAGCACGCAGGCAAACTGCCGTTCTGGCTGGCCCCGCGTCAGGTGGTTGTTGCCTCCATCACTTCGGATTCGGATGACTATGTGCATGAGGTCGTCGCCGCGCTGAAAGATGCAGGTGTGCGCGCCGAGGCCGACATTCGCAACGAAAAGATCAACTACAAGGTCCGCGAGCATTCCTTGGGCAAAGTTCCGGTAATCCTTGCCATTGGTCATCGTGAGGTCGAAGAGCGCACCGTCTCGATCCGCCGCCTGGGGGAAAAGCAAACCCGCGTGGACAGCCTGGAAAATGTTACAAAGGCGCTTGGTCTTGAGGCCACCGCCCCCGACCTGTTGTAACATTTGCCCCAATTTGACATCTCAGCGGCCCCCATTTGGGGGCCGTTTTGTTTCAATCGATCAAATTTGCATTTGTTTTCATCGCCTTATAATCCTCGCAATAGTCACAGGTGCTGACGCGCCCGTGAGACACGCGCTCGTGACTTAATCTCCGGCTCACACCGGGTTAGGTTTTTACTGTCACAACGACAGCGCAAGCCTAACCAAAAGGAATTCACGAGATGTCGAACACAACCAAATCTCTCGCCGTTGCAGGCGCCGTTGCCGCCGCTCTGTCCGCCGCCACCCTGCCCGCCGCAGCTGGCACCAAAGAGAAATGCTATGGTGTGTCTCTGGCCGGTCAAAATGACTGCGCGGCGGGCCCCGGTACCACCTGCGCTGGCACCTCGACTGTCGATTACCAAGGCAATGCCTGGACTCTGGTAGATGCCGGCACCTGCGCCGACATCGAACTGCCTGATCTGGCCGAAGGCGGCGAGCGCAACGGCTCGCTCGACCCGCTTGAGCGTGATCTGCCAGCCTAAACCTGCTGGCCCAACAAATGAGAGTGCGGTGCTCCGGCCCCGCCCTCTCGATCTGCCACTCGCCCGGTAAGGGCGCTGCGGTTTTGCTGCCAACCCTGGTCTGCTTTTGCCCCCCGCCTTCATGACGTGAGACCCGCCATGCCTGCTCCTGCGCCCTTAGAGACATTGCCCAATGCGCCCGGTGTCGGCTACAAGCCGCAGCATTTTTCCGAAATCATGGCCGATGCGGATCCGGTGCAATGGCTGGAGATCCATGCGGAAAACTACATGGGCGATGGTGGGCGGCCTTTGGCGCAACTGCGGCACTTGGCTGAAGAATTTGCCGTTTCCGTACATGGCGTCGGCTTGTCCATTGGCGGCGAAGTGCCGCTGGACAAGGACCATCTGGCCCGTCTCAAACATCTGGTGAGCTGGCTCAATCCCGCCAGCTTCTCCGAGCATCTGGCCTGGTCCACCCATGACGGGCATTTCTACAACGACCTGCTGCCCCTGCCCTATACAAAGGCCACACTCACCCGGGTCTGCGATCATATTGACCAGCTGCAAGAGACGATCGCGCGCCCGATGCTGCTGGAGAACCCGTCGAGCTACCTGGCCTTTGCCGAAAGCAGTTGGTCGGAGCCGGAGTTTCTGGCGGAAATCAGCCAGCGCACCGGCTGTGGATTGCTACTGGACGTCAACAACGTCTTTGTCTCGGCCACCAATCTCGACTTTTCGCCACAGGGGTATATCGACGCCTTTGCACTTGAGAAAACCGGGGAAATCCATCTTGGCGGCCATGATGAGGACGCCGATGACCATGGCCACCCGCTGCTGATCGACAGCCATGGCCGCGCGGTGGTGGACCCGGTCTGGGCTTTGCTGGACTACACGTTGGAGCGATCTGGCCCCAAGCCGGTGCTGATCGAATGGGACAATGATGTTCCCGATTGGCCCACCCTGGCCGCCGAGGCCGAACGCGCCGCCTTTGCCCTGTCCAGCCTGACCGCCAAGCCCTCACGACCGGTCATAGCATGAGCATTACTGAACTGAAACCAGTTCCATTTCAGGTGGATCAGGCCGCTTTCACCCGCGCCATGATGGACGCGGGACAGGCGGTGCCTGCAGGGCTGATTGATCAGGATGCGGCCCCTGCGGGGCGTCGCTTTGCGGTCTATCGCAACAATGTCGCCGTCTCTCTGACCGAGGCCCTGCACAGCGGTTTTCCGGTGATCACCAAGCTGTTGGGCAAGGCAAACATGGACGGGCTAGCGGGGCTGTTCCTGCGTGCCCATCCGCCCAGCTCGCCGCTGATGATGCATTATGGTGCCGCCTTCCCTGCCTTTCTGGATGGCATGAGCCAGCTGTCGCATCTGGGCTACCTTGGCGATGTTGCCCGCCTCGAGCTTGCCCTGCGCCACGCCTACCACGCAGCGGACGCCGACCCGATTGCGGCTGAGGTCCTCGCGGCCCAGTCCGAAGACGATCTACTGGCTGCGCGGCTGCATTTTGCTCCGGCGATGCAAATCCTGCGGTCAGACTGGCCGGTGCAGTCCATTTGGCGCTTCAACACCGAAGACGCCGCGCCCAAACCAAAGGGCGGAGCCGAGATCGTGCTGATCACCCGGCCTGACTTTGACCCGATCCCCCAGGTGCTCAGCCCCTCAGAGGCCGCCTGGATAGAGGCCCTGATCCAAGGGGCCAGCATCGGTGAAGCGCTGGATAGTGCGCGCCGCAAGACTGCCACCTTCGATCTCAGCGCACCTTTGACCCTGTTGTTGCAGGGCGGTGCGATAATTGGACTAGAAAGCAAAGGGTAAGACATGCACGCAGTTGTCTCCACGTATACTTCCATTTTCGACCGCGTCGACAGGATGTCGGACTTTATCGTCCCAACCCTGGCACGGTTAGTCTTTGTCGCCGTTCTGCTTTTCTACTATTGGAACTCCGCTGGGCTGAAAATCGATGGCTCAATCTTTTCACCCTCTGCCGGGGCCTTTGGCCAGATCTTTCCCAAGGCAGCCGAAGAGGTGCTGTATGACGTCTCGCAGTTGAATATCCTGCAACGGCTGGTGATCTTTGCCGGAACTCTGGCCGAATATGTGCTGCCTGCGCTGATTCTGCTTGGCCTGCTGACGCGCCTGGCCGCCCTTGGCACCCTCGGATTTATCTGGGTTCAAACCCTGGTCGACGTCACCGGCCATGGGGTCAAGCTGGGCAGCCTGTTCAACAACAGCATTGATCTGATTGACCAGCGAGTGATGTGGAGCTTTTTGCTGCTGGTTCTGGTGTTCAAAGGCGCTGGGGCCTTGTCACTGGACGCTATGCTGCGCCGGGTGATAGCACCCGCCACCGCCTGAACCTGCATTCGGGGTCCGCGCGACCAGACCCGGCGCAGGACCCTGCCAACAGAATAGGCGCGCGTCTCAGCTGCGCCTATTTCCATTCTTCGCTCAGCGGTACACCCGCGCGCTGTCAGGCCCCAGACAGCACGCGCCCTTTTGAATAGATCCTTTGTCAGACCAGCCCCAGCGCCTCTTGGGTGGCCTTGTCCCAGCCGAGAAACAGCAGGCCCTCCTTTGAGATCAAGGGCCGCTTCATCAGCGCCGGGTGGTCTTGTAACAACCCAATCGGAGATTGAGCCCGATCCTCTTCACTCAACCCTCGCCATGTGGTTGAGCGTGTATTGACCAACTTGTCACCGAATTTCTCGAGTGCCGCGCTAAGAATGTCCTGCGGGACACCCTCAGAACGAACATCAACAAGCGCAAAATCTGGCAATTGCTTCAATGCCTTACGACAGGTGTCACAGTTTTTCAACCCGTATAAAATCATGATTTACCCCCTGCCTTTCGTGCAAATGGAGCACAATTTATAGTAGAATAATTCTTGGCCACTTGATTTATTTTCCCTGCATGCAACAGTCACCAAGGTAGAAGTACCGCTGCGGACACCACTCAAGGCTGAATTCAGCATTGGATGGGGTCTTGGGGGTACTTGCACCTGCAATATCCGGGCCTACCCGGGACAACGCATAATTTAGAAGGAGACACGGGAGATGCCAAGTGGCACCGTGAAATGGTTCAACACCACCAAAGGTTTTGGCTTCATTGAGCCCGAAGGGGGCGGCAATGATGTCTTTGTACATATTTCTCAAGTTGAGAGATCCGGCCTGACTGGCCTCGCGGACAATATGAAGGTCGATTACGAATTGACCGAAGGTCGTGATGGCCGCCAGATGGCCGGCGAAATCAAACCGGCATAGACGCATCACAAGCCTCGCTGCCCCCGTCGGCAATCGGGCAATACCCTGCCCGCTGTCGGGTGCAGCTCATTGCGGTGCCTTCGAGCCCCCCACCACAGTGACAAGCCCTGCATCCTGTAAAAACCTATGCGCCCGGTGATCCGAGCTGCCGAGCTGCCGAGCTGCCGAGCTGCCGAGCGCCCAGACAGGGATCATGCAGTTGACGCAATACGCAAGTATTCGACCATAACACAGGCCGGATCCGCAGTCCGCAGCTCGGTTTCGCCCTGTCGGCGCCAATCCGCAGCTGTGACCTCGGGAAAAAACGTATCGGCCGCCTCTACCTCGGTTGCGACCTCGGTTATCAGCAACCGGTCCGCCAGCGGCAACATCTCACGATAAATACCCGCACCACCGATGCCGTAGATCCGCCGATAGCCCTGCGCATAGGCAGATGCTACTGCGCTTTGCACCGAAGCATAGACCTCATCCGCGATCTCTGGATTCGAAGACACCACCAGGTTCAGGCGGTTTTTCAAAGGCTTAAACGGCAGGCTATCCCAGGTGTTGCGTCCCATGACAATCGCGCCTCCCAGTGTTTCCCGCTGGAATGCCTTTAGATCCTCAGGCGCGTGCCAGGGAATGTCATTGTCCTTGCCGATGGCACCATTGCGGTCGCGGGCAACAATCAGGGTAATCATGTCAGGTCTGCCTTGAAATCAGGAATGGGCCAAAGAAAGAGGGTTCGCAATCAGACAGCAACCGGGGCCTTGATGCCTGGGTCGGGGTCATAGCCGATGATCTCGAAATCGTCATAGGTGAAGTCGAAGATTGAGGCGACCTCTCGCTTGATCCGAATTTGTGGCAGGGGTTTCGGGCTGCGGCTGAGCTGAAGCTCCACCTGCTCGCGGTGGTTGGAATAGACATGCGCATCCCCCATGGTGTGCACAAAATCCCCCACCTCATAGCCCGTGACATGCGCCAGCATCACCTGCAGCAAGGCATATGAGGCGATATTGAATGGCACGCCCAGGAACATATCAGCTGAGCGCTGATAGAGCTGCAGATGCAGTTTGCCGCCCAGAATGCGCACCTGCCACAGGGTATGGCAGGGCGGCAGCGCCATATCCGGCACATCGGCCGGGTTCCAGGCAGTCACGATCAGGCGGCGGCTGTCCGGCGCGGTCTTGATCATCTCGACCAGATTGGTGATCTGATCCACCGTGCCCGCGCGATATAGCGGCTCATCCCCGGTGGTGCCGGGGGCCAGCTCCAGCTTGGGGAACTTGCGCCACTGATAGCCGTAAACCGGCCCCAGATCCCCGTTCTCATCGGCCCAGGAATCCCAGATCGAAACCCCGTTTTCCTTGAGGTATTTGATATTGGTATCGCCCGAGAGGAACCACAGCAGCTCATGGATGATCGACCGCAGATGCAGTTTCTTGGTGGTGACCAGCGGAAAGCCCTCTGACAGCGGATAACGGGCCTGCAATCCAAAGCAGGAAATGGTTCCCGTGCCGGTCCGGTCGCTGCTTTCGACACCGGTCTCCAGAATTTGGCGCAAGGCTGCATGGTACTGCTGCACGGATATCCCCCCATTGATGTCACTGCCTGTCCTGCAGTCATACCGGGGCGGGTCACGGGAACACAAGCCCGAGCTGCGATTGCCCCCTCTTGCCTACATAACTCGACAAAAACTTGGCCCTGTCGCCCCCTGAACCAGCGATACGCTTCCTCGGTTTCATCCCAAATGACGTAGCATCCGCCGCTGCGAATCAAATTCCTTTGGCGTAGGTTGCATCTGCGATCACCCGATTGAAACACGACGCCGGGCGCGCACCACAGTCGCAGCCAGTGTCAAGCGCTGCCAGCCCCCAGGCGTTCAGTATTGCAAGGACACTCACAGATGGCGCTTACCTATCTTCACGTCATGGTCCGGGTCAAAGACCTGGAAAAATCCATGGCATTTTACAACCTTCTCGGTCTGCGCGAGATCCGGCGTTATGACAGCGAACAGGGACGTTTTACCCTGATCTATCTCGCGGCCCCCGGTCAGGACGAAACCCCACTGGAGCTGACTTACAACTGGGATGGCGACGAAGGCCTGCCCAGCGACAGTCGGCATTTTGGCCACTTGGCCTATGGCGTCGACAATATCTACGAGACCTGCCAGATGCTGATGGACAATGGCGTCACCATCAATCGCCCGCCACGGGATGGCCACATGGCCTTTGTCCGCTCACCCGACAATATTTCGATTGAGCTGCTGCAAAACGGCGAACGCCTGGAGCCGGCAGAACCCTGGGCCAGCATGGCAAGCACCGGCCAGTGGTGATCAAAGGCCAGTGGTGATCAAAGACCCTTAGGCCACTGAGTCAGACTGTCCTGCTTTGCAGACAGAAAGAATGGCAAAGCGGCTCCCCTCATGGGGGCCGTTTTATGTGACGTCATCGAGGATGCCGCGCATCACGATTAGAGCGCAGTCCCACAGATGTGAAAACGCACTGCCGATCCCCTCAGGATCAAGGCAGTGCGGTCTCTAGCAAACTCGATTTCTTCAAGTCCAGATGCAACTGGTTTTCCAGTGCAAACCAAGGTGAAACTTGGCTATGGGTAGGGCTGTTCTTGCCCCCCGCCGTGTTACCTGGGGCCATTTAGCCCCATAGCTTGTTTTAGTAGATATAGCGGATCTGATCCGACCAATAGCGCTCCACGCGTTTCAGCGAGCTCGTGATATCAGCAATGCCTTCGCGGCTGATAACATCCTTGCCCTCCAAACCTTCGGCGTGGCGTGCAAAGAGGCCCGCAACAATATCGCGGATCTCCCGACCGCGAGGGGTCAGGCGAACCCGAACCGAACGGCGGTCAATTTCGCAGCGCTGGTGGTGCATATAGTCCAGCTCAACCAGCTTTTTCAAATTATAGCTGACATTGCTGCCCTGATAGTAGCCACGACTCTTGAGCTCGCCAGCGGTGACTTCATTGTCACCGATATTGAACAAGAGCAGTGCCTGCACTGCGTTGATTTCAAGAACGCCGACGCGCTCAAACTCATCCTTGATCACGTCCAGCAACAGGCGGTGCAACCGCTCCACCAGGGCCAGCGCTTCAAGGTAACCAGTCATGAACCCTTTGCGGTCCTGCTGGCCAATTGGCAATTCCATACTCATTCGCATCTCCGACTCGAATTTGCTAAGGAGCAGAATGCAGAAAATTCCCCAAAAATACGTTAAGCTGGCTTTTTATGCTTTTTTGTGGGTTTGAGCGACGTCCGCGATCAGATCACCATAGGGCGCAGGAGTCTGCACCTGGCCCGTAACCCACTGATAAAGGTCCTGATCGTTCTCGTGCAACAGCTGATCATAGAGATCGAGCGTCGCGTGGTCCATCAAAGACAGGTTTGCATCCGCATAGGCGGTCAGCAAAATATCCATTTCTTTGATTCCACGCCGCATTGACCGCATCTTCAAACGCTTCAGCCGGTTCTCATGCGTTTCGCTCGTCTCACTCATATCTGTCGCCTCATGCACCGGCTGCGGTATGGATCACCGCCCGCAACCTTTTTTCCAGCCGCGCTGCGCGTTCAGCATTGCTACGCATTTCATTGCGCAGGGCGCGCAACTCTTGCAGCACCGCAGCAAAATCCCCCACTTCTACATCCATCTCGCTGGGCTCGGACATGCCTTCGCCCTCACCGGTCAGCAGCCAGGACATCGACACGTTGAGCAACCCGGACACCATCGACAGTTTGTTGGCACGCGGTTCAGACAGGTCCTGTTCCCAGCCCATGAGTGTCGATTTCTTGACCCCCAAACGACGGGCGAGCTGCGCCTGCGTCATATCGGCGGCTTCGCGGGCTGCGGCGACGCGGTCGCCAAATGTTGCTGCCTCTGGCCCGAACCAATCCGTTGTTTCGTCAGACATATGTCATCTCCGTTCCGGTCTTCATCAATGTTGCTTGATCGAGATTTGGTGGCACCCTATGACAGTTGCCAAGAACATTCAAACAGGGACCAGCCGCCATGTCTTTCCTCTCCAAGACCCTAGAGCGTGTAAAACCGTCGCCCACCATTGCGATCACCGCCCTGGCGGCAGAAATGAAAGCGGCGGGCCGCGACGTCATAGGCCTGAGCGCGGGTGAGCCCGATTTTGACACCCCGCAAAACATCAAGGATGCGGCGGTCTCCGCCATTGCGGCGGGCAAGACCAAATACACCGCCCCCGATGGCATCATCGAGCTGAAACAGGCGATCTGCGCCAAGCTTGAGCGCGACAATGGTCTCTCCTATGAGCCCGCCCAGATCTCTGTCGGCACCGGCGGCAAGCAGACGCTGTATAATGCGCTGATGGCAACCCTGAACCCCGGCGATGAAGTCATCATCCCTGCCCCCTATTGGGTGAGCTATCCCGATATGGTGCTGCTGGCCGGCGGCACCCCCGTCGCGGTTGAGGCCAGCCTGGAGACCGAATTCAAGCTCACGCCCGAACAACTGGAAGCGGCAATCACCCCAAAGACCAAATGGTTCATCTTCAATTCGCCGTCCAACCCCAGCGGTGCCGGCTACAGCCGCGATGAGCTAAAGGCGCTCACAGATGTGTTGCTGCGTCACACGCATGTCTGGGTGATGACCGATGACATGTACGAACACCTGGTCTTTGACGGCTTTGAGTTCTGCACTCCCGCCGAGGTCGAGCCCGCCCTGTATGAGCGCACCCTGACCTGCAATGGCGTCTCCAAGGGCTATGCCATGACCGGCTGGCGCATTGGCTATGCCGCGGGTCCCCAGCACCTGATTGCCGCCATGCGCAAGGTGCAGTCGCAATCGACCTCCAACCCCTCTTCGATCAGCCAATGGGCCGCTGTCGAGGCTCTCAATGGGCCACAGGACTTCATCGCCGAGAACAACGTGGCCTTCAAACGCCGCCGCGATCTGGTGGTGACCAAGCTCAACGCCATTGACGGTATCACCTGCCCCACACCCGAAGGTGCCTTTTACGTCTACCCCTCGATTGCCGGTCTCATTGGTAAAACCACGCCAAATGGCACCGTGATCGAGGATGACAAGGCCTTTGCCACCGCCCTTTTGGCCGAAGCGGATGTGGCTGTGGTCTTTGGTGCGGCCTTTGGTCTGTCGCCCAACTTTCGCGTCAGTTACGCCACCTCCGACCAGGCCCTGACCGAGGCCTGTGCCCGCATCGCCACGTTCTGCGCCTCGCTCAGCTAACCCCTCTGTCCAAGGAAACCGTCAAATGGCTGCCACTTTGCCCGAGTATTTCTTTCGCATCCGCGAGAATGGGGCCTTTGTGTTTCGGGTGGATACCGAAAACCGGCAGCGGCGTATCGACATGGAGCAGATCGCGGCGGTGAACATTCGCAACGGCGAGATCAAGCCCCATGGTGGGCGGAGCCTGTCAGAGCAGGATCTGGCCGAGATCAAATCCTGGATGGAGAACCGGCGTGCGGTGCTGGCCGAGCGCGATATCGACGATATCAAACGGGCGGTGGATCATCTCAACCTCACCGCCCATTGGGCCCAGACCAAGGCCACCGACGACCAGCTCGAGGCGGTGACGGATGACCTGTTGCTGACGATGCATGATCTGCGCAGTGTGCTGGTGCGCAAAAAGGCCGACCGGTTGATCAAAGGCAACAAGAACGACTAATTCGGCAACGCCGGTTACGCAGTCTCTTGCAGCGCACAGCGTGGCTTGGGCAGAGCAGATTGGGCAGGCGGTTTAGGCAGTGGTGGCAGAGTCCTGTGCTCCGGTGCGTTTGATCGAATGCCGCCAGAACCGCAGCATCAGGAAGAGACCGGCCGAGCACAGCCCCAGCACAAGGCCCGACCAGATGCCAACTCCGCCCCAGCCAAAGCCAAATCCAAAGAGATAGGATGCTGGCACCCCGACCGCCCAATAGCTGAGGGCCGCAATGATCATTGGCCAATTGGTATCCTGCACCCCGCGCAACAGCCCCAGCGCAATCACCTGCATGCCATCCGCCAGTTGGAACAGCGCCGCCATCGCCAGCAGCGCCACCCCTACTGCCAGGATCTCCGGCTTGTTGGGCTCTTCGGGATCCAGGAACAGCGAAATCAACTGCTCTGGCAACAGCAGGAAGGCGGCAATGCCGATCAGCGCCATGCCCAGCGACATCACGATGACCACCCGCGCGCCCAGCGCCATATGAGGCCGGTCCCCGCGCCCATAGGCATTGCCCGCCCGGATTGTAGCCGCGTTGCTGAGCCCCAGATGCACCATGAAGGTCAGCCCTCCCAGGGTCATCGCCACCCCATGAGCGGCCAGCGGAATCGTTCCCAACCAGCCCATCATCATCGCCGAGGCCGCAAACAGGCTGACTTCGCTGAGGTTGGTGAGGCCAATGGGCATGCCCAGTTTGAACACCTTGGCAAACATCTCCCAGTCGGGCCGATGAAAGTTCTTCAGAATCTCATGTTCCGGCAGGACCCAGAGCGCATAGGCAACGACCGCCAACAAAGACACGGCCTGGGTTATGATCGAGGCAATAGCCGCGCCTGTAATCCCCATCTCAGGCGCGCCCCAATTGCCAAAAATCAGAGCATAGTTGACCAGACCATTCACAACCGCGGCCAGAATGGTGATCCACAGCACGATTTGGGTACGTTCCAGTGCTGCCAGATAGGATTTCAGCACCATCACCAGCAGCGCCGGAAACAGACCCCAGCCAGCCAGTTGCAAATAGGTCGAAGCGGGCCCCGCCACTTCGGGCACCTGCCCCAGAGCCAGCAGGATCGTTTCCGAAAACAGCAACACCGGCATCGCCGCCACGCCATAGAGCAGCGACAACCACAGCCCCATACGGGTGGCGCGGCGGATCTGGCGCTCTTCGCCCCCCCCGACAGCGGCGGCCACAATCGGCATCACCGCAATGGCAAAACCGGCACCAAGCAGAAACAACACAAAGAAATAGGACCCCGCCAGGGTCACCGCCGCCAGGGCGGAAGCCCCGTACCAGCCCAGCATGACAGAATCAGTCATGCCAATGGCAAACTGTGCCACATGGCCGCCCACCAGCGGAAAGCCCAGCGCCGACACCGCGCGGACATGGCCGGCGGCGCTCATCTTTGGGGTTGAAACGGGAGTGTGAATATCATCTGCCATACCGAAGTCTTAGCAGCTGCAGCGCCCCCCGCAAGCTCCGAGATCACATTGCGCAATCCAAGTGAAATCCATAGGCATCCCGTTCGTATAGGGCGCAAAATGGACGCACCAAAGCGACACACTCTGCGCCCCAGCGCGTCAGCGCAGGCGGGTGTCCGGGTGCAGGGCCTTGCCAAGGATATGATCCGAGCGGTGGATCACATGATGCGCCTGACCTACGATCAACGGATCTGGCTCTTGCGCGATCGCAGGGTCCTTACCCGGGTAGTCCACTGTGCTGAGAAAATGGCGCATGCAATTCAGACGCGCACGTTTCTTGCAATTGGATTTGATCACTGTCCAGGGCGCATCAGCGGTGTCAGAATAAAAGAACATCGCCTCCTTGGCCTCGGTGTAATCCTCCCATTTCCCCAAGGACGCCTTGTCGATTGGTGACAATTTCCATTGCTTTAGCGGATCGGTCTCGCGGGACTGGAAGCGGCGCAATTGTTCTTCCTTGGTGACCGAGAACCAATATTTGTATAGCCGAATGCCAGAGCGCACCAACATGCGCTCCAGCTCTGGTGTCTGGCGCATGAATTCTAGGTATTCATCCGGCTCACAGAAGCCCATGACCCGCTCCACACCCGCCCGATTGTACCAGGAGCGGTCATAAAGAACGATTTCCCCATCGGTGGGCAAATGGTTGATGTAGCGTTGAAAGTACCACTGACCACGCTCTTCGTCGGTGGGTTTGTTCAAGGCTACCACCCGGGCCGAACGCGGGTTCAAATGCTCGGTAAACCGTTTGATGGTGCCGCCTTTGCCCGCCGCGTCGCGGCCCTCAAACAGCATGACAAATTTCTGACCGCTGTTTTGCGCCCAGATCTGCACTTTCAGCAATTCTGCCTGCAGGCGGGCTTTTTCGGCCTCATAGGCGCGGCGCGACATCTTGCGTTTATAGGGATACCGACCGCTTTCAAAGGCGCTGCGCACCTCCTCCGGTGTGGGGCCTATTGGAGCGGTGGAATTTGCCGCAACCTCCACTGGCCCGGCGGTTGAGACCTGAGCGGTTTTGGCGGTCGCTTTGGCTGTCGTTTCCGGCATTCATTTTCCCTTCTTTTGTTCGCACCCAGCCTATGCGCCTTTGCCCTTCTCCACCCTGACTTGTGTCAAAATCCGAGACCTGGATGGTGTCTTTGTTGCCGTGCAGACCTGCGGATGACGTGACGCCCCACTTGATCCGGGCCGGGCGCTGTCGCAGCCTTGGCCCAACCAAAGGAGACACCATGCAAGGCGCGATGGAACAGCTCGACGGCCAGCCCTTTTTTGTACGGCGCTGGGGGGATCCCGCCCTGCCCCAGTTGCTGATGCTGCATGGGTTTCCCGAATATGGTGGGGCCTGGCAAGACCTAGCAGAACATCTCTGCCACAGGTTCCACTGCATCGCCCCAGATCAACGCGGGTTTGGCCAAAGCTGGGCCCCCGAGGGCATCAAAAATTACACCACCTCAGCCCTTGTCGCAGACATGGCCGCATTGATTGGCAGCAATGGCCGCCCTGTCACTGTGCTGGGTCATGACTGGGGCTCAGCCGTGGCCTATGGGCTGGCGATGTTCAAACCCCGGTTGGTCTCTCATCTGGTGATTGCCAATGGGGTCCACCCGGTGCCGTTTCAGCGCTCTCTGGCACAGGGTGGCGCCCAAAGCGCAGCCTCACAGTATATTCCCTGGCTGCGCCAAGAAGGATCCGAAGCGGAGCTGAGCGCCAATGGCTTTGCCAAGCTGCAAGCGCTGTTTGCCACCCATATGGATATGTCCTGGTTGTCAGGCGCACGGCTAGAGGCCTATGCAACGGAATGGGCGCGCCCCGGCAGGATGCGCGCCATGGTCAACTGGTACCGGGCCTCGCCCTTGCAGGTGGCCAGCCCCGGCCAGCCCATCGCCATGCCTACGCTGCCCTTGGAGCGCCTGAGGGTTCCGCAACCGCATCTGCTACTCTGGGGTAAGGACGACACCGCCCTGTTGCCCGAAGCCACCGAAGGATTGGAAGTTTTTGCCCCCGACCTAACCCGGGTGACACTCCCGGGCTGCGATCACTGGCTGCATCATCAAAAACCCGCGGAAATGGCCCGGGCGATTCTGGACTGGCGCGCCTAAACTGGCTCCTTAGCTAGACGCCCTCCCAGATCCTATCACCGGTTCGATGTGTCCCCAGTTTAGCTGTGTCCCCAGTCATCGGGATTTTCCGAATTATTGGGGCTCAACCCCAAATCATCGCCCTTGGTCGAACAGCCAAGCCCCAGAACCGTGCGGTTGGCATAAGAGAAATAGGCGCTAACCTGGTTGATCTCCAGGATCTCCCCATCGTCATAGCCCACCACACGCAGGGCCTCGACATCCGCCTCGACCAATGTTGCCGGCGCCTCAGTCAATTTGCGCGCATAACCCATGGCCGCCTGTTGCGCCGCATCCAAAGGGGCAAGCGCCGGATCTCGCGCCTCGATGGCGGCGCGAATGGCCAGTCCACGGGTCTCATCCCCCAGCAGGCGCTGCAGCCCGGCAAAGTGATGCTCGACACAATAGCCACAGTCATTCAGTGAGGACACCCAGACCCCCAGCACCTCCAGGAACCATTTGGGAACCTGATTTCCGGTGTGGTGCAGCACATTCTTGTAGAGCGCCATATGACCCTCCATCGAATGCGGGCGCAGCGAATGCGCCATCATGATATTGTCGACATTGTTGTTTGGTCCGGTGACCCGCGCATAGAGCTTTTTCAGCTTGCCGGTTGCCGCCTCAAACGGGACTGTCTTGATCCAGGCCATGATGTACTCTCCCTGCTGCCTGCCCCATTCGGGCAGATGGTTTTGCGCAACTTTAGCTCCTGTCGTTCAAATAGCCACCCCGGTGGGACGCGCCGCGAGGTCTTGGGTCTCTGCGCCAGGACTTGGGCCTCTGCCACGCCCTGATTTCGCAGGCAAGGTTATCCACAGCCCCTAGCGGGCCTCTTCCACATGGCCACAACACCTGCCATAATGGCGGGCAACCATAACAAATGAAGAGCAGCTCCCCTCGATGGCCAATGACCTCCTCAGCACGCCCGACGACGAAACCTATGATGCCTCCTCGATCGAAGTGCTTGAAGGGCTGGAACCCGTCCGGCAGCGTCCGGGCATGTATATCGGCGGCACTGACGAGCGGGCTTTGCATCATATGGTGGCGGAGATCCTCGACAACTCGATGGATGAGGCGGTTGCCGGCCATGCCAATCGGATCGAAGTCACTCTGAACGCAGACTATTCCGTGACCATCACCGACAACGGTCGTGGCATCCCAATTGACCCACATCCCAAGTTCCCGGACAAATCCGCGCTCGAAGTCATTCTCTGCACCCTGCACGCCGGGGGCAAGTTCTCCGGCAAGGCCTATCAGACTTCGGGCGGCTTGCACGGGGTTGGCTCTTCGGTGGTGAATGCGCTGTCAGATTCGCTGGTGGTGCAGGTTGCCAAAAACAAAGAGCTGTTCGAACAGCGGTTTTCGCGTGGCCTGCCGCTGGGCCCGGTTGAAAAGGTCGGCGCCGCCCCCAACAAACGTGGCACCTTCATCACCTTTCACGCCGATGAGGAAATCTTTGGCCACCACCGGTTCAAGCCCAAGCGCCTGTTCACCCTGGTGCGCTCCAAAGCCTATCTGTTTTCTGGCGTCGAAATTCGCTGGAAAAGCCATATCGACGACAAAGAGACCCCAACAGAGGCCACCTTCCATTTTCCCGGCGGGCTCAAGGATTATCTGACCGAAGTGCTGGGCAAGGCCTCGGTCTATGCCGATGCGCCCTTTGCCGGCAAGGTGGAGTTCCGCGAGAAATTCGGCGAGGCGGGCTATGTCGAATGGGCGATCAACTGGACGCCCTCACGCGATGGTTTCACCCAGAGCTATTGTAACACTGTCCCCACACCAGAGGGCGGCACCCATGTCACCGGGTTCTGGGCTGCCATTCTCAAGGGCATCAAGGCCTACGGTGAGCTGGTCGGCAATAAAAAGGCCGCCAGCATCACCCGCGACGATCTGATGGCAGGCGGCTGCGCGCTGGTCTCCTGCTTTATTGCCGATCCGGCCTTTGTCGGCCAGACCAAGGATCGCCTGTCGACCGAAGTCGCCGCCAAGATGGTGGAAAATTCGGTCCGCGACCATTTCGACAACTGGCTGGCGGCGGATACCAAATCCGCCGGTGCCATCCTCGATTTCCTGGTGCTGCGCGCCGAGGAACGCCTGCGCCGCAAGCAGGAGAAAGAGACCCAGCGTAAATCGGCCACCAAGAAACTGCGGCTGCCGGGCAAGCTCACCGACTGCACCTCCAAGGATCGCTCCGGGACCGAGCTCTTCATCGTCGAGGGCGATTCTGCTGGCGGCTCCGGCAAGGGCGCGCGCAACCGGGTCAATCAGGCGCTCTTGCCGCTGAAGGGCAAGATCCTCAACGTATTGGGGGCTGCGTCAAACAAGCTGGGCTCCAACGCCGAAATCAATGATCTCTGCGAGGCCTTGGGCGTGGGATTAGGCAGCAAATTTGTGCTGGATGATCTGCGCTATGACAAAATCATCATCATGACCGATGCGGATGTGGACGGTGCCCATATTGCCTCGCTGCTGATGACCTTCTTCTTTACCCAGATGCGCCCGCTGATTGACGGCGGCCATCTGTACCTGGCCTGCCCGCCCCTGTTCCGCCTGACCCAAGGGGCCAAGCGCGTCTATTGCCTGGACGAGGCCGAGCGCGACATGTGGATGGAAAAGGGCCTGGGCGGCAAGGGCAAGATCGACGTCAGCCGCTTTAAGGGTCTGGGCGAGATGGACGCCAAGGATCTGAAAGAGACCACCATGGACCCGGCGACCCGCAAGTTGATCCGGGTGACCATTGACGAGGATGAGCCCGGCGAGACCGGCGATCTGGTCGAACGTCTGATGGGCAAAAAACCCGAGCTGCGCTATCAGTATATCCAGGAAAACGCGAAGTTCGTGGAGGAGCTGGATGTTTGAGGAGGCCTGAGTGAGGCTATATTATTATACTCCAGAAACGCATGCACTAGAGAACCTATGCATGCGTCATTTGAAACTATCCTTCCCTGATGAAGTAAACGCTGTTTTTTCCCTGAAACCATTTTCGTTTCAGGGAAAAAACAGCGAGGAAAAGCGCAAACTAAGGGCCGAGTGGCGCGACAGCATTGTGAGCCTTTCAAAATCGTGTGGTTTTATTTCATTTTCTTCCAATTGGCACAGTCCAACGATGTGGGCGCACTATGCGAACAACCATTTGGGCCTATGTTATGGATTTGAAATCGACGAATCTGGCTTGGATCGCGTCGGATATGTTGAACACCTTCAGAAAATCCATCGAGCTGATCTAAAATGCACCCAAAGACTAAAGAACCTGACAGGGTATGCAAAATGCACAAAAAGTCTTCATTGGGCTTATGAACAAGAATGGCGAATGTACGTCAAGCTTGAACCTGCGGATGTACACAACAAGGCAAAAGGGCAACGTTTATTCTTCACTGACTTCAGTAAGAAACTGCGCCTCAAAGAGGTGATTATCGGATGTGAATCAAAAATATCTTCCCAACAGATTAAAAAAGCCCTGTCAGACTATGAAGATGTAGTGGTGAAAACTGCCCGCCCAGCTTTTGAATCCTTCAAGATTGTTGAACAACAAAGTTCAAACTTTCAAAAGTGACAACAATTTGGCTTTCGCAACACAAGGCCCGCGCCTGCCCTTGGGGAGGCGTGAAGCGCCTTCCCGGGGGGAAGGTCAGGCGCGGGCCGTGCGGCCCAGGGGATCGCCCGCAACTGTTGCCTTCCAAAGCTGTCGGATCAGCGAGGGGCTCCGCCCGTCCTCGCCTCAAACAGTCCCCCAGACTGTTTGTCCCTGCGGGAACCGGCTTGAACTCCACGGGGGAAGGTCAGGCGCAGGCCTGACGGCCCAGGGGATCGCCCGCAACTGTTGTCTTCCAAAGCTGCCGACACCAGCGCGGGGTTCCGCCCGGTCAAACTTTAAACAACACGCCCCCCTATTTGGTACTATGTGCCGCATTGCAAATCCGCCCGCATTTCAACTTTCCAGAAATATTCCCGCCGGAGGCATCCCAAGCTCGCAACCGCCCCTAACCCTCAGCTAAGTCACCTCATCCAAACCCACTCCAGCTAACAGTCGCGTGATGCCGGTTGCCCTGCGCGCTTGCGCTTTCTAACCTGAGGGCAGATCCCGGATCAGAAAGCCCCCCGCATGACATTCATCGCCGACAACCAGTTGCTACTGATCCTGACGTTCTTTGTCGCGGGCCTCATCGGCACCGGTTTTCTGTTTCGCAAACCCGCAGGCCACCGCGCCTGGAAGCTGGCTGATCTGGTCTGGGTCATCCTGGGCGGCTTTGGCGCATTGGTTGCGGTTGTGGCCGGGATCTACACCTCCGACAGCTCCCATCTGGAACGCCAGATCGACGTCGCCTATGCGGCCACTTCGGCCTTTGACCGCGACGCCGCGCGCTTTCGGTTGCGGTTTTGTGATCCGGCTTATGATGGCGATATCGCAGTGCTCTGTGAGAAAATCGAGTTCCTTTCGGCCTCGACCGCGGGCAATGCCGAGCTGCCACTGTTCATCGCGGTGACCGATGAGGTGGCGCCCTTGCAGGGCATCACCTTCCTGCTGGGCGCGCGTGATCAGCGCCGCGAAATGCAGGATATGGCCGCCAAAGCAGATGCCTTTGACCCCGACGCCTTTCTGGTCTTCACCGCCCTGGATCAAGACACCCGGAGCGCGGTGGAAAACATGCGCCGCAAAGTCCCCACCATCGCGGCGGATTTTCTGATCCTGGCGCGGGCCTATGATGATCTCATCGCCCAGATCCAGCGGCTCAAGCAAGAATGGGAATACCTGCAGGACAATGCCTATATCCTGATGCTGCAACTCTTTGCCCTCTGTCTGGTGGGGTTTGCCGCGCCCTTTCGCCTCGGCAAATCACTGGTGGAACTGCTGCGCCCCTCTCGCTAAGCTCAGGGTCAAACAACAGAGAGCAGACCGCGTATGAGCCCCCTTTCCACTGATCAGATCCAGGTCATTCTGGATGAAAACTTTGCCGATTGGGTCCGCGCCCTGGATCTGACGGTGACCAAGGCCTCAGCGCAGGCGGTGGAACTGCGCATGCCGCTGGCGGATCATCTGGCACGGGTGGGCGGCATCGTCTCTGGTCAGGCCCTGGCCGCCCTTGCCGATACCTCCATGGTCCTGGCTGCGGTGGCCCATGCCGGCGAGATGAAGCTTTTTGCCACCACCGATCTGCACAGCCAGTTTCTGCGCCCCGGCAGGGGCACGGCGATCCTGTGCCGCGCCGAAGTGGTGCGGGCCGGCAAGGCGCTGGTCTTTGCCCGCGCCGAAATGTCTGAAGAAAGCAGCGGCAAACTGGTCTCCACAGCGACCGCCACATTCTACGCGCCCTAACCCCGGAAAAAGGCCCCCCATGCGCAGCTTTGAAGAGATCTACGAGATATCGGCCGCACGCCATGGCGGCGCAGAGGCGCTGGAGACCAAGCTGATCCGCCCGGATCCGGATGTCACCAATCTGCCAGAGGACCGCTGGTTGTCGCTGATGACCAAATGCATCTTTCAGGCCGGGTTCAGCTGGAAAGTGATCGAGGCAAAATGGCCCGGTTTCGAGGCGGCCTTTGACCAATTCGCCCTCGGTCCCAACGCCTTCATGGATGATGAGAAGTTTGACGCCTTGCTGCGCAACACCGAGATCGTGCGCAACGGAGCCAAGATCCAGACCGTGCGCGACAATGCCGGATTTTTGCTGGATCTGCGCAGTGAGGGCGGCGCCGCAGAGGTTTTTGGCTCCTGGCCCGACAGCGATTTCATCGGGCTGTTGGAGATGATGAAAAAGCGTGGCAGTCGCTTGGGCGGCAATACCGGCCAGATGGTGATGCGCTTTGCCGGGCGCGACGGCTTTGTGCTGTCCAAGGACGTGACAGGTCGGCTGATCGCCGAAAGGGTGATCGACAAGCCCGCCACCTCCAAGACCGCGCTGAAGTCGGTACAGGCGGCCTTTAACGACTGGCAACAACAATCCGAACGCTCGCTGATGGAGATCAGCCGGGTTCTGGCCATGAGCTGCGGATAACAGGCGGGAACACCAGATGTATGGAACCACACAGCACGATGGCTTGATGCCAAACGACGCAAAGCCTGACCAATGAACCTGCGCTTTGGCCTGATCCTTTGCCTGCTCTTGCCCCTGGCCACGGCCTGCGGTCGCCCCCTCAGCGAGGCCGAACGCAGCTTTCTATCCGATATTCACGGCGAAGATCTGGATATGGAACGCCTGCGCCTGGTCAAAGGCGCGCCGGTGGCCGCCGTTACCTTTCGCCGCAAGCCCCGCCCCCGGGTGACCTGCCGCGAGCGCATTTTGCCACCGGTGAAAGAAGAGGCGATCGTCACCTCCTCGCCCGCCGCCGTGGCGCTGTTCAACCGGATCTTTTTTACCAAAGACTGGTACACCGAGAACTACATGCCCGCCTATCCGGAGCGGCTGTATCTGGTAGAGGCGATGTTGCTGGCCCATGAGGCAACCCATGTCTGGCAATGGCAGAACCGGCGCGAAACCGGATATCACCCCCTGCGGGCTGCCGCCGAGCATGGTGCCAGCCCCGATCCCTATCTCTTTGCCCTGGACAGCAGCCCGGATTTCCTCAGCTACGGCTATGAACAACAAGGTGCCATCGTCGAGGAATATGTCTGCTGTCGCGCTTTGGCCCCGCAGGCGGCCCGCAGCAAGCGCCTGCACAAGATGCTGAAGGCGGTGATGCCGGTCACCGACCTGCCCCAAAGCCGCCAAAGCGATGTCTACCTGCCTTGGAAAGACGCGGAACTAACCGGGATCTGCGCTTGAACGGCTGTGGTCCGGCCTGAGCTTTCCAGCACCAGTCAAATAGGTGCAGGTAGAAATACGGAGGGCTGGCTTTGCCACTTGATCCTGCAACACGCTGCCGCTCTAGTTGGCACCATCGGTTGGATTGGACCAATTGGATCAAACGCAAGGCAGGACCAAAGCATGCTTCATTACGCGCTTATTATGTTGGCGGCTGGCCTTGGTATTCCGGTTCTGGCCGCACTCAACGCAGCCCTTGGTCAATTTGTCAGCTCTCCTGCAGCGGCAGGGGTAGTCTTGTTCGCCGTCGCGTCAATGGCGGCACTTGCCTATTGTCTGATCAGGGGGCCTGCCGCCCTGATGCTGCTGCCAGGCGCGCCAAAACACCTGTTCTTTGCCGGGTTATTGGTGGCGTTCTACGTTTTGTCGATCACCCATGTGGCGCCACATTTCGGCGTTGGCAATGCGGTGTTCTTTGTTTTGCTGGGGCAGTTGGTGAGCGCCGCGGCAATCGACCATTTTGGCCTCTTTGGGGCCCAGGTCAGCCCCCTCACCCTGATGCGCGCCACCGGAATTTCAGTGATGGCACTGGGGGTCTGGATTACCCAGCTCGCCTAGGGTCAGACGAGCTAAAAATCGACCAGAACCCCGTTCTCCAGCTTGACCCGTCGATCCATGCGCGCGGCAAGCTCGTGATTGTGGGTGGCCACCAGTGCCGACAGGCCGGTTCCCGAAACCAGATCCATCAGCGCGGCAAAGACCTGATCCGAGGTGCCTGGATCCAGATTGCCGGTTGGCTCATCCGCCAGCAGCACCCGCGGGGCATTGGCCAGCGCGCGGCAAAAGGCCACCCGCTGCTGTTCGCCGCCGGACAGGGCCGCAGGCCGATGCTTGGCACGATCCGACAGGCCGACCATCTCCAGCAACTCCTGCGCGCGCGCCTCGGCTGATGCCTGTGCAATGCCATTGGCCAGCTGTGGCAGAACGATGTTTTCCAGCGCCGTGAATTCGGGCAACAGATGGTGGAACTGATAGACAAAACCCACATCCTGCCGCCTAAGGGCTGTGCGGCGACCGTCGCCTTTGCCCCTCGCCTCCTGGCCAGCCACCTGCACCGATCCAGCATCTGGGGCGTCCAGCAACCCGGCAATATGCAGCAGGGTGGATTTACCTGCCCCCGAAGGTGCCACCAGCGCCACCATCTCGCCGGGCTTCAGGGTCAGATCGACCCCCCGCAGCACATCGATCTGCGTGGGCGTGCCGTGATTGTAAGACTTGGTGACTGATTTCAGTTCCAGAACAGCATCACTCATAGCGCAGCGCCTCTACCGGGTTGAGCCGGGCTGCTCGCCGGGCTGGAAAAATTGTCACCACAAAAGACAGCCCCAGGGACAGCCCCACCGCGGACAGCACATCCCTTAGGTTCAGCTCTGCCGGCAGCGCATAGATGCCCCGGATCGCCGGATCCCAGACGCCACCGCCCATGACAAAATTCACGAATGAAAAGATCGGATCGATGTAGCTGGCAAAGAGACAGCCCAGAATGACGCCAAAGACCGTCCCCAGCACACCGGTGAAGGCTCCGCAGATAAAGAACACCCGCATCACCGATCCTTCGCTCAGGCCGATGGTGCGCAGGATGCCGATATCGCGGCCCTTGTTCTTGACCAGCATGATCAACCCGGAGACGATGTTCATCGTCGCAATCAGCACTAGGATCGACAGGATGATGAACATCACATTGTCTTCGACCTCCAGCGCACGCAGAAAACCGCCCGAGGCATCGCGCCAGGTCCAAACCCCAACCGCGCCATCCGCCGCCCGCAACAGCGGCAGGACCATCAGGTCCACCGCTTCTGGCTCTTGGATCATCACCTCGATCTCATCGGCGACGCCTTCGCGATTGAAAAAACTCTGCGCCTCCGCAAAGGGCATATACAAGCGGGTGCGATCAATGTCGTAGCGCCCGGCCGTAAAGACATAGACCACCTCATAGGCTTTGACCCGGGGGCTGGTGCCAAAGGGCGTTTTGACCCCATTGGGCGAAATCAGCTTGATCCGGTCCCCGACACTGACCCCCAATTCGCGGGCCACCCCTGATCCAATGGCTACACCCTCTTCAAACCGAGAGAGATCACCGATGGCACCGTCGCTCCCGGCAACGCCCGGGATGGTCAGAATGCCGGCCTTGGCGATGCCAAAGACCTCAACACCCGCGTTGCGCTGGCGCGAATTGGCCATGACCTGGCCCTTGATCAGAGGGGCGGCCCGGATCACCCCGGGCACCTTGGCCACCCGCGCCGCCATGGCGTCAAAATCCTTGAGGCTGCGTTCAAACTGCCCGGCCTCATTCAGCTCTCCGTGGGAATAGAGCGTCACATGGGCATTGGCCCCCAAAATGGTGCCGACAAATTCCGATCGAAACCCGGAACGCACCGCCAGGGTGGCAATCAGCGCAAAGACCGCCAGGGTGATCCCGATGAGGCTGATCCAGGTCATCACCGACACGCCCCCCTCGGCGCGGCGCGCGCGCAGGTAACGCCAGGCAATCATCCATTCAAATCGCGCAAAAGGCGCTGGGGTTGTGGCCATGAGGGCTCCTGCTCGCAGTTTTGCGCCAAACTGGGCTTTACTGCAGTCAGGGTCAAGCGACACCTGCCGGATCGGCCATTCTCTACCAGTACATTCTCTTGCAATACCTGTGCGCCACATTTTGCAAGAGCCGGATCATAGACCCGGACCGGGAGAGTTCAGAATATCCGCCACAGCGATCAATCTGTTGTTGGCGCAGGCACGCCCACGCGCTTCGGCCAGCAAAGCATCCGAGATTTGTCCCTCCTCGCGCGGCACCGGACCGGTGTAGCCAGGACAAAGCTGCAACAGATCCGCAGGCACCCTGGGCGGCGGCACAACGGGCTCAGGGAGTGGTGGCGTACAGGCGCTCAGCAGTGGCAGACAGCAAAGAAGACAAAGGCGCATCACGGCCCTCCATCTGTTGCAATTCATTGGACAGGACCGACCAGCGGCGCGCCTCATCGGCGGCGCGGGCCAGATGGGCCCGGTGGATGCGGGCGGCCTCGGCGGCGCGCTCAAGCTCCGACTGGGCTCTGTGCAGGCGGGTTGTTGTTGCCGCCAGATCCGCTTGCAAACGCGCCCTTTCGCCGATCACAGCGCCCAGCCAGCAGGCCATGGCAACAAGGGCTGCGGCCGCGCTCAGGCCTGGCAGATGGCGCAAGATCCAAAACCACATCACGCGCCCTCCGCAAGGGCAGCGTGGCACATTTCCATTTCCGAGAGCCGCCGATTGGTCAATCCCCGCCAGACACGCCCCCCCGCCCGGTTCCAGCGCCTCAGCTCATCGCAGGCCCCGGCCAGATCACCGGCATTGGCACGGCGCATCAGGGTCGAGCCACAGGCCGCCGCCACGCCAACATTGTAAGTCCAGGAGACCAAGGCAATCTTCATTCCCAAGGGCAGCTCCACCTTCAGGCAGCGATCCAAAGCCGCCTCATAGTGCAGGATCTCGCGCGCCAGCATCTGATCGCATTCTGCAGCACTGTAGCTGTCCCCCGGCTGCACCCCCTTGGTCTCGCCGTAGCAGACGGTCCAGACCCCAACGACATCCTGATAGGCGCTGGTCCGCAGCCCTTCCCAATCGCCGATAAAGGAGACCGCCGTTGTCAGCGCAAGCCCGCCGCCAGCGATCAACCCCAGGGTGCCTGTGCGGATCGCCCCGCTTTGATCGCGGCGAAAGCGCTTGAGGCCAGAGAGGCGGCTTTGCAGCACCAGACGCGCCGGAATGGCCAGCACCTGACACAGGGCCGAGGTCACGGCAAACCAGACCGGGGGCCAGCCAATCATCGCCGGGCTGACCAGAGCAAAGAACAGCCCCGCCATGGCCATCAGACTGGCCAAGATCAACCAGATGCTCGAAGAACCAGTCAAAACGGTCTTCCAGTTCGAAATCACTGTCATGATCGCCCCCAATGCAAAAAGCCCCCACCGCTGGCAAACCTACCTAAAGGCCAATATTTGACAGTGCATTAGGCAAGCGCGCGCAGGACCTGCAATCAGGCCCGCTCGCCCCGAAAACAGGGAAACCTGCAGACAGAAGTTCGAATTGCCCCATGCGCATCGCAATCGCCGACCCCAATTCCAATCCGGCAAAAACAGCTAGGATGCGTGCAGGGTTTCTATGATATCGCGCGCCTGTGCGATGTCAGGCGATACAGAACAAAAGCGCCCTCACTATCCAGATCGCAGTCCATGAGGAGGTGATCAATTCGGCCCAGATCTTGAAAACCCGCCCGTCATTTTACCCCGTCTAATTGACCAGGATTTTGGCATCATCACCGGTCGCAACCATTGAGCGCCGTTCAAAAACGCATCGCTGGTGCGGCAAACTGATCCAGGGCTCACGAACTTGGAGAACAGTTTGCGTAGCAGAACTCTCAGACAAAAATTCGAAAGTATTTCAAAGGGGTAGGATGGTGGGTGATAAGAGATTTGAACTCCTGACATCTTCGATGTGAACGAAGCGCTCTACCACTGAGCTAATCACCCGTGAGGCCGGGTACTATCCTCAGCTTGGCTCCGATGCAAGAGGGGATGCGGAAGATTTTGCCTCTGCTGCGTCACTTCCTTGGCCAGGCGCATTGATGGCAAGCGGCTGACGCAAGCGGCAGATATGAACGGTCCCATTGCTGCGCTCTTCGCTGCGGTTGAGGTGCAGCTTGCCAAAGGGCTTGAGGTTGAGATCGCGCCCCGAGGCCACCGTTTCGCCGAGAATTTCCAACAGGGATTCAACAACCGGCTTGGCATCCTTCTTCTTGATGCCAGAGCGCAGGACCACCTCCTCGATCAATTCTTTTTTGTTAAGCGCCGGCATCTTGACCACTGGTTGCGCGGCCTTGACGACCACCGGGCTGGGTTCCTGTCCGGCAGCCAGCGCGACAGGCGGAACCGGATCTGTCTTTGCCGTCTCTGGTGTTGATCGGCTGACCCCGGCCGTGGATGTCACCTTAGGCAGTGGCGTTTTTGCCGTAGAGGTTTTGCGCACTGCGCTTTTGCCTGTTGTAGTTTTTGGTGACGTTGTTTTGCCTGTCGTTGCCTTGCGGCTGGTTGTCTTACTGCTCGTCATGATGCGCCTCATTTTCTGATTGTTGCTTGTTCATCATTGCCTTTGACCCTAGGGGCAGGCGGATTGGAAAGCCAGCGCATTGGTTAACAAAGGGTTAACCTGTGACTTTTTCCAAATCCGCCCGCTGTACAGCGGCGCGCGCCCTTGTGGCAATTCGACTTCAGGCTTGCGGCAGGGCATCAGAATTGAGGCAGAGCATTGCGCGCGATCATGGTGCGCAGTGTAAAGCTGGAGCGCGTGTTGCGAATGCCGGAAACCCGCATCAGCCGCTCTTCGAGAAAGCGGTCAAAATCGGTCAGATCCTGCGCCACCACCCGCAACAGAATATCACGGGTGCCGGTCATCAGGTAGCATTCCATGACCTGGTCGAACTTGCTTACCGCGCGTTCAAAAGCCTGCAGCGCATCCGTCGACTGGCGCTCCAGTTCGACAGCAACAAAAATCGTCACCGGCAGCCCCAGCCTGGCCTGATCCACTCGCGCGGAATAGCCCTGGATCACCCCGGCCTCCTCCAACATGGCAACACGTCGCGCGCAGGGCGTAGGCGACAATCCAACACGCTCAGACAGCTCAGCCATCTTGATCCGGCCCTCGGCCTGCAAAACCGCGACAATCTTGCGATCAATAGCGTCCATGGTGAATTTCTCCAATTTCTTGCACAATCATAACTGAAACCTTCAATATTGTAAGAAGCAAGATCCATTTTTGGCGAAAAACCCCAGAGCGTCCGGGGTAAAATGCAGCTTCATTCAGGAGGAGCCATCGACATGACAGTCACCGCCGTCGCATCCACGACACATGAAGAAATCTACCGCGTCGAGGAGCAGGCCGTCGGGCTTGTCGGCTATATTGCGCTGCATTCGACGCAGCTGGGGCCAGCGGCAGGTGGCCTGCGGATGCGCCCCTACGGCAGTGAAGAAGAGGCTCTGGTGGATGTCAAACGGCTGAGTGAGGGCATGACCTACAAAAACGCCGCTGCGGGCCTGGCGCTTGGGGGCGGCAAGGCCGTGATCATCGGCGATCCCTCCACAGACAAAACCCCAGAGCTGCTGCGCGCCTTTGGCCGCGCCATTCACAGCCTGCGGGGGCGCTATTACACCGCCGAGGACATGGGCATGAGCCCGGACGACATGGGTGTTTTGGCGCAGGAAACCCCCTATGTGGCAGGGCTTGCAACCGGTGAATTCGCCAGTGGCGACCCCTCTCCCATCACCGCTCAGGGAATTTTCAACGCCATCCGCACGGCCTGGGCGCATAAACACGGCAGCAGAAATCTGTCAGGGCTGACCGTCTCGCTGCAAGGGTTGGGCCATGTGGGCTGGTATCTCTGCAAACTGCTGACCGAAGCCGGGGCGCAATTGATTGTGACGGATGTGAACACGGCGCAGGTCGACAAGGCGGTGACTGAATTTGGCGCAACTGCGGTTGCCCCGGATGAGATTTACGGGGTCCAAGCTGATATCTTTGCCCCCTGCGCCATTGGCGGCATCCTCAACAGCAAGACCATCCCCCAGCTGAAGGTCTCGATTGTTTGCGGCGGGGCCAACAACCAGCTGGCCACCGCAGAGGATGGCACGGCGCTGCATCACGCGAGCATTCTGTATACGCCTGACTTTGTTGCCAATGGCGGCGGAATCATCAATGTCGCCACCGAAATCGAAAAGGTTGCCGACCGCGAAACCTATGTTGCAGACAAGCTCAGCGCGTTGGATGCGACCCTGGCGATGATCCTGAGCCAAGCCAAAGCGGAAGACAAAAGCCCCGATGCGGTAGCCATCTCCTCAGTTCTGGCCAAAATGGGCAGTCAAAACGCCGCCTGAACCGGGTATCACCAATAACAAACGAGCCCGCACCAAAGGGGGCCAGAACGGAAGAGACCTAAAAAAGGGCGTCCCGCAAGGGCCGCCCTTTTCTTTTATTGCCTTTTCCCTTGCCCTGAATCCACGTCAGGCAGGGCGCCCGACCAGCTGCAACACTGATCGGGGCAAAAGGTTTAGTGTTTGGGTGCGCCAGAGACACCAGCCTCGGCCTCAAGCGCAGCCTTTGCGGCCGCTGCTTCTTCCTCGGCGGCCTCGTCCCAATCGATAGGATCCGGCTGATAGGCCAGGGCATGTTTCAGAACTTCGGAAACATGGCTGACCGGAATGATCTCGAGCCCTTCCTTCACATTGTCCGGGATCTCCGGCAGGTCCTTGGCATTCTCCTGGGGGATCAGCACGGTTTTGATGCCGCCACGCAGGGCCGCAAGCAGCTTTTCCTTCAAACCGCCAATAGCCAGTGCGTTGCCGCGCAAAGTGACCTCGCCGGTCATGGCGATGTCTTTGCGCACCGGGATCTGGGTCAGCACCGAAACAATCGAAGTCACCATCGCCAGACCCGCCGAGGGACCATCCTTGGGGGTGGCACCTTCGGGCACGTGGACGTGGATGTCCCATTTGTCGAACTTGGGTGGCTTGACGCCGATCTTGGGCGAGATCGAGCGCACATAGGATGACGCCGCCTCGATCGACTCCTTCATCACATCGCCCAGCTTGCCGGTGGTCTTCATCCGACCCTTGCCCGGCAGGCGCAGAGCTTCGATGGAGAGCAGCTCCCCCCCAACGGAGGTATAGGCCAGCCCGGTCACCACACCAACCTGGTCTTCCTTTTCGGCCAGACCGTAGCGGAATTTGGCAACGCCCAGGAAATCATCCAGATTGTCAGAGGTGACCTTGACGCTTTCGGTCTCCTTCTTGACGATCTTGGTCAGCGATTTACGCGCCACCTTGGCGATTTCACGCTCCAGGTTCCGCACACCGGCCTCGCGGGTATAGACACGGATGATATCCTTCAGCGCCTCGTCCGTCAGTTCAAACTCCTTGGATTTGAGCCCATGGTTCTTGACCTGTTTGGACACCAGATGCTGCTTGGCAATCTCGCGCTTCTCATCCTCGGTATAGCCCGACAGCGGAATGATCTCCATCCGGTCCAGCAGGGGCCCAGGCATGTTGTAGCTGTTCGAGGTGGTCAGGAACATCACATTGGAGAGGTCATATTCGACCTCCAGATAGTGATCCACAAAGGTGGAGTTCTGTTCCGGATCAAGCACTTCCAACATCGCCGAAGCCGGGTCACCACGGAAATCCTGGCCCATCTTGTCGATCTCATCGAGCAGGATCAGCGGATTGGTGGTCTTGGCTTTTTTCAGCGCCTGAATGATCTTGCCGGGCATTGAGCCGATATAGGTCCGACGATGGCCCCGGATCTCGCTCTCGTCGCGCACCCCACCCAGGGAGATACGGATAAATTCGCGCCCCGTGGCCTTGGCCACAGATTTGCCAAGCGAGGTTTTACCAACACCGGGAGGGCCAACAAGGCAGAGGATCGGACCCTTCAGTTTGGCCGAACGCTGCTGCACCGCAAGATACTCAACGATGCGCTCTTTGACTTTTTCCAGTCCATAGTGATCCGCATCAAGAATTTCCTCGGCTTTGCCAAGATCCTTCTTCACCCGCGACTTCACCCCCCACGGGATGGCCAGCATCCAGTCGAGATAGTTGCGCACCACTGTGGCCTCTGCCGACATCGGCGACATGTTCTTGAGCTTTTTCAGCTCAGCATCAGCCTTTTCACGGGCTTCTTTCGACAGCTTGATGGCAGCGATTTTTTCTTCCAGCTCGGCGATTTCGCCAGCCCCTTCTTCGCCGTCGCCCAGCTCCTTCTGAATGGCCTTCATCTGCTCATTCAGATAATACTCGCGCTGGGTCTTCTCCATCTGAGACTTGACCCGCGTCTTGATCTTTTTCTCGACCTGCAGCACCGACATTTCGCCCTGCATCAGCCCGTAGACTTTCTCCAGACGTTCGCTGACCGAAAGCGTTTCCAGCAACTCCTGCTTGCGATCCACCTCAATACCGAGATGACCCGCAACCAGATCCGCCAGTTTGGCCGGCTCTGTGGTTTCACCCACTGCAGAAAGCGCCTCTTCGGGGATGTTCTTGCGTACTTTGGCATAGCGCTCAAACTCGTCACCAACGGTCCGCACCAGGGCTTCGATGGTGGTGGCATCGCCGGGGATCTCATTGAGGTATTCCGCACGGGCCTCGAAATAATTGTCGTTCTCGAGGAAATCAGTGATTTTCACCCGGGCATGGCCTTCGACCAGCACCTTGACGGTGCCATCGGGCAATTTCAGCAGCTGCAGAACATTGGCCAACACACCGTTTTCGTAGATGCCATCGGTCTGTGGTTCGTCCTCGGCCGGATCTACCTGACTGGACAGCAAAATCTGCTTGTCATCTGCCATCACCTCTTCGAGGGCGCGCACGGATTTTTCCCGACCCACAAACAGCGGTACAATCATGTGTGGAAAGACCACAATGTCGCGCAGCGGCAGCACAGGATAGGAAGAATTAAGCGGCTCTTTCATAGTCGGTCCTTTACTTGGCAAGAGCGCCCGGTCCCGACGTTCGGCAACCTGTGGCTCTCTCCTCTTTGGAAATCTTTATCTGGTACGGCGGTTAATATTTTTCAACCGTCCTGCCTCAAAGGTTGGCCCGCAGTGTGCCCGCAAGCAAAGACGACCACAAGAGCGCAAATGGGAACGACGCGTACAAAGCGCAGCCATCTTTAGACAGAAGAAACAACACAGGACTGAAATCCAGCCGCCGCCCGGCCTACACGAAAGAGCCTGGCCTTTTTACAGCAAAAACCTGCCGAATGCGCAGGGTCTCGCCTATCCAGGGCCAAGCGGAACTTTTTAGGCGGGTTTCCGTGCAATCAAATCAGCACAAATGGCGGATTGGTGCCCAAAGGAACACTCCACCCAACCAGCGATTGCTGCGGCACGCTCCGCGACCTTAAGGGTGAACCATCGGAAGGTAGATCCTCTCTGCCCCTCAGTCTGATCCCTTCCAGGCAAGGCCGCGCGCACCGCAGCTACAGCGGATCAATGTCCCCCTGCGCGCGGCCTTCATGGAAGTCCTTTTCCCAGGCCTCAAAGGTGCCGGCAGAAATCGCATCGCGCATGCCCGCCATGATATCCTGGAAATACTGCAGATTGTGCCAGGTCAGCAGCATGCCCGAAATCATCTCGTTGCTGCGGAACACATGATGCAGATAGGCGCGGCTGTAGTTCTGGCAGGCCGGGCAGGAACATTCTTCGTCCAGCTGACGCGGATCATCAGCGTGGCGGGCGTTCTTGATGTTGACCACCCCCTTGCGGGTAAAGGCCTGGCCGGTGCGGCCAGAGCGCGAGGGCAGCACACAGTCCATCATGTCGATGCCGCGCTTCACTGCGCCGACGATGTCATCGGGCTTGCCCACCCCCATCAGATAACGGGGCCGGTCCTTTGGCAGCATGTCGGGGGCATAGTCCAGACAACCAAACATTGCCTCCTGCCCCTCGCCCACGGCAAGGCCGCCAACCGCGTAGCCCTCAAAGCCGATCTCTTTCAGCGCCTCGGCGCTTTCTTCGCGGAAATCCTGCTCGAGCCCGCCCTGCTGAATCCCAAACAGCGCATGCCCCGGCCGGTCGCCAAAGGCCACGCGCGACCGCTCTGCCCATCGCATCGACAGGCGCATGCTTTCGGCGATGCGATCGCGGTCGGCAGGCAGCGCCGGGCATTCGTCAAAACACATCACGATGTCAGAGCCCAGCAACCGCTGGATCTCCATCGAGCGCTCCGGCGTCAGCTCATGCTTGGAGCCGTCAATGTGGCTCTTGAAGGTCACGCCCTGCTCTGTCAGCTTGCGCAGCCCCGCCAGCGACATCACCTGAAAGCCGCCACTGTCGGTCAGGATCGGGCGATCCCAATTCATGAATTTGTGCAAGCCGCCCAGCCGGTCGATGCGTTCTGCCGTGGGGCGCAGCATCAGATGATAGGTATTGCCAAGCAGGATATCGGCCCCGGTCGAGCGCACGCTTTCCGGCATCATTGCCTTCACTGTGGCGGCAGTGCCAACCGGCATGAAGGCAGGCGTACGAATATCGCCACGCGGCGTCTGGATGACACCCGTCCGCGCCTTGCCATCTGTGGCTTTCAGATCAAACGAGAATTGAGCGGTCATAGCACGTCCTTAACATATCGGCCACTTGAGGTATATTGGCGCAAACCCGGCGCATTTGCCCGAAAACGCCCTGTAGTTCAACCCTGTCAGGGCTTGCTTTGAAGGAGAGATTGCCGCCATACAGGTCTTGAATTCAGGGTTTTGGCGCCCCAAATGTATACAATTGCACACAATAAGGTCTTATTTTGAGTAAGAGCAAATCAGACGGCACCCAAAGCCCGCCTAGCCCGGAGCAACAGCTTCCGAGCGCGGAGCCTGCGCAGGACGGGCAGATCCTGCTTGCTCCGGTGCCGCCACCAGCAGAGCAGCCACCCACGGCTGAGCTGCCCTCCCTACCCGTTGAGCTACCGCCGATCGGTGCGCAAGCAAAGGAGTTTTTTATGAACGAAGACATCATTCTGGACCTTCTCTCCAGCAACATTCTGTATCTGTTGGGCGCACTGCTTTTGGTCCTGGTGGCCGTCAAAGGCGTCAAGATCGTCCCCCAATCAGAGAAATACGTGGTCGAGCGCTTTGGCCGCCTGCATTCGGTGCTGGGACCAGGCATCAACTTCATCGTGCCCTTTCTTGATGTGGCCCGCCACAAGATCTCGATCCTTGAACGTCAGCTGCCCAATGCCACCCAGGACGCCATCACCAAGGACAACGTGCTGGTGCAGATCGACACCTCCGTTTTCTACCGCATTCTGGAGCCGGAAAAGACCGTCTACCGGATCCGCGATGTGGATGGCGCCATTGCAACCACTGTGGCGGGCATCGTGCGCGCCGAGATCGGCAAGATGGACCTGGACGAGGTGCAGTCCAACCGCGCCCAGCTGATTGGCCAGATCCAGCATTCGGTTGAAACCGCCGTGGATGACTGGGGCATCGAAGTGACCCGCGCCGAAATCCTGGACGTAAACCTCGATCAGGCCACCCGCGACGCCATGCTGCAGCAGCTTAACGCCGAACGCGCGCGCCGCGCCCAGGTGACCGAAGCCGAGGGCCAGAAACGCTCTGTCGAGCTGGCCGCCGATGCCGAGCTTTACGCCGCCCAGCAGACCGCCAAGGCCCGTCGGATCGAGGCCGAAGCCGAAGCCTATGCCACCGAGGTCGTTGCCAAGGCCATCGCCGAAAACGGGATTGAGGCGGCGCAGTATCAGGTTGCTCTGAAACAGGTGGAAGCGCTGAATACGCTCGGCAATGGCACTGGCAATCAGACCATTCTGGTGCCCGCCCACGCGCTGGAGGCCTTTGGCAATGCCTTCAATCTGCTGAAAGGCGGCAAATAATGGAGGCCATCGCAACCCCGGTCTGGGCCCTCTGGTGGGCCTGGTGCGCCGCCGCCCTGGTGCTGGCCATCCTCGAAGTGCTGGTGCCGGGCTTTGTTTTTCTGGGCTTTGCCATTGGTGCGCTGGCCTGCGGTCTCCTGCTGCTGATCCTCGGCGGCAGCGCCCTGGGCCTGCCCGCGCTGTTGTTCACCTTTGCCGGATTGTCCCTGATCGCCTGGCTCCTGCTGCGCCGCTATTTCGCCTTGCCCAGCGGCCAGGTGAAGACCTTTGATCACGATATCAATGACTAGGGTTGGCAGTCTCTGGAGGGCTGCATCCTCTGGACAGCAACGATGAGGCCGCCCCTATTGCTCCTGAACGACGGCAATGCCTAACTGCGTAGGTTGCGACCTTTGCAAGATTTGGTGCCGCGCCCAAAAGAGGAGGTTGGACCAGCCTCCAGAGACTGGCTGATCCAACCTATTTTAAAGTTGCTTCCCCTTGCGAAGCACCGCGCTTTGAAACTGCTTCTCGATGCCGGTCCGGGATAGACAACGACGCAAGAAGTTCATGCTGGCAGGACGTCAACCATGGGGGAGCGCGCGATCCAATCTTGCACTGTATTCACCAAGTATTTGGGTCCATCAACAAAAATGGCCCGTGCTTCCATCGCCTCCTGAATACCTATATCTCCCATCCACAAGGCAATGAGATCACAAAGCGCAGCCGTGATATAAACATCCACATCATGACCCGGGTCTTCGGGGCAAAGATCTACGACACCTTCGTTTACTATCATCCACCAGCTGCCAAGGTCTTCGCGGTCGGTGATTTGCACAAGGATTACGGTTTCACCATCCGGCAGAAATTTGCTGTTCAAGGTGCGGTGGAAGTCCCACATGAAGCCACCAACATCGCAATCCCGCGCCACAATATTGCGGCTGCGCCAGCGCAGCCCCCAGATTGCCATGCTTTCGATGATTGGACCCAGTTCCCGACCAGAGCGTGTCAACTTGTACTCCGCAGCCCGCCCCGAAGGCGTCGATTTTCTGACGATGATCTCCGCGGTTTCTAACATCTTGAGCCGTTTGCTGAGGATCGAAGGCGACATCCGCGGGATTGCACGTTGAAACCGGCTGAATCGCGTGGTGCCCAAAAACATTTCGCGCAACAGAAGCAGGGTCCACTTGTCCCCCAATAAGTCCGCTGAGGACATAGCCGGGCACAGGCTACCTGTTTCATTTTGCATGCTGGTTCCCATTCCTCAAGGCTATTCCGACTTTGCTCAGGGAGGCAACTACGGAATCCGAAGCGGGTTACTACTGATCACGAAGTGTTCTTCCCTCCATGTCTCATTGCACATTGCAAAGACCACCCGTCTAGGGTCCGGACCCATTCGTCCTGCCGCAGAAAAGGAGAGGAAACATGACGATGCTCCCGCAACATCGAAGCCACATTCAGACGCTGCAAGGATCGACCAAAATAGATGTGCGCTCCCGGCAAAAGCCGTTACGACAGCTCTATGATGAGGCGCCCGAAGCCGCCTGGGTGTACGACAGGGCCCGAACCAGCGCCTCTGAGGTGGCTGCAACGCACCCCATCCACGGGCACGTGATCTGCGGAGAAAATTTTCCGGTAGAAGTACCGGTGTCAGTTCACAAAGCTGTTGGAGGAGAAAGTGACTTCCCTTGTCCCGGAGAGATATTGGCTGCAGCTCTGGCGAGTTGCCTAGACACCGCCATCCGGATGATCGCCAATATCATGGGAGTACGCCTTGCACATCTCGAAGTGAAGGTCTGTCTTGGTGCGGATGTACGTGGCACGTTAAGAATGGGAAACAAGGTGCCCGTCGGGTTCCAAAGCGCTGCGGTCGAGGTGGAGATAAAACCGGAGACTGACTTGCCAGAAGAACAGCTGCATGCGTTGCTTAATGCAGCCGAACACAGTTGCGTCATACTGGAAACCCTGAGAAACCCACCGACCGTCAAAATTGAGCGAAAGGTTCAGATCGCCAAGGAAGGCCTCCCCATCGAAAAAGTCGAATAACCCCCAATCCAGATTTCCAGGTGCGCTGCTGGAACGACGGCTTTGCCTCGGATCTGCACTTGGTGTCCCATGCAACGAAGGTCGGTCCCGATCATTGGTGCAGAATGACACTGCCCGCTTTGGGCCGGCAGCGGACGTCCGACGGCCTGGTGCGGTCCCTCAATTATGTGGGTCGACCTGCGAGAGGTGGCTATGGCCGCTATGCGCAGATAGCGACATTTGCAAAGTCCACCTCTCAGCCTGGGAATACTGCCAACGACCGCTGCGATGCCGCGTACGAAGCGACATTGATGAGAGTTGCAGCGAATTTTGGGAATTGGGGGGCAGCAGTGCGGACAAAACCACCTTTTGAAAACAGTTCGACCAATGACTGATTATGCCACATCGCCATGTGACCAGTAATTGAGGTAACCAGGGTCGCTTGCCCTGAGCGCATATGCGCTCGTCACGAGACTGCGATCATACTTTGAGGCCATTCCTTGGATCCAGCCCAATGATTTCTTTCAATACCGGCGATTGTTATTGACTAACAACCTGCCGGGTCGGGAGCGGCACGGGCATTTGGATATCTCGTCCGGAAATGACGAGTTCCCCGTCATCCCTCAGTCGTTTGAACAAGCGTGACATTGTTTCTGGCTGCACGCCTATAAGATCAGCGAGGTCGGACCGGGACAGCGGCAGTTGCATGCGCAAGGTGTTTCCGGTTCGCACGCCATGGCTTTCCATCAATCGGTGCAAAAGGGCAGAGAGTCTTTTCTTATTTGGCAGAGTTGCCGCTGAAATTATCCGCTCCCGGCTGTTGTTGATTTCGGAAACGCAGCGCCCAGCCAACTTTGTCAAAACCAATGGATTGCCCTGCATAACCCGATTTGCGTCCCGCTGCGCTACGGTGCAAACCTTTGAGGGCTGCAAGGCGCGGGCTTCGGTCTTGTGGCAGTCATTCTCCAGAAATGAACGATACCCGACAACGTCACCAGGATAGGCCAGTTTCAAAAGAGTCGACTTGCCATCAGGATGGAGCGCCCTAAGTGCAATCAAGCCTTTGGAAACACAAAAAACACCGCGATTTTCGGTGCCTTGCTCATACAGTGCCTGCCCGGCATCCAGCTCTTTGCGCGAAAACCCCTGGGTAAGAACAGAGATCGAACCCGAACTGATCGGCTGCCAAATGCTACCTGCATAGAAGGCACATTTGCCACAGGGATGTGGCGTGTCATGGGTGTTTGTCATCAAGGCCTCTGTGGTTTTGCCCAAGGAGTGCCGCAAGATACCGCTGCAGGCGACCCTGGAGGGTTTCCCCATGTCGACTGCTGTTCTTGGCATCACTGGCCCCATCACCTTAGCGGAGTGCTTCGGGGGAATATTGACGTTCGTCAATGACAGCGAAGATGGAGCGCGCAATTTACCAGAACAACTAGAGATCAGGTGCAGCCAAGGGAGCCCCCATTTGTTTGATGACCCCCGCAATTTACCATCCGAATTGCCACCAAAACCCGCTGCACGACAGGGTAGGGTCTCGCTCTGGACCTATTTTCGGCTGTTCAGACAGGACATTCTGTCAGCGCAACCTGCGCGTCTATATCGTGCCTGGATGGCCGAAATGCGGACGCCGTTTTTCCGCTCTTACATGTGCAATGACCCGGAACTCGTTGATCTTATCCTCAAGAAACGTGCCTCGGATTTCCCAAAATCCGAACGCATTCGGGTTGGATTGAAACCCTTGCTTGGCGAGTCGATCTTTATCTCAAACGGAGAAACCTGGGCCCATCAGCGGCGGATCATTGACCCGGCCTTTGAAGGGGGGCGTCTGCGGAGCGTGTTTCCAGCGATGTGGGACAGCGGAGTGGCCGCCGTCGAGCGCTTGAAACTTCTGGCTGATGGGTCCCCTGTCGACATTGAACCCCAAACCAGTCATGTAGCCATGGATGTGATCTTTCGCACCTTGTTTTCTGTACCGATTGAGCATGAAACCGCGCAGGCTGCTTATGAAGCGTTTTGTCAGCACCAGGCCGCCCAACCTGTGGCCACCATTTCGGCCGTCTTGCCTATGCCAAAGTGGTTCCCCCGGTTTCATTCCCGCAAAACCCTAAAGACAGCCCGCACCATACGGGGTTTGATCAGAAAACTCACCGCTCAGCGCGCTCGAGCCATCGCGTCCGGAACCGCGCCAGACGATCTGTCGACCAAGATCATGACAACGCCGGACCCAGAGACCGGCCAAGTGTTTGAGACCGAGGAAATGATCGACCAGGTCGCCATCTTCTTTCTGGCCGGGCACGAAACCTCGGCGGCGGCCCTGGCCTGGGCGCTTTATCTTTTGGCAACCCATCCCGAATGGCAGGAGAAACTGGCAGCAGAGGCACATGCCGCCTTGGAGCCGGATAAGATCTACTTTTCTGCCCTGTCCAAACTGCGCCAGTCCCGCGCCGTTTTTCGCGAGGCCATGCGGCTCTATCCGCCGGTCCCGATGTATGTGCGAGAGGCCTCTTGCCCGGAGACCTTCCGAGACCGAAAAATCAAACCCGGCTCGCAGGTCATCCTCAGCCCCTGGCATCTGCATCGGCACAGGCGCCTCTGGGAGAACCCGGATGCCTTTGATCCCAGTCGATTTGAAACAGCCAATGGCAAAGACTGCCTCAGATCCGCCTACATTCCGTTTTCGGCAGGTCCAAGGGTTTGCCCAGGGTCTGCCTTTGCTATGACCGAGGGGCCGCTCTTGCTGTCGATCCTGGTGCGGGCCTATCGATTTGAAGCCGTGGAAGGGGATCGCCCCGTTCCTGTGGCCCATCTGACCGTAAGGTCCAAAGATGGCATTCGCCTGCGGATCACCCCACGCCTTGGTACAGAAAAACAGGACCCAGCCCCATGACGCTCAAATCCTCCACCACGCCAGACAAAGGGCGCCTCAAGGCCTGGCCCTATTGGATCACCATTGGCTTTGTGCCGCTGGTCCTTCTCGCGGTGCTCTATGGCAGCTGGACGATCCTGCTGATCCCCGCCTTTGGCTGGGTTTTGATGCCACTGTTGGATACGTTCTTGGGCAAGGATCTGCGCAACCCTGATCCAGAGACACCGGATTCAGAATTGTTCTGGTTCCGCCTGCTCACCTGCATCTGGTTTCCCATCCAGTTTCTGCTGGTCTATGGAACGCTCTATTACCTGTCTCATATCGGTCAATATTCTACTCTAGAGACCTTTGGGATCATGTTTGGGATCGGTGTGACAACCGGAACTGTAGGCATCGTCTATGCGCATGAACTGATGCACAAACCCAATCGGCTTGAACGCAATCTTGGCGATCTGCTGCTGGCTTTGGTGCTCTACGGCCATTTCCGCACCGAACACTTGTTGGTGCACCACCCCCATGTTGGAACACCGCGTGACATCGTCACGGCGCGCTACAACGAAGGATTTCACCGGGCCTTTGCTCGGACCCTTGCCACCGGCTTTGAGTCGGCCTGGCGTGCCGAAAAGGCGATGCTGGCTCGCCGGGATCGCTCTCCCTTTCACCTCTTCAACCCGATCTGGAAATACCTCGGTCTGCAAGCGGCCTTCCTTGGCCTCGCATATGCAGTTGCTGGCTGGTTGGGGGTGGGACTCTTTGTGTTTCAGGCCTTTGTCGCAATCTGGCAATTGGAGCTGACCAATTACGTTGAACACTATGGCCTCACCCGAAAGCATTTGGGGGATGGCAAATATGAACCTGTGAAACCGCATCATTCCTGGGATTCCGCGCATCGGGTGTCGGGGCTCTTACTGATCAATTTGCAACGCCATGCGGACCACCACGTCCATCCAATGCGGCGTTTCCCGCTGCTGCAGGTCTATGATGAAGCCGAGGTTCCCATGCTGCCCACAGGCTACCCGCCGATGACGGCCATGGCGATGATCCCGCCCGTATGGCGACGTGTCTTCAACCCGCGGGTCCGCGCCTGGCGCAAACAATTCTACCCCGACATCTTAGATTGGGGTCCCTATAAGACGATGTCTCATCCCTCTCCAAAGGGAGCAGGATGAGCAGACGGTCAGGAGACACCCCACGCCCGAAGGTGGCAAGATGCGGCCTTAATGTCATGGAGGCGGCTGATCATGCCGTCGCGTGTTTCGTCCTGCCCAGCATTGCGCTGTCGCACCATTCAAGAATTGCCTCCAAGTCATCGGGCAGGGTTTCAGCGCCCCCCTCAGAGAACTTGGAAAATGCAGCTTGATTGGCAGGGCCTACACCCACAAGAACCGGAATTCCGGCTTCCAGGGCCTTGCCAATAACAAAGATGAATCCCCGCCCAGAGGCTTCTTCGGGACCAAATTTGTTGAGAATAAACAGATCGGCGTCTTCGCTTGGGGTGGACTCGACTGCAGCAACCGCAGTGGCAATCGCACCGGGGTCAAGGCGGCAAGCGTCTGAACCATCGCCTAGGTTTTGGGTGATTTTTATTTCGGAGCCAGCAGGCAGAACACGAACCGCCATATCGCACCCATTTGCATAGCGACTTTCATAATCCGAAACTCTGACTATACCGGTGAGAGATTTGCCCTGTACCTCCAGAGTCTCAGCGACGGCAGAGAGCAATTGATCCGTTTTGCCACACTCTGATGAGCTAACAATTGCGATTTTCATTTATGTGCCTTTCACGTTTGGAGATTTCATTGCCGTGGTTTGGTGCTTCGTGCCGCTTAACACCGGGCGTCGCGCTTCGCCGATCAAGGCGGGCCTGAACCCGATCAGGCAATTCGCCCAGCCGGCGCACCAGATGACTGCGGATATCAACTCCAGATCTGTTGTCTGATCCGGAAACACTGGAGCGGCAACGCGAACCGGGGTCGAAAACCAGATCATAGCCATTCCCGATACGAGAAAACTGCTGGCTTGCATGTCGCCCTTACCGTTGTGCGATGCTGCGCGACCGGAAACAGCAATGATCAATCCAGATAAGGCCCCGATAGTCAAAACATGTAGCAACCCGGATATTGGGTACCCAGTCCGGAAGATCAAAAGGACGCCGAAGGAAATCAACCCAATCGGCAGCCAGAAATAGGCAAGATGCAACCCCGCCAGCAAGGGAGACCGCAGGATGGAGAAGCTCCTCCACCCCCGCATGTTCCAGAGGGAAACCAGCCCTGAGAGCGCCACAAATGTGCCAGCGATACTCCGATACCCAGCCAGGGTTGCGCCTATGAAAAGCACGAACAAACAAATGGCCAGGCCTCGTGAAAACAACGCGACCTGAACGCAGGGACCATTGTCGACTGTCTGCTTGAGCCAATTGTCGGTGAAAGCCGGGATAAGACGCGAACCCACGATCAGGACCAGCAAAGACACAAGAGCCAGCGCCAGATAGGAAATGTCCAAAAGGTCCTGATAATGACCGTTCTTCAGGGCTATCAAGAACGCGATATCACTTGCCCCGATGAACAATACGAACAGGCCAAAAGGTGCTTTGGCCCAGGCGCCTGCCCGGAGGGTTTGAGAGAGGATAACAGCGGAAAGAGCAAGAAAAAATGGCGCATTCAGCATGGTCAACACAGGCAATGGCAACAGATCTGCACTTGCGATACTGACCCGAGCCACGATCCAGAACATCAGCAAGATCTTCAAAACGGGGCCAAACACTGGCGGGGTTTTTGCCCAATTTGGCAGCGCAGTCAGTAGATAGCCGCCAATTGCAGCGGATGTGAAACCAAAAATGAGCTCATGAATATGCCAAAACACCACTGGCTCCAGCCAGGGCATAGGCAAGCCCCAAGTCTCACCCAGCGGCCACACAGCAACAACGATAAAAGCCCAGAGGTAGGCGGCAAGGAACAATGGCCTGTATGGGGCATCCCAAAAGTGATGAAAGATGCCACCCCTGTTCGCCACCATTTAGGTCCTGCCTGATACCTGGGCTGCATCACCGGACCAGTCAGCACCAAAGTCACCGGTCAGAAAACCATTTGACAGGCGGGCGCTGCTGTCAATGTTCCGGATGGCTTCGACGGTCTGCTCGCCATCACATTGGTCTTCAAGCAAACGGCGATACACATCACATAGGGCGGTGAAACCCGTGGATTGCGGCGAAAGCCGCAAGGCCGAAACCCCAGCTTTGGCCAAGGCATCAATGTGATGAGCCGTGCTGGCGTAGGAATCCGACAAGGTTTGCACCCCGTTCATGGCCAGAAACGGCTGATCATCCAGCGTGCGAACGTCCAGCCCGTCTGGATCGTCTTCGCAGGCAAACTGGCAGTTATCCTTGGTTCGACCGTGCATACGGGCATGATAACATCGGCCAGAGATCGCGAGGGGCAGCCGCCCGTGGCCCCAGACCTCGATGGTGACGCCTAAGTCCGCCCCCGCCGCAGCGAGAACCTCTACAGAAGACAGTGGCAATTCAGGTGGCAGGCAAACACGTTGTGCACCACGTGCTGCAAGCCAGGCCAGCGTGCCCTCATTGTAGATGTTCACCAATGGACCAACCGAAAACCTGGTGCTTTGGGGGAAAAATGGCAAAGCCGTCAGATCATTGATCTCGACCTCAACCCCCATTTCGGCCAGTTCGCAGGTCAGCTTGCGTTCTCGCTTTAGCGTAACTAGCGCCAGACTTGTAAGAGCGACGGATTTGCCTGCGGCCTGTAAGGTTGAGACAGCATCAGGTATGCGATCCTGGTAAAATGGCAGGCGCTTGGAACAGACAAGTTCCCCCAAAACAACCCGATTTACCGGCGCATCCGCAAGATCGTTATACAATGCGGCCCAGCGGTCCGCTGACCAAAAGAACTGATTTGGTCCAACAGTCAACTCCATCTCGTCACCTCCAGGTTTTCTTATATGCGCCGGTTGTCATCGCTTGCCCCTCGGAGAGACGCGCCAGCATGCCCTCGGGCAAGGGATGGCCAGCTTCCAATGCATCAACGGCGGCGCGAAAGTTGCGGACCACCTGCGCCACATAGGAACGCGACCGTTGGCGACCTTCAATTTTAAGAGCCGCTACACCTGCCTGTTGCAGCTGCGGGATGAGCCGTTCAGCGTTCAAGCTGACAGGGTCTTCAAACAGGTGACTGGATTTGCCGCTCGCGTTAAAACAGCCTTTGCACAGGGTCGGATAGGGTGCGGGATCATTCTTGCCGACACGGTGAATCGTGTACCCCCCAAGGCGCGCATCCAGAACTCCCTGATCATCGCTGTATTCCACGTGGCTGGCCGGAGAGCAGACCCCGTTCATATTGGGCGATAACCCGGTTGCGTATGACGACAGGGAACAGCGGCCTTCTGCCATGACGCAAAGCCCACCAAAAACAAAAACCTCTGTTTCCACCTCTGTTTCTGCATTGATCTCGGCGATTTCCGGCACCGAAAGGACGCGTGGCAAAACAACACGTTTTACTCCAAATGCCTCGGCGTAGAAATTGATGACATCGGCATTCGCTGCCGCCGCCTGGACGGAAAGGTGGCGTCGCAGGTCCGGGTGGTTTTGCGCCGCATAGTTCAGCAGGCCCAGATCCGCCAGGATCACAGCATCCGCGCTGCTTGCCGCGGCATCATCAATGGCCCGATGCCAGATGACCTCTTCGCCGGCGCGGGGAAAGGTGTTGATCGCCACTAGGACCTTGGCCCCATGCGTGTGGGCAAAGGCCACCCCGTCACGCATTTCGCTTCGATCAAAGTTCAGCCCCGGAAAATTGCGGGCATTGGTCTCATCCGCAAAGCCGCAGTATATGGTATGCGCTCCGGCCTTCACAGCGGCGCGCAGGGCTGCAGGTGTGCCTGCGGGGCAAACGATTTCCATTACCATATCTCAACCTCATCTGGACGCGTCAGACAGACGCCGGTGCGGCGTTCCAGGAAGGCCAACAAGCGCTGCAAAGGATTTGCCAGCGGGCCAGACAGGTTTAAAATTTCTTGTGACAGATCCAGTTCGGCATCATCCACCGCATTGCGCAGGGCAAGCGTGGCGGCAGTTTCTCCTTCGATCACCAGATCCCGCGAGAAAAACAAAGCATCCCCGTCATAGGCCCCGTGCACAAGTCCAAGAAGCGCAGCAAGCGGTCCCGCGATGCGCGCGGCTCCTTCACCGGCGCCCCGGATCACGGTCACCCGGGGGGTGCCACCGTTTGGATCCAGGAGCATGACAAAGGGCAAATCAGTGGGATCAAGCACGAACCGTGTGTGACCATGCGCGCCGAGTCGCCGAAACAGCTCAGGGTGGCTTTTGGAAATCCTGCGCGAATAGGCGGTCAGGGATGCGGACAATGGAACCAGCGGCATGAAACGCAAGGGGTACGCCAAAGCCTGCGGAAAACGAGGAATCTGAACGGGGGACTGGGGCAAGCAGAATTCCTTCTGAGTGGCGAACAATGATCATCTGCGGCCTTGGTAGTCGTTTGCGTGTTTCGGCAAATTGACGATCGTCAATTTCGCTTCGCTTTTGTGCTGATATGCAGCCCGGACTCTCATTGACAGGATACGCCCGTGCGAACCTTGCCACCGTTCCCCAGCCTGCGCAGCTTTCTGAGTTGGTGCGATGAAACAGAGCAGCTTCACCCTGTGTCAGAAGCGGTACCGGTCCGCCACAAGATGACAGCTGTTCATCGCAACATACTGGAGCGCTGCGGGCCTGTTTTGCGCTTTGACCATCCTGTGCTGGAGGATGGCACTGCCGCAGACATACCCGTTGTGGTCAATCTGTTTGGGACTGCCGAGCGCGTCGCCGCCGGACTGGGAATAACCCTGAACGAAGTCGATGAGCTGGGGGCTTTCCTCGCGGCTCTCAGGGCCCCGACGCCACCAGACGGGTTACGCGATACCCTGTCTCGTTGGCCAATGCTGAAAGCCGCCCTGGCAACGCGGCCAAAGATCATCAAATCGGCGCCCGCCCAGCAAACCGTTCTGGAAGGGGCGGATATTGATCTGGTGGCTCTTCCCGTTCAGACCCATTGGCCGGGGGACGCGGGACCGCTGATCACATGGCCAGTGGTCATCACCCGACCGTTTGGCTCTAAACAGGAGGACGTCGCAGCCTATAATGCAGGGGTTTACCGGGCGCAGGTTATTGGGCGCGACAAAGTAATCATGCGCTGGTTGCCGCATCGGGGCGGCGCCGCGCATCACCGGTCCTGGACGCAGCAGGGCGAAAAAACACCCATCGCCATCGCCCTGGGGGCCGATCCTGCAACCCTGCTCTCGGCCGCACTGCCTTTGCCAGAAACCGTGTCAGAGCTGACCTTTGCAGGCGCCATTAACGGGCTGCGCCCACGACTTGTCGCGGCTGAATCGGTGCCCTTGATGGTTCCGGCGGAGGCCGAAATCATTCTTGAGGGCTGGGTTTCCCCCACAGAGACCGCCCCTGAAGGCCCCTTTGGTGATCACACAGGGTATTACAACAATGCCGAGCCTTTTCCCGTCATGCAGGTCACGGCTGTGACCCATCGAAACAAACCGCTCTATTTGTCGACATACACGGGTCGCCCACCGGATGAGCCTGCGATTATCGGAGAGGTGTTCAACCGCCTCGCTTTGCCGACCATTCGCGGACAAATCCCCGAGATCCACGATCTTTGGCTGCCGCCCGCAGCCTGTTCCTACCGGATGGCAGTGGCAAGTATCGACAAGCGCTACCCCGGTCAGGCCCGCCGGGTGATGATGGCGCTTTGGGGAATGTTGCCCCAATTCAGCTATACCAAGATGCTCATCATTGTAGATCCCGACATTGACATCAGAAACTGGGATGACATCGCCTGGGCCCTGGCCACCCGGATGGAGCCGTCCCGGGATGTGATGCAGCTGGAGGACACTCCGATGGACTACCTCGATTTTGCTTCCCCACGCCCCGGGCTCGCGGGGAAGATGGGCATTGATGCCACAATAAAAATCGACAGCGAAACCACCCGGGACTGGGGAGAGGTCATGAAAACGTCACAAGAGGACGCAGATTTTGCCAGCGATCTGATCGCGCGCCTGATGCCGGAGGTGACGGCATGACAGCGCCGCGTGTTGTGCTGGGGGTGGCGGGCGCCTCTGGGGCTGCTCTGGGGCTCTCGGTTGCCCGCCAGTTGGTGGCTTTGGGTGCAGAAATTGAACTTGTTGTCAGCGCCGCCGCAGAACGGACATTGACTGAGGAATGCGGGGCAGAGGCGCTGAACACCCTGCAAACACAGGCGACCCGTTGTCACCCCCAGTCCAATATAGGGGCCAGCATCGCCTCGGGTTCGGTTCCGGTCTCCGGCATGATTGTAGCTCCCTGTTCGATGCGATCTCTGGCCGCAATTGCGCAGGGTCTGGACGACAACCTTCTGACCCGTGCCGCAGGCGTGCAGCTCAAGGAGCGCCGTCGACTGGTGTTATTGACCCGCGAAGCGCCTCTGACTTTGGCTCATCTTCGAAACATGATAGCCGCAACCGAGCTCGGAGCAATCATTTTGCCGCCAGTACCCGCCTTCTATCTAAAACCGGTCAGTATCTCAGATATCATTGATCAGATTGCAGCACGCGCGATTGACCTATTGGGAGTTTCAACGCCTGTCGCGGGACAATGGGCTGAGCCGAATGAAGAGTGTCGACCAGATCAGATGAATGGCCGCTTTCAGGAAGCTTAACAGAAGTTTTGCAGTTGCTGCATCCGGGAGGTAGGGCGTCCAATCAATGACTGCTTTGGGCTGGCAACAGCCATTAAGATCAGAAAGCAAAAGTCTCTTTGATCCAAGGCGGCACTCGGCCAATACACGACCCCTATGCCCGCTGATTGGTTTTCTCTCCCCCTCTGGACCTCCCTGCCCTTGTTCCCTATATAAACAGTCGGATTAACTGTCAGGGATCGACATGACCAACGCTTCCGAACCGCTTGAAGGCACGCCCCTCATTGCCCCGTCTTCCGTTGAGCACCCGCTGTACGAGCAGGTCGCAGATGCTTGCAAATCGGTCTATGACCCTGAAATTCCGGTCAATATCTATGAGCTGGGCCTGATCTACACCATCGACATCAATGAAGAAAACGATGTGCAGATCATCATGACCCTGACCGCCCCCGGCTGCCCCGTCGCCGGTGAGATGCCAGGCTGGATCGTCGATGCGGTTTCCCCGGTAGCCGGAGTAAAATCCGTCAATGTCGACATCACCTGGGAGCCGCCCTGGGGCATGGAAATGATGTCGGACGAGGCCCGCCTGGAACTGGGCTTCATGTAGGTCCTGCTGCGGCCAGCCATTCCGGCAGGCACCTCAGAGGTCACAAAAGCTTCACCGGATCGCGGCAAAGGGGTTACCTTTTGCCGCGATTTCTTTTTTGCAATTCATTTCAACGGAGATTTCACTGGTGAAACACCTTCTGTCCCATTCGCTGCTGGCCGGCCTCGCACTGGGCTCTGCCGCCCAGGCCCTCGACACAGCTGCCATAGACACAGGCCTCAGCTATGGTCCCCGACCGGCCTATCTGATCAATCAGCTGCCCGAGGGCCCCCTGAAAGACAGGCTGCAATCCTGCGCCGGACAGACACCCAGCCGCAGCCTCTTCTCCATTGGTCATCGCGGCGCGCCGCTGATGTTTCCCGAACATACCGTCGAATCCAATGTCGCGGCGGCCCAGATGGGGGCTGGCATTCTGGAATGCGACGTGACCTTTACCCAGGATCACGAATTGATCTGCCGTCATGCCCAGAATGATCTCGCAACCACCACCAATATTCTGACCACCGATCTGGCCGAAACCTGCATCACTCCCTTTAGCCCCGCCACCGCTGATGCCCCTGCCCGCGCCGAATGCCGCAGCTCGGATATCACCCTGGCGCAGTTTCGCAGCCTGCAGCCCAAGATGGACAGCTTTGACAAATCGGCACAAAGCCCGCAGGCGGCCCAGGGCGGCACCGCCCCCTGGCGCAGCACGCTATTTGCCGAGGGCGCCACCAGCATGACCCATGCGGAATCGATCGCGCTGTTCCGCAGCCTGGGCGCAAAATTCACCCCCGAACTGAAATCTCCCGCCGTGGAAATGCCGCATAACGGCTTTTCCATGCAGGATTACGCGCAGAAGATGATCGACGAATATAAGGCTGCAGGCGTCCCCGCCTCAGATGTTTGGCCGCAGAGTTTTGACCCCGAAGTGGTGAAATATTGGATCGAAAATGAGCCCGAGTTCGGCAAACAGGCGGTTCTGCTGGATGGCCGCTACAGTCTAGACACCCCCTTGGATCCGATGGATCCCGCCAGTTTTCACCCCACGATGCAAGAACTGGCAGACATGGGCATCACCTATATCGCCCCACCGATGTGGTTTCTGGTCACCGAAGACAGAGGCAAAATGGTGCCCTCTGCCTACGCCAAGGAAGCCAAGTCCGTGGGTCTCAAGCTGATCACCTGGACACTTGAACGCTCTGGTTCGCTGACCGATGGCGGCGGCTGGTACTTTCAAAGCGTGACCCCTGCGGTGCAAAATGGCTCCAGCTACTACCAGATCCTCGATGTCCTGGCCCAGGAGGTCGAAATCGAAGGCATTTTCTCGGACTGGCCCGCCACGGTCACCTATTATGCAAATTGCATGGGTCTGTAAGCAGCTGGAACACCAAACCTTCACGGCGCGGGCCCAATCCTCTTGTGGCCCGTTTTGCGCCTCCCCTCTTGAGCCCGGCCCGCTGCAGGCCTAGATAGGAGATAACGCGCGCATTGGAGACATACATGTTCGGCATTCCCGGCAAACAGGCTGTGACACTCACCCCACGGGCTGCGGCCCAGATCACCAAGCTGATGGCCAGCGGTGGCCATGCGGGCCTGCGCATCGGCGTCAAAAAGGGCGGCTGTGCCGGCATGGAATACACCATGGAATATGTCGATGAGGCCACTCAGAACGATGAGGTGGTCGAACAGGATGGTGCAAAAGTTCTGATTGCCCCAATGGCGCAGATGTTCCTCTTTGGCACCGAAATCGACTATGAGACCTCGCTGCTGGAAAGCGGGTTCAAATTCAACAACCCCAATGTTGCGGATGCCTGTGGCTGTGGCGAATCCATCAGCTTCAAGGATGTTTCCAGCCTCTGACCTGCTGGTCTGGTATGACGGCACCAAGAAAGGCTGGGCTTCCCCAGCCTTTTTCTTTGCCTGATTGCCCCTCAAAGCCGCGGGTGCTACCACGGCACAAAGGTTCAAGAGGGAGCATAAGATGCGGCAGAAACTGGCAGCAGGCAATTGGAAGATGAACGGCACAGGCACCGCCCTGGCAGAGCTTGAAATTCTGACGCAGGCCCATGGTCACTCCGGTGCGCAGATCCTGATCTGCCCCCCCGCCACCTTGCTTGCCCCTGCAGCACAGATCACCAAAACCACAGCCATTGCCCTTGGCGGCCAGGACTGCCACGCCGCCGCCTCAGGGGCCCATACCGGTGATATCTCTGCCGAGATGCTCAAGGACGCCGGGGCCACCGCCGTCATTCTGGGCCATTCGGAACGGCGCGCCGACCATGGTGAGACCAGTGACATGGTCTGCGCCAAAACTTCAGCGACCTGGCACGCAGGCCTCACCGCGGTGGTCTGTCTCGGCGAAACCCTGGACCAGCGCGAGGCGGGTGAGACCCTGGCCGTCATTGGCAGCCAACTCGCAGCCTCCCTGCCCGATGGGGCCAGTGGCAGCAATACCGTGATCGCCTATGAGCCAGTCTGGGCCATCGGCACCGGCAAGGTCCCGACATTGGAACAGATCGCCGAAGTCCATGACTTCCTGCGCGCAGAGCTCAGCACCCGTTTGGGCGCAGAGACCGCTAATGCCATCCGCCTGCTCTACGGTGGTTCGGTCAAACCCGGCAATGCCGCAGAGATCTTTGCCACCTCCAACGTCGACGGTGCACTGGTGGGCGGCGCCAGCCTCAAGGCCTCGGATTTCTCCCCCATCATCGCTGCCCTCGAGGCCAGTTAACACAGTCTCCCGGTTTCATTTGGCCCCAAATATCCCGGGGGAGCGCGCCCAAAGGGCGCGTGGGGGCAGCGCCCCTGCTCCACCCACAAATGATGCAAAAAACGCCCCGGATCTCCGGGGCGTTTTCTATTTCTGGCACCAATACTCACACTAGTTGGTTATGATCTCCGGCCCCATCAGCGCATTGGGGATCAGGGTGCTGAGCCATGGAATATAGGTCACCATGATCAAGAAGACAAAAAGCACCGCAAGGAAGGGCAAGGCCGCCCGCACCACCGCCATCATCGGCATGCCCGCGACCCCGGAGGTGACAAAGAGGTTGAGCCCAACCGGCGGAGTGATCATACCGATCTCCATATTGACCACCATGATGATGCCCAGATGGATCGGATCGATGCCCAGCTCCATGGCGATCGGGAACACCAGCGGCGCCACGATGACCAACAGACCCGAAGGCTCCATGAACTGGCCGCCGATCAGCAGGATCACATTGACCACCACCAGGAACATCACCGGCCCAAAGCCTGCCGACAGCATCGCATTGGCGATATGCTGCGGCACTTGCTCATCCGTTAGAACATGCTTCAGGATCAAGGCATTGGCGATCACAAACATCAGCGTCACCGTCAGCTTACCCGCATCAAACAAGGCTTTCTTGGTGTCCGGATGGGCCCAGACCGACAGCAAGGCCATCGGCGCCTGCAAGACCGAACGGCGCGGGCGCTCCTCGGTTTCGGCCAGCGGCCCCATATCGCGATAGACAAAAGTGGCAACAAAGAAGGCATAGACCGAGGCCACAGCCGCCGCTTCGGTTGGGGTAAAGATCGCGTCCTCTTTGTAGACACCCAGTTCAACCGAATACCAGGGATAGCCATAGATGCCGACCATGATGATCACGATCAGGAACAAGCCCCAAAAGGCCTCGCGAAAGGATGCACCGACTTCGCCCCAGCCGGCCCAGGTGCCCTTGGGCATGTTCTTGATCCGGGCAATCACATAGATCGTCACCATCAACATGATACCCGCCAATAGACCCGGAATGATGCCCGCTAGGAACATCCGGCCCACCGAGACATCCACCGAGGCAGCATAGACCACCATGACAATCGAGGGTGGGATCAGGATCCCCAGCGTCCCGGCGTTACAGATCACCCCTGCGGCAAACTCCTTAGTATATCCCGCCTGGCGCATCGCCGCGATCACGATAGAGCCAATGGCCACCACGGTCGCCGGCGAGGATCCGGACAGTGCCGCAAACATCATACAGGCAAAGACGCCGGCGATGGCCAGCCCGCCCTGGAAATGCCCGACACAGGCGATGGAAAAACGAATGATCCGCTGCGCCACACCGCCCGTCGACATAAAGGTTGAGGCCAGGATGAAAAACGGAATCGCCAGCAGGGTGAAATGCCCCTCAAAGGCTTCAAACAGGGTGCCTGCCACGCTCGCCAGCGAGCTGTCCGAATAGATCAGCAGAAACAGAACCGAGCTGAGCCCCAGGGAGACTGCAATCGGCACCCCGATCAGCATCAACCCGATAACCATGGCAAAAAGAAAAATCACGTCCATCAATCTTCTCCCTCGGTCGCGCGCGCCCGGGCTTCGTCCAACTCATCTTCAACCTCGTGGCTGGCGACCAACCGGTCAGCCTCCCCGCGCAGCACCTGCAGGGTTGCCTGCGCAAAGCGGAACACCAGCAGCAGCATCGACAGCGGCAACACCAGATAGGGCACCACTTTCGGCAGTTTTTCATAGGAATCGCCGTAATTGATCAGGTCTTCGAGAAACCGGAAGATCCCAACCATGGGCACATCCTGCACCTCATAGAAACTTTGCGAACGGGCCTTGAAATCAAACCCGGTTGGGAACCAACGTCCCGAGGTGGGCGGCAGATCCGCAAAAACCGCCCAATAGTCAAAGGCGCCCTTGAGCAGCAGCAAGGAGAAGACAAGACAGCAGAGCGCCGCAATCAGCGCCACCACTTTGCGCGGCCCAGGGCTGAGAATATTGACAATGGCATCGACGCCGAGATGCGCATGGGTCTTGACCGCATAGGCCGCGCCCAAAAGCACCAGCCAGGCAAACAGGAAGACCGTCAGCTCCAGCGCCCAGAGAATGTTGGAATTAAAGGCGAAACGCGCAATCACATTGGCAAATGTAATCAGTGTCATCAGCCCCAAAAGCAGGGCGATCAGCGTTTCTTCCAGCGAGTTGATAAACCCAGACGGGCCGGTTCTTGCCCCCGACATAATGGTCACCCCGATTTTTGCATGAGTTTGAAAAAGGCACAGGCGGCGGATCCCCACGCCGCCTGCAAACCAGGGCGTTCTCAGTCAGTCACCGGCGCCCCGGATGCGACCCGCCTCGCGGCGGGTCGGCTTTAGGCTATCAAAGGTTTAGAAGCCGGCGTTGATGGCCTGAGCTGCGTCGATCTTATCCTGACCCACGTCACTGGCGAACTGGTCCCAAACCGGTTTCATGGTGTCGACCCAGGCCTGACGCTGCTCGGCGCTCAGACTGCGCACTTCACCGCCAGCCGCGATGATGGCGTCTTTGGCTTCGCCGTTCACTTGGGTGGATTCCGCATTGCGGGTCTCGGTCACTTCCCCAAGGATCTGCAGGAACTGTTCGCGCACGGGCGCGTCCAGGCTTTCCAGCCAGTCGACATTGGTCACAACCAAGTAGTCGATGATGCCGTGGTTGGTTTCGGTGATACCATCCTGAACTTCAAAGAACTTCTTGCCGTAGATGTTGGACCAGGTGTTTTCCTGACCATCGACAACACCCTGCTGCAGCGCGCCATACACTTCCGAGAACGCCATCTTCTGCGGGCTGCCCCCGATGGCTTCCATCTGCGCCACCAGCACGTCCGAAGACTGCACCCGGAACTTCAGACCATTGGCATCGGTCGGCGCAACCAGAGGAACATTTGCCGACATCTGCTTCATGCCATTGTGCCAATAGGCCAGCCCCTGCAACCCACGGCGCTGCATGCTGTCCAGCAAGGCCTGACCGTCGGCGGAGGCCTGGAAGGCGTCCACGGCATCGATGTTCTTGAACATGAAGGGCAGATCGAAGAGACGGAACTCTTTGGTGAATTTCTCGAACTTCGACAGCGAGGGCGCGGCCAGCTGGACATCGCCCTGCAGCATCGCCTCAAGGACCTTGTTGTCGTTGTATAGCGTCGAGTTCGGGTAGACTTCCAGGCACATGGTGCCGTTCATCTCGTCATTGATGCGCTGTTCCAGCAGCGAAGCCGCAATCCCTTTGGGGTGTTTGTCGGTATTGGTCACATGGCTGAACTTGACGACGATTTCGCCTTCGTCACAGCCCGCCTGAGCAGCACCAGCGGTTACGGTCAGCGCCATTGCGGTGGCGGCAGCAGTCATAAGTTTCATGTCTATCCTCCCAGAAAATTTCCGATCCCCCACAAACAGCAGGAGACTTGCCTACAGGATTGCCAGTTGCACGGCAGGGCTCAAGAAGTGTTTCAAATTCTATTGATCCGGAAGGGTTCGTATTATTTTCCATAAGGTTACTTGAAATTCTGCGCCCCGCCACCATAGCGGGCCAGCGCGGTTGTGCGAAATCTCGCACAGCCTTTGCACGACTTGTGCGAAAAACCGCACAGCTCAACCAGGGTCTGAATGGGCAAGGAATCGCCAATTCCGATCTGGGTGTAGGCCAAAGGTTCGAATGGAAGGCCCGGACGTCTCCGGTCAGCGCCGATAGCTTTCGGGGCGAATGCCATAGCGGGCCAATTTGTCATAGAATGTCTTGCGGGGCAGCTTGAGCGCCTCGGCAGCTGCTGCCGCCCGGCCATTCTGGCGACCAAGGGCGGCAATCAGCAAGGAGCGTTCCACCTGCGCCAGCTGCTCTGCCAGCCCCAGTTCGGCAGTGGCATTGACCTCATCCGGCATCCCCAGAACAAAGCGCATCGCCGCCGACATCAAAGAGCGTGCATTACCCGGCCAATCCTGCGCCATCAGGGCGGCCAACTGCTCCTGGCTGATCTCTGGGGCCTCGATCCCGGCCTGCTCGGCGGCCTGGGCCACATAAAGACGAAACAGCACCGGAATATCGCCGGGACGTTCTGCCAACGCTGGGATGCGCACCCGCATGCCCTCAAGCCGGTAATAGAGGTCTGCACCAAAACTACCCTGGGCCACCAGCTCTGCCAGATCTGCCGTACTGCCTGTGATCAACCGGGGCTCCCCACCCTGTTCGATATGCTCCAGAACCGCATATTGCAGCGCCTCCGACAGCGCCGAGATTTCATCCAGAAACAACGACCCGTCGCCGGCCTGGAGACAGAGATCGGCAAAATCAGCCGTCGTCAGCTCAGCGGAGGGAGATTTCACAAAAGGCGCCTGCGCGCGCGGTGACATCAGGTGAATGACCTCGGCCACCTTGGAAATTCCGCTGCCCGCCGGGCCCGCGACCAGAACCTCGGCCATGGTGGGAGCAACGGCCCGCACCCTCGCCCGCAGCTCTTCGGATAGCGGAGAAGTGCCAAACAGCATGCGCGCTGCCGGGTCACCATCTTCAAGTCTCTGTTTGAAGTCCCGGTTTTCCAGAACCAGCCTGCGGGTCTTCAGAGCGCGCTCCAGGACGGCCAGCAAATCAGCGGTGACGCAGGGCTTTTCCAAGAAGCCAAAGGCCCCGCCAGACATTGCCTTGACGGCCATCGGGATATCACCTTCTCCGGTCAGCAGGATCACCGGCAGATCCTCATCAACGCTGCGCACATAGTCCAGCAGATGAAACCCGTCGCGCCCCGGCATCCGGATATCAGACAGGATGACACCATCAAAACCGGTGGTGATCAGATCCTTGGCGGCCACAAAAGATCCCGCCGTGACCGGGTCCAGATCCTTCAGCTCAAGCGTCTGCGCCAGCGCTTCGCGCAAGGCGGCATCATCATCCACCACCAAAACCTTGCGGGTCATGTCCCTGCCCCCTCGGTCCAGCGATCCAGCTCAACAGTGAAAACAGCACCTTGCGCGCCATTGGCCCCGCGAATATTGCCGCCAAAACTTTGCAGCAACCCATAGGATATGGACAGCCCCAGCCCCATGCCCTCGGAACTGCTGACCACCTTGGTCGAATAGAAGGGGTCAAACATTTTTTCCGGTTCCTTGATACCGGGCCCAATATCGGTCACCGAAACCGCCAGCCGCTCAGCGGCCTCCAGCGTGATTGTGATGGCGCGAACCTCCTGGCCCAGCATGGCATCCGCCGCATTGTTGATCAGATTGACAAAGACCTGCGTCAGCCGCACCTCACCACCCCAGGCAAGGTAAGTGCCATCGTCTTGCGGCGGGGTCCAGTTCAGCGAGACATCATCGGTCTCGAGCCGCGAGGCGGTCAGTTCAACCGCCGTATTGATCACCTGCACCAGATCGACCTTTGCCATCGGCTCATTTTCGTTGCGCGAAAAGGCCCGCAGATTCTTGATGATCCGGGCCATGCGCGTCGACATGCCCGCAATCCGCGTCAGGTTCTCACCAACGCGATCATTCTGGTCCCGCAGTAAAAAGGCCTCGGCGTTTTCGGCATATTGCTGGATCGCCATCAATGGCTGGTTCAACTCGTGGCTGATGCCCGCCGACATTTGCCCCAGCGCTGACAGTTTCCCCGCCTGCACCAGCTCTTCCTGGGCCTTCTTCAAGGCCGCCTCGGCCTCTTCGCGTTCATTCACTTCGCGGCGCAGCTGGCTGTTGGTCGATTGCAAAGCCCGCGTGCGGGCTTCGACCCGGCTCTCCAATACCGCATTGGCCTCAGCCAGGGTTCGGCGGCGTTCCATGGTCAGGAACAAAAAGGTGCCAAAAGCCAGACAGAGCGCCGCCAAGGCCGCAGCCTGTAGCGCCGCCAGGCGGCGCGCCGGGGCCACATCAACCAAGATCTGCCCCTCAAGGCCAATCACGGGCAGCCCCACCGTCTGATGCAGGGCCTGCCGTGGCAGGCTTGTACTGCCAGCGGCCTGCCAGATGCTATGCGCGCCTGAACGCGACACCCGATAGTCCAGCGGAGCTGCATCAGCAGGCGAAATCCCGGGCGCGTTGCTGTTTTGACGCCAAAACAAAAGCTCCGGGCGATTGGAGATAAAGACCTCTCCACTAGCATTGGTAAAAAACACCGTCGGCAGCGAGCCACGCCAGGTCTGTTCCACATCTTCGACATCCGCCACCACCACCAGAGCGCCGGAAATGGAGGACAAAGCAGAAAATCTGGGGGCGGCATAGAAATAGGCACGGCGTCCATTTGCAGCCAAAACCCCGGACCCGGTCCCCAGAGCCCCCTGCATGGCCCGGCGAAAATAGTCCTCCTTGGCAATCTGATCAGACGTCATGCCTGCAGCAGAGACCAGAACCTGGCCGCTGGTATCAGCAAAAAACACATCCAATGCGGCGGTCTTATCCGCAACCGCCCGTAAAAACCTTTGTGCCTGCGCACGATCAGCCCCTGTCTGCAACTGATCCAGCGCCGGATGGTCCGCCATCAAAACCGCCAGTTCCTGATAGATCTGCAATTGCGTGCTGACCCGGTCAGAGGCCAGCGCCAGGTCCCCGGCACTGCGTTCAGCCAGAGAATCCAAGGCCTGCCGATAGCCATAAGTCCAAGTTGCAGCGCCGATCCCGACAACCACCAGAACAAAGCCCAATAACAAAGCCCAGCGTTTCAATTTTCTTTGGCTCTCTTTCGATCTTCTCTTTGCTTGCAGTCTAACAAGACTGCCCTTGCAAAGACCAGCCACGATAGCGATGGTCCGCCATGGACACCGTGACCCAATCCCCGACCGACCCCAGCTTTGTGCAGGACCCTTATGCCTTTTATGCCAGAGTGCGCGCCCAGACAGGCCTGTGCTATTGGCAGGACTATGGCATGCCGGCGGCGTTTCGTCGCGCAGCGGTGCATGCCCTCCTGCGCGACCGTCGATTTGGCCGCGAAATCCCAACAGAAATGCGCCGCCCCAGCCCCGCCCATCTGGCCCCTTTTCTCGCCACTGAGGCTCATTCCATGCTTGAGGCAGAGCCTCCCCGGCATACCCGCCTGCGCCGGTTGGTGATGCGGGCCTTCACCTCGCGCCAGATCCAGGCCCAACGGGAGGGGATCACCGCCCTGTGCCACAGCCTGATCGACGGATTCCCCGCAACCGGCCCCTTTGATCTTCTCTCCGCCTATTGCACCCAGGTGCCAGTGATAACCATCTGCCGCCTTTTGGGGGTACCAACAGAAATGGCCCCCCAGTTGCTGCGCTGGTCCCATGACATGGTGGCGATGTATCAGGCCAACAAAACCCATGACACCGAATGTGCCGCTTCACTGGCCGCACAGGCCTTCTCTGATTTCCTGCGAGACTATGTGGAGCAACGCCGCAGCGCCCCCCGGGATGATCTGATCACCGATCTCATTGCCGCCGAAGAAGAAGGCGACAAGCTTAGCACCGATGAGTTGATTGGCACCTGTATCCTGTTGCTCAACGCAGGCCATGAGGCCACGGTCCATGCGCTTGGAAACGGCGTCAAGACCCTGATGCAACAGGGCTGGGACCCCGCCTGGCTGGCCCCTGCGGGCATTGAGGGCCTGGTCGAGGAAATCCTGCGCTTTGACCCACCGTTACATCTGTTCACCCGCTACGCCTACGAAGAGGCTGAGGTCATGGGACATCGCTTTCAGCGCGGTGACCAGGTTGCTCTGTTGCTGGCCTCGGCCAACCGTGATCCTGCCGCCGAAGAGGATCCCGAAACCTTTGATCCAACCCGACCCGCCCGCACCAACGCAGCCTTTGGCGGTGGGCTGCATTTCTGCGTCGGTGCCCCCCTGGCGCGTCTGGAAATGCAGATTGCCTTGCCGATCCTGTTTGAACGCTGCCCAAATCTCGAACTCGCAGGCCAGCCGCAATACAGCAACAGCTACCATTTCCACGGGCTGAGCAACTTGCAGGTCACGCGCTAACCGCGCCGCTGCGGGTCAAGGAGGGCCAAAGGCCCCCGTGCATCGCACGGCTTGTCCTTGACGCGCAGATCCTTCTTATTATTGCCATGGCGTCTTCAGGGGCAGATCTGCCCCTGAAGCGCTTCTCAGCAAGACCCCCCCTCCGATCCAGAAGGCGCTGCCGCTCTCGTTCTGTGTCAGCTCTCCACAGCCAGAAATAGGCGCGCGGGAGCGCTCCGTTTGATCACGCCTGGCAAGAGGGACCCGTGCCGCTATCCGTCCAGTGGCAGCATGGTGGTGGATTTGATCTCTTCCATCGACAACAGCGCCGTAACATTGTGCACTTTCACCTCTGAGATCAGCGCCTGATAGAAGACGTCATAGGCCCGCGCATTCTGCACCCGCACCTTGAGGATATAGTCGATGTCCCCCGCCAGCCGGTGGGCTTCCTGCACCTCGGGACGATCCCGCAGCGCCTTCAGGAATTTGGCCTGCCACTCCGCTTCATGCTCCGAGGTGCGGATCAGCACAAAGAAACAGGCCTCAAATCCCAGCGCCTCGGCATCCAGCACCACGGTCTGCTGACCAATCACGCCAGCCTCGCGCAATTTGCGGATCCGATTCCACACCGGCGTCTTGGAACTGCCCACTTGCCGGGCAATTTCATCCAGCGATTGCCCCGCATCGCGCTGCAGCTCTGCCAGAATTTTCCGGTCCGTCGCATCGATCCGCACTGTCATTCTCGTTTTCCCTCTGTTTCAGGACCATTCTATCTGACTGCACGGCAACCTGGGACGTTATTCCTTATTTCCCCAAGTCTATAGCGCAATAGTGGGAATATTTCCTATATCTACCTTCAAGTCAAACAACAGCAAAGAGGTCCGAAATGCCCGGTCCCAGGACATATACCGCACATGCAACCGCTCCTATCCGCAGCGGCATGTGTTGCCTTGTCAAAGGCCAGGTTGCCTTTGCCGGCTCGGGGCCTGGTGATCCTGATCTCTTGACCCTCAAGGTCGCGCGCGCCCTGCAAGAGGCCGATGTCATCCTGTTTGACCGTCTGGTCAGCGCCGAGATTCTGGAACTGGCAGGCCCGCAGGCCCTTCTCGAAGATGTTGGCAAAGAGGGCTTTGGCCCCTCGATGAGCCAGGCTGAGATCTGCGCCCGCATGGTCGCCCACGCCCAGAGCGGCAAAAAGGTGCTGCGCCTGAAGTCCGGCGACCCCACCATCTTTGGCCGCCTCGATGAGGAACTCACGGCCTGCGAAGAGGCCGGTGTTGCCTATCAGATCATGCCCGGCATCACCGCCGCCTCTGCTGCTGTCGCAGGGATTGGCCAAAGCCTGACCCAGCGCGGGCGCAACTCCTCTGTGCGGTTTCTCACCGGTCACGACATGAAGGGATTCGCCGATCAAGACTGGGCCGCCTTGGCGCGCGCCGGTGAAGTCGCCGCCATCTACATGGGCAAGAAATCCGCACGTTTCGTGCAGGGCCGTCTGATCATGCATGGGGCCAGCCGCGCCACCCCGGTGACCCTGGTCGAAAATGCCTCTCGGTCCAACCAGCGCGTGCTGGAAACCACGCTGGACCGCCTGCCAACAGATCTTGCCGAGGCCCGTTTTGACGGCCCCGCTCTTACCTTTCTCGGGCTTGCGCCGCGCCAAACTGTGGCCGCCCTTTCTGACCTGAACATGGAGCTTGCATAATGGCCCGCCCCTTTACCCCCAAAGTCATCACCGCCAACGACCTGATCGAGGGTGATGTGATCTACTTCAAGGCCGACGACAGCTGGACCCGTGATCTGGCTGAGGCAGAGCTGATCGTGGATGAGGCCGAGGCCCAACTGCGTCTGCTGGACGCCGAAAAGCAGAACATCTCGATCGTTGGCGCCTATCTGGCCGACGCCAAAGCCGGTGAACACGGCCCCGAACCGGTGCATTTCCGCGAGGATTTCCGCCGCAAAGGTCCGTCCAACTACAGCCATGGTAAGCAGGAGGCTCTCGCCAATGTATAAGTACAACGCTTTTGACGAGGCCTTTCTGGCCGAACGCAACGCCCAGTTCCGCGCCCAGGTCGCGCGCCGCGTCGACGGCTCGCTCACCGAGGATGAATTCAAACCCCTGCGCCTGATGAACGGGGTCTATCTGCAGCTGCATGCCTATATGCTGCGGGTGGCGATCCCCTATGGCACGCTGAATTCTGCCCAGATGCGTCAGCTGGCACTGCTGGCCGAGAAATGGGACAAGGGCTATGGCCATTTCACCACCCGTCAGAACATCCAGTACAACTGGCCAAAACTGAACGACATCCCCGATATGCTGGATGCTCTGGGTGAGGTTGGCCTGCATGCGATCCAGACCTCTGGCAATACCATCCGCAACACCACCGCAGATCACTTTGCCGGTGCCGCTGCGGATGAGCTGACGGATCCGCGCCCCTATGCAGAGCTCATTCGTCAGTGGTCAACAGATCACCCCGAGTTCCAGTTCCTGGGCCGCAAGTTCAAGATCGGCATCACCGGCAGCCCCAATGATCGCGCTGTGGTCAAGGCCCATGATGTGGGCCTGCGCATGGTCGAGCAGGATGGCGAGATCGGCTTTGAAGTCATCGTTGGCGGCGGTCTGGGCCGCACCCCCATGGTTGGCAAGGTCATTCGTGACTTCCTGCCTCAGGCGGATCTGCTGCCCTATCTTGAGGCCGTGCTCAGCGTATACAACGTGCTGGGACGCCGCGACAACAAATACAAGGCCCGCATCAAGATCACCGTGCAGGAAAACGGCATCGAAAAGATCCGTGAGTTGGTCGAGGCCCGCTTTGAGGAGCGGCGCGGCGAGTTCGACGGCACCGACCAAGAGCTGCTGGCCGAGATCAAGACCCATTTCACCCCGCCTGCCCTGCGCAGCGGCAGCACCGAGGCCTATCAGGCCGCCTATGAGACAGATCCGGTGTTCCGCGCCTGGGCAGACACCAACCTGGCCGAACATCGCGACAGCGACCACGCCATTGTCACCATCTCGATCAAGGCCCATGGGGCCACACCGGGAGATGCCAGCGCCGAACAGATGCGGGTCATGGCGGATCTGGCCCAGGAGCTGGGCTATGACGAGCTGCGCATCAGCCACCAGCAGAACGTGATCCTGCCGCATGTCCACAAAAATGACCTGCCGGCGATCCATGCCCGCCTGAAAGAGGCCAGCCTGGCCACCGCCAATATCGGTTTGATCTCAGATATCATCGCCTGCCCCGGCATGGATTACTGTGCCCTGGCCACCGCGCGCTCAATCCCTGTGGCGCAGGAAATTGCCACCCGCTTTGACGAGTTAAAGCTGGAGCATGACATCGGTCATCTGCAGATCAAGATTTCGGGCTGTATCAATGCCTGTGGTCACCACCATGTGGCCCATATCGGCATTCTCGGGTTGGACCGTGCCGGGGTGGAAAACTACCAAATCACCCTGGGTGGTGACGCCACTGAAACCGCCGCGATCGGTACCCGTACCGGCCCCGGTTTTGCCTATGACGAGATCGTGCCCGCCGTCGAACGGCTGGTCGAGACCTATCTTGCGATCCGGACCGGGGAGGAAGAAACCTTCCTGGAAACCTATCGCCGCCTTGGCATGGAGCCTTTCAAGACCGCGCTCTACCCCGAGGCTCAGAAAAAGGTGGCATAGCCCCATGGTGAACCTTGAAACACAACACGTTGAACCGGGAGGGCCGACCGCCTCTCATACTGACGCCCTGACCCAAAAGGTCGCGGATCTCAATGCCCGCTACCGCCACCACTCTGCCACCTCGGTGATGCAGGGGGCGATGCAGGATGCCGGCCATATCGCGCTGGTCTCCAGCTTTGGGGCTGAATCCGTGGTGCTGCTGCACATGGCCGCTGTGATCGATCCCATGGTGCCGGTGATCTTTGTCGACACCGAATTGTTGTTCACCGAAACGCTGGTCTACCAGCAAGAGGTGAGCGAACGCCTGGGGCTGCGCAATCTGCAGATCGTCAAGGCCGCAGACATCGCCACCAAGGACCCCTATGGTGCGCTGCGGTTCTCGGACACCGATGCCTGCTGCGCGCTGCGCAAGACCGCACCGCTGCAACAGGCCTTGAACGGGTTTGACGGCTGGATCACCGGACGCAAACGCTTTCAGGCTGGCAGCCGGGCCGCGCTGGACTTCTTTGAAGTGGAAGAGACCGACGCCGGCCGCACGGGCCGCATCAAGATCAACCCGCTGGCCCATTGGGCCCCGGAAGATGTGCGCGCCTATATGGATGAAAACCGTCTGCCCCGTCACCCGCTGGTGGCCAAGGGCTATCCTTCGATCGGCTGTGCCCCCTGCACCAGCCCGGTCGCCGAAGGCGAAGACCCCCGCGCCGGACGCTGGCGTGACCAGACCAAGGAAGAATGCGGCATTCACGTGGTGAATGGCAAATTCATCCGCACAGGAGCATGAGTGATATGACTGTAATCGTGAGTGATGCGGGCTTTGGTCCCGACAGCTGGACCGCTGGGTTCGAGGGTGAAACCGCTTTGGATCTGACCTCGGATACCGATCCCGCCAGCCTGGCCGGGCAGATTGCCGGTGCTGAGATGATCCGGATCGACTTTCCCAGCTTTGCCGATGGCCGTGGCTTTACCCTGGCGCGCCAATTGCGCCTGATGGGCTATACCGGCCGCCTGCGGGCCAAGGGGCATGTCCTGGCGGACCAATACGCCATGGCCCGTCGCACCGGCTTTGATGAGGTGGAAATCAGCGATGAGCTCGCCGCCCGTCAACCACAGGAGCAATGGCTTGCCCGCTCCCAGTGGGGCGCACATAACTATCAGGCCCGCCTGCGCGGTGGCTCTGCCGCCCGCTAAGCCCGCCTTCACCCCTCCAGGACAGCCCCGGATTACGGCACCTCTGCGCAACAGACGCAGCGGCGTTGCAAATTCCGGGGCTTCCCCTGACCTACATCAAAGATTAATCAGAGGTGCCGGTTACAGAGACCGGTAATGCAACCGATGAACGAGATTACGCCCGTGACCGATGCTGCGACCAATGCCGCGCCTGTAAAGGCCGTCCCCACCCTGCCCGACGCCCAGACCGTGACCGAGGTCAAACACTGGACCGACAAGCTATTTTCCTTTCGGGTGACCCGCCCCGCCTCGCTGCGGTTCCGCTCTGGTGAATTTGTGATGATCGGCCTGATGGGCGAGGTCAACGAGAAGACCGGCAAGCAAAAACCGCTGCTGCGTGCCTATTCCATCGCTTCGCCCAGCTGGGACGAAGAAATGGAGTTCTATTCGATCAAGGTTGAGGACGGCCCGCTGACTTCGCGGCTGCAGCACATCAAACCCGGTGACGAGATCATTCTGCGCCCCAAACCCGTCGGCACCCTGGTGCATGACGCGCTGATTCCCGGCAAACGGCTGTGGTTCTTTGCCACCGGTACAGGCTTTGCGCCCTTTGCGTCGCTGCTGCGCGAACCACAGACCTATGAGGACTACGACGAGGTCATCATCACCCACACCTGCCGCACCGCCGGTGAGCTGACCTATGGCCGCGAGCTGATCGAGGGTCTGAAAACCGATGAGCTGCTCAACGAGGTGATTGGCGAAGGGTTTTGGAAGAAGATCAAATACTATCCCACCACCACCCGCGAAGAGAGCCCCAAGATGGGTCGGATCACCGATCTGATCAACTCTGGCGAAGCCTACAAGGATCTCGACGTGACGCCGCTGTGCCCAGACAATGATCGTGCGATGATCTGCGGCAACATGGCCTTCAATCTGGAACTGAAAGACATGTTGGAAAAGGCAGGCCTGGAGGAAGGCGCCAACTCCAAACCGGCGCAATATGTGGTGGAAAAGGCCTTTTTGGACTGATCCAATCCAAGGCCGCTTTCTATCTTATGAAGAAAGGGCAGCCCCAACCGGGACTGCCCTTTCTTTTTGTCAAAACCATTCTGGCTTTTTGTCAGACCCAGCCTGGTACGCGCAGCTTACAGCCCCAGCGCGGTCTTCACCTGATCCAGCACGCCCGACAGCAGTTCGGGGTTGTCCTTGGCCTGGGTCAAGGCCGTGCTCAGCATGGTTTTCTGGGCCGTGCCCAGCTCGGAGCCATTGATCATTTCGACCACTTTGTCGAAGTCAAACCCATCGAGGCTGAGATACTCCGCCATGCCACCCAGGGCCTCGCCAGCGGCCGCTACGGTTTCGCTCGCCGCTTCAGTCGCCGTGTCGGTCACTGTTTCTGTCACGGTCTCAGTTGCGGCCTCAACTGCTTCAGCTGCCGCAGAATCTGCGGCCTCGGTGGCTGTCTCGGTCACAGTTTCGGTCACACTGTCGGCAACGGCTTCGGCTTCGCTGGCCAGATCGGCAGCCGCGTCTGCAGCCTCAGTCGCAGCCTCCACGGCTTCGTCAACCACCGCGCTTGCGGCCTCACCAACACCCTCTACGGCCTCGCTCACGTCTTCTGCCAGCTCCTCTGCGGCCTCAGTGGCCGTTTCCGCGACGGAGTCAACAACAGCCTCCTCAGCCGTGCCAGCCTCTTCCGTCACCTCTTCGCTGGTTGTCACAGGCGTCGCTTCGTCCAATGCGCTCTCAACCGCAGCAGCATCCTCTGCGACCACCGCAGGGGCAACTTCCTGCTGGCTTTGGACATAGAAATAGCCCGCCGCCGCAACAACACCCAATCCCAAAATTACAATAACCGGTTTCATCACCCGTCTCCTTTTTTGATCTGCAACTGTGCAGTTCTGATGGCCGGGACCTGCGCCCGAAACGGGTGTCACACAAGGGGGAATATCGGCCCCGAGACCTCATCAGCCAAAGCCCGCCACCGGTTTCAGGGCGCATCGGCAAAAAGCAGCGAGTCCCCATTTGACACCCGGCCCGGCGCAGGAATTAACCATATAATGACGCTAGCAGGCCGCATTTGCAAAAAACGGGGTGTCCTCCTGCGTAAAAGTGACAATCCAACAGGATTTCCACCGTCCTGCCCAAGGTTGCGCCTTGAAACATCCCAAGGTTCCGTTTAAGTTCCGTGCTCGAAAAAAGGCAATCATCAAAGGATCAAAGCCATAGCCCGCAGACCTCATAATGCGCCGCCGCAACGTGATACCGGCCCGCGCACAAACGAAAAAATTCGCGCCTCTGAAATTCGCCTGATTGGCGCTGATGGCGAAAATGTCGGTGTTGTACACCCGGCAAAGGCTATGGACATGGCTGCTGAGGCAGGTCTTGATCTGGTTGAAATCTCGCCCAATGCGACCCCGCCTGTCTGCAAGATCATGGACTTTGGTAAGTTCAAATACGAGCAGCAAAAGCGCGAAAGCGAAGCCCGCAAGAAGCAGAAGATCATTGAAGTCAAAGAGGTCAAGTTCCGGCCCAACACCGACACCAATGACTATGAAGTGAAAATGCGCAATGTCTTCAAGTTCCTCGAGGCTGGCGACAAGGTGAAGATCACTCTGCGCTTTCGTGGCCGCGAGATGGCGCACCAGAACCTGGGCCGCCAATTGCTGGAGCGCGTTGCCGAAGACGTCAAAGAGCTCGGCAAAGTGGAAAACATGCCCAAAATGGAAGGCCGCCAAATGGTCATGATGATCGGGCCCCTTCCACAAAAGTGATGCCACAGTAAATCTGTGTCCAAAAAGCGTCCCAACCTGTCAGGCTGGGGCGTTTTTTTGTTCGGCGCAACCTGCTGGCTTTCTGCCCTTGGGCACCGCAGCAAATGACAGTCGGTCCAGTATAGCAGCCAGGCCAGAATGACCGTCTGGCCAGAAACGCAAAGGCCCAGCCCGGAACAGCTCCCGGCCTGGGCCTTGCATATTAACTTCAGATCCGCAAATGCAAATAGCGGATCCGCGCTCAGGCAGAGGCGGCAACTGCCCGTTTGGCGAGCACGCCAACAAGATGCGCCCGATAGGCCTTGGTGCCGTGAATATCCGCCATCATGCCATCTGCTGCGACGGTAAGCCCGTCCAGCGCATCGGCGGAGAAGTTCCCGCTCAGCGCCGCTTCCGCTTCAGTCCAGCGGAACACGCCCTCTTCCGAGGCTCCGGTCACCGCAACCCGAACCCCATCGGCATATTTGGCCACAAAAACCCCCACCAAGGCAAAGCGCGAGGCCGGTTGCAGGAATTTTTGATAGTTGGCCACCTCCGGCACCGGGAAACGCACCCCGGTGATGATCTCGCCTTCCTCCAGCGCAGTGGTGAACAGCCCGTCAAAATAGTCATCCGCTGCAATCTCGCGGGCATTGGTGACAATGGTCGCCCCACTGGCCAGCGCTGCCGCAGGATAGCAAGCCGCCGGATCATTATTGGCCAGCGAGCCGCCGATGGTGCCCCGGTTGCGCACGGCCGGATCGCCAATATGCCCCGCCAGCACCGCCAGCGCCGGATAAGACCCGGCGGCCTCTGCGGCCACGGTGCCATGGGTTGTGGCACCACCGATGTTCAGATCTGCGCCATCAAGGCGCAGCCCCTGCATATCGGCAATACCGCCCAACGAGACCAGTTTTGACGGGCTGGCCAGCCGCTGCTTCAACGTTGGGATCAGGGTTTGTCCCCCGCCCAGCGCCTGTGCCTCTTCTTCGCCCAGCGCGGCCACGGCTTCCGCTACGCTAGAAGGTTTCACAAAGTCGAATTCATACATCGCTCATTTCCTTTCACACGCGGGACCCGGCCTTCATTTGGCCCTAAATATCCCGGGGGTGCGGGGGCCGGCCCCCGCCTATGCTGTGTGCGGGGGCTGGCCCCCGCCTGTTCTTGCTGCGGGGGTTGCCCCCCCACAGGTTCGCAGTCTCAGCCCTGCATCGCTTGCCAAACGCGCGACGGGCTCAGCGGCATGTCCACATGGGTCACCTCGCGCCCCATGGATTGCAGCGCATCGACCACTGCATTCACCACCGCAGGTGGCGAGCCAATGGCCCCCGCCTCGCCGCAGCCCTTTACACCCAGTGGATTGTGCGTGCAGGGCGTCTGACAGGAATGATCGACCTGATAAAACGGCAAATCATCGGCCCGTGGCATGGCATAGTCCATATAGGAGGCCGACAACAGCTGACCATCGTCGTCATAAACCGCCGCCTCCAGCAGCGCCTGGCCGATGCCTTGGCCAATGCCGCCATGCACCTGACCATCGACAATCATCGGGTTGACGATATTGCCAAAGTCATCCGCCGCCGCAAAGCGGGCAATGCTGACCTTGCCGGTATCCGGATCCAGTTCCACCTCGCAGGCATAGGCACCCGAGGGATAAGTGAAATTGGCCGGATCGTAAAAAGCCGTCTCCTCCAGCCCCGGCTCGATATCCTCCAGCGGATAGTTATGTGGCACATAGGCCGCCAGAGTGACATCGCCCCAAGCCACGGATTTATCCGTACCTGCCACACTAAAGGCGCCATCCTTCAACTCGATATCCGCCTCGGCAGCCTCCATCAGATGAGCGGCGATCTTCTTGGCCTTCGCGATGATCTTTTCGGTGGCGCGCACCATGGCAGAGCCCCCAACCGCCAGCGAGCGCGAGCCATAGGTGCCCATGCCCATGGGCGTGTTGGCGGTGTCACCATGGACAATCTCCACCATGCTCTCATCAATACCGATCATCTCGGCAATGACCTGCGGGAACGACGTCTCATGCCCCTGCCCGTGGCTGTGCGAACCGGTCATCACCACCAGACCACCGGTAGCATTGACCCGCACCGTGGCGCTTTCATAGAGCCCCGCGCGTGCGCCCAGCTGCCCCACCAGGTTGCTGGGCGCAATGCCGCAGGCCTCGATGTAGCAATTCACGCCCAGGCCCCGGACTTTGCCTTCAGCCTCACTGGCAGCGCGGCGCGCAGCAAAGCCTTTGAGATCCGCAATCTCTTCCAACTTGTCCATGGTGGCGTGATAATCGCCGGTGTCATATTCCACCGCAACCGGCGTGGCATAGGGGAATTCGGTGATAAAGTTCTGACGGCGCAGGGCAATCGGGTCAACGCCCAGCTCGCGCGCTGCCTTGTCGATCACCCGCTCCAGCTGGAAGGTCGCCTCGGGGCGGCCCGCGCCGCGATAGGCATCCACTGGCACCGTATTGGTGAAGACCGCTTTGACGTTCACATAGATCAGCGGTGTCTTGTAATTGCCCGCCATCAGGGTGCCATGCAGCCAGGTCGGAACCGAGGGCGCAAAGGTCGACAGGTAAGCCCCCATATTGGCATGGGTATCGGTGCGCAGCGCCGTAAAGTTGTTGTCACCGTCCAGCGCCAGCTGAATGGTGGTCACATGGTCGCGCCCATGGGCGTCGGTAATAAAGGCCTCAGACCGGCTCGAGGTCCATTTCACCGCCCGGTTCAGGGCTTTGGCGGCAAAGGTGCAAAATGCCTCTTCGGCGTAGTGGAAGATCTTGGTGCCAAATCCACCCCCCACGTCCGGGGCAATCACCCGCAGCTTGTGCTCGGGAATACCCAGAACAAAGGCCCCCATCAAAAGGCGGATCACATGCGGGTTCTGCGAGGTGGTATAAAGCGTGCTATCCCCGGTCGCGCGGTTGAAATCCCCCACCGCCACACGCGGCTCCATCGGGTTGGCAATCAGGCGGTTGTTGACCAGCTCCAGCGTGGTGACATGGGCCGCCTTGGCAAAGGCCTCTTCTACCGCGGGCTTGTTTTCTTCGACAAAGCCCCAGTCATAACAGAGGTTTGAGGTCAGATCATCATGGACCTTTGCGGACCCTTCCTGGAGGGCGGCCTTCATATCGACCACCGCCGGCAGTTCCTCGAGATCCAGCTCAATCGCCTCGGCGGCGTCGCGCGCCTGTTCCGCAGTCTCGGCAACCACGGCAGCAATAGCATCACCAACATAGCGCACCTTGCCCTGGGCCAGCACCGGATGGGCAGGCTCCTGCATCACTTCGCCATGTTTATCCGTAATCTGCCAGCCGCAGGGAATACCGCCCACGCCCTCAAAATCAGCGCCGGTGAAAATCTGCACCACGCCGGGCATCGCCGCAGCAGCAGAGGTATCAATAGAAGTGATGCGGCCATGGGCCATATCCGAGCGCAGGAAATGCACATAGGCCTGTCCGCGCAGATTGATGTCATCGGTGTAATTGCCGGTTCCGGTCAGGAACCTGTTGTCTTCGCGCCGCTTTGGACTGGCGCCTATTCCACTATCTTTTGGCATATTTCAAATCTCCTCCCTGGAGGGTGCTGCCCAAAGGGCGCACCTCTTGGTCATGTCGTTTGATTTATTGCCGGGGCCACATCTCCTTATGGTGGCCCAGGAGGGGCCTCTCATTCAGCGGCGATGGCAGAGACGTCCTGACCGGATGCAGCCATGATCGCCTTGACGATATTGTGGTAACCAGTGCAGCGGCACAGATTGCCCTCAAGGTAATCGCGCACTTCTTGCTCGCTGGGTTTGGGATTGTCTTTCAACAGAGCTGCCGCCGACATCACCATGCCCGGCGTGCAGAACCCGCATTGCAATCCGTGATGATCCTGAAACGCCTGCTGAATGGTGTTGAGCGTGCCGTCGGCTGCCGCCTGCCCCTCGATGGTGGCGACCTCGGCCCCCTCGGCCTCGACGGCCAACATGGTGCAGGATTTCACCGCCACACCATCCACGTGAACCACACAGGCACCACATTGACTGGTATCGCAGCCGACATGGGTGCCGGTCAGGCCCAGCTCTTCGCGCAGAAAGGACGACAGTAATGTCCGCCCCTCTGCCTCACCGCTTGCGGCCTTGCCGTTCACGGTCATCGTGACCTTGGTCATGAGTTCCTCCCTTGCTAGATTATTTTCTGGCTGCCGAGAGTTAAGCACGGCAAGACACATTCGCGAACCCCTAGAGACGCCGGGTCACAAACAATTTTACCACTTGGCAAAAGAAAACTTTGCCCGCAACGCGAGAACAGCATGTCAAAACCGCCGCCCCAGGCTTAGCCAGGCGTCACCCACCCAGGCGCATCACTGGGCGCGGAAACAGACTAGACCCGCCCCTATGGCGAGCGACGCGGCATCGGCCGGGTTGGGATTTCCTTGAGCAACCCCCCAACCCCCATGGCTGCAATGTCCTCACCGGTCACTGGCAGACCACAAAGCACCCGCTCCAGAACCCAATCCGCGCCATTCAGGGCAGGCGAGCGCGCACAGCCGGGCAGTCCGATCACCGGCTTGCCGTGAAGCTCCCCCAGAAACAACAGGTTGCCCGGATCCACCGGCATGCCAAAGCGAATGACATGTCCGCCTGCCAGGCCCAGTGCTGCGGGTGCCACATCCGCCGGATCAGAGGTTGCGGATCCGGTCAGGACCAAAATCACCTCCCCCGGCGCATTGGTCAGTGCCGCGGCCAGATCACTTTCGCGGTGCGACACCAACACTCGTTCACTCAACGTCAGGCCCATCCGCTGCAACCGCCCCGCCATGGCCCGACGCCCTTTGTCCGACGGCACCTCCCGAGTGACCGTCGTCTCGATCAGACTGGCGGAGGAATAAACCGGCGCTTGCACCCGGATCGCCCCTGCGCTGCCAGCCCCGGCCCGGTGCAACAGGCCTGCGACCACCCCGTAGGAAATGATCTTGATGGTGGCGATCATGCCATCGGCATCCACCCGGTGGAAATCCGGCACCGTGGCGATGGTGATCATTGGATCCACTGCATTGACCTGATGCAGGGCCTCGCTGTCCAGCAGCACGACACCACACGCCTGCGCATAGAGATTGACCCGTCCGGCCCCGGCCCCTGAAATCCGTATCCCCTGTCCGGCCTCATCCGGCACCAGAGCCTGCGCCAGCTCCAGAGCGGCTGCATCCTCGTGCAGATCGCCCTCTTCCAGCTGCGCGACAGTCACCTCCTGATGCCCCTCGGCGGCAAGATCTGCCAGATGCTGCGCGCTGAGGACGGTCCCCTTGGCAACGCGATAGACCAGCTGTGTTTCATGCGGCAGCTGACGGGCCTGCATCGAATGCGCCAAGATTGTACCGGCAGCCGATTGGGTTGCCACCCTGCCAAATTTCATGCGGATTTGCCCCGCAGGACTGCGGTCACCTCAGCCAGGATGGCCAGCGCGATCTCAGCCGGGCCGGCGGCCCCGATGTCCAGCCCCACAGGGCCATGGATCTGCGCAATCTGGTCGGCGCTGAACCCCGCCTGTTGCATCCGCTCCACCCGCGCCGCATGGGTCTTTTTTGAGCCCAGCGCGCCGATGTAGAAACAGTCCCTGTGAAGGGCAGCCTGCAAGGCCGGGTCATCCAGTTTGGGATCATGGGTCAGCAGCACCAGCGCGCTGCGCGCGTCCAGCCCCAGGGTTGTCACCGCCTCATCCGGCCAATCCTCCATCAGGATCACTCCCGGGAAACGCTCCGGCGTGGCAAAGGCTGCGCGCGGATCGATCACCACTGGATCATAGCCGGCAATCTGCGCCATCGGCACCAGCGCCTGGGCGATATGCACTGCTCCCACCACCACCAGCCGCAGCGGTGGGTTATGCACGGCCACAAAGATCTCGCTGTCCGCTTCGACACCTGATCGGTCCATCCGCATCCGCTCTGGATACTGCCCCCGCAGCACTTGCCCGATGCCGCTGCTCAGGTTTACCTCATAGACTAGGGGCTGACGTGTTGCCTGGGCTTCGACCAGCTCCTCTAGCACGGTGGGGTCCAGACTGCCGCCAACCGGCTCCACCAGGATGCGAATGGTGCCGCCACAGGCCAGGCCCACCGCAAAGGCATCACCATCGCTGATGCCATATTCCAGCATCCGATGCTGACCGTCGGCCAAGGCCTCCTGGGCTTCCAGCACCACGGCGCCTTCGACACAGCCCCCTGAGACCGAGCCCTCAAGACGTCCATCACCGCTGACAACCAGCTGTGATCCCACCCGGCGCGGCGCAGAGCCCCAGGTCTGCACCACCGTCGCCAGGGCCGCCCCTACGCCGGAGCGATGCCATCCTAGGGCGATTTGGGCAGGGCTTTGCCCTGACAATGCTGTGGTGTCCTGGGTCATTATATCTCCGGCTGCATCGCGATTTCCTGGTTGCAAGCTTGCCCTTCACACAGGCAGTTTCAAGCGGCAAATCCGCAAAGACACAAAAACACCGCGGCATTTGCCAGGATTAGCGGCTGCCGCTGCATGTCATATGGGCCCTGCAAAAATTTCTGCCGTGGGACCAAGCTCTGCTCTGGCCATTCAATTGCAAATTGGCAATTGCTGCTTGGCAAGTGCCCGCCTCCCGCTACCATTAAAGAGTTCAGCATTGGGAAGAGTATCATGTTTAGAATAGTCAACCTGGCCTGCGGCTTCCTGCTCGCAGCACTGCCCGCCACAGCACAGTCGATTTCGCAGCATTTCGGCGCGAAGGCCGACAGTTGCTACCAGCGCATCTATACCGCCGATCACCTGATAAAACATCCCACGCAGAAAGTTGAGGCCATCCAGCTGTCGCATTTCGTCCAGGACAGCGCCCAAATGCCGGGGGCCGAAATGGTACTGCGGCTGGCGGTGCGCCTGCGCGGGCAATACACTTGGCACACCCCGGCCCTGTGCACGCAACGCGGAGCCAAGCTGTCCTGCGGCATTGAATGCGATGGCGGCCGCTTTGATGTGGTGGCCAGGACCAATTCGTCGATCCTCATCACCGGGGGATCGGATATCTATTTCAATGATTGTGACGCAAGCGAGCGGGTGCTGCAGCGCGCGCCCGATGACAAAGCGTTTCTCTTGCACCGGATGCCCTTGTCGAACTGCATGAACTGAGAGCCGGTCAAACCTGGGCCAAAAGCCGCGCCTTTTCCCCTGAATCACGCTCATCCGTGATGACGCGGGCCAGGTCTTCGAGCGAAGCGATGGAATGGCCGGCGCGAAAACTGTCCACATGCGGCAGCATGGCGCGGATGCCCTGGGCCTTGGCGGCAAACTCCCCCCAGCGCAGCAGTGGGTTGAGCCAGATCAGACGCCGCGACGACAGCTGAAGCCGCTGCATCTCGCGGCCCAGCGCCTCCGGGTCGCCCCGGTCCAGCCCGTCGGTGATCAACAGCACCACCGCCCCTGCCCCCATGACCCGACGCGACCAGTCGCGATTAAAGTCATGCAGGCAGTCGCCGATGCGGGTACCCCCCTCCCAATCCTGCGCCTCGGCCCCGGCCGCCGCCAGGGCCGCATCCACATCTCGGGTGGCCAGATGGCGGGTGACATTGGTCAGACGGGTGCCAAAGGTAAAGCCATGAACCCGCGCCCAGCCCGCCCCCTTGGCATTGGAGACCGCATGCAGGAAATGCAGCACGATGCGACTGTACTGGCTCATCGATCCAGAGATATCACAGAGCACCACCAGATTGGGCCAACGCTGCCGGGGCTTGCTGCGCGCAATGGTCCGCAACTCGCCCCCGGTGCCACAGGCCAGACGCATCGTCCGCCGCCAATCCGCCCGTACCCCCAGCACCGCCGGTTGATGGCGGCGCGTGGGCAGCGGTTTCACCGGCAGGCGCAGGGTTTCCAAAATGCGTTTTGCGCGGGCCACTTCATCGGTGCTCATCTGCTCGAAATCCAGGCTCCGCAGCCGCTCATCCGCAGAGATCGTCAAAGTGGCATCCACCTCGATCTCGCTGCCGTCTTCCTTGGAACCTTCGGGCGGATCAACCTGCGGGTTGGCCCCATCCAGCAAGGCCTCCGCGGCGCGTTTCTCCCCCGGTTTTGCCAGTTGCTCTTCCTGCACACCGCGGATGGCGGGCAACAGTGCCGCCATCATGTGCTCCAGAAAGCGCGGATCGCGCCAATACAGGCGAAACACCTGGGCAAAGATGGTGCGATGTTCGGGGCGGGTCACAAAACAGGCATGCAGCGCCCAATAGAAATCCTGCCGCGAGGTAAAGCCCGTGGCCGCCACCGCCTGGACCGCATCAACCACCCGCCCCGGCCCGATAGAAAGCCCCGCCTTGCGCAGGGCGCGGGCGAAATGGGTGATGTTCTGCGCCAGGCGCGGATGATCCGGCAGCGACAATTCCGGCAGTTCCACCATCAGGCGCTGTCCTGATCCAGACCTGCACGGGCCTGATCCAGAAGGCGCTTTGCCTCAGAGCCTTGCAGCTTGGCGATGTCATCCTGATATTTCAGGATCGCGCCTAGGGTGTCCGAAATCACCTCTGGTGACAGATCGATCACATCCAGCGCCAACAGGCAATTGGCCCAATCGATGGTCTCGGCCACGCCAGGTTTCTTGAACAGATCCTCGGTGCGCAGCGCCTGCACAAAAGCCACAATCTCCCGGCTCAGCTGCGCCGAGGCCTGAGGCGCGCGCGCCTTCAGGATTTCCACCTCGCGGGCAAAATTGGGATAGTCTACCCAATGATACAGACAGCGCCGCTTCAGCGCGTCATGCACTTCGCGGGTGCGGTTCGAGGTCAACACCACAAGGGGGGGCTCCGGCGCCTTGATGGTGCCCAGTTCCGGGATGGTGACCTGAAAATCGCTGAGCGCTTCCAGCAAAAAGGCTTCAAACGGCTCATCAGTGCGGTCCAGCTCATCGATCAGCAGCACCGGTGGGCCGTTCTCATCCGGACGCATGGCCTCCAGCAGCGGCCGCGAGATCAGGAATTCCTCCGAAAACAACTCTGCCTGCAGGGCAGCGCGATCTGCTCCCCCGGCGGCCTCAGCGGTGCGGATCGCCACCATCTGGGCGGCAAAGTTCCACTCGTAGACCGCCGAAGAGGCATCCAGCCCCTCATAGCATTGCAACCGGATCAAACGCCGCCCAAAGGCGGCCGCCAGCGCCTTGGCAATCTCGGTCTTGCCAACGCCGGCCTCGCCTTCCAGAAACAGCGGCCGCCCAAGTCTGAGCGACAAAAACACCACTGTGGCGAGATCTCTGCCACAGACGTAGCCCTGCTGCGTCAGCATGGCCTGCACCTGATCGATGGATTGCACCTGCATCTGTTCTCGCCTTCTGCCTTGCACTTTGGTCGCAGAAGGGCACGAGGCTCAGCCCGGGTCAAGCCGGCGCGATCTGCCGTTGCGTCGCCGCGCGTCCAGTTGCGTCGACCCCAGTGCAACACTTCTGCAAGGGCTTGCGCCAGCGGTCGTGCGATGATTGACGCTGAGCAGGTGCAATGCAAAAATGCGCCAACAAGAACATGCGCCCGGCAAAGCGGGCCCCAGAGGCAGTGAGGGCAATGACCCTACCATCCAATGTCACCGGCGACGGCAGCCGGAGGTCGAGACTATCGAAAGGGGATGCCAGATGCGCATCACCGCAGTAACCTGCGTCAAAAACGAAGGCCCTTTCCTGCTGGAGTGGATTGCCTTCAACCAGCTGATTGGCGTCACGGATTTTCTATTCTATTCAAACGATTGCACCGACGGCACCGCAGAGCTGCTAGACGCTTTGGCCAGCCGTGGCCTGGTGACCCATCTGCCCAATCCCGCGGTGGGGCGAAATTACCAGATGGAAGCCTTGAAGGACGCCGCCCACCAGCCAGTCGTGCAGGAGGCCGATTGGATCTGGGTGGCCGATGTCGATGAGTTCCTCAACATCCATACCGGTGATCACACCATTCCGGCCTTGATCGAGGCCTGCCGTGATCCCAAGGCGATCTCGATCAGCTTTCAGTTCTTTGCCAATGACGGGGTGAGCGCCTTTGTTGACGCACCAGTGATCGCGCAGTTCCAGCGCTCTCACAATCCGGATATCTGGTGCGACGAGACCGCCATCGAGGTGAAATCCCTGGTGCGCAATGATTTCCCGCTGAAATACTACGGCGCCCATCGTCCGTTTTTCAAAAAGAACCTGGAGCCACGGAAATACCCGCGCTGGTGCGATGGGTCGGGGCGCGATGTGCCCCATAAATTCCTGGTAGCCGCCAACCCCCGGCGCATTCGCAAGTTTCCCGCCAAGGGCAGCCGCGATCTGGCCACGCTCAACCATTATGCGCTGCGCTCTTTGGACAGCTATCTGGTCAAGAACGACCGGGGTGATGTGAACCGCGAGAACCGCGCCTTTGATGACAGCTATTGGCGACAGCGCAATGATCCCGCCTATGAAGACCTGTCAATTGCGCGCTACCTGCCGGATCTGAACCGGGCGCTGGACGCCTTGAAATCGGATCCCGAAATTGCCGGATTGCATGAGACCTCTGTGCAGCAGCACCGGGAAAAGCGCGACCAGCTCTTGGCCCAGCCCGCCTATCAGGACATGCGCGCCCAGCTGCTGGCCGCCTCGACGCTGCCGCCGCAGGAAGAGGCCCTGCTGGAAGATCTCGGTCTTGAAACAGGCCTTGCAACCGGTCTGACAGAATGAGCCGCGTATCATGGTCCTAAAAGTCATCAACCTCGGCCTGCCAAAATCAGGCACCACCACCCTGAACAAGGCGCTCAGCCTAGCGGGCTTTGCCGTCGCCGATCACCGGTTGAAAGAACGCGAAGAAGACCGGCCCGGCAAGCGCCGCATCTTTGTTGGCTCCCTGCTGTACAAGGGGCTCTATGAGCAGGGCGACCCGATGGCCTATATGCGCGACTATGATGCGGTCTCGGAAATCAGCTTTATTCACGGCAAGTTCTCGGTCTGGCCGCAATTCGATTTTGCCCTGTTGAAGGTGCTCAAGGATCTCTATCCCCAGCTGCGCTTCATCGCCACCCGGCGGGATGCCGAAAGCCATTCGAAATCGATCATGGGCTGGAACAATCTCGGCAGCACCCGCCTGCCCGCCAGCACGGTGCCTGGACTGCCGATCGGCTATGGCAAGACCGCCGAAGAGCAGATGATCTGGATCGATGGCCATTATGAGGCGCTGAAACACTGGTTTCGCGATGATCCCAGCTATCTGGAAATCAATGTCGCCGACCCAGAGGCGCAGGGCAAGATCAGCACTCATCTTGGCTGCGAGCTGCCCTGGTGGGGCAAGGCCAACGTCAATCGGAAGGCAAGAAACGACTGATGCGCATCTATCTCCATATTGGCCTCGAACATACCGGGGCCGAACGGCTGCAACAGATCATGGCCGACAAGCGCGAACAATTGCGCGGCAAGGGCGTGTTGTTTCCACGCGCCCCCGGGGCCAAGAACCACACCCGCCTGTTCATGGCGGTGACCGATCCTGACCACATCGATCCTCTGCGCTACAACCGCGGCTTTATCACCGAGGAAAAGCAGGCGCGCCTGCGGCAGGTTCTGTCGGAAGATTTGCGCCGCGAGGTCGATCTGGCCCAGCCCGAGGTGCTGATCCTCTCGGCCACGCAGCTGGGCACCAAGCTGCACCGCTCAAGCGAACTGGAGCGACTGAAAGCGCTGCTGGAACCGCTCTCGGATGATATCCGCATTGTGGCCCATATCGATGGTCCAGCGCGCGCTCTGGCGCGACACTATGGGTCCCAGATCCTGGAAGGGCGCAACCGCGCCCTGACCCAAGAGCTGGACCTGATGCAAGGCGACAACTGGTGGCAGGCGGCGCTGCAGACCGCCCCGCGGATCGATCCACAGGCCGGTCAATTCGAAGAAACCCAGATGGCCCCCTTCTGGCTCGATTACCCCGCCCTGCAGCACCATTGGGAGGGGGTCTTTGGTGCCGGTAGCCTCAGCTTCCGCCCCTATGACGAAGCGCTGTTTTTCAGCGCCGAAGCGCCCAGCGAGATCTGCGCCGCCTTTGACCTCCCCTCGCAGATCGGACGCAGCCCGCTGGGCAAACTCCCCGGCCAGCCCTCTGCGGCCTGGCTGGCGCGCAGCCGTCAGCTGAATGACCTGTTGCTGCAACTTCTGGCCCAGCGCAGCAAGATCCTGCCGCGTCAGCTGTGGCGCAGTTTCCTGAATGAAATCGCCATCGACGGTGCCCCCATCGACCCCGCCCAGCTGGCCTCGCTCACGGCCCACTTCGCCGCCTTCAATCAGGCACTTGCCGCCGCGCATCCGGCCCTCGCGGCCGCCGATTTCGCCTGCGCGCCGACACCGCAAGATCACAGCGCCCCCTGGCAGGAAGCCGAGACCCAGCGGGGCTTTCGCGCCTCACAGTATCTGTTGACCTTCATGCGCCGGATCAACAAGGCCACCAAGGAAGAGATGCAGAGCAAGGGCGCGGATCTGCAGGGCATGACAAAACCCAAACCCCCTGCAGGCGAGCAGCCCACCAAGGCCGCTCTGGCGGTGATGCCGCCGCTGGCGCTGGAAAACTTCGAGATGCTGCAGGGCTCTCCCTTCAAGCCACATAATGACCTGGGCCAAAAAGGCGAAGATCTGCCGCAGCCCCCCTATAGCGAGATCCCCCCGCGGTCCCTGCCCGAGGGCAGCAGCGGCAATGTCATTGTCGGCTGTATGAAAAACGAAGCCCCCTATATTCTGGAATGGGTCGCCTATCACCGCGCCATGGGGGTGGATAATTTCCTGATCTACACCAATGGCTGCGAAGACGGCACCAGCGAGCTGCTGGACCGGTTGCAAGAGCTGGGCGTCCTGCAGCACCGCAACAATGACAACTGGAAGGGCAACTCGCCGCAGCAGCACGCGCTCAACCAGTCCCTGAAAGAGCCGGTGATCCTCAATGCCGACTGGATCATCCATATCGATGTGGATGAATTCATCAATGTGCGCTGCGGCAATGGCACCCTGCAGGATTTCTTTGACCGCGTCCCCGATGCCAGCAATGTGGCGATGACCTGGCGGCTGTTTGGCTCCAACGGGGTGACCCAGCTTAAGGATGAGTTTGTCACCGGCCAGTTTGACGCCTGCGCGCCAAAACACTGCCCCAAGCCGCATACGGTCTGGGGCTTCAAGACCATGTTCAAGAACATCGGTGCCTATCAGAAGATCAGCTGCCACCGCCCCAACAAGCTGGAGGAGCACCTGCGCGATCAGGTGAAATGGGTCAATGGCTCTGGCAAGGACATGACCAGCGAGGCCGCCGACAATGGCTGGCGCAATTCGCGCAAATCCATCGGCTATGATCTCATTCAGCTCAACCACTATGCCCTGCGCTCCGCCGAGAGCTTTCTGGTCAAGCGTCAGCGGGGGCGTGCGCTGCATGTGGATCGCTCCATCGGCATCAACTACTGGATCCGCATGGACTGGAACGACCACCGCGATGTCACGGTGCAGCGCAACCTGCCACGCCTGCAGGCTGAATACGACCGGCTGCTGCAGGACGATGCTTTGCAGAAATGGCATCAGGCGGGGCTGGCCTGGCATCGCGCCAAAGCGGATGAGCTGCATGGCATGGAAGAATTCGAAGACCTGTACCAGCAGGCCCTGACCCTTAAACTGACCGCAACCGAACGCGTCGCCTATGCGCTGGCGCTAGACGTGGAGAGCTAAGCCATGAGTGAAGCCGCCGAAGTCCAGAAGACCTTGAAATGCCGGGGCATGCGTTTTCCACTGGACCGCGAGGTGCTGCCTCCACGCATCCGTACCCTGCTGCGGCAGGGCACCTATGAAGCCAAGGAGGCCGATGCGGTCAAGAAACTGGTGAAGGCCGACGACGTGGTGATGGAACTGGGCGCGGGCATCGGGTTCATGTCCACCTTGGTGGCCACCAAGACTCCAGCCAAATCCGTGCATTCCTTTGAGGCCAACCCGCAGCTGATGCCCTATATCGCCCAGGTGCATGCTTTGAACGGGGTGACAAACGCCCATGTCACCAATGCCGTTCTGGCGGACAGCGACGGCAGCTCGGCCTTTTATATCCGCAAGAATTTCCTCGCCTCTTCTTTGGATCCGATGGAGGACGGCGAGGAATGCACCCGCGTCGAGGTCCCCACCCGCGACGTCAATGCGGTGATCGCAGAGCTACAGCCCAGCGTGCTGATCTGCGACATCGAAGGCGCCGAGGTCGATTTGCTGCCCAAGATGGATCTGACCACGCTGCGCGCCGTCGTCATCGAGACCCATCCGCAATGGATCGGCAAGGAGGGCATCCAAAAGATCTTTCGCTGTCTGGATGCTGCCGGATTGGTGTTCTTTCCGCGCTGGTCCCACGGCAAAGTCGCCGTGTTCCGGTCAGATTGGTAAGTGATGCGCTTTCTGGCGATCCTCACCGTTCGAAACGAAGGGGCCTTCCTGTTGGAATGGCTGGCCCATCATCGCACCGTGGGGTTCACCGATTTTCTGGTCTTCTCCAACGATTGCCAGGATGGCACCGACGAGATCCTGGACCAGCTCGACGCCATGGGCGAACTCACCCATGTGCGAAACGACGGCCCCTATGGCAAGGGCGGCATCCAGTTCACCGCGATGAAACTGGCCGACAAACACCCGCTGGTGAAGCAGGCCGATTGGATCATGGCGTTGGATATCGATGAATTCGTCAATATCAAGACCGGCGATGGCACCCTGTCCGCGCTGCTGGACGCCCTGCCCCAGGCGGATGCTGTAACCCTCACCTGGCGGCTCTTTGGCAATGCCGACATCCTGCGGTTCGAAGACAGCCCAGTGACCGAGACTTTCCGTCGCTGCGCGCCTGCGGTGATGCATTGGCCCTGGCGCGCCTCGATGTTCAAGACCCTGTTTCGCAACAATGGCACCTACCGCAAGATCGGCGTGCATCGCCCCCGCAACGTCAAAGATGAAGCCCGGCTGGACAGCTTTCGTTGGTTCGACTGCGAGGGGCGCGAACTGGGCGAGGCCTTCAAGACCCGGCGGCTGTTTTCCAATTATGGCCGCGACAACTATGGCCTGGCGCAGCTCAACCACTACGCGCTTGGCAGCATGGAGAGCTTTGTCCTCAAAGCTGCCCGTGGCCGCGCCGTGCATTCGGATCATATGCTGGGGGTCGACTACTGGGTCGAACGCAATTTCAACACCGAAACCGACCTCTCCATCAATCGCTACCAAGCTGCACGCCAGACCCTGACAGAGGCCCTGCTAAAACACGCCAAACTGCAGAAACTCCACACAGAAACAGTAGCTTGGCGCCACCAAACTTTTCGCCATCTGATGCAACAAGAACCCTATCGCGCCCTATTTGCCCGCCTTCTGATGACGCCGCCCTCGCGCCCCATCAATGCCGAAACCGCGCGGACCCTGACCAATTTTGCCAACATGGGCCGCAAAGCCAAGGCGACAGCGCCCGACCGCTCAGATACGGCGGATTAACCGCCCTTTGATCTGGCAAAGCTGACCTGGCCCACCCCGCCAGAACTAGGCATTTTCCCACAAGCCACCCCACAAGAGCCGACAAAGTGGCCAGAGTTTTTCCCATTTTGGCCGCATTCCTTGCCTAGATCTTAGCTCTGAGGATCGCTGTCGTGGTCAGTGTAAGGGATATGGGCAATGCAAGAAAACCTCGAGATCTTGGACGAGGACCTCTCCGGTCTGAAACCTGCCCAATGGGAACAGCGGCTGGCCGCCATCACCGAAGAGCTGGGCATGTTCCAGGCGCTGGACAAGAAACACTGTGCCACCTTTCTGGATCAGGGCAATACGCTGCTGGTCACCTTTGAAACCGTGCAGGGCGTCCATAACCTGTCAAAACTGGCGCAACCGCTGGGCTTTGACATGGTCAAGAAAGAGGGCTGGTCGCATCTGGGCCTGCTGTCGAGTGGCGACACCTGGTTTCGCAGCGAACGCGTCTATGGCTTTTTTGACCAGCTGATCGACGATGGATTCTTTGACGAATTCGACAGTGTGATCTTTTACGGTGCCGGCCCCTGTGGCTATGCCGCTGCCGCCTATTCGGTGGCCGCCCCCGGAGCCAAGGTTGTCGCCATCCAGCCCCAGGCCACGCTGGATCCCCGCATGACAGAATGGGATGATCGTTTTGTCGAGATGCGACGCACCTCTTTCACGGATCGCTATGGCTATGCCCCCGACATGCTGGATGCGGCCGAACAGGTGCATGTGCTTTATGACCCCTATGAGCGGCTGGATGCGATGCATGCAGCGCTCTTTGCGCGCAAAAATGTCGCCCGGCTGCGGGTTCCCAATCTCGGTGATGCGGTTCAGACCCGCGTGATCGAAATGGAGATCCTGCACCCGATCCTGGAGCTGGCAGCCAAGGGACAACTGAGCGAGGCTGCCTTTGCCCGCCTCTATCGCGCCCGCCGTGAAAACTCGGCCTATCTGCGCGCATTGATGGGGCGGCTGGATCTGACCGACCGGCCCTATCTGCAGGTCTTGCTGTGCCGCAATGTGATCTCCCGGTTGCGCGCCCCACGGTTCCGCAGCCGCCTGCAGAAGCTCGAACAACGCGCCGCAGATGGCGATTTCGAACTGCCGTCAACCCTGTAATCCGGACCCACGGCGACCCGCACCCGCAGGGCGGCGGCCCATCCCCCCCTGCCTGACAAAATCGCGCCTGCACGGCGGCAAGTCTTGTTGCGACTTCTTTCCCTTTGATCTGTCTTGTGCTAACGCGACGCCATGACCCAGAACATTTCCCAGACGCTCACGCTGACCCGCCCCGACGACTGGCATTTGCACCTGCGCGATGGCGCGATGTTGCAGGCCGTGCTGCCCGAAACCGCCCGTGATTTTGGCCGCGCCATCATCATGCCGAACCTGGTGCCGCCGGTGGTGACCGGAGCCCAGGCCGCGGCTTACCGCGATCGCATTCTGGCCGCCCTGCCCCAGGGCATGGATTTCGCACCGCTGATGACGCTTTATCTCACCGAGGACACCGATCCGGCGGATGTTGCCGCCGCCCATGCCTCAGGTCTGGTCAAAGCGGTCAAGCTCTACCCTGCCGGGGCCACCACCAATTCCAGCAGCGGCGTCAGCAACTTTGACACTGTGCGCCCCGTGCTGGAAAAAATGGCCGAAATCGGCCTGCCACTTTGCACCCACGGTGAGGTCACCGACCACGACATCGACATCTTTGACCGCGAAGCGGTCTTTATCGACCGGGTGCTGGATCCGATCCGCCGCGCCACCCCCGGCCTGCGCGTGGTGATGGAGCATATCACCACCGCCAACGCCGCCGATTATGTCGCCAGCCAGGATCAGGATCTGGGGGCCACCATCACCACCCATCACCTGATCATCAACCGCAACCACATCCTGGTGGGCGGCATCAAACCCCATTACTATTGCCTGCCGGTGGCCAAGCGCGAAGAACACCGCCTGGCGCTGCGCGCCGCTGCGACCTCTGGCGACGCCCGTTTCTTCCTGGGCACGGATAGCGCGCCGCATATCGACCCCGCCAAGGAAAGCGGCTGCGGCTGTGCCGGCTGTTTCACCGCCACCAACACCATGCCGCTCTTGGCCCATGTCTTTGAAGAAGACGGCAAGCTGGAGAACCTGGAAAAATTTGCCAGCCAAAACGGCCCCTCCTTCTATCGCCTCCCGGAAAACACTGCCAAGCTTACATTGCAGAAATCAGATCAAGCCACCAAGTTCCCGGCCAAGATCCACAGCGATGACGGACCCGTCACCGTCTTTGACCCCGGTTTCCCAATCTACTGGTCGGTGGCCTGATCTATCCTCCGCCTGATTTCACTTTCTCCCAAATACCTCCGCCGGAGGCTCCTGCCCTTGCCTCTGGCACCCAAGCTCTCGAAGGATATGCCATGATCCCGACCTCCTACCCCACCGCCGAAGAAATTGCCCGCCTCTCTGCCCGGATGCTGCTGGAGATCGGCGCAGTGAATTTCAATGCGCGCGAGCCCTATACCCTGGCCTCCGGCCTGCCCTCGCCCAGCTATGTTGATTGCCGCAAGCTGATCTCCTTCCCGCGCATTCGCACCACCTTGATGGATTTTCTGACCATCACCGTGATGCGCAACGCCGGGTTCGAGGCCTTTGACAATATCGCCGGGGGCGAGACCGCAGGTATCCCCTTTGGCGCCCTGGTGGCAGAGCGCATGGCACTGCCGATGACCTATGTGCGCAAGAAACCCAAAGGCTATGGCAAGAATGCCCGCATCGAAGGCGTGATGACGGAGGACCAGCGGGTGCTGCTGGTCGAAGACATGACCACCGATGGCGGCTCGAAACTCTCCTTTGTGGACGCGATCCGCGAAACCGGTGCCAGCTGCGGCCACACCGCGGTGATCTTCTATTATGATATCTTCCCCGAAACCACCAAACGTCTGGGCGACCACGGCGTCGAGCTGCATTACCTGTGCACCTGGTGGGATGTTCTGGCTGAAGCCAAGGCACAAGAGGCCTTTGACGAAGAAACCCTGAGCGAGGTCGAGGCCTTCCTCAAGGATCCGCGCGCCTGGCAAGAGGCCAACAAAAAAGGCTAAGACGCAAAAACATGCCGATTGCGTCCAGGGTCGCCTCCGTCACGGGGCGGCCTTTTCCATGACAGGCCTGGGATTTGTGCAAAATTCGCGCAAATAACCCACAGGCGCGCCCGGCTTATCCACAGAATTTCCCGATACCAAATTCGGGCAAATGGCTTTACTACTACCGCTCAAACCAAAGAGAGCAGCAATGAACGATATTCCCCCCAGCGCCCCCCTGCCGGATGAAATGCCGGATCACATCTCCAGCGAGATGCCCGATGAGATGGCGCAGGACCAGATGCAGGCCATGGGGGATATTCCCGCCAGCCAGGCCCTTGCCCCGGCCCAGGGACAGGGCATGATGGTTGCAAAAGCGGCCGCCGAGCAGATCGAGCTGCCCCATTCGGTTGAGGCAGAACAACAGCTTCTGGGCGCGATCCTGACCAACAACGACGTCTATGACCGCATCGCCTCGATCATCAATGCCAGTCATTTCTATGATCCGGTCCACACCCGGATCTACGAAATCGCCGCCGCCCGGATCTCCAAGAACGCCCTGGCCTCGCCGGTCACCCTCAAGGCCTTTATGGAGGATGACGAAGGCCTCAAGGAGCTTGGCGGCCCGGCCTATCTGGCGAAACTGGCCAGCTCTTCGATCTCGGCCTTTGCGGTGCGCGACTATGCGCAGATGATCTATGATCTGGCGATCCGGCGCGAGCTGATTGCCCTGGGGCAAAGCATCGCCGACAAGGCCCGCCGGGTTGATGTCGCCTCGGAACCCAAAGAACAGATCGTCGAGGCGGAACAATCGCTCTATCAGCTGGCGGAACAGGGCCAGACCGAAAGCGGTTTCAAAAGCTTCCTCAAGGCGGTGACCGAGGCGGTCAATGTCACCAATGAGGCCTATCAGCGCGGCGGCGGCATGGCCGGTGTCTCCACCGGTCTCGCCGATCTTGACAAACAACTTGGCGGCTTGCACCCCTCGGATCTTTTGATCCTGGCGGGTCGACCCTCGATGGGGAAAACCTCGCTGGCCACCAACATCGCCTTCAACGTCGCCAAGGCCTATAAGAAGGGCACCAAACCGGACGGGTCCGAAGGCGCAATCGATGGCGGCGTGGTTGGGTTCTTCAGCCTCGAGATGTCAGCGGAACAGCTGGCGGGCCGGGTTCTGGCCGAAGCAAGCGAGATTTCCAGCCACAAGATCCGTCAGGGCGACATGACCGAGGGTGAATTCCGCCGCTTTGTCCAGGCCGCCAAGGATCTGGAAAGCTGCCCGCTGTTCATCGATGACACGCCCGCCTTGCCGATCTCGCAGCTGGCCGCGCGGGCACGACGCCTGAAGCGAACCCATGGGCTGGATGTGCTGGTGATCGACTACCTGCAGCTGTGCCGCGGCATGGCCGAAAACCGGGTCAACGAGATCGCTGAGATCTCCATGGGGATGAAGGCCATCGCCAAAGAGTTGCAGATCCCGGTGATTGCCCTGTCGCAGCTGTCGCGTCAGGTGGAAAACCGCGAAGACAAACGCCCGCAGCTGTCTGACTTGCGCGAATCCGGCTCGATCGAACAGGATGCGGACGTGGTGATGTTTGTGTTCCGCGAGGAATACTACAAGGAACGCGAAAAGCCCGGCGATCATGAACTGGACAAGATGGAAGAGTGGAAAACCGCCATGGAACGCCTGCACGCCAAGGCCGAAGTCATCGTCGGCAAGCAGCGTCACGGCCCCATCGGCACGGTAGAGCTGTCATTCACCGCCGAATTCACCCGTTTTGGCAATCTGGCCAAGGAATGGCAGAACGGCCCACGCGAAGACGAGTACTAATCCAGGCCAGTCACCGTGTAAGAAAAATCACAGGGCAGCGCCTGACCCTGGGTGGGTGCGAAAGTGCCCTCCCGTGGGGAGGCTCGGGCGCTGCCTGGCGTTCCGGCGGGTGGAGCCTCCCTGACCGCACCTCTCCTTCCTGTCTGCCAATTGACAAACTAAAAGCGATGCACGTCTCCTAAATTGGCTTTTTGGTCAATGTCTGCTTCGAGCCCATTGTGGCGTTCGCATATCGTGACTAGCTTAGAAACATGAGTGTTCAGAACTGCATTCCCAAACACAAACATGACATACCTGCCGTTGATCGGGCGAGAGAAAGGGGCTTTCCCTCTCTCAACGACGCCATCCCGGAACTGCTAGTGTGGGTTCAAGATGCAAACTGGCCGGTGGCTGAACCGACTGCCTCCGTGTTGAAGAATGCCGGACTGGAAATAGTACCACATATCAGAAGTGTACTGGCTGGAAAGGATGCGGTGTGGAAGTACTGGCTAATCCTTCTTGTCATCGCGCAATCCTCTCCGCAAGTGGTCAGAGAACTTAGAGATGAGCTTTCGCGTCTGGCTTACGATCCTAGCAGCGATGATGTGCTCGAAAGCGTGGATGCTGTTGCTAAGGAAGTTCTGAGCGAGCATCTATCGCAATCTCGCAACGGCAGCTAAGTCCGGATAGCTGCCCTTCAAGGATCGCAACAATCAAGTGTTTCGCCAATTGCCAAAGCCTGGCTTTGGCAGCGCCCGAACCGCCCCCGCGGGGCGGGCGCGGTGGCCTTCTGAAATGGTCCAATGGCGATTTGGCCCTTATCTTGGCCACTGGACACCTTTGGTGACCGAAACCAGCCACAAGCCGCCCAATGCCACCAAACCTAACAGTATTCCCCGCGAATTTCACTTGACCCCTGCCGCGCGCATGTCAAGAACGGGGCATGAGCACGGCTAAACTGACAATCAATCTCGATGCGCTGGTGACCAACTGGCAGAATCTCAACGCAATGACCAACTGCGAGACCGCAGCCGTGGTCAAGGCAAACGGCTATGGGCTGGATGCGGGCCGTGTGGCCAAGGCATTGGCCAAGGCTGGCGCGCGCAATTTCTTTGTCGCCGCCGCCGAAGAAGGCGTGGCGCTGCGCCGCGCCCTGGGCCCCGGCCCCGGTATCTCGGTGTTTTCCGGCCATATGGAAGGCGACACCAAGCTCTTGAAGGAGTTTCAGTTGACGCCGATGCTGAACTCGCTGGACCAGATGCTGCGCCATTTTGAGACCCTGCCCGGTCATCCCTTTGGAGTGCAGCTGGACAGCGGCATGAACCGGCTCGGCATGGAGCCCGCCGAATGGGCCGCCGTGCGCGACATCGCTCTGGGCCAGGGCCCGGTGTTGTTGATGTCGCATCTGGCCTGCGCAGATGATCCTGCCCATCCGATGAATGCGCAACAATTGCGCGTCTTCCGCGAGATGACAGACGGCATCGAAGTGCCGCGTTCCTTGGCCGCCACTGGTGGCATGCTTTTGGGGCCCGATTATCACTTTGACCTGTGCCGCCCTGGTGTCGGTCTCTATGGTGGCGAGCCTTTTGGCGATGCCCTGCCGGTGGTGCAACTCGACCTTCCCGTCATTCAGCTGCGCGATGTCGAACCTGGCGAAAGCGTCGGCTATGGCAACGCCTGGGTGGCTCAAACCCCAGCGCGCATCGCCACCGTTGCCGCAGGCTACGCCGACGGGCTGCAGCGGGCGCTGACAAAGGGCGATGTTTTTGCCTATGCCGGGGAGGCCCGCTGCCCGATTGTGGGGCGCGTCTCAATGGATCTCATCACTGTGGATGTCACCGCCCTTGATCAGGTGCCCGCATCGCTCACCCTGCTGAACGAGGAACAGACCATCGAACATCTGGCCCAGGCCGCAGGCACCATCGGCTATGAGATCCTCACCTCGCTGGGCCACCGCTACGCCAGGACCTACCAAGGATGAACCCGCTCGATCTTCTGGCCCGCTTGGGTCGCATGGTTCTGGCCGCGCTGGCGGCAATTGGCCGGGTGGCTCTGTTCGGGCTCAGCACCTTTTCCCATATGCTGCGCCCGCCCTATTACCCGCGCGAGTTCTTTCTGTCGCTGTTGCAGATCGGCTGGCTATCGCTGCCGGTTGTTGGCCTGACCGCCCTGTTCACAGGTGGAGCGCTGGCCCTGCAGATCTATGCCGGTGGTGCCCGTTTCAACGCCGAGGCCGTGGTGCCGCAGATCGTCGCTATTGGCATGGTCCGCGAGCTGGGACCGGTTCTGGTGGGCCTGATGATCGCCGCGCGCGTGACCTCTTCCATCGCCGCCGAGATCGCCACCATGAAGGTGACAGAACAGATCGACGCCCTGGTGACGCTTTCGACCAACCCGATGCAATATCTGGTGGCCCCGCGTGTGCTGGCCGCCCTGATCACCGTTCCCGTGCTGGTTGGCATCGGCGATATCATCGGCATTGCCGGCGGCTATACGGTTGCGGTCTACAATCTCGATTTCAACTCCGCCGCCTACCTCAAGAACACGGTTGATTTTCTCGAACCGCTGGATGTGATTTCCTCCCTGGTCAAAGGCGCCTTCTTTGGCGTCATCGCCGCCACCATGGGCTGTTATTACGGTATGCAATCCGGGCGTGGTGCTCAGGGTGTGGGCCGGGCGACAAAATCCTCTGTCGAAGCCGCTGCCGTGTTGATCCTGGCCGCCAACTTTGTCCTGACCGGAGTGTTCTTTTCGCTATGAGGTATGTCCTGGCCATAGGTTTGCTTGGTGCTCTGGGGGCCTGCGCATCACCGCAGTCGCACAAGATCATCAGCGCCTATCATGCCCGTGCGGCGTCTGATGAGACCCCAGATGACCGGCTGCGCGCGGTGGCCTTTCAGCGCCTGCAGGGCATGTCCCGCCCCAAAGCCTTGGCCTATCTCGAGGCCGATGGTTTCCAGTGTCAGGGCGTCACCTGCGTCAACTCCATTCGCAAGAAGCTAGACGCGCAGGATGCGACCTTTGCCACCTCCTCTCCACAACAAGACAGCCTCACCCATCGCCGCGCCTATATGCAAAGCTATTCGCTGTCCTTGGTGGCCGAGGTGATCGACGACCCTGAACAGATCTACGCCGATGCCATTTTTCACAGCGGTCTGGTGCCTCTGTATCGCAGCGCCCACCCTTCCGACCTTGAGGTGACAGATGATTAAGATGGACAATGTCCATAAGGCCTTTGGCGACAACCATGTGCTGCAGGGCATGAATCTGGAGATCCCCAAGAGCTCTTCAATGGTGATCATCGGCGGCTCCGGCACCGGCAAATCCGTGGCACTCAAAAGCGTGCTGGGACTGATCACACCGGATTCTGGCGAGATCTATGTCGATGGCAAACCCTCTGGATCCGGCGACCGCGATGCCTTTCTGGCCCGCTTTGGCATGTTGTTTCAGGGCGGCGCGCTGTTTGACTCGCTGCCGGTCTGGCAGAATGTCGCTTTCCGCCTGCTGCGCGGCCAGTTGAAACGCCCAGTAGAAGAAGCGCGCGAAATCGCCATCGAGAAGCTGCGCCGTGTGGGGCTCAAATCCAATGTCGCCGACCGCCTGCCCGCCGAGCTGTCTGGTGGCATGCAAAAACGCGTCGGATTGGCCCGTGCTATCGCCGCCGAGCCAGAAATCATCTTCTTTGACGAGCCCACCACCGGCCTCGACCCGATTATGTCCGGGGTGATCAACGACCTGATCCGCGAGATCGTGGTCGAGATGGGCGCCACGGCGATGACCATCACCCACGACATGTCCTCGGTGCGCGCCATTGCCGACAATGTGGCGATGCTGCACGGTGGCGTGATCCAATGGACCGGCCCGGTGGCGGATATGGATCAATCGGGGGATCCCTATCTGGACCAGTTCATCCACGGCCGCGCGGAGGGGCCGATCGAGGCGGTGCGGTGAATGGAGGTTTTCAGGGACGTCACAACAGCAATTACTCTGTATTTCCCCGTCCTAGTTCCCACGCTAGCAGGACTTGCTCTGTACTTGAAACGAAGAGCAGGGCTGCAAGTTGCCTTTTACCGAACCGGCGTGCTGGCTGCATTTGCCTGGACGGTGTGGACTTTGGCTGAGTTTACCCTACCGCTGCGCTGGCCTCACATCAGCGCCACGCTGATCTATTTCCTGGCTAGCATTTTTCTGTTTTTCGCCACTCTAATTGTGTGGGGGTATGCTTTGAAAACGGCTCCGGCCGGAGCAAAAGTGGAGGATTATCCTGTCATGATCGTATTTGCTGTTTGGCTGGCCAACGCTCTGATTGCTCCGCTTGTGAGCTACACTTGGGCGTTTTCTCAAACACTCAGCTAATCTGACGGCGTTTCAGTCGGCTTTCTCGTTTCACCTTCCCTAAGAACTCCCGCCGGAGGCAACCACCACCAGGCCAATGCCTGGCCGCGGGCGGAAGCATAGCGCCCGCCCATGGGGGCGGACGGGCGCTGGCCAGGCCGCAAACAGCCCAGCTGGTGGAACCTTGCAACGCTTTCCCCTTTCAATTCAGGTCGGAAAAGCGCAAGTCTGGGTAGACCAACAATGACGTGCCACCATGATCCTCCGCCTTCTCACCCTCTCCTTGCTGATCCTCTACCCGGTTGCCTGGTTTGCACCCTTGCTACGGGCGGGCCTCTTGCCGATATTTGGCCTCAGCGAGATTTCAGTCATCACCGGCTTGCAAAGCCTTTGGGGCAGTGACGCGGCGCTGGCGCTGATCGTTACCTTCTTTGCCATCTTTGCCCCCTACCTCAAAACCATCGGCCTGGCGCTGGTCCAATGGGAGCTGCTGGACACCAAGGTACAACCCGTCCTGCATGTCCTTGGCAAGCTGGCAATGGCCGATGTCTTTCTGATCGCGCTCTATATCACCCTGGCCAAGGGCATATCCTACGCCACCATCGAGGTTGCCTGGGGCCTCTATCTTTTCACCGCATGTATCTTCGCATCACTCGTGCTTGGCCTTCTGACAAAGCCAGAGACCAAATAGGGGGCGATGCCCCCTCGCGCCCCAGGCGCTCACCCCCAGGATATTTGGGGCCAAATGAAAATTGCTGGCCATTCATTTGGCCAAAAGTATCCCGGAGCGCGAGGCAGAGCCTCGCAGCCCTTGAACAAACAAAGAACATAAGGCAGAAAGCCTTATGGCAAAATCAAATTCCTTCTCCTGCTCAGCCTGTGGTGCGAGCTTTTCAAAATGGTCCGGGCGCTGCGAAGGCTGTGGCGACTGGAACACCATCGTCGAAGACAAAGGCCTTTCCTCCGCTGGCCCGTCGAAAAAGTCCCTTGGCATCCGCCGCGGCAAGACCATCCCGCTGTCTGATCTCTCTACCGAAGAGGCCCCACCGCCACGGGCCACCTGCGGCGTTGGGGAACTCGATCGCGTTCTTGGCGGCGGCCTGGTCGCCGCCTCTGCCATTCTTGTGGGCGGAGATCCGGGGATCGGCAAGTCGACCCTGTTGTTGCAGGCGGCAGCGCGCTTTGCTCAGGCCGGGGTCAAGACCATCTATGTCTCTGGTGAAGAAGCCTCAGCCCAGGTGCGCATGCGCGCGCAGCGTCTGGGATTGGCCCAGGCACCAGTACAATTGGCGGCTGAGACCAATCTGCGCGATATCCTGACCACCCTGGAAGCGGAAAAACCGCAGCTGGCGATCATTGATTCCATACAAACCATGTGGGCCGATCATGTCGACAGCGCCCCCGGCTCTGTCAGCCAGGTGCGCGCAGCTGCCCATGAGCTGACGACCTTTGCCAAGGCGCAGGGCATCTCGATCATCATGGTCGGCCATGTCACCAAGGAAGGCCAGATCGCCGGCCCACGTGTGGTCGAACATATGGTTGACACCGTCTTGTATTTTGAAGGCGAGCGTGGCCACCAGTTCCGCATCCTACGCGCGGTCAAAAACCGCTTTGGGCCTGCGGATGAGATCGGTGTCTTTGAGATGACCGGAGCTGGCCTGTCGGAGGTCACCAATCCTTCGGCGCTGTTCCTGTCGGACCGGGGGGAGCCCTCGCCCGGGTCGGTGGTCTTTGCCGGCATCGAAGGCACACGTCCGGTGCTGGTTGAAATGCAGGCCCTGGTCGCGCCCTCACCGCATTCGCAACCCCGCCGCGCGGTGGTGGGATGGGACAGCTCGAGGCTGGCAATGATTCTGGCGGTCCTTGAAGCCCGCTGTGGCATTCCCTTTGCCGGGCTTGATGTCTACCTCAACGTTGCTGGTGGCATGAAAATTTCCGAACCGGCTGCCGATCTGGCAGTGGCTGCCGCCCTGCTCAGTGCGCGCGAAGACGTCACCCTACCAGCCAATACAGCTGTTTTCGGAGAAATATCGCTGTCTGGTGCCCTGCGCCCTGCCCCGCAGACAGAAAACCGGTTGAAAGAAGCGCAAAAACTTGGTTTCACCTCTGCAATAGCTCCAAGTGGTGGCAAATCCGTTTCGATCAAAGGTCTTGGCCTGCGCCAAACTTCAGATCTGGCAGGTTTTGTTGGCGAATTCTTTGGAGCCGGCTAGAGTTGCCAAAATTTTACCGCAGGTTAACGGGCGAGGGACATGGAAGGTTTCACTATTATTGACGGGGTCGTGGCCCTGGTCATCGTATTATCGGCGCTTCTGGCCTATTCGCGTGGGTTTGTGCGCGAGGCCATGGCCATTGCCGGCTGGATTGCCGCGGGCGTTCTTGCCTTCATGTTTGCGCCACAGGTCGAACCCCTGATGGCGGAAATTCCGGTTGTTGGCGAATTCATCTCTGACAGTTGCGAATTGTCGATCATCGCCGCCTTTGCCGCAGTGTTTGCTGTCGCCCTGATTGTGGTCTCCTTCTTTACGCCGCTGTTTTCCTCACTGGTGCAGCGCTCCGCTCTGGGCGGGCTGGATCAGGGAACCGGGTTTTTCTTTGGCGTGCTGCGCGGCATCCTTTTGGTGGCAATTGCCTTCTTCCTTTATAATGTTGTCATGACCGGACAGAATTTCACAATGGTTGACGACAGCCGCTCTGCCGTCGTCTTTGAGCGCCTGATCGGCAAGATCGAGGATCGCAATCCAGAGCAGGCCCTGGGCTGGGTGACGCAGCAATATGAGGCTTTGATCGGCTCCTGCGGCAGCTGAGGCGATACTCCTTAACCAAATTGAATCTTCGGTAGTTTCAAAGGGCGCCTTACTGGCGCCCTTTTTCTATGGCCTGAAAAACGCTTCACAGCTTTATCCACAGCAGGCTGATCCAAGCGTTAACCGCAGCCGTTAACCATTAACCCTTTATTAACCATCTAGAATCATCTCTCCTTGGCCAAAGTCAGGAGGTTGGGGATTCGGCCGTATTTCCTAAAAAATCCTCAATAGCCCCCTGCCAAAGGTTAACAGTCCCGCCCAAAAACCCATTTTGTCGCCAAAAAACAGGCCAAGATCGAAATTGGCCGCACCCCTGCCCCATTTCCGTCCCAATTCGGGGGCCACATAGGATCAACACAGACGAACAGGCACTTGCGTTCAGAAGGACCGACAACATGCTGATGGATCATTTCAATACCTTTGCCGATTTTCAGCCGGTTGGCCTTCTGTTGGATTTCCCTTTTGCCCAGCCGGAACCCAAGGTCGAGGCGCCCCAGCGCAGCCGCAGCGGTGGCTTTTTGCCCGACACCCTGGTGGAGACAGATCGCGGTTTCATTCAGGCCCGTGACGTCAAGCCCGGTGACATGGTCTACACTTATGACGGTGGCTGCCAGGAAGTCGAAGCCCTGCGCCACGCAGTGCCACGCACGACCACGCTGATGCATGTTCCTGCCGGTGCCCTGGGCAATGACAGCGATCTCTTGCTGCCTGCGGATCAGATGGTTGGCTTGGAAATCGACACCGCCGAACGTCTCTTTGGTCTGCCGCTGGTCGTGGTCAAGCTGATCGCTTTGGCCGGTTACAAGGGCATCACCGCCCAAGCCCCTGAACGCCTGGGTCGCATCCATATCGAATGCGCAGAAGAAGAGCTGATCTGGGCAGAAAGCGGCATGCTGATGCAGGCCGGCGAAGGTGGACCCGATGGTGCCTTCAAAGAACTTTCCCTGTCGGAAACCCGCCAGATCCTGGCCAGCGAAGAGGGCCGTGCCCTGGCTCTGACCGGACTGGACGCGCAAGAGGCACGCTACCCCGACCTGCTGCAGGACCTGTTGCAGGGCACCAAGGCGGCCTGAGTAACCAGCCACCCTGGGACTTGTCCCCGAGACTCTCGCCAAAAAAACCGCAAGCACTCGCCTGTAAGAAATCTGGGGTTCCATCGAACAGATTGCGGTTTCAAGCCTCGCCAAGCGAGGTTTGAATAACGCGCAGCTCTGTCTGGCAACAGATCCAGCACATCAGTGGCTTAGACCGGAGTTGCCCGGAAAGACCTGCGACATGCGGACCTCAGCTCAGGGGGACGAGCTGGCCCTGGATGCGGTTTTCCTGACAGCCAAAAGATCTCCATAGACGTGCATCACTATCGCGACCTTCTCTTTTTGCGACAGCATGACGAATTTGTTAATCTCAGATTTCATCTTTTTGTGTGTCATTACCCAATCCGGAAACCGCCATGAATGGCCCCGGACTGGAGCAGAATTTACGTCCACGTCCCATCTTCAGCTCCAACCCTTGAGCCCTGTATCGACCCCAGATCATGGGGTTCGTTGCACATGCGAACAGAAGTTTTGAGGTTAAAGATGAAAGTCCAGTTTTCTATAACCAGCGCCGTCCTGATGATTGTATTTCTTGCCGGTGTATCGATGCTCGCGCAGATTGGTTTATCCATTTATGCCAATAATTTGCGCCACAATATGGATGTCGTGGCAGAGCGGTCAGATACACTTGCTTCAACCATCAACCGGATTCACATAGACCTCTTGCAGGCACGACGCGCCGAAAAGGATTTCTTGCTTCGCAAAGACCAGAAATATGTGGACAGACATGCCGAAATCATGTCGCGCCTCGAGACCTCTCTGGAGCAAATTTCTACACAATCGGCAGAAATAGACGAACTGAGCTCAGTTCAAGTGGCAGTTACCGGCGTGTCCAAATCCCTCAGTGAATATCACACCTCCTTCGTGGACCTTGTGTCTGCCAACAAGCATCTCGGCCACACTGAAAGCGAGGGGCTGCAAAAACAGCTGCGTGGTGCCGTGCATGAGATCGAAACCTATCTAAAACAAATTGATAATCACGCCATGCGGGCGAAGATGCTGATGATGCGCCGCCATGAAAAAGATTACATCATGCGCAGGAATACAAAATACCTGGATCGACTAAATGCCCGCGCCGAAGAATTCCGGGCCTTCCCCAGCAGCTTTTACGACGACGCGGAAAGCCGTCAGGAAATTCATGCTCTTCTTTCCAGCTATCAGCAGACCTTCCAGTCCTTTGTCAAACAAACGGAGGCCGAGGGGGCATTGCGACGCCAGCTCTCTGCCCGCTCTGCGGAAATGGAGCCGCATTTTACGGCGCTGACGGATACGGTCCGGACATATGAAGCCAGGATTTTGGCTGGGATACAATCCGTGCAGACAACGGTGCAGATCCGCGGTTTCGTGATTGGCTTCCTTGGGTTGCTTCTGTTTGTGATGGTCGCGACCTGGATTGCATTTGGCATAACCAAGCCCCTGGAGCGGGTAAACCGGGCTTTGCGCCGACTGACCACCGGAGAGATTTCAGTTGAAGCATCCCTTGAGCCAGCTCGGTTCGGGGTTTTGTCCGGTCGGCTGCGCGAAATCCATCAGTTGATCCAGTCGCTGAATACCTTCCGCAGTTGGTTGCTCCGCGAAAAAGAAAGGGAATCAGAGCAGAAACGCAGAGAGGGTGAACAATCCGACATGGTGAATGTGCTGAGCAATCATCTCGCCTCCTTATCCGAGGGCAACCTGACGGACCAGATCGAAGACAGTTTTCCTGAGGAATATGAAGCTCTGCGCCATGATTTCAACCGGACGCTGGACACCTTGAACGGCATCGTGGTGGAGGTCGTCGATACAGCCGAAAGTGTCCGCAGCGGTGCGGCGGAAATCCGGGTCTCGTCCGACAATCTGTCTCAGCGCACGGAAAGCCAGGCCGCCACACTCGAAGAAACCGCCGCTGCGCTTGATGAGATGGCAGCCAGTGTTAAATCCACATCCAGTGGCGCTGGCGAAGTTGAGGAAACGGTTCAATCAGCAAAAGTTGAGGCGGCTTCGAGCGGCGGAACGGTACAGAGTGCCGTCAATGCCATGAACGGTATTGAGGAAAGCTCAACCCGGGTGACGCAGATTATCAGCGTCATCGATGACATCGCCTTCCAGACCAACTTGCTGGCGCTGAATGCGGGGGTAGAGGCCGCGCGCGCTGGCGAATCTGGCAAGGGGTTTGCCGTTGTGGCCTCAGAGGTGCGCGCGCTTGCACAGCGCTCTTCGGATGCTGCGATGGAAATCAACTCTCTCATCAGTGAAAGTTCGCGGCAGGTCAGCGACGGGGTGACACTTGTCGCCAATGCCGGCGATGCCCTCAGCAATATCGCGTCGCGGGTCGATCACATCTCCAACCTTGTGTCTGGAATCGCGAGCAGCGCCGCTGATCAGTCCGCCGGGTTGGATGAGATAAACACCGGCATGCTCCAACTGGGAGAAGTCACTCAACACAATGCTGCAATGGCCGAAGAGTCGACAGCAACGGTACATATGCTGGACAGCAATGCCTCCAGGCTTGCTGAACTCGTCTCGGTCTTCCAAACCTCGCAGAACAGGTCTTCAACCAGATCTGCCGGGCCAGGGCTCCGCGGCAGCAGCGCGACACCCAGTGCTGCCTGACTGCGACGGATGTGTTTAATCAAGGCCGACCCCTGGATCGCACGGGTCGGCCCTTGCTGAGGGGGCCCCGTTCTATTCCATCAGCTGTCGCGCCTCAAAGCCTGTGGATAGGTATGAAAAACAACCGCTGGATGCATCTTCGCATCCGCCTCTCGCCCTCGGTAGCGTACCAACAAAGCTGACATTGAAAATGACGCAGGTAAAACCCAGCTTTCTTCTGTATTCTGACGCCCATCCAAGCTAGGAAGCGCCAGCAGCGCCGGGACAAGCCCCGGATCTACTGCAACCGACCAGCAACGCTACAGTGAAATTGGAGCCATTCAATGTGCGGGATTTTGGGGATCGCAAGCCGACAGGACGAGGTATTTGCGGAACTTTACGACGGGTTGCTAATGCTGCAACATCGCGGCCAGGATGCCTCGGGCATTGTCACCTATACCGGCGAGTTCTTTCGCGAGCGCAAGGCCAACGGGTTGGTCAAGGATGTGTTCAACGCCTCTGACGCCGATACCCTGCGCGGCAAGGTCGGCATCGGTCATGTCCGCTACCCAACAGCCGGTTCGCTGAGCGCCTCTGAAGCGCAGCCGTTTTTCGTCAATGCGCCCTATGGTATCTACTTGGTGCACAACGGAAATATCACCAACACCGCAGAGCAGCGCGACAAGGTCACGGCCAAATACAGCCGCCATCTGCGCACCACCTCCGATTCCGAGATCCTGCTGAATGTCCTGGCCGACAAGGTTTCAGACAGCATCAAGGTCAACGGCAATCTCGACCCGATCCGCAATCTCTTTGCCGGCGTCAAGATGACCATGGAGCGGATCCAGGGCGCCTATTCGGTGATCTGTCTGGTGGCCGGTGTTGGCATGCTTGCCTTCCGCGACCCCCATGGCATTCGCCCGCTGTCCATCGCCAAGCGCGAAGTCGAAGGTCAGGGTGATGACTACTCCTTTGCCTCTGAAGACGTGGCCTTTGGCATCAACGGGTTTGAGAAGCTGCGCGACGTGAACCCCGGCGAGGCGATTCTCATCGACCTCGAGGGCAATATGCACAGTTTCCAGGCGGTCGAGGGTACCCTCACCCCCTGTATCTTTGAATATGTCTACCTGGCCCGCCCCGACTCGATGCTGGATGGGATCTCCGTCTACAAGACCCAACTGCGCATGGGCCAGACCCTCGCCAGCCAGATCAAGGACACCGACCTGGAGATCGACTGCATCATCCCGGTGCCCGATTCCGCCCGCCCCGTGGCGCTGGAAGTGGCCAATTCCATGGGCATCCGCTACCGCGAAGGCCTGGTGAAGAATCGCTACATCGGTCGCACCTTCATCATGCCCGGCCAGGAAGAGCGGCAGAAATCGGTCCGCCGCAAGCTGAACGCCATCCCGCTGGAGATGAAGGGGCTCAATATCCTGCTGATCGACGATTCCATCGTCCGCGGCAATACCATCCAGAAGATCGTGCAGATGTGCCGCGATGCCGGGGCCAAAAAGGTCTATATAGCCAGCGCCTCACCGCCGGTGAAATACCCCAACGTCTATGGCATCGACATGCCCACAAAACATGAGCTGATTGCCGATGGCCGTTCCACCGAGGAAATCCGCGAAGAGCTGGGCGCAGATGCGCTGATTTATCAGCGGCTTGAGGATCTGGTCTGGGCCGCCCATGAGGGCAACAAGGAGATCAAGGCTTTTGATTGCTCCTGCTTCAACGGCGATTATGTCACCGGCAGCGTCAGCGAAGACTACCTCGACTCGCTGGAAAGCTCTGGCCGGGTCAGCAAGAAGATCAAGGATATGCCCGCCCAGGGGGAATCCTGGAACAGCATGAAACTGGCCAACTGATCCGGATCGGGTGAGACCTGCCCCCTGATGTACCTGAACAGGCCAAATTGGGGTGGTTGTGCAGGGCGCACACAGAGGGTTTGAACTCCCCGCAGAGGAAGGATAAGAGGGCGACAACGCCATTCTGGGGGAGGCGCTGATCCAGGCGATCGGCGCCTTTCCTTTGTTCTTATGCTCCGCCCCTTACGTGGGCCCCTTGAAAGATCCGCCACTTGGATGCCCATCTCGCCCGCATGCTGACTTCCTCGCGCCGCTGTCGCTGCTGCGGTGCCACCTTTGCGCAATTGCTCAGCCTCAGCTGTGATCGCCCGGACCAATGCCCCGAGGACATGGTGGTGCAGGACAATTCCGCCATTCTCGGACAGAGCGGCGACGTGCTGACCGATGACTTCTGCCGCATAGGTGAGTTGCGATTTGCCCGGGCGGTGCTGGCGATCCCGCTGGCCAACAGTGGCGGTGAGGAGTTCATTCTGGGCACCTGGGCCAGTCTCGGGGTCGAGGATTTTGACGCCTATCTCGATCTTCTGGACATGCAAGAGACCGAAAGCCTGGGCAGCCGCCCGGCCTGGCTGGCCAATGCGATCCCGCCGGACAATGCCTCGCCGGTGGCCTGCATGCTGCATATGCGCCCCGAAGGGCAATATCCCGAGCTGCAAGTGTCAGAGCCCAATCATCCGCTTGCCACACTGCAGCACGCCGGTGCCCAGCTCGAAGAGCTGTTTGAGCTGCTGCATGCCTATGGTCACGACCTTGCCTCGCTGGTTTACGACTCCTGAGGCAAAATCAACATCCTACATGCCCTCTTGCTCAGGACAACTCGACCCTGACCTGTGCGTAGAATCTGCACACGCGCTGAAGCGGTAGCAAGCCTTTGCCGATGCCGCAGGCGCTTGGCATTTTCTGCCTCCATGCCCCTCGCATCCCGCTGGCATGGCCCTTATGTGGCCTCCGAACCGAGACATTGATCTCCCCCTCTCTCCTCGACCAGCATGTCCTGGTCTGCCAAGAAATGATGACCATGAGCAGCCGCACTTCCCCCCCCGCAACCTCCGCACTTGTTGCAGGTCAGGCCACCCAAACCGGTGCCTTGCATAAAAGCGGTCTCGGTCTGCTTGGGCTTTTTGGGGCCGAAGGCGACCTTCGCGCCATGATCCGCCTGCCCAACGGGCGAGTGAAAACCGTACAAAAGGGCAGCCGGATTTCCCGCAGCAAGGTTCTGGGCATCGACGCCAAAGGGGTGCTGCTGGAAAGCTCTGGCCAGACCCGCCGGATTGAAATGCCAGGCAGCTGATCCAGCCCGCCAGGTCGGCCGTCTTGCCAGGGGCTGCCACCGGACAGCCAGTGTCATCACTGCCGCAGATGCCGCAGCCTGGGCCAAGATCAAGGCTTGACCCCCAGGGGTAAGCGGATCAAAAGACAGGCCATGACACAGAAAATCGCTCTTATCACCGGCGCCTCCCGCGGTCTGGGTGCCGCCCTGGCCGAAGCCCTGGCCCCCACTCATCACATTGTTGCGGTGGCCCGCACCACTGGCGCTCTGGAAGAGCTCGACGATCGCATCAAGGCGGTGGGCGGCTCGGCCACGCTGGCACCGATGGATATCACCGTGCCCGAGGCCATGGCCACGCTGTGTCGCGGCATTCATGATCGCTGGGGACAGCTCGATCTCTGGCTGCATACGGCGATTCACGCAGCCCCTCTCAGCCCGGCCCCCTCGGTCGCGGTGAAGGACTGGAGCAAATCGCTGGCGGTCAACGCCACCGCGCCTTCGGTTCTTATTCCCTATCTGGCCCCGCTACTGGGTCAGCAGGGACGTGCGGTGTTCTTTGATGACCCGCGCGCCGGCGAGAAGTTCTTTGGCGCCTATGGTGCCAGCAAGGCCGCGCAGATGGCTCTGGTGCGCAGCTGGCAGGCAGAGACCATCAAGACCGGTCCTCGTGTTGAAATCCTGGCCCCCCAACCCATGGCAACTGCCATTCGCGGCCGCTTCTTCCCCGGGGAGGACCGGGAGGGGCTGCAGGATATTCACCGTGAGGCCAAGCGGCTATTGCCACAAATCCTGGCCTCCAACTGATCTCCACCTCGCAGGAACCGGCCCAAACGCCGGAACCCGCTGCGGGGTTGAAGCCAGACCAAACAAGCGCTCCCGCCCCTGAAGGGGCCTCATCCTGAGGCCCATTACAGTGTTGGGCCAAGCGCCGCGCTGACGCGCGGCGCGGGCCTGCCCAAAGCCCGCCAACAGCGCAACCGCAGGCGCAGCCTGCCAGGCCCAAGGGGCAAGGGCTTCGCAGAAGTCCAACGCCGCGCGGGAGCCCCCCGATGGTTGCTCCCTGACGGCAATGCCAAACTCCGCATCACCAAGACAAACCGGCAGCCCAAAAATCTGTGACATGGCTACCCGGATTTCCACCTGTTCTCTCCTCTCGCCCTTGCGAAACACTTGCCCCCCTTGGCACCAATGCCTATTCAGATCAAAAGAGCGTGCAGGGGGTTTCATGCGTATTCTCATCACCAATGACGACGGCATCAGCGCCCCAGGGCTTGTTGTGCTCGAACAGATCGCCGCAACGCTGGCCGGTGCGCAGGGTGAGGTCTGGACCGTTGCCCCCGCCTTTGAGCAATCCGGCGTCGGCCATTGCATCAGCTACACCCGCCCCTCCATGCTGAGCCAGCTTGGCCCGAGACGTTTTGCAGCCGAAGGCTCCCCGGCGGATTGCGTCCTGGCTGGCATCCATGTGGCGATGAAAGATCAAACCCCCGATCTGGTGCTTTCCGGCGTCAACCGCGGCAACAACTCGGCTGAAAACGCGCTTTATTCTGGCACCCTCGGCGGCGCGATGGAAGCCGCGCTGCAGGGCATTCCCGCCATGGCCCTGTCGCAATATTACGGCCCCCATAACCGGGACCTGGATGACCCGTTCGAGGCCTCGGCCCAGCATGGCGCGGATGTGATCCAAAAGATCCTCGCGGCGGAACCCAAACACCAAGAAGACTATCGCCTGTTCTACAACATCAATTTCCCCCCTGTCCCGGCGGCAGCGGTCAAAGGCACCCGTGTCGTGCGGCAAGGGTTTCGCCGCGGCAGCCACTTTTCTGCCGAAGAGCAGCTCTCTCCCAACGGGCGGCGCTATCTCTGGATCCGCGGCGGCGATCAGCATGTCCACACCGCCCCCGACAGCGATGCCAGCGTCAACCTCGAGGGCTTTGTCTCTGTCACACCAATGCGGGCTGATCTGACCGCCCATGACATGCTCAGCGGGTTCAAAGTGATCGAATGAGCGGCCCCGATCCGGAAACCAAGATGCAATTTCTCTTTGCCCTGCGCTCGCGCGGGGTCACGGATACGCGCGTGCTTGAGGCCATGGAGCAGATCGACCGTGGCCCATTTGTGCGCGGCATCTTCTCTGAACGCGCCTATGAGGACACGCCACTGCCGATCGCCTGCGGCCAGACCATCTCGCAGCCCTCGGTGGTTGGGCTGATGACCCAGGCCCTGCAGATTTCTCCCCGCGATACGGTCCTTGAGGTGGGCACCGGCTCTGGCTATCAGGCCGCGATCCTGGCCAAGCTGGCGCGTCGGGTCTATACCATCGATCGCCATGCGCGACTGGTGCGCGAAGCGCGGATGGTTTTTGAGGGGTTGCAACTGCCCAATATCACCTCCTTGGTGGGCGATGGTAGTTTTGGCCTGCCGGATCAGGCCCCGTTTGATCGCATCATTGTCACCGCCGCCGCCGAAGATCCCCCCGGCCCCTTGCTGGCGCAGCTGAAGCCCGGTGGCATCATGGTGGTGCCGGTGGGGCAATCCGACACGGTGCAGACCCTGATCCGGGTGCGCAAGACAGAGAACGGGCTGGACTACGATGAGCTGCGTCCCGTCCGTTTTGTCCCCCTGCTCGAAGGTTTGGGCAAAGAAAGCTGAAATTCCGGCAAAGGCACGCCGATTGCGCTCAGCCGTGCAAAAACCCATTGACGAGCCCCTTTCCGCCTGCACTACAGGGTTGAAGACCGGCGCAAGTCCGGCCACAACAACAAGACAAGACACGAGGACAGCATGATCACAGGACGCCCCACGCCCCGCACTGCGCGCCGCCGCATGGCGCTGGCCAGCCTTCCCCTGCTTGCCCTATTGGCAGGCTGTGACGGACCTCTGGATTATGATCTGCGCGGCCAGATCGGCGGCTTCAACACCAGTCAGGCGGCCCAGACCGCTACCGTCAATCGCCCCAGTCCCGACAGTCGCGGGCTGATCACCTACCCCTCTTATCAGGTGGCGGTGGCGCAGCGTGGCGACAAGGTTTCAGACATCGCCGCACGGATTGGCCTGCCCGCCTCCGAGATCGCTCGTTTCAATGGCATGCAACCCAGTGACACCCTGCGCAAGGGTGAGGTTCTGGCCCTGCCCCGCCGCGCCCCAGACAGCCTTCCCACCGCCGCAGGTTCCGTCAACCCCGGTGCCGTGGATATCGCCGCCCTGGCGGGCAATGCCATCGATGCCTCCCCGGTGACCTCTCCCAACCCCGGCTCTGTGACCACCACGCAGATCCAACCAACGCCGCAGCAGCGCCCAGCAACCGTGCAAACCGGCCCGGAACCAATCCGCCACAAAGTGGTGCGCGGCGAAACCGCCTATACCATTTCCCGTCTCTATCAGGTGCCGGTGAAATCCCTGGCTGAATGGAACGGTCTGGGCAGCGACTTTGCCATTCGCGAAGGCCAGCAACTGCTGATCCCCCTCAAAGACCCGAGTTCTGCCCCCAGTTCCGCCACCGGCACCGCTGCCGCTGTCACCACGGTCACCGCCCCCGGAGAAGGCACCAGCACGCCAACGCCACCCAGCGCTACCAAGCCGCTGCCCCAAGAAAATCTGGCCCCCGCCAGCGTCGCCTCCGAAAATCTGCCCAGCGTTGACGTGCCTGCGCCCAGCCGCGCCAGTGATGCCCCCATGGCCTATCCGGTTCAGGGCAAAATCGTCAGCACCTATTCCAAGGGGCGCAACGACGGCATCGATATCGCAGGTGGCTCCGGCGCAGCGGTCAAAGCAGCAGAGGCCGGCAGCGTGGCCGCCATCACCAAAGACTCAAAGAACATTCCGATCATCGTGATCCGTCACGGCCCACAGCTGCTGACCATCTACGCCAATATCGACAAGATCTCGGTCAGCAAGGGCGAACAGGTGGCCCGTGGTCAGGTCATTGGCAACCTGCATGAGACCGAGGGGGCCACGCTGCATTTCGAAGTGCGCGATGGCTATGACAGCCTGGATCCGCTGGACTATCTGAACTAGCGCAGAAAAGGCAGCCCGCAGCAAACATGCGGACTGCCTGAAACACCGGCCCGGCCGGAACAGGGGCCCGGTCCTAACCCGTCGTCAGCGCCACCCCGTGGCGTCCCGCCAGATCGGTAAAGAACTGCCAGGCCACCCGACCGGATCGCGCGCCGCGTGTGGCCTGCCACTCCACAGCCTCGGCGCGCAAAACCTCTGCATCGACGACGACACCGTAGGCCTCACAATAGCCTGAAATCATGGCAAGATATTCGTCCTGATCGCAGGGGTGAAACCCCAGCCACAATCCAAAGCGATCGCTGAGAGAGACCTTTTCCTCAACCGCCTCAGAGGGATTGATGGCACTGGAGCGCTCGTTCTCGATCATGTCACGTGGCATCAGATGACGCCGGTTCGAGGTGGCATAGAACACCACATTGTCAGGCCGCCCCTCGATGCCCCCATCCAGTACGGCCTTCAGGCTTTTGTAGTGCTGATCGTCGTGGCTGAAAGACAGGTCATCACAAAACAGGATAAACCGATGTGGCGCCTGCCTCAGATGGTTCAGCAAACGCGCCACCGAGGGCAGATCCTCGCGCTGCAACTCCACCAGCTTCAGCTCAGGATGATCGGCCAGCAAGGCCCCGTGGATCGCCTTGACCAGGCTGGATTTTCCCATCCCACGCGCCCCCCACAACAGGGCATTATTGGCCGCGTCACCGCGTGCAAAGCGGCGACTGTTGTCCAGCAGCGTATCGCGGGAGCGGTTGATGCCAATCAGCAACTGCAAATCGATCCGGTTCACCGAATTCATCGGAACCAAACGATCCGGAGAGATATGCCAGACAAAGGCATCCGCTGCATCAAAATCGGGCGCATCCAGGGGGGCCGGAGCCATGCGCTCCAAAGCTTCGGCAATGCGGGTCAATACTGTCTGGTCCATGGGGCCTCCGTCAGATGTTGCTCGATTTGAAAGCATGTTCCGCCACTGGCAGCAAGAGGCTTTGCCCTGGTCACAGCTGCGCCAGCAATGTTTGCTCCGCGCTGCTCTGTCACAGGACAGCAGATCAGGTCGCCGCACGCCATTTCATCTTTCTCAAAATATTCCGGGGGTGAGCGCCCGCAGGGCGTGAGGAGGCAGAGCCCCAAACCCCTCACCTCAACATGAAAAGGGCGCGCCGTTTCCGACACGCCCTTCCCTCACAGTCTATCTGTGATGTTACTTGTCTTCATCGTCCTCGAACTCGGCCAGGATGGGATCATCCTCGTCGTCGTAATAGCCCTCGGCGCGCAGCTTCTCTTCGCGCTTGGTTTCAACCCGGCGCACCAGGAAGATCGAGATCTCATAAAGACCATAGACCACCACAAAGAGGATCAGCTGAGTGATCACATCCGGGGGCGTCACCAGCGCGGCCAGCACCAGAATGGCAACAATCGCATATTTGCGCACCGCCCCCAAACCATCCGCACTGACCAGACCAGCCTTGCCCATCAGGGTCAGCAGCACCGGCAGCTGGAAACACAGACCAAAGGCCATGATGAATTTGAGCGTGATATCCAGGCTCTCGTTGACCTTGCCAAAGAAGGTGATCTTCACCCCATCGGTGGTTTCCGGAACAACCGCCATATCCACCACCACCTGACCCGGCACATCTCCGGCCACCTGACCTGCCGCCTGCGACAGCAGATTGGCAAAGATCGAGCTCACATCAGCAAAGCCCAGAAAGAACTGCATCGCCAGTGGCGTCACCACCAGCTGGGCAAAGCTTGCCCCCAGCAGGAACATGAAAGGCGAGGCAATCAGGAAGGGCAGAAACGCGCCCTTTTCGGTCTTGTAGAGCCCCGGAGCCACAAAGCGCCATAGCTGGTAACCGATCATCGGAAAGGACAGCGCAAAGCCAAAGACCATGGAGATCCGAAACAATGTGAACAGGTATTCCTGCGGCGACGTATATTGCAGCGTCGGCGAAGGATCCCCCAGCGCCCGCAACGTCTCCTCGATCGGCTTGACCAGGAACTGCAGGATCGGCTCGGCCACGACAAAGGCCAGAATGACCCCCACCGCAAAGGCCATCACCGCCCGGATCAGACGGGTGCGCAGCTCCGCCAGATGTTCGATCAATGGCGCGGTCGAATCCTCGACCTCTTCTGTCTGGCTCATGGTTTGGCCTCACTTTCTTGCGCAGGCGCATCCGCACCGCTTGGCTGCTCTGGCGCGGCTTCAACCGCGGCCTCGGCGGCCTCAGCGTGCTTCAGGGCCTCTGCGGCCTCACGTGCCTTGCGCTCAGCGGCAGCACGCGCGGTCGAAGCCTGGATCTTCTTGGCCTCAAGCGCGCGTTCAACCGCCATTTTTCCAGTCTCGGTGCCCGGCTTGAATGCGGTCGGGTCAATCGACTTGGTGGGGTCAATGGATTTGGCCATATCCTGCGCCGCCTCTCTGACCCCGTCCATGGCCGTGCCCACCGGGTTGGTGGCGGCCTTCAGCCCCTTGGCGACGTCACGCACGCCGCTTTCGTCGGCGGCGTCATTCATCGCTGAGCTGAACTCGCGCGCCATGCCCTTGGCCTTGCCGACAAAACGTCCGACATTGCGGAACATCACCGGCAGGTCTTTGGGCCCGACAACAATCAGCGCCACAACGCCGATGACCAGCAGTTCGGTTAGCCCAAGATCAAACATCAGCGCTTACGCCTTGTCTTTTTCAGTCTCGGGGGTCACGTCCTGAGCCGCCTCAGCCGCATCCTTCTCCAGTTCGGCAGTGCCTTCACTGACGCCTCGCTTGAACGAGGTGATGCCTTTGCCAACTTCGCCCATCAGCGAGCTGATCTTGCCACGTCCAAACAGAACCAGAACAACAACAGCGATGAGCAGAATGCCTGGAAGGCCGATATTATTGAGCATGTGAATCTCTCCTTGTCTTCAACCGGTGCGCTACGCAGCGGTTCACTCTTTTCTGGCACCCGGTCTACGCCCCCCAATGCCAAGATCAAAGACCGATGGCTGGCCTTACCGCCTCTCTGCAGGGCAAAAACAGGTTTTTTGCAGCCAGCGCAAATCCAACTGACAGGTTTGTGTCAGTTGGCATCCTCTATCACGTCCCTACCAACAACCTGGAGTATCGAAATGACCCAAAACGTAGCTGAAACCGTGACCTTTGCCTTGGCGGACAGCGTGAGCGATGCCGAATTCGTCACGCTGAGCAAACTGACCGAGGCCTTTGTACGAAGCTGCCCCGGTTTCATCTTTCGCCGCCTCAGCAAGGGCGAGGATGGACGCTGGACCGATGCGGTGGTCTGGCAGGATATGGCAACTGCACAGGCCGCAGCCAAGGCCTTTGAGGCCCAGGATTTTCTGCCCGCCCTCATGGGTGCTATGAAGCCTGACAGCGTCACCATGCGCCATGAGACCATCCACTGGACCATGGCGGCCTAAACAGCGTGGCGTCGCATGGGCTTGACCCGCAGCCAAGGCCTGCGACAAAGGTAGCCTATGCGACGCACCGACCGCCTTTTTGAAATCATCCAGATCCTGCGCGATGGCAAACTCCATCGCGCAAAGGACATTGCTGCCCGGCTGGAGGTCTCCACCCGCACCATCTACCGCGACATGGACACGCTGGTGGCCTCTGGTGTGCCAGTCGAGGGCGAGCGCGGCGTTGGCTATCTGGTGCGCGAGCAGATCACCCTGCCGCCCCTGACCCTGACCCCGGAGGAGCTGGAAGCGCTGAACCTGGGCATGGCCATCGTGGCTGAGGCTGCGGATGCCGATCTGAAAGCCGCAGCGCTGTCGCTGGCAAGCAAAGTTGACGCAGTTCTGCCCGCAGAGGTCATTGCCGAAGCGGATGCCTGGAAATTCGCCGTCTATCCCTTTGCCGATGTCGCCCGTGGCTTTGCCCAGATGCCGACCCTGCGCGCGGCGATCAAATCGCGCCAAAAGCTGGAAATGCACTACCGCCGCATCGACGGCACCCTGACAGAGCGCGTCATTCGCCCTCTGCATATGGAATATTGGGGACGGGTCTGGACCCTGACGGCCTGGTGCGAGACCCGAGGCGATTTCCGTGTCTTTCGCGTTGACCTGATCGAAGAGGCCCGGGCCCTGCCCGAGTTGTTTCAGGATGAACCCGGCAAGACCCTGGCGGATTATGATCCGCAGGCCAATGCGGCCAAGCCCCAGAATCCTGAAGGCTGAGGGCTGAGGGCTGAGGGCTGAGGGCTGAGGTTCAGATCAATTGCAGCTCAGGCCGGAAAGACAAAACAGCGGTTGCGCGGTACCGTCAGCCACATCGGACGGCCCACCTCCGGCAAGAACACCCGTGGCACCGTTACCTTCAACACCGAACCGTCATGGTCCATCTGAAATTCCACCAGGCTCTCGTGGCCCAGATAGCGCGCCCGTTTGACCGTGGCGCGGGCTGCGACCCCATCACTTGCCGTTGGCAATGGCCCGGTGCCCTTTCGGTCAAAATCAATGCGCACATGCTGGGGGCGGAACACGATCTCCACATCCGTCTTGTCGGCAATGCCTGGTGCCAGGAATTGACCAAAGGGGGTTTCCGCCAACGCGCCGTTAACTTGTGAGTGCAAAACATTGACATCACTAAAGAAAGCGACAGCAGCCTTGTCCTTGGGACGGGTATAGACATTGTAGGGGGCGCCCTGCTGCACGATCTTGCCGCGCCGCATCAGCGCAATCTCATCCGCCATCCGCATGGCTTCTTCGGGCTCATGGGTGACCAAAAGCACCGCCGCGTCTTCTTCTTTCAGCAGCGTCAGGGTCTCGTCGCGGATGCCGTCGCGCAACCGGTTGTCGAGGCCAGAGAAGGGCTCATCCATCAGCATGATGCGCGGCCGCGGAGCCAGGGCGCGGGCCAGGGCCACCCGCTGCTGCTCCCCACCTGACAGGTGATGCGGGAACTCATCGATAAAGCGGGTTAGCGCGACTTTCTGCAGCAGCTCTTCGACCCGGGCGCGTTTCTCGTCCCGGTGCCCTTTCAGGCCAAAGGCCACGTTGTCGGCCACGCTGAGATGCGGGAACAGGGCAAAATCCTGAAACATCAGCCCGATTTCGCGCCGTTCTGGCGGGACACGAAACACGGTGTCGCAGATCAGCTTGCCATCCACGTAGATCTCGCCGCTGTCCTGCATCTCGACGCCGGCAATCATCCGCAGCGTGGTGGATTTGCCGCAGCCCGATGGCCCCAGCAGGCAGGTCACCTGCCCCGCCTGGATCTGCAGCGAGACATCATCCACCACCGCCCGACCATCGAAATAGCGGTGGATATTGCGAATTTCGAGCCGGGGAGCCGGAGCGTTTTCAATCACGCTGTCAGAAGTCACCTCAGGCTGAACAGACAGAGAGGTGTCAGGCAGGGGGGATGCTGTGCTCATTTGGCCTCGCAGGATTTCCGACCAAAAAAATCGGCTTTAGCGGCAAATAGCAATCCCTCTGCCCCCGTGCAAGCCTTCAGCAGCAGCTCGCCGCTGCGCCATCTTGATCCAGCCCGGTAAAAGGTGAGTTGCCGCCGCAGCCCGCAAAGATCCCGTAATGGGTGGAAAAATCGCCGATAAAGTCAAAATGCGGCGCCAGTCGGCTGTCCTTTAGCATCATCCAGGTATTGCCGCAGACCGCAAATACCTTGCCGCGCTCGATCACATGGTGATCGTCCAGATGCAGCGCATGGGGCGCATGGGGAATGCTGCCCTTGTAGATCACCGCCTGGCCGTAATCCTCACAGTCGCTTTCCAACGCGGGCAGTTTGAACAGACGATAGGTGGCGGAGAGGAACTTGAGCGGTGCCACCCGTGCCTCCAGCTTGGGGTTTTCGATGGTCAGGGGCCGCGCGGTCACCATCCGTGGGTCATGGAACCCCGCCCCTTTGGCCAGGGTCAGAAAGTCGTTCCAATACAGCGCGCCGGACAGGCATTCCCCATAGAGAACCTCATCACGCGCCATGTCTTCAGGCACCCGGCGGTCGGCATAGACATCGGAGAAGTACATCTCCCCGCCCTCTTTCAACAAATGATAGGCCCCGCGCAGCACCGCCGCCTTGTCCGTGGCCAGATTGATCACGCAGTTGGAGACGATCACATCAAAGGAGCCCGGCTGCAGATCCAGATCCTCCAGCGTTTCGATATAGCCATGGTGGAACTCCACATTCGAGGTCTCATGTCCAAAGGCTGCAGCATGGAAATCCTGGTGGCGGCGGGCCACCTCCAGCTGTGCCGGGGTCATGTCGACACCGACAACTTTGCCCTTGGGTCCCACCATCTGCGACAGGGCATAGACATCGCGCCCGGCCCCACAGCCCAGATCGAGGATGCGTGCGCCCTCCAAGGCTTCGGGCGCAATCAGCCCACAACCATAATAGCGCGTCAGCACCTCATCATGGATCTGCGACAGCACCGCTTTGACGTGATCGGGGATATCGTCCGGCGTACAGCAGGCATTGGTCTGCAAATCCGCACTGCCCTGGAGCACCTCCCCGTAGTAGTTTTGAACGGAGGCATGGGAGGATGCAGAGGTCATGGGCGAGGCTTTCCTTGGGCACAGTAAGGCAGAATCTATCAGGCTGGTCTGAACGAAACCGGCCTGAATGAAACCGACCTGAATGAAACTGGGCTACCGCGACCGTAAAACCACCGCAAGTCCTCAGCACGGGTTCTGACGCAGAGGTGAGCGCGCGTGGCCTGCCCGTGACCGAGATTCTGCCGCCTCGCCAAGCGGGGCAGTGGCCCCATCAGGCCATCAGTTCGAACTCTGCTTCGGCACGGATCTGGCCGTTGACCAGAATCCGCAAGTGATGGGGCCCCGGGTGCAACTTGAAGGTTGTAGCATCCCCCTTTAATCGGTGAGATTTTTCAATAGTCAACTTATCTTGCGAAATTTGCGCCTTCTTGATCTTGAAAACTTTTTGTGAACTCTTTCCCGCAGGGCGATGAAAACAAATGATATAGTCAACAATCGCTGAGAGAGACGCCGGTGCGGATAGCTCCACCTCAAAGGAAACAGACTCTCCTATTCGCACCTTTTGGCTGTTGAGCGTCAGTTTTGCAGAGACCTCTGCATCCGGGTCATATCCCAGCAGGCGCAGCGCGCCAGCATGGCCAGATTTCACCAGACCGCGACAGGCATGTGTGCTGATCCAGTCCAACTCCTTGGCGGTCTGGCTGCCTTGTTCGCGCCAACGCGACAGGCGCTCCAACATCAGCTCCGGATCTTTTTTGGAAATGTCGTTGAGATGATTGGCAACCGAGCGGGTGACATAGCGCGTTGGGTCAGCCTGCAGATGATCCAACAGGGGCAGCGGGTCCGCCAATGCCAGCGACACTCCCTCGCCCCAGGGCAACCGCGGTCGGGTGCCTTCGCTGACCAGACGACGCACATGATAACTGGGGTGGGTCAGCCAGTCCTGCATTCGCGCCAGGGTCAGCGTGGGATGCGCGTTCAAGAACGGGCGCACCGCCCACTCCATCGAAAACCGCTGGGTCAGCTCTGCCAGCAGATCCAATCCCAGCTCCGGATAATGCTCCAGGGCACGCGCCACCACAAACTCCCCCAGTGGCGCAAAGATGAAATCGCCAAAATCATCGTCCGACCTACCCGGATCCAGCGGCGGCGGCAGGGCCTGGAGCAGGATCGGAGCCACCTGCGGCAGCGCCCCCGGCAGATGCCTGCCCAGAATCTCTGCAATCCAACTGATGCGCGCCTTCAGCTCACGCTCCTGCAGGCCCGCCATGACGTCAGTCTCAAACCTGCCCGGATCAAACCCAGGGGAGGCTGAGGCAAAAAGACCCGCCAAATAGCGGGTCTTATCGAGATTGAACAATTGGTCCTTCAGGGAAAACCCGCTGGCCATTGAATTCCTCCGCTCAATTTGTCGTTTTCTTCGGCTGAGTTACAGCGTCATATTGGTGGCACCGCCATCCAGCAGGATGTTCTGGCCCACAATGAAACCGGCATGCTGCGAGCAGAGAAAGGCGCAGGTAGCGCCAAATTCCTGCCGCGAGCCATAGCGTCCAGCCGGGATGGTTGCCGCCCGCTGGGCTTTAGCTTCCTCCATGGTGATGCCCTGCTGGGCACAGACACCGCTGTCGAGCGAGACCGCCCGGTCGGTGGCATGGATACCCGGCATCAGATTGTTGATGCAGACCCCACTACCGGCCACCTGACGCGCGGTGCCCGCCACATATCCGGTCAAACCCGCGCGAGCAGAGTTGGACAGGCCCAGAACCGCGATCGGCGCTTTGACGGATTGCGAGGTGATATTGACCACCCGCCCCCAGCCCCTGTCCATCATCCCAGGTAGCAACGCCTTCATCAGCGCAATCGGGGCCAGCATATTGGCGTCCAGCGCCTTGATGAAATCCTCGCGTTCCCAATCGGACCACAGACCCGGAGGCGGGCCACCGGCGTTGGTGACCAGAATATCCACCCCCTGTGCCACAGCAAGCAGCCGTTGCTGCCCCTCAGCGGTGGTCACATCAGCTGCCACGGTTTCGACCTCGACACCGTGAGTGTCGCGAATCCCCTGAGCCGCCGCCAACAGCGCCTCTTCGCCCCGGGCATTCATCACCAGATTGACGCCCGCTTCGGCCAGCGCCTCGGCGCAGCCCAACCCCAGTCCCTTACTGCTGGCACAGACCAACGCCCGCTTCCCTATGATCCCTAGATCCATCTGTTTCTCTCCACTGCGCATTTCATGTCTGGCCAAAGACTGCACCGCAGGGGCGACAATGGCCAGCCCGGAAACATGCGCATTCGATCAGTTTAACGCGGTGTCAGGAATTTGGTCCGTAAATGTCCGTATCATGCCATAATTGGCTGGTAGCACCTGTGCCAAAGGGCGTGCAGAAACCGCCGCCCGCAGCAGCCAGAGGTTTTTCCGTGACCGCATCAGATCGCGCCATTCAGTCCATCCCCGCCTACCCGGCAGAGCAATTTCGGGTCGAGATCGGTGCCAATATGGGGGATCCGTTGGGTGTGCTGGACGATTTGGTGCTCGACGACATCTACCTGCTTGCCCCACCTGCCCGGCCAGGGCGACTTTCGCTTGCCACCGGCTCGCAGGGTAGCTTTAGCGTGGCGGAGGGCACGGGTCTGGGTCAGATCGGTGCCGCGCTGCACCTGGATTGCACCCTCACCCTGATGCCGCAGTCTGGCGACAATATCGACGCTCTGGTCATGGTCGAGGTCGATCCTGAAGGCATGATCGCCGCCGTCTATCTGCTGCCGATGGCACCGCTAACGGCGCAGCAGAACTATACGCTGGTACGCGCCACCCAAGAGGACGCCCGGCGCAAGCTGGCACAGATGGCCTGTGTCTCCTTTACCCGCGGCACCCGGATCACTCTGGCCACCGGTGCGCAACACCCCATCGAAGACCTCCAGCCCGGCGACCGTATCCTGACCCGCGACGCCGGCGTGCAAGAGCTGCGCTGGATTGGCCAAAGCACCGCCCGCGCAGTAGGCCGCATGGCCCCGGTACTGATCCGCGCCCATGCCCTGAACAATGCCAATGACCTGCTGGTGAGCCCGGATCACCGGCTGATGGTCTATCAGCGCCAGGATGAATTGGGCACCGGCTGTCCCGAGCTCCTGGTGCGGGCCCACGATCTGGTCAATGGCGACACGGTGGTGCTGCAGGACGGTGGTTTCGTCGATTATTTCCAGCTTTTGTTTGACCACCATCACATTGTCTATGCCGAGGGCATCGCAGCCGAGTCCCTGTTTCTGGATGCCTTGACTCAACCTGCTCTGCCGGATGAGATCCTGAGCCGGATGTCGCCAGCAACCGGAACACAGCACCGCCGCGACGCCCATGGCATCGACGTGCAAAAAGCCCTGCTTGACCGCCCCGATGCCGTGAGCCTGTTGAAACGTGCCTCACTTCGATAGCCCGGTCACGCCAATTTCCGGGCAACAGCCGGTGCCCGCACCAGACCGGAGGCTGTCACGTTCTTAGCTGTCTGAAGTCGTGCGATGCACCGCCTGGCTGCCACCAGGTAACCACCGGGCGCGGGAGACCCTTTATTTGCAAATACCAAAATGTCACAGGCCACCCGCCTTTACCCAGGGCCTTGCTGGACGTCGCCATGACGGGTGGATTAGAGAAGGCCGCGCAGCTGGCAGCAACGTAAGGACATGACATGAACCCCATCGGAGTTGTTGTAGTCCTTGCAACAACAATTTTCCCTGCATTTCAGCTTTTCTCGCTGCCAAATGTGGCGGATCAGATTGCCCTTTTCTCGCAGTATCTGGGACTGGCGGCGCTGATCCTTATGGCCTGGGGGCAAATCCTGTCCACCCGTCTGCCCGGGACAGAAGCGCTGTTTGGCGGGTTGGACCGCATCTATGTCTTGCACAAATGGGCCGGTATCACCGCCATGGCGGCCATTCTGCTGCACGATACAATCGACGCCGAGATGCGCGGGCTGGGCCGGGAAACCGCCCTCAATGAGCTGGCTGAAACTCTGGGCGAATTGAGCCTCTACGGGTTGTTGATTCTGGTTGTGATCTCGATTGCCACCTTCATCCCCTACCATCTGTGGAAATGGACGCACAAAGCCATGGGCGCGCTGTTTGCCGCCGGCACCTTCCATTTCTGCTTTATCATGAAACCCTTCGCCATGAGCGACCCTGCCGGGATCTACACCGGCGTCTTTTGCCTGCTGGGGCTGCTCTCCTATGCCTGGATGCTGCTGCCCCAGCGGATGCGCCGCGCCCATCCCTATCGCATCGAAGCGCTGGAAGAGACCGGCGGCGCCCTCGCCATCACCCTGAAACCCAGCAAGCGCGGCATTCGGCCCACCCCCGGACAATTTGGTGTGCTCAGCTTCACCGGCTCCGACAATGGAGAGCCGCATCCCTTCAGCTTTTCCAAGATCGAGGCCGACGGCACCCTGCGCGTGACCATCAAGGCCCTGGGAGATTTCACCACAGGCCTGTCGCGGCGCCTGCAAACCGGCGCTGAGCTGCGCATCCAGGGGCCCTTTGGCCGCTTCCGCACCTCTGGCAAAACCGCCGAGATCTGGATTGCCGGCGGCATCGGCATCACCCCGTTTCTGGCCTGGGCCGAGGCACTGACCCCGGATGCGGGCCCGGTGGATCTGTTTTACTGCGTCAAATCAAGCGCCGATGCCCCCCATCTGGCAGAGGTCCAGGCCATGGCCGCGGCCAAGCCCAATCTGCGGCTGCATCTAATCCAGTCGAGCGCGGGCAAACGGCTGTCGGCGGATCTTATTGCTCAGACGGTTGCAGCTGATCTGTCCCAGGTCAAAGTCTCGTTCTGCGGCCCGGTGCCGATGCGCCAGGCGCTGCAGAGCGGGTTGCGCCGTTTTGGCGTGACAGCGCGTGATTTCCATTTTGAGGAATTCGAATTCCGCACCGGCATTGGCCTGAAACGACTTGCGAGCTGGATCTTGAACCGCTGATCCACCGCTTTCCCGCGTGAAAACCCTGCCCCAAGGACTGAGGACAGGGCCAGCCCATTCTTCCGGTGGTCAGCTTTCAGCCCAAATACGACCTTCACACCAAAGGCCGCAAAGCGCATCCTGCGAGTTCGAAGTGTTTGCGTGCTTTTCCCGCTAGCCGCCATTCAGCGAGTGGTCGGGGCCTCAGCTGATGCTGTGCTCTGGGCGAACGGCAGCGAAGCGCAGATAGTCACGTTTTCAAAGTTTGGGCCAATTCACGTCTTTACGGAGTACGATTGAGCTGCGAAGACAAAAAAGCTGACAACTTCACTAGATAAATCAAGAAGATCCAACAGCTGCAGTACGCCTTTTAGGCGTGCGCGCACTGCAGCATTTGCCTAGACTATATGTAGCACAGTAGGATCCAATGAAATATGACTGTCTCCTCTTCTAAAAAGACCTGCTTCGTAGATATGGACGATGTGATGTGTGACTTTCTGGGAGCATACCAGAAAGCGATTGAGCACAATCCCGCCATGACCTTCCCACAAGCTGAGCATGGGTTCTTTCGGCGTTTGCCTGAGGTCGAAGGAGCTGTTGATGCGGTGAAAACGCTAGCTCAAACATTTGATCTATGGATCCTCAGCGCACCTTCTGTGTTCAACCCAATGTCCTATACTGAAAAACGGGTCTGGGTTGAAGAACACCTCGGGTTTAATTTCTGCGAGCGGCTAATTTTGTCCTGCAATAAGGGCTTCATGAAGGGTGATTTCCTCGTGGATGACCGAGTTAGAGGGCATGGACAAGAGTTATTTGAAGGTGAGATCGTGCAGTTTGGAAGCGCTAGCTTTCCGAGCTGGGACGAAGTTTTGCGCTATTTGCTACCCAGAGCATAGTTAGCAGAAGGTGCGGAATTTCACGTCTCAAATCATAAGCGTCCAACAAGTGCAGCAAGCCTCTTAGGCAGCCCACTTGTAGGCAGCCCCACTTGCGTGGTCCAAGTTAAAAGTTAGCCGCTCGCATGACGCAGTTGCTGTAAAGGGCGGCTTCGAGCCAACAGCCGCCCTCGGTACCTGGCATGGATGCTGTATACGCATTGGGCAGTTTGCAACTCTAAGTAGATCCGGTGTCGCACAGGTAAATCGATGATAGCAGACATTCGCAGCAAATTGAATGTAAGCCAGTAGGACGAGCAATCGGATCTTGCATGGAACAGAAACTAAATCTCAGCTTGAGCGTTTTGACCCGAAGCCGAAAAGGCTGCCTTCTATGCCCATTGACAGCACGGGAGATGGGTCCGTACATAGCCTTGATGGTTTTCGCCGGGGACACTCTGGGGAAATGAAAAGGGAATACGGTGTGGTGTAGCCAAAAGGCGCCAAATCCGTGACTGCCCCCGCAACTGTGAGCGGAGAGCACTGCTGCAACAGGCCACTGCCCCTCGGGGTGGGAAGGCGCAGCAAGGCCTCGACCCGCGAGTCAGGAGACCTGCCATCCTGTAGTTTACCCAACCCAGGACGGGGAGTCCTGAAGGAGGCCTAAATGGCACAAAGTAGCTGTGTTCACAGGACCGGCATCTTCTCAATTCGCGCGCTTAACTGCGAGGCGAGACATGACCAAGACCAGTGATCATTCCATTTTGATCTGCTCCACATGTAAAGGTATAGGCGAAGCCAACAAACTGCGCGAGGCACTGGCAGAACGTGTTTCCAAGCGCTTCGTCTTTCGAGCAATCGACTGTATGGCGGGATGTGCTCGCCCGATAGTTGTCGGTCTGCAGGGGGCTGGCAAAACACAGTATCTCTTTGGAGAGATCAATGCAGAGGCCGATATCGAGGCGGTTGCATGTTTTGCCGAGCAATTCCTCACCAGCGAAACCGGCTGGAGCAAAGCGTCAATGCGGCCCAAGAGGTTATACAACAAGACACTGGCACGGCTTCCTTCTCCTCGGCTGGAGTGCAAGGCATGAGAGGGTCATCCGCGTTTCTCAGCGTGCGTGATCTGGAGTATTTTGCTCTAAACGGGGATACCCTGGTCTCGGATGTATCCTTTGATCTGGAGCAGGGCGCGATCCTTGCCATTGCCGGACCAAATGGGGCGGGCAAGTCCACCCTGTTGAACCTGCTCTCAGGAAGTGAACCGCTGGCGCTTGGTGAGGTTTTCATCGGCGGTTCCAGCCTGGGCAAGATGAATGCACATGAGCGGGCGGCATTGATCGCGCTCGTCAGCCAGCAGAGCGCCCCAGATGGGCGCCTGCGGCTTCAGGACTATGTTGCCCTTGGACAATTGCCTATCGCGGCACGCCGATCGGCAAGTCAAAATGCCCAAGCCGTTCTATCCATTCTGGATCTCACAGGGCTTTCGAAACTGGCCCGAAAGTCCATGGCGCAACTGTCAGGGGGCGAACGCCAACGTGCGCATATTGCCCGTGCCCTTGCGCAGGAACCCAAGCTTTTGTTTCTGGATGAGCCCACCAATCACCTGGATCCGGATGCCAAAGGGCGCATGCTCTCCTTGGTTGCCTCTCTGGGCATCACCGTTGTCATGGTGGTGCACGATTTGGTGCTGATCCCGGAGTTTGCCACCCACGCGGCCTTGATGAAATCGACGCGGCTCGTCGCCTTTGGCGCGACCTCTGATGTGCTCACCCCTGAACATGTCCAGTCAACCTTTGGGGTCCGCTATCTGAGCCTGCCCCACGAGGGCCGGATGATCCCAGCTCTCGACATCCGCAAAACCAATTTTCAAAATCTGAAGGAAAACTCTCAATGAAAACTCTCTGGTCAGCTGCACTCCTACTTGGTGTGGCAAGCGCTGCCGCCGCACATGAAGTGACGGTCGACAATTGCGGTACTCCACTGGTTTTTGAAGCCATGCCTGAGCGGTTGGTGGTGCATGATATCAACATGGCTGAAATGGCCTTTGCACTTGGTCTGCAGGACAAGATGGTGGGTGTCACCGGCATTACCGGCTGGTATAAGACCAGTCCCGAATTTGATGAAGCACGTGGAGAAATCCCGGAACTTGCGCCCAAGTATCCAAGCATTGAGAATCTGGTTTCGGCCTCCGCCGATCTGTTTTTCGCCGGCTGGTACTATGGGATGAAGCCGGGTGGTGACGTCACACCGGACACACTCGCCCCCTTTGGGGTCAAGACCATGGTCCTGACCGAAAGCTGCGTTCATCTGGACAAAGACCGGCCCGAAGCCAGCATGGATCTGTTGTTCAACGACGTGATGCGTCTGGGCAAGGTCATGCATGTGGAAGACAAGGCAGAAGCCTTGATTGCAGGCTGGCAGCAGCAATTGGCCAGCATTGAAGCCAAGACAGCGCAACAGCCCAAGCCACGTGTATTCCTGCTTGATGGTCCTGCGGATGCGCCCTTCACTGCGGGCAAGTTTGCAATTCCCGACGCGATGATCACAGCGGCAGGTGGCGCCAGCGTCACCCATGATCTGGACACAAGCTGGGGGCGCACCTCCTGGGAAGCGGTCGCAGCGGCCAATCCGGAATTCCTGGTGCTGCTGGACTACCAAAATGGCAATGGGGCCGAAGAGACCTTTAGGTTCCTACAGGAGCACCCGGTCATGGCCTATGTTGATGCGGTCAAGAACGAACGCTGGGTGGGGCTGCGTTACGAGGAGCTGACGCCTGGGCCTGCCAATATTGCAGCGATCGAAAAAATGGCCAAGGCAATGCACCCGGGCCTCAACTGATATGGGCCGTTTTGGCCTTTCGCTGATACTGGGGGCGACCGTTTTGGTCGCCCTTCTTTTGCTGTCGGTCCTTTATGGGTCCTCCAATGTACCGGTGTCAGAGGTCTTTGCCGCCATTGCCTCGGGGCTGGGGTTCAGTGATGTGGAGCCGAATCCTATGCATCGGATCATCTTTGATCTGCGCCTGCCGCGTGCGCTATTCGCGGCATTGATAGGGGCTGGCTTAGGGATGGTCGGCGTGGTGCTGCAAACCACAACCAGAAACGACCTAGCAGATCCCTTTCTGTTTGGTCTGTCATCCGGAGCGGCAGCCGGAGCTGTGCTGGTCATAACCGTGACGGGGGATGTTCTGGGAGTTTGGACCCTGCCTCTTGCGGCCTTTAGCGGTGGTCTTGTTGCCTCCGGAATTGTTTTGCTGTTGGTGCGGGCCTTGCAAAGCAGCGCCCCGGAAAAGCTCATTCTGGCTGGGCTGGCTGTTTCCTTTCTTTTTGCTGCTGTCACCAACTATTTGATATTCTCAGGTGACAACCGCGCGGCGCATTCGGTAATTTTCTGGATGCTGGGTGGGCTTGGTCTGGCCCGATGGGAAACCTTGCCGCTGGTTGCCGTAGGACTGGCCCTGATCGCAGCCTATTCCGTCTGGCGCAACCGCTGGCTAGACGCTCTCCTGACCGGAGATGTCACGGCTGCCAGTCTTGGCGTGCCGGTTGGCAGGCTGCGGACACGGATGTTCCTGATCAGCGCCTTGGCCACGGCGGCTTTTGTGTCAGTTGCTGGGGTAATCGGTTTTGTTGGCCTCATGGTGCCACATGTTGCCCGTGGGCTTGTCGGCCCTATGCACCGCAACCTCCTGCCTATGGCCGCCACCATCGGCGCGATTCTTCTCACCGCTTCTGATATCACCTCACGGCTCCTTCTTGCACCACAAGAACTTCCTGTGGGCATTGTGACAACCTCAGTTGGATCAGGGTTTGTTTTCCTTTTGCTTTTAGGCACAAAACGAGGCGTCAGATGACGCAAAGACCGCTGCAGCAGTAGGCTTCTGTTGCAGCGTCCCGAAAGACGGCTCCGGGGGTATGCTCTAACTTTGCAAAGGGCGCTAGGCCTCGCACGCCACGCGATCCAGCCGAACAGAAGATCCTGGAATATATACCGCTTCACCTACTCAGATGTAGTTGAGCATTGCGACACAAGTAGCTGGGCATGGAGGATTTTCCTGAAGGAACTGCAACGCGACGGTGTGGTAGTGCCATCTGCAAGAGAGGGGAAGACGCAGTATTTTGAAGTGGTTCGCACTGAAGGCCGTGCAGTCCTGCAGGGCAATGAAAGCAGCATAAAACTGCCCCCTGTTGAGCCGCATGGCGCAGAGGAAAAGGCGAATTGGGCCTATATCCATGACCACGCCTACTTCACTTTTGAGGACATAGCGCGGGTCTGCGTTGTTGGGGGTATTTGCACCCGGTTTATGGGACGGCTGCGCAAGCACGGCATCATTCGTGAATGGAGCCGCAGCGGGGGCAGGATCTTCTACACGGCAAAACAGCCTGAAGACCTCAGGGATCAGGAAAAGGCCGAGCATGCATCGGATGAAGGCGCAATCTGGACCGCTATCCGCCATCAGAAGAAGTTCCGCCCCGTTGATCTCTTTGCAGCTCTTTCCCCTGCCCGCCCTGACATCACCCAGGGTGATATTCTGAACTACCGTCGAGTTTTGCGGACAGCAGGGTATCTGCGGGCCAGTGCCCGCACCTGAAGCCGCAAGATGTGCTCTGAGACTTCCCTTTTTCTCACCCGAAACACCGGTCCCTTGCCGCCTCAGCAAAAACGCATGACCGTCGTCATCGACAGCAATGAGGATAAGATCATCTACACCTCAGGAGGCCGCCTTCAATGAGCAGCGATAGAGAAGTCATTGCGCTGGACGCCTGGGGCGACACCCTGCCCGACTGGATCGCCCTGCTGGTGCAGGAATGCGACCGCTCCTCGCAAAACGCAGTGGCGGCGAAGATCGCCTTCAGCCCGGCCGTGGTCAGTCAGGCCAAGGTCGAGACCTCCATTCCGTCTGATCGTGACACCTGCGCCTTAACCAATTCTACCCGAATTGCGCCGTAAACCCGTGTGTCATAGACGCGCCAGATCACCGCCAGCCCGATCAACAAGGCCGTAAACCCTGCCAGCTGCCAAAAGGAAGTGCTGCGCCCCTCCAGCAGGTCATCGATAGCAAAACCGATGAACAGCGGGATCAACGCCAATAGTCCCGTCTCGGCAAGGCTAATGACCCAAGTCAGGGCAATACGCTGACGAAACACCCGAAACAGGGCACCAACAGTCTGGGAATGGTCAGTCAACACGGCAGATGACTACTCATAGTGGACCATGATACGAACCGGACCCGGGAGAAAAGAGGCCGCAGTAAAACCGGGGTTATCTCCGGGGGGCGGGGCACCGGACGCGCCCAGACCTTCCAGAAGTGTATTTCCATTAAAATTGAGATCCTGATCGCTGTACTCATCGTGGAACAGGAAAATGGCATAGAGCCCGGCAGTCAGGGAGGGAAACTGATGTACCACCTGCCCCTTGCTGGCTGGAACTGCGGCAAAATCTACGGCCTTGTCGAAGTTCAGACTGTCAAAGGCCTGTGCTTGGTCGAAAACGGCAACCAGCACCTGACCTTGATCATTGCGCAGCCCCTCAACTGTCAGGGTGACCCCATCTGCAAGGGCGCAAAGTGGTAAAAGGGCTGCGGAAAGGATGAGAGCAAAAGAGTTTGTTCATGGGGTAGCCTCGGTGGTTGAATTGGGATGAGAGGTCGGTTTGAACACCCCGATTATGTCCTCTGAAATGGCGATCAACACTGGCACGAGCAGCAGCATCAAGGCTGTGCCAAACAGCTCGCCAAAGGCCAGCGATACGGCTGCTGGGATCAGATATTGCGCCTGTTCTGAGGTTTCGGTCAAAAGCGGTAACAGGCCGATGACCGTGGTGGCCGTGGTCAGGAAGATGGCCTGAAACCGGCCAATGCCTGCGTCATGCAGGGCCACGGCCACGGTTTCGCCTGCGTCACGGGCCTGATTGTAGCGGGTGATCATGACCAGACTGTCATTCACCACCACCCCGGTCAGCGCCAGCATGCCAAAGAAGGAAAACAGAGACAGCGAAATGCCCATGATCATATGTCCGACGGAGGCCGCGATAAAGCCAAACGGAACAATCGCCAGGATCACAACGGGTTGCCAATAGCTCTTTAGCGGCACCGCCATCAGTACATAGATCAGCACCGCGGCCAGGGTCAGCGCCCGGATCAGCCCGCCCTGGATCTCCCCCATTTCCTCCAACTCACCTGCGGCGACAATCTTGACGGTGGGGTAATTTGCAGCAAGCTCAGGCACCAGCTTTTCAAACACCGCCTGCCCTACCTCTGCAGGGGCCACGCGGGTCCGGTCGATTGAGGCGGTAACGGTGTTCATCCGACGGCCATCCCGCCTGTGCACCGAACCGGATACATAAGCGCCTTCGACCTCGGCCACAGTATCGAGCGGCACCCAGACACCGGTGTCACTGCGCAATCTGGTCTGCATCAGGTCGTTGATCGTGTCGCGGGCCGCGCGGGCGTTTTGTACGATCACGCGGACCTCCGACCCGTCGCGACGCACTCGGGTGATCTCGGCGCCGCCAAATCCGTTGCCGATCTGACTGGCCAGCGTTTCCGCAGTAAAACCAAGGTTACGTGCCTCAGAGCGCAGGCGCAGCTTCAGCTCTGGTTGGCCACCAACCAGCCCGTCGCGGATGTTGTTCACCCCGTCAATGGCCATCAGAAAGCTGCGCATGTCATCACTGGCGGCGCGCAAGGATTGCTCGTCCTTGGACATCAGGCGGATACTGAACCCACCGGCCAAGGCCTCGGATCCACTGAATTCCAACTCATTAGCGCCCTCAACAGCGCCGACCCTGTCGCGCCAGGCCCGAACGACATCGAGGATTGGCACCTCGGGGCGTTCGGCCACAGGCAGCATCTCTGCATAGATCTGCGCACTGCCAGCCCCGTCAACGATGGTAAAAAAGGTTTGGATGGGGGCGTGTTCCATCCCCGCAGCGGCCGCCAATTCAGAGTTCAACGCACGGCCTTCGGATTCGATCCGGTCAATATTGTCGCGTGTCAGCACAAAAGGCGCTCGGGCGTCCATTTCCAAGTTTACGGTAATCAACTGTCCAGGCACATCCGGGAAAAAGACGGTTTTCACCTTCCCCTTGGCCAGCATCCCCAACCCCAGCGCGGCTGCAGAAAGGAACAGGATCAATACGGCGTATCGGTGGCGCAGGGAAAACTCCAACACCGGGCGATAGATATGGTCTCTGAACCACATCAAGCCCCCCTGGGCACTGTCCTGAACGCGCCCCCAGAGACGGGTCAACAGATAGCGACGCGGGTTGTCCAACGGCACATGCGCCAGATGGGCGGGCAGGATGAATTTGCTTTCGATCAGTGAAAAGATCAGCGACAGGATGACGACGCCGGAAAAGCCCGCCAGCACCTTGCCCAATGGATTGTCGATCAACAGTAGCGGGTAGAAGGCGGCAATGGTGGTTAGCACGCCAAAAACCGTGGCCACGGCGACCCGCTCGACTCCACGTTCTGTGCCTTTGATATTGTCGTCACACTTTCTGCGTTCTTCAAAAACGCTTTCGCCCACAACAACGGCGTCATCCACCAGAATACCAAGTGCGATGATCAGGCCAAATGTGGTGACATCATTCAGCGAGTAATCAACCCACTTTGACCCGGCCACCGCCAGCGCCCCCATGACCGAGATCGGGATGCCCATGGCGACCCAGAAAGCCAGCCGGACATTCAGGAAGATCGACAGCATCAGGGTGACCAGCAGCAACCCCTGCACCCCGTTTGAACGAAGCAGCGCCAAGCGGTCCGAGATATAGCCCGCACTGTCCCCCCAAACTTCGACGTCGATCGTGGGGGGCAACTGTGGTTCAAACTCTTCCACCACCTCCCGGACCACCCGGCTGATATCCAGCAGGTTCTCCTTTTGGCCGATCAGCACCTCCATGCCGATCGTGGGATTTCCGTTCAGGCGAAACAGAAAGTCGCCATCGAGAAACCCATCCTCGACACGGGCGATATCCAACAGGGGCACAAAAGAGCCATCTGGGCGCTCAATGATCGGCAAAGCCGCATATTCCGGGGCGTAGCGGGCGCGGTCATCGGCTCGCAAAAAGATGGTGCCGCCCTGGGTGCGCAGTTGACCTGCCTGGAAGGTCAGCGAGTTGGACTGGATGGCTTTGGTGACATCCGCCACGTTTAGGCCAAACTGGCGCAGACGTTCGGGGTCAACCTCAATCCGCAATTCGCGCGGGATCAAGCCCCAGATCTTCAGGCGGGAAAGTTCAGGTTCCGCCAGCAGGGTTTCTCTTAAACGCTGCGCAAGGGTCTGCAGAGTGGCAGGGTCGGTCTGCCCATGCAGGTTCACGTAGAGCGCCGGAAAATCATACCCCGAGGCCTCGATCACCGGGCGGCGTGCCTTGTCTGGCAAGTCGGTCAGTCCATCGATGCGAATGCGGACCCGATCCAGCACTTTTTGCAGCTTTTCGCCCCCGGCGCGGCGGACAGAGATGCTGGAATAGCCGTTGCCGGATTGTGAAGTGATGGAGCGTACCCCCTGCAAGCCTTCGAGTGCCTGCTCAACCTTTTGGGTGACCAATTCGTCAACCTGAGAGGCCGTGGCACCGGGGTAGTCGATGGTGATCGTGACGCTTTCCGGCGGAATGCGGGGGAACCCTTCGATCCGGATCGACAGTACCGTTTGCACGCCAAGGAACAGGATCAGAGCCATCATGAGATTGGCAGCGACCGGGTTGCGGATGAACCAGGATATCAGTGCATGCATGGGTCACTCCTCCACCGGTTTGGGCGTGACGCTTTGGCCCGGGAGGAAGGAGGCCAGCGGTGTCTTTGCCACACGCCAATTCCCTGATGAACTTGCCAAATCTGGAAGTGCGATGGTGATTTTTCCGTCAGAGCGAAATAGCACATTGGGGCTGTGGCGCAGCAGCTGGTCCAGTCCATCCACCAACCAGATATGCCCGGCTCGGGTCATGGTGGATTCTGGCAGAGTCAGCGTATTGGCAAGTTCGCGCCCCTTAAATGTGACACGCATGAAATCCCCCCCTAGCACGCCTTGGGTAGGGTTCGTCACTTCAAGATATATGCGTATTTGCCGGGTCAGTGGATCCAGAAATCCCCCACCTTGGCGAATGTGGGCGGTCCCAAGCGGGTGACCATCACGGTGAAACAGTTCGGCCTGACCACCTGCAATCGGATGCTCCAACAATGCCCAATCTTCTTGACTGAGTTCTACCATCAGCTCGAATTGATTGTCATCCGAAAGGGTAAGCAAGGCTTCGCTCGCCGATACGGTCTGGCCAAGACTGGCAGAGCGCTGGGTCACAAAGCCCGAAAAAGGCGCAGTAACGCTGGTGTCGGCCAATTGCTGGCGGGCAGCGGTAAGCTGGGCGTGGGCTGACGCGACCGAGCGTTCTGCAATCCGCAGATCTGGCAGACGCAGTGCAAGATCGTTTGGAGGTTTTGTACCATCGCGCTGAAACTGTTTGCGCGCGACTATCACGTTGTTCTGGGCCCGCAATCGTGCCAATAGCGCCTCTTCCAAGGCCATTTCAGCCGCCGCTACGGCCGTTTCATATTGGCTGCGCTCAATCTCAAACAAAGGGGTCCCGGCTGCAACTCTGGTCCCGGCCAAGGCGCCCTCATGCACGGTCAGAATTCGACCGGAAACTGCGGCCCGGATTTCGGCATTCCATTGCGGACGCAGCTCAGCAAAAACCGAGATCCGCGCTGCGGTTTTGGCCTGTTCGACCGCAACCACAGAAACCATCTGTGCGGGCGACGGCACATCGCTGCGCGCTACATCCACCGTATCCTCGATTTCGGACAAGACAACCAAAACGGCGGCAAGCACAACAACAGCAAACACAATAAACACCCAACGGCGGGCGGCCGTGGTTTTTGTTTCCAATGATTTCTTGGGCAAAGCGGTCCCCTTCAAGCGGCAATTAGGCGAATCCAAGTCTGTGTTGCAATCCTCGGTGATTTCACATATATAGTGAACGATCGTTCGTTCAAGAGGCGGAAATGACAACACCTGACAGCCCCCCCAGCAAACGGGACAAAGAACTGGCTGCGCGCCGGTACAAGATCCTGGAGGCCGCCGTGATGTGCTTTCTTGAAAATGGCTTTCATCAGACCGGTGTGCGTGACATTGCCAGTAAGGCGGGCGTAAGTCTGGGAAACCTCTATAATCATTTTTCGAGCAAGCATGACGTTCTGATTGAAATCGCCCGGCTTGAACGTGCTGAACTAGATCCCTTTATTCGGCAGCTGGAAAAACCGGGGCCGGTGTTGAAGATCTTCGACCGGTTCGTCAGCGGCTATGCAAAATATCTCTCGGCGCCGGAAAACATAATTCTCTCCATCGAGATCAGCAGTGAGGCCATCCGTAAGGAAGACCTGGGAAGCCTTTTTTCTGAAAACCGACAGGCTTTGGTTGAGGCCTTGCAACGCCTGGCACAACGGGGTGTAGATGAGGGTGTTTTTCACCTAAAAATCGAGCCTGAGGAAGCCTCGCAAATGGTTCTGGAACTCATCGAGGGCCGAGCCTACCACAGCGTACTCATGGGCGCGACCATGCGAAGACTGATCCCAGGTTTGAAGAACTTTCTTTGCTCCGCCCTGGGGGCGTCCACATAACTCTCCCCTGAAATAATCTCACTGAAACTCTTGCCGCTAACCGGATCCTCACGCCGCGCCGCAGCAGTTTCAAGCTAAGCACTTGGGGAGTAGGCTGGAGTTTGCAAAGGGCGCTAACTGCGCATAGCTGCCTCCTCCTCACTCTCCACTGCCCTGCCTCAACTCTCGGGCCAGGGCATGGGCGCGCAGGCTGATGCGGGCGATGGTGTTGTCGCCCTCATGGGCCTGGATATGGCCGCTCAGCAGCGCCAGCCAGTAGATCCGCAGGATCGCATTGATGCGGCGGCTGTAGTTGGGGCCCAGCTTGCGGAACCATTTCACCATATCTGCGTCCAGCCGGATCGTCACCCGGGTCTTGGGCCGGTCCAGCCGCTGCCAGCTGTCGAGCCCGTCCCAATCCGCAGGCAGGCTCTGGTCCAGCCACTCTTGGCGCAGCCGCTGCTGCAGCGCGTCCAGCTCCAGCTGCATTTCATTGTCATGGTGCTGTTTGCTGGGCATCGGCGGATCTCTGTTTGTGGGTGATCTGTTTGCGGGCGATTGGGGATCCTGGGGGGCTTGCCTTTCAAAAACACAAGCGGTGCGGCCGCAGCCCGGGCAACATCGCGCCCCCGCTCGGCGCAGCGCCCCGCGCCCGGTTGCGGCGACGACCTCCCTGCCAAGGTCTGCCGTCCTGCTGTACGGGCGGTGCATGAGAGGTGCACGCCTGTCACCCCCTGTTTTTCTTGCCTCCGCCGCCGTTTGTAGCTAGAGCCAGTCCCATGTTGGATACCGCTTCAAACCGCCCTGAATTGCCGCCGGAAATCGCGCGGCGCCGCACCTTTGCGATCATCTCGCACCCGGATGCGGGCAAGACCACGCTGACTGAAAAGTTCCTGCTCTATGGGGGTGCGATTCAGATGGCCGGGCAGGTGCGCGCCAAGGGCGAGGCCCGGCGTACGCGCTCTGACTTCATGCAGATGGAAAAGGACCGGGGCATCTCTGTCTCCGCCTCGGCGATGTCCTTTGATTTCAGCGGTTTCCGCTTCAACCTTGTGGACACACCCGGACACTCGGATTTCTCTGAGGACACCTATCGCACGCTTACGGCGGTGGATGCGGCGGTGATGGTGATCGATGGTGCCAAGGGTGTGGAAAGCCAGACCCAGAAGCTGTTTGAGGTCTGCCGTCTGCGCGACCTTCCGATCCTGACCTTCTGTAACAAGATGGACCGCGAAAGCCGCGATACATTTGAAATCATTGACGAGATTCAGGAAAACCTGGCGATTGACGTGACACCGGCGGCCTGGCCCATCGGGGTGGGTCGTGATTTCATCGGCTGCTATGACATGCTGCGCGACCGGCTGGAACTGATGGACCGCGCGGACCGCAACAAGGTGGCGGAAAGCATCGCCATCGAAGGGTTGGACGATCCCAAACTGGCAGAACATGTGCCCGCGCATCTGCTGGAAAAACTGCTCGAAGAGGTCGAGATGGCGCGCGAGCTGCTGCCCAAGCTGGACCCGCAGGCGGTGCTGGAAGGGCATATGACACCGATCTGGTTTGGCTCGGCGATCAACTCCTTTGGTGTCAAGGAACTGATGGATGGCATCAGCGCCTATGGCCCCGAACCACAAGTGCAGAACGCACAGCCGCGAAAGATTGCTCCGGACGAGAAAAAGGTCGCCGGTTTTGTGTTCAAGGTGCAGGCCAACATGGACCCCAAGCACCGCGACAGGGTTGCCTTTGTACGCATGGCCAGTGGCCATTTCAAACGCGGCATGAAGCTGACACATGTGCGGACGAAAAAACCCATGGCAATCTCCAATCCGGTGCTGTTTCTGGCTTCGGATAGAGAGCTGGCCGAAGAGGCCTGGGCCGGTGACATCATTGGCATTCCCAACCACGGCCAACTGCGCATTGGCGACACCCTGACCGAAGGCGAGGCCCTGCGGGTTTCGGGTATCCCCTCCTTTGCGCCAGAACTGTTGCAGGGGGTACGGGCGGGGGATCCGATGAAGGCCAAGCACCTGGAAAAGGCGCTGATGCAATTTGCCGAAGAAGGTGCCGCCAAGGTCTTTAAACCCTCCATCGGGTCGGGCTTTATTGTTGGTGTGGTCGGGGCTTTGCAATTCGAAGTGCTCGCCAGCCGGATCGAGCTGGAGTACGGGCTGCCGGTGCGGTTTGACAGCTCTCAATTTACCTCGGCGCGCTGGGTCAGCGGCGACAAACTGGCCCTGGACAAGTTTGTGAACACCAACAAACAGCACATCGCCTATGACCACGATGGCGACATCGTCTACCTGACACGGCTGCAATGGGACATTGACCGAGTTGAACGCGACTATCCCGACCTGAAACTGACCTCGACCAAGGAAATGATGGTTTAACGATCGGATCGTTGCAGCGCCAAACCTCCGGGGCGGTCCACAGGGGCCGCCCTCGTTTTTTTTTCAGGGGCCATTTTTCCAGAGGGCTGGCTGGACTATCCCCCTACCCGCATCGCATGATCGCCGCAGCAAAACGGCCAGGGCAGGCAAAAAAGTGACAGTTGGAAAATCTGATGTGAAATGGGGCGTTGTCAGCACAATCAAGGCACCGGCCGAGGCGATCCTCAATTTTGCCGCCTACCATCTGGAAGCCGGTGCCCATCGGTTGTTCCTCTATCTTGACGCGCCCTGCCCCGAAGCCCGCCCCCTCCTAAAAGCGCATCCCAAGATCCGGGTCTTTGACTGTGATGATGCCTCCTGGCAGCATCGGCGCAAAGGCGGCAAGCCGCACAAGCACCAAGTGCGCCAAAGCCTCAATGCCACCCGCGCCTATCGCCGCCAGTCCCAGGACATCGCCTGGCTGACCCATATTGATGTTGACGAATTCCTCTGGTCTGCAACGCCCATCGCGACCGTCCTGGCGACCCTGCCCGATGTTACAAACTGCGCCCGAGCCCGCCCGATTGAAATGCTTGCGCAGGGACAGCGCAATGCGGCCCTGGAGACCGCATTCAAGGGGCACATCCCGGGCGGTCCCGACCGAGGCACCATCGTCGGCCGCCTTTACCCGCGATACGGAGAGCACCTGAAAGGCGGCTTTCTCAGCCATCTGGAAGGCAAGCTTTTTGTACGCACCGGTCTGTCCGATCTCACCCTGCGCATTCACAATGTCTTTCAGGATGATCAAGAGAACCCCGGCCATCAGGAATTGCCCGAGGTCGATCTGTGCCATCTGCACGCTACGACCTGGGGGCACTGGCAAAGCCACTATCGCTTTCGGCTTAAGCGCGGCTCCTATCGGGACGATCTGCAACCCGCGCGCCCCCGCGACAAGGGCGGCATAACCCTGCATGAATTGCTGAACGCTATCGAAGCAGATCAGGGGGCGCCGGGGTTGCGTGATTTTTTTGACGAGGTCTGTCATGACAGCCCGGCCCTGCGTCAGCGGCTCGAGCACGAAGGCTTGCTGCGGCTCCGCCAACTGGATCTCGCCCCCAAGCGCCGCAAGCATTTCCCCGCATTTGGCTAGCCAGCCTTTGCCCCTAAACCTCCCGCAGATCGGCTTCGAATTCGCAGATCTGCGGCGTTTCTCAGGCTCCTAGGCCACTTAGCAGCACCCAATAATTGACCCGAGAACCGGTTTTTGCTATGTCCCGCCAAAAGCTGGATGCTGTCACACCGCATTTCCCTGCGGACCCAGCTTATTAAAACACGCGCGGGCCAAATCAGTGTCCGCAAAAACGGACGCATATGACAAAATTTTCCGATCTGAACCTGAATGCCAAGGTCCTCAAAGCTATTGATGAGGCCGGATATGAATCCCCAACTCCGATCCAGGCAGGCGCGATACCCCCCGCTCTGGAAGGACGCGATGTTCTGGGCATTGCCCAAACCGGGACCGGCAAGACCGCCTCTTTCACCCTGCCGATGATCACCCTTCTGGCCCGTGGCCGCGCCCGGGCGCGGATGCCACGCAGCTTGGTTCTGTGTCCCACACGCGAGTTGGCCGCCCAGGTCGCTGAGAATTTTGACACATATACCAAGCACTTGAAGCTCACCAAGGCGCTGCTCATCGGGGGTGTCAGCTTCAAGGAGCAGGACCAGCTGATCGACAAGGGCGTCGATGTTCTGATTGCCACACCAGGCCGTCTGCTAGACCATTTCGAGCGCGGCAAGCTGCTGTTGACTGGTGTGCAGATCATGGTGGTGGACGAGGCCGACCGGATGCTCGACATGGGCTTTATCCCGGATATCGAGCGGATTTTCTCGCTCACCCCCTTCACCCGTCAAACCCTGTTTTTCTCAGCCACCATGGCACCCGAGATTGAGCGTATCACCAATACGTTCCTCTCTGCTCCTGAGCGAATCGAAGTGGCCCGTCAGGCGACGGCCTCCGAGACGATCGAGCAGAATGTGGTGCAGTTCAAAGCCTCGCGCAAAGATCGCGAAGCCAGCGAAAAGCGCACGGTCCTGCGCAAGCTGATTGATGGCGAAGGTGAAAAGCTGACCAATGCGATCATCTTCTGCAACCGCAAGACGGATGTGGATATCGTTTCCAAGTCGCTCAAGAAATACGGCTATGACGCCGCCCCTATTCATGGCGATCTTGACCAGAGCCAGCGGACCAAGACCCTTGAGGGTTTCCGCGATGGCAACCTGCGCATTCTGGTGGCCTCGGATGTGGCTGCGCGCGGGTTGGACGTGCCCAGCGTCAGCCATGTGTTCAACTTTGATGTCCCCGGCCACCCCGAGGACTATGTGCACCGTATTGGCCGCACCGGTCGTGCCGGTCGCGAAGGCAAGGCGATCACCATCTGTTCTGGCCGTGATGAAAAAGCCCTGGCAGCGGTCGAATCTCTGCTGCAAAAGGACATCGCCCGGTTGGAAAACCCGGTGAAAAAACCTGAACCCGCCAAACGTGGGGCAGCCAAGAAGAGCGCTGAAAAGCCAAGCCGCGAAGGCGATGCAGTGGTGTCGGAGGCCCAGAGCAATCTGGAGGCCAAATCCGAAACCGGCACGTCCGAGAGCAAGAAACCCGAAACCCGCAAAGCCGAGACTGGCAAGGTTGAGGCTGGCAAGTCTGAGACTGGCAAGTCCGAGAGCAGCAAACCAGAAGGCCGTAGCCGGTCCCGCAGAGGCCGCAGCAAGAGCGAAGAAACGGCACCCGTTCAGGCGACAGAGGACAAGACCTCTTCCCCCGCGTCTTCCAAACCTGCCCGTGGTCGCGGTGGCAAGCAAGGCGGACGTCGCGATGACCGTACAGTTGTGGGCATGGGCGATCATATGCCCAGCTTCATCGCGCTCTCTTTTGCGGAACGCCGCGCCGGATAATACCTGACACAATGATGCACATTAAAAACGGCCGCCCCTGACAGGAGCGGCCGTTTTTGCTTTGCTGTTCCCGAAGTCCCAGAAGAAAAACCTCGCCTCTTCATGACCAGGTCCAAAATGGGGCCACCGGCATCCTGAGCTTTGCAGTTGCAGCATGACGGGAATACCGATTTGGCCAATGTAACGCGCCCCAAAGGCCTCTACATCGGGGGCAACGGAAACACAGTCAGAAACCGAGAAGACCATGAACCAGTCGCTGCCCCAACCGCTCACCTACACTGAAATTCAAGCCATCGAGGCCCGCGCCCATCAGTTGCGTGCAGAGGCGATGGCGGAGTTCCTCAAAGCCCTGGGGCGTGGTCTGCGCACACTACCACAAAAGCTCTCGACGCTGCTGCATCTGCCGCGCCACGCCTAGGGTCAGGACCCTAGGCTCCCTCTCATTGCCCCAAGTGACAATTGTCTGTCACCACTCACGAAAAACGCCTCGGCAGAAACTGCCGAGGCGTTTTTTTTGCTTCAAAGCTGTTTGACCTCAGCGCATCCGGCTGATCACCACAGTAACCTCGGGTTTTTTGCCGATTTCATTCTGACTGGTCTGCCGGGCAATCCGCCGCAGCTCGCCTTCCAGCTTGTCATCGTCTTTCAGGGTCTTGGCCCCTGCCCGCATCAGGAACTGGTTGAGATCCTCTTCCAGCACTTCTGTCAGCGCCGCGTTGGAGGCCCCATTGTCGGTCAGACCCTTGATATCAACCCAAGGCTCGCCCAAGGGCTCATCTTCCTCATCCAGGATCAGGGTCACAACCATATGGCCGTTCAGCGCCATGCGGATACGATCCCGCACCACACCATCCATGGCCCCGATTTTGACAGAACCGTCCAGATAGGTGCGGCCGGTGTCGATATATTCGATCACCGAAGGACGCGCGCCGCTGAGGTTCAGCATCATGCCGTTGACCGCCACGATGCTAGGAATGCCCTTGGCTTCGCCCAGGCGCGCGTGTTGGCGCAGATGACGGTGCTCGCCATGCATGGGCACCAGCATCTCTGGTTTCAGCAACGCATGCAGGGTCTCCAGATCCGGCCCGTTGGCATGGCCCGACACATGGTACAGGCCTGAGCTGTCATCCACCACATCAACGCCTTTTTCGGAGAACTGATTGATGATGCGAATGACACCGCGTTCATTGCCGGGAATGGTCTTGGAGGAGAACAGGAACAGATCGCCCTTCTTCAACTCCAACCCGCGATATTTGCCCCGAGCCATCTGCGCGGTTGCAGCACGGCGTTCGCCCTGGCTGCCGGTGGTGATCAGCATGACACTGTTGCGCGGAAAATCCCTGGCCTCTTCTGGCGAATAGACGGTTGGGAAATCCTTGAGCACGCCGGTCTCTTTGGCGGCTTCCACCATGCGCAGCATGGCGCGGCCCAGCAGCACCACCGAGCGCCCGGCCCGGGTGCCCGCTTCGGCCAGGGTTTTGACCCGCGCCACGTTGGAGGCAAAGGTGGTGGCCGCAACCATGCCACCCGCCTCGCTGATCAGACGACGGATCTCATCCGGCAGATCTGATTCAGAGCGCCCGGGATGCTGCGAGAACACATTGGTGGAATCACAGACCAGCGCCTTGATACCCGGCTTGGCGATTTCGGACCACATTTCAGGATCAAAGGCCTCTCCCACCAGTGGGTCGCGGTCGAGTTTGAAGTCACCAGTGTGCACCACACGGCCCGCAGGGCTGTCGATCACCAGACCGCCGCTTTCGGGGATCGAATGCGCCATCGGCGCCACGCCGACAGTAAAGGGTCCCAGCTTGGTCACCTCGGGCCAGGCGCTGACGGTCTGCACCACCATCGGATCATGGCCGCGTTCTTCCATCTTGCGGCGCGCCAGATTGGCGGTAAAGGCGCGGGCATAGATCGGCACATTCAGCTGGCTGTACAGATGCGAAACCGCGCCGATGTGGTCCTCGTGGCCGTGGGTGATAAAGATGCCTTCCAGCTGGTCGACGCGTTCGCGCAGCCAGGTGATATCGGGCATGATCAGATCCACACCGGGGGTGCTGTCCATATCCGGGAAGGCCACGCCCAGATCCACCAGGATCAGCCGTTCCTTGCCGGGACGGCCATAGCCGTAGACATAGGCATTCATACCAATTTCACCTGCCCCACCGAGGGGCAGATAGATCAAACGTTCATCAGTGCTCATTCAGGAGTACCGTTATCCTTGTTGTATTTGTGGATGATCTGGAGACCGTGCATGGTGAGATCATCCTCATATGCGTCGAACAGATCAGCTGCTTGCTGGAAAAGAGGCGCCAGCCCGCCTGTTGAAATAATCTTCATCGCGACACCACGTTCAGCCCGGATCTGGGCGCAGATTTCGCGCACCAGGCCAACGTAGCCCCAAAACACACCCGATTGCATGCAGGCCACCGTATTGGTGCCGATGACATGCTCGGGCTTGGAAATATCGACGTGCGGCAGCGCTGCCGCCGCCTGATGCAGGGCCTCGAGGCTGAGGTTCACACCGGGTGCGATCACCCCGCCAACATAAGCGCCGTCCTCGGCCACCACATCAAAGGTCGTGGCAGTGCCAAAATCCACCATCACCAGATTGCCGCCGTAGTGGTCAAAGCCCGCTACCGTATTGACCAGCCGGTCCGGCCCCACAGCCGTGCCTTCATCGACCCGCACCGGCACCGGCAACAGGCAGTCCGCCTTGCCAACCACCAAAGGTCGGGTGTTGTAGTAACGATCGGCCAGGACCCGCAGGTTGAACACCACGCGTGGCACCGTGGAAGAGATGATCACATCGGTGATATCCGCCTCGATCCCCTGCACCCCGATCAATGTATTGAGCCAGACAAAATACTGATCCGCCGTGCGCCGCCAATCGGTGGCGGTGCGCCAGGTGCCAACAAATTTCTCGCCATCCCAGATCGAGAAGACGGTATTGGTATTGCCGCAATCAACAGCGAGAAGCATGTTCCGCCCCTAAAGACCTAGAAAAAGATATCTGCAGCCGGAATTGAAACCCGACCCTTGGCGCTGTTTAGGACAAGGTTACCCTCTTCGTCCACCGTCTCAAAGGTGCCAGTTGTCTCTGATTGGGCTGTACGTGCGGTAATAACCTCTCCCAGGCGTGCTGCGCGGGCCAGCCAGGCGGTTCGGATGGGTTCAAACCCATAAGTGGTGAATTGCAGCTCATACCGCGCATAGCCCGCTGCCAGCGCCGTCAGGAACTGTTCCGGGGTGACCTGCACGCCCGTTTCCGACAACAGCGACACCGGCCAGACCGCGCCGGGCTCCAGCCATTCCTTCATCGGGGTTTCCACCAGATTGACCCCGATGCCGATGGCCAGATGCGTGACCCCCTGTTTGCTGCCTGCACTTTCCAGCAGGATGCCGGCCAGTTTGCCGCCATTGAGCAGCACATCATTGGGCCATTTCAACGCCAAACCAGCTGTGCGCCCGGTCAAGGCCTCGCAGGCATCATACAGCGCCAGAGCCGCAACAAAGCTGCGCAGCGCAACCCGGTTGGGGGCTTCGGAAGGGCGCAGCACCAGGGTTGCTGCAAAGTTCCCCTGCGGGTCCTTCCAGTCGCGCCCACGCCGCCCGCGCCCCTTGGTCTGACGCTTGGCCAGGATCCATTCTGGACCAGCCAGCTCGCCCGCAATGCGCGCGGCCTCATCCAGCGTGCTGTCCACCTCTTCCAAGATGCGCTTGCCGTAACCCGCAGGCCAATCCGTCATAACCAGTTCCCTTCAAGGCAAAAAGGCCCGGTCCGCCGGACCAGGCCTTTGATCAGAGATTTCAGAGCACTCAGTGGACCAGTGTCGCAGCTGCAGCAGCGGCTGCACCGTCGACCCCAAACATGTTGATGATCCCAAGAACCATAACCGCAGCCGAGCCCATAAGGAAAACCCAGAGCACCGGAGAGGAGGTCCGGTCCAGGTCCTCGCCTTCGTCCCCAAAATACATGAAGTAGACGATACGCAGATAGTAGAAGGCCCCGATAACCGAGGCAATCACACCAGCGATCGCCAGCCAGGCCAGCCCTGCGTCATAGGCGGCGCGCAGCACGTAGAGCTTGCCAAAGAAGCCCAGCATCGGCGGCACACCGGCCAGCGAGAACAGCAGCACCAGAACCGCCAGTGCTTTGCCTGGCTCGCGACGGGAGTATTGGTTCAGCGCCTGGATATCGGTGACCGGCTGGCCATCTTTTTGCAGCATCAGGATAAAGGCAAAGGTGCCGATATTCATCGCGACATAGATCGCCATATAGACCAGCATGGCCTCGACACCCATCTCGGTGCCTGCGGCCAGCCCCATCAAGGCAAACCCCATATGGGCAATCGAGGAATAGGCCATCAGACGCTTGATGTCGCGCTGTCCGATTGCGGCCACGGCCCCGACAAACATCGACAACAGCGACAGCACCGCCACAACCTGGCTCCAGTCACTGACCGCATGGCCAAAGGCGTCATGCATCACCCGGGCAAACAGGCCCATGGCGGCAATTTTGGGTGCCGTGGCAAAGAAGGCCGTAACCGGCGTTGGTGCGCCCTCATAAACATCAGGCGTCCACATGTGGAAGGGCACGGCGGAAACCTTGAAACCAAGACCAGAAATCAACAGGACGATGCCAAACAGCATGCCAATGGAGATCTCGCCGTGCTGTGCGACTTCGATGATACCCGCAAACTTGGTGGTACCAGCAAAGCCATAGACCAGCGAAGCGCCATAAAGCAGCAGACCAGAGGACAGCGCGCCCAGCACAAAATACTTGAGCCCCGCCTCGGTTGATTTGATGCTGTCGCGGCGCATCGAAGCAACGACGTATAGCGCCAGCGACTGCAGCTCCAGCCCCATATAGAGCGCCATCAGATCGCCGGCTGAGACCATCATCATCATGCCAACTGCGCTGAGCGCGACCAGGATCGGGTATTCGAACCGCAGCATGCCACGACGCGACATGTATTCCTGTCCCATCACCAGCACTGCGGCTGCGGACAGCAGGATCGCAACCTTGGCAAAGCGGGCAAAGCCGTCGTCGACAAACATGCCACCAAAGGCCTCCTGCGTGCCGCTGCCGCTGGTGCCGATCCAGATCCCCAGCGCGGCCATCAGGCCCGCCGTTGACCAGACCAGCATGGAGGCCAGCTTGTCCTTGCCAGTGTAGACCGCACCCAAAAGGGCGGCCATGGCGTAAAGTGCCAGGATAATCTCTGGCAGGATTACGGAGAGATCAGCTTGGATCATCTGCCCATGCTCCCTTAGTGCGAGGCAATCTGGGTCGCCGCGGATGTATCCGCAGCAGCCAGAGACTGGTTGAAGTTGGCGATCAGCGCTTCAGTCGACGGACTGATGATATCGATGGCCAGCGAAGGATAGACGCCCAACAGGATTGTCATCACCACCAGAGGCGCAAAGATGAAACGCTCACGTGTGTTCATGTCCTGGATCGTCTTGAGGCTGCCCTTGATCAGGTCGCCAAAGACCACCCGGCGATAGAGCCACAGCGCGTAGGCGGCCGAGAAGATCACGCCGGAGGCGGCAACGGCAGCGACCCAGGTGTTTTTCTGGAAGGTGCCCATCAGGGTCAGGAACTCACCCACAAAGCCAGAGGTGCCCGGCAGGCCGACGTTGCCCATGGTGAAGAACATGAACACCAGCGCATAGGCGGGCATGCGGATGACCAAACCGCCATAGGCATTGATCTCACGGGTGTGCATCCGGTCATAGATCACGCCCACACATAGAAACAAGGCCGCCGAGATGAAACCATGGCTCAGCATCTGGAAGATAGCGCCATCGATGCCTTGCTGGTTGGCAGCAAAGATGCCCATGGTGACAAAGCCCATATGCGCAACCGAAGAATACGCGATCAGCTTTTTCATGTCTTCCTGCACCACCGCCACCAGCGAGGTGTAAACCACGGCAATGGCCGACATCCACAGGATCAGATCGGTCATCACATCCGCGCCCACAGGAAACATCGGCAGGCTGAAGCGCAGGAAGCCGTAGCCCCCCATCTTGAGCAGGATCGCCGCCAGCACCACGGAACCGGCGGTTGGCGCCTGCACGTGCGCATCGGGCAGCCAGGTGTGCACCGGCCACATCGGCATCTTCACCGCAAAAGAGGCAAAGAAGGCCAGGAACATCAGGGTCTGCATACCGCCGACCACGTGAATGCCCAAGACATCAAAGCTGGACGCCGAGAAGCTGTGGGTCAGCAGGGTCTCGATATCGGTGGTTCCGGCATCGGCATACATCGCCACCATGGCCACCAGCATCAGAACCGAGCCGAGGAAGGTATAGAGGAAGAACTTGAAGGAGGCGTAGATGCGTTCCTTGCCGCCCCAAATGCCGATGATCAGGAACATCGGGATCAGGCCTGCCTCAAAGAAGACGTAGAACAGCACCAGATCCAGCGCCATGAAGACACCCAGCATCAGGGTCTCCAGCAGCAGGAAGGCAATCATGTATTCCTTGACACGGGTCGACACACCCCAGCTGGCCAGAATGGTCAGCGGCATCACAAATGTGGTGAGCAGCACAAACAGCACCGAAATGCCGTCCACACCCATCTTGTACTTCAAACCGAAGACCCAGTCGCGCTCTTCCACGAACTGGAACCCGGTATTGGCCGGATCAAACTGGGTGTAGATCCCCAGCGAGATCAGGAAGGTCAACGAGGTCGCCAGCAGCGCCAGCCATTTGGCATTGCGTTGTGCCGCCGCATCCTCGCCGCGCATCAGCAGCGCCATGACAGCGGCCGCCCCGGCGGGGATGAAAGTGACAATAGAAAGAAGGTTGTCCATCAGTGGGCTCCTCCGCCGATCGACATCCAGGTGATCAGGGCTGCGATGCCCAGCACCATCCAGAAGGCATAGGTAAAGATGAAACCGGACTGCGCGCGACCGGCAAGCTTGGTGAAGAAGGGCACGATGCCCATGGCGACGCCATTGAGGAAACCGTCGATGGTTTTGCCATCGCCCTTCTTCCAGAAGAAGCGGCCAATCGCCAGCGCCGGTTTGACAAAGACAAAGTCATAAAGCTCATCAAAGTACCACTTGTTCTTGAGGAACAGGTAGAGCGGCTGATGTGCCTCGGCGAGACGCTTGGGCAGCGACGGGTTCACGATGTAGAACAGATAGGACAGGGCCAGCCCCAGCAGCATTGCGACAAAGGGCGAGAACTTGACCCATTTGGGGGCCGCGTGGGCATCGTCCAACACGTGGTTGTCGGGTGCAAAATACAGCGCGCCCTCGCCCGGCTTGCCCGCAAAGACATAATGATGCTCCGCCTCAGCGGTTGCTGCGCCATGATCATCGCTTTCGCCGTGCCCTTCAGCAGCTGCGCCATGGGCATCAGCCGCAGCCTCAGCCATGGGGATGCCGTAGAATTTGCCAACCTTATCGGCATGGCCAAAGAAGCTGCCGTACCAGATCATGCCAGAGAAGACCGCGCCCAGAGCCAGAACGCCCAGCGGGATCAGCATGGTCATCGGGCTTTCATGAGCGTGGTCATGGGTGTGCTTGTCGCCACGTGCCTTGCCAAAGAAGGTCAGGAACATCAGACGCCAGCTGTAGAACGAGGTCATGAAAGCCGCGATCACCAGCGCCCAGAAGCCAAACATGCTGCCGCCCGCATAGGCGCTCTCGATGATGGCGTCCTTGGACAAGAAGCCGGCAAAGCCGATATGTGTAAGCGGGATACCAACGCCGGTGATGGCCAGGGTGCCGATCATCATCGCCCAATAGGTATAGGGGATTTTCTTGCGCAAGCCGCCGTAGTTCATCATGTCCTGCTCGTGGTGCATGGCATGAATGACAGAGCCCGCGCCCAGGAACAGCATCGCCTTGAAGAAGGCATGGGTGAACAGGTGGAACATCGCCGCCGAGTACATGCCAACGCCAGCGGCCACAAACATGTAGCCCAGCTGCGAGCAGGTGGAATAGGCGATGACCCGTTTGATGTCGGTCTGCACCAGGCCCACGGTGGCGGCAAAGAAGGCTGTCGCCGCGCCCAGCACGGTGATGAACATGGTTGCCTGCGGAGCGAACTCCATCAGCGGCGACATGCGGCAAACCAGGAAAACACCAGCGGTAACCATGGTCGCCGCGTGGATCAGCGCCGACACAGGCGTCGGTCCTTCCATCGCATCTGGCAACCAGGTGTGCAGGATCAGCTGCGCCGATTTACCCATGGCACCAATGAACAAGAGCACCGCCAGCAGGTTGGCCGCATCCCATTCCGCCCAGAGGAAGGAAATCTTATGTCCGGCAACTTCGGTCGGAATATCGCTGAAAATCTCGGAAAAGTTGATGCTGTCGGTCATCAGGAACAGACCAAAGATCCCCAGCGCAAAGCCAAAATCCCCCACCCGGTTGACGATAAAGGCCTTCATCGCAGCCGCATTTGCGGTGGGCTTGCGGTAGTAGAAACCGATCAACAGATAAGAGGCAACGCCTACGCCTTCCCAGCCAAAGAACATCTGCAACAGGTTGTCCGAGGTCACCAGCATCAGCATGGCAAAGGTAAAGAAGGACAGATAGGCAAAGAAGCGCGGCTTGTAGCTTTCGCCGTCTTTCCACTGCGGATCGTGGTCCATGTAACCAAAGCTATAGAGATGCACGAGGCTGGAGACCGAGGTCACCACGATCAGCATCAGCGCGGTCAACCGGTCAAGACGAATACCCCAGGAGGTATCCAGGTTGCCGCTTTGAACCCAGGTCAGGATCTCGATCGAACGGGTGACGCCGTCAAAGCCCAGGAAGACAATCCAGGACAGCAGCGCCGACAGGAACAACAGCCCCGTCGCCGTCACCATGGCGGCTTTCTCGCCGATGTATTTGTGGCCAAAGCCGCAAATCAGCGCGCCCACCAGAGGGGCAAAAAGGATAATGGTTTCCATGATGCTTTAGCCCTTCATCATATTGATGTCTTCCACGGCAATGGTGCCGCGGTTGCGGAAGAAGCAGACCAGGATCGCCAGACCAATGGCGGCCTCGGCGGCGGCTACGGTCAGCACGAACAGGGTAAAGACCTGCCCCACCAGATCCCCAAGGGAGCTGGAGAAAGCCACAAGGTTGATGTTCACTGCCAAGAGCATCAATTCGATGCTCATCAGCAGGATGATCACGTTCTTGCGGTTCAAAAAGAGCCCGAAGATGCCGATGACGAACAATGTCGCCGCGACCGTGAGGTAATGCTCGATACCAATCATTGTTAAAGCCCCTGCCCCGGTTTGATGTCTTTCAGTTCCATCGCCTTGGCCGGGTCGCGCGACATTTGCAGCATCACGTCCTGGCGTTTGACATCTTTGCGATGGCGCAGGGTCAGGGTGATGGCGCCAATCATGGCGACCAGCAGGATCAGACCCGAAAGCTGGAACAGAAGGATATATTGATCATAGATGATGAGACCCAGGGCCTCGGTGTTGTGCTGATCCGTCGGGATCGGCTGCGCCAGTTGCTCGGCCGCCCCCTGCGCACTTTCCCAGGAGCCAAAGGCCATGACAAATTGCATCAGGATGACCAAGCCGATCAGCAGGGCCAGCGGCATATACTGCGCCATCTCTGCTTTGAGTTCGGCAAAATCCACATCCAGCATCATCACCACAAAGAGGAACAGTACCGCGACTGCGCCTACGTAGACGATGACCAGCAGCATGGCGACGAATTCCGCCCCCAAGAGCACAAACAACCCGGCCGAAGAGATAAAGGCCAGGATCAGCCACAGCACCGAATGCACCGGCTGGCGGCTGATCACAGTGAACAGCCCGCCGGTGATGGCGCTGATGGCGAAGAGGTAGAAGGCAAAAACGCTCATGTCTCATCGTCCCTTTTGTCGCCCATGACCTCTTGCGCCAAGTCCAGCGCCCGGTTCATGGCCGGAATGCCGGCAAAGACCGACATCTGTCCGATCGTTTCAACGATCTCTTGTTTCTTTGCACCCGCCTCGACAGCGTGGCGTACGGTTTGGCGCAGCGCGGTATCCGCTTGCGCGCCTTGGCATGTCAACCCGGCCAGCGTCAGCAGCAGCCGGGTCTTGGCGTCCAGACCATCCTTGTTGATGGTCTTGCCAAACATCATTTCCATGACCTCTTTGGGCATGGTCGGCCACAGGGCCTCGAACCCTTTCATGGTCATCGGGTCCAGACCTTTGGACAGATCCGGGTTCATGGCTTTCACCATGTCCTGATACTGCACCTGGGCCTGGGCCATCATGGCCTCGAATGGGTTCTTGGGGTCAGTCATTGTAATACCCCCTCGTCCGTGACGCTTGCGGAACGGACCGCGCCTGACCTTCCCCACGGGAAGGCGCTTTGCTCCTTCCCAAGGTCAGACCCGGCCCTGATCAGGTCCATATGCTCCGCAAAACAGCTCATCGGTACGGCGCGTCGATTTCGAGGTTGCGGGCAATCTCGGCTTCCCAACGGTCGCCGTTCGACAAGAGCTTTTCCTTGTCATAAAACAGCTCTTCGCGGTTTTCGGTGGCAAACTCAAAGTTCGGCCCCTCAACGATGGCATCCACCGGGCAGGCTTCTTGGCAGAAGCCGCAGTAGATGCATTTGGTCATGTCGAGGTCATAGCGCGTGGTGCGCCGTGAGCCATCTTCACGGGGCTCCGCGTCGATGGTGATCGCCTGCGCCGGGCAGACTGCTTCGCAGAGCTTGCAGGCAATGCAGCGTTCTTCGCCATTGGGATAACGCCGCAGCGCGTGCTCACCGCGGAACCGGGGCGACAGCGGCCCCTTTTCGTGCGGGTAGTTGATGGTCGCCTTGGGGGCAAAGAAGTACTTGAGCCCCAGTTTGAAGCCAACCCAAAAGTCCTGCAGCAGGAAGTATTTGGCGGCGCGGGTATAATCGATCTGGTTTGTCATGATCAGCCTCCCACGGTCCAGCGGGCAAAGATGCCCCAGAACCAGTCAAATTTGGCAGCAAAGGCAACAAAGACCACCCAGAACAGCGAGAAGGGCAAGAACACCTTCCAGCCAAGGCGCATCAGCTGGTCATAGCGATAGCGCGGGGTTATGGCTTTCACCATTGCAAAGAGGAAGAAGAAGAAGGCCATCTTGCCGACCATCCACAGCACACCATCGGGCAGGCCGGGGATTGGCGACAGCCAGCCACCAAAGAACAGCAGCGAGGTCAGCGCGCACATCAGGAAGATGGAGATGTATTCGCCGGCCATGAACAGCAGGAAGGGCGTTGCCGAATATTCCACCTGATAGCCGGCCACCAGTTCGGATTCGGCCTCGGGCAGGTCAAACGGCGGGCGGTTGGTTTCCGCCAGGCACGAGATGAAGAACAGGAACACCATCGGGAAATGCGGCACCCAGTACCAGTTGAACAGACCCGCGTTGCCATCCTGGGCGCGCACGATATCACCAAAGTTCATGCTGCCGGTGGAGATGATCACGCCGATGATGATCAAGCCGATGGAGACCTCGTATGAGATCATCTGCGCCGCGGAGCGCAGGCTGCCGAGGAAGGGGTATTTCGAGTTCGAGGCCCAGCCGCCCATGATCACGCCGTAGACCTCAAGGCTGGAGACCGCAAAGACATAGAGGATCGCCACGTTGATGTTGGACAACACCCAGCCATCGTTGAAGGGGATCACCGCCCAGGCGATCATCGCCAGCACAAAGGAGGTGAGCGGCGCCATGATAAAGACGGTGCGGTCGGCCCCAGCCGGGATCACCACCTCTTTGACCACATATTTAAGCGCATCCGCCACCGATTGCAGGATCCCGTAGACCCCCACAACATTGGGACCCCGGCGCATCTGCACCGCTGCCCAGATCTTTCGGTCCCCATAGACGAGGAACAAAAGCGAGATCATTACAAAGGCAACAACTGCAAGCACTTGCGCCAGTATCAGGATGGCGATGCCGCCTGGGGTGTTAAAGAATTCAGCCATAGGTCCTCACACCGTGGGTATTCCGTTTGCCGCGCAATTTGCGACCACGACTTCAGCGTCGATGGTGCGCAGCCCGCGCGGGAGGGAGGGCGAGATGGTGTAGACAGCATCTGCGATCTGCATACCACCCTGTTGTTTCATTTTTGTACGCACATGACGCGCAAACCCGTATCCGCGGATCAGAGCATATTGTGCGGCTGCACATTCGCCGTAATCATCCACATCCGCGCCCGTGCGGGCACCGGACATGGTGACATGGAATTGCACCAGATCGCCATCCAGCAGACTGGTTTGAACCCCGTGATAGCTGGGCTCAAACGCCTCTGCCTGGCCGCCGGGAACCGGGCCACAGCCCGCCAGCACCAAACACGATATGAGTGCAGCGCGGATCACTCTGCCGCAATCTTTTCGGCCCGGCGGGCCTTAGCATTTGCCGACAGCTCTGCCATCACCTGCGAGGCACGGGCAATCGGATTGGTCAGGTAATAGTCCTTTACCGCAGGCAGGAAACCCGCCGTGCCGAGACTGTCCAACTCCAGCGCCTCACCTTCGTTTTCGATGACCTGGTCGACACCGGCCAGATGTGGCACCGCCGTCACCAGCGCCTGACGCAGCTGCGCCAGGGAATCATACCCCAGTTTGGCGTCCAGTTCGGCACTCAGCGCGCGCAGGATGGCCCAGTTTTCCTTGGCCTCACCGGGGGCAAACCCGGCACGCATCGCCAATTGCGGGCGGCCTTCGGTGTTCACAAACAGACCGTTTTCTTCGGTATAGGCCGCACCCGGCAGAATCACATCGGCGCGATGGGCACCGCGATCCCCGTGGCTGCCCTGATAGATCACAAATGCCCCGGCATCGATGTCCACCTCATCCGCGCCGAGGTTGTACATCACCTCTGCGCCATCAATGGCAGCGGCCAGGCCCCCCTCAGTCACGGCACCAATGTCCATGGCTCCCACACGGCTGGCAGCCGTGTGCAGCACCATCAGCTTGGAGCCGGTGTCGGCGGCAAATTTCTGAGCATGGGCCAGAACCGCCAGGCCATCGGCTTCGCGCAGCGCGGCCTGCCCCACGATGACCAGTGTCTCTTTGTCCAGCGCGCCAGAATGATCGCCTTTATGCAGCGCTTCCAGGGCCGCGCGGTCGGTGCCGAGATGGGCGTAGTCATAGGTGAGATCAACCGGCTGCCCCACCAGACCAATGGTGGCGCCATTGATCCAGGCTCGACGCAGCCGCGCGTTCAGCACCGGAGATTCATTGCGTGGATCGGTACCGATCAACATAATCGCCTTGGCGCTGTCGATGTCCTCGATGGTTGCGGTGCCGACATAGCCCGCGCGATTGCCGATGGGCAGGCGCGCGTTATCTGTGCGGCATTCAACCTTGCCGCCCTGCCCTTCGACCAGCTGCTTCAGCGCAAAGGCGGCCTCGACCGGCACTAGATCGCCGATCAGACCGGCAATCTTCTTGCCCTTCATCGCGGCGGAGGTCGCAGCCAGGGCTTCGCCCCAGCTCGCGGGTTTGAGCTTGCCATTGACGCGCACATAGGGGCGATCCAGACGCTGGCGGCGCAAGCCATCCCAGACAAAGCGGGTCTTGTCGGAGATCCACTCTTCGTTCACCCCGTCATTGTTGCGCGGCAGGATGCGCATCACTTCGCGCCCTTTGGTGTCGACCCGGATGTTCGATCCCAGGGCATCCATCACGTCGATGGTTTCGGTCTTGGTCAGCTCCCAGGGGCGCGCACTAAAGGCATAGGGTTTCGAGGTCAGCGCGCCAACCGGGCAAAGATCAATGATATTGCCCTGCAAGTTGCTGTCCAATGTCTCGTTCAGATAGCTGGTAATCTCAGCGTCTTCGCCGCGTCCGGTCTGACCCATCTGAGAGATCCCGGCCACCTCAGAGGTGAAGCGCACGCAGCGGGTACAGCTGATGCAGCGGGTCATCGCCGTGGAGACAAGCGGGCCGAGGTTCAGATCATCAACCGCGCGCTTGGGCTCGCGGAAGCGCGAGAAATCAACACCGTAAGCCATGGCCTGGTCCTGCAGATCACATTCGCCACCCTGGTCGCAGATCGGGCAATCCAGCGGGTGGTTGATCAGCATGAATTCCATCACGCCTTCGCGGGCCTTTTTGACCATGGGCGAGTTGGTCTTGACCACCGGTGCCTGGCCTTCGGGTCCGGGGCGCAGATCACGCACCTGCATCGCACAGGAGGCCGCAGGTTTGGGCGGGCCACCCACGACCTCGACCAGACACATACGGCAATTGCCGGCAATCGACAGGCGTTCGTGGTAGCAAAAACGCGGGACTTCAACGCCCGCCTCTTCACAGGCCTGGATCAGGGTCATCGCCCCATCCACCTCAATCTCGGTTCCGTCAATGTTGATCTTGCGGAGGTCAGACATGGTCTATTTCGCCCTCAGTAACACGCCGATCGCGCTGTTTTTATCGATTTCCGTACGACCAAACGCACAGAATGTTTCTGGATCTTCATAAGAGACGCCGCTTGCAGAGAGCAGCTTTTCGCCTCTCGCCCGCATCCGGGCCTTTTCAACGTCGGACTCGATGTAGGCCCGAATTTCACTATCCGCGTAGCCCAGCTCATTGGCGTGGGCACGCAGGCGGCGCAGCTCTCCCAGCCCTTTGAGGAAACGTGCCCCAAGGCTGTCACAATGGTCGGCAACTTCTTTGGCCATGGCGACGGCAAACAGAGGCTCTTCGATTTCCGGCACCTCGCGCAGCGAGGGTTTGGCCGCAGCCGCCGAAATGGGAAGGAGCACGGTGGCCAGCGCAGCCAAAGGGGCAATCCATAGGTGTTTCATTGGTCTCTCCTGATGTGTGGAGAGGCCAGAACACCCAAAGCCAGCCGCGTTATTCAATAACGGCTGGGCCAAAGGACCGGGATATGCCGCAAATCCGCTCACGTCTCGCAGGTTCCCTGTACCAGGGCATTGCCGCCGGATTGGGGCAGCGGCACTTCTGGATCGTCCAGATCAATGGACCATTCGATTTTGGAAGTGCCGTAGTTTTCGATGCAATAGGTGGTGCCGGCAAAGCGAACTGCCTCACGCGCCCCCAAGGGCGAGGCTGCGATATCCCAGACCTCTGCTTCAAACAGCGCGCGCGAGACTTTCTTGTCGACAACCTTGGCATTGGTTCGGAACGGAACCCCATCAAACGCGGGACGCAGATCCTTGTCGCCACCACAGCCCGCCAGCAGTGCTGCCGTCGCAACGACAGCTACAAGCAATTTGACATCTGCAATCATCATCCGTCCCTTACGTCCCATCATTCTGCAGCAATGGCGCTTTTGCGGCCAGTTTTCTGCGCTTTGATACGGTCTTCTATTTCATCGCGGAAATTGCGGATCAGACCCTGGATCGGCCAGGCCGCCGCGTCGCCCAGAGCGCAGATGGTGTGGCCCTCGACCTGCTTGGTCACGTCCCACAGCATATCGATCTCTTCCAGTTCCGCCTCGCCTTTGACCAGGCGATCCATGACCCGCATCATCCAACCAGTACCTTCGCGGCATGGCGTGCACTGGCCGCAGCTTTCGTGTTTGTAGAATTTGGCCAGACGCCAGATCGCCTTGATGAT
>JADFAE010000013.1 GCA_015665415.1 Roseobacter sp.
CGGTATTGCGCAGCCCGGCCCAGGTGTTCACCAGCATGAACACACAGTCTAGTGTCACCGCAGGCCAAACCATCCAGCGGCGAAACCTCCCGGATGTGGCCAACCAATAGGACAGGCCGCCCAACAGGAAATAGGAGACCAAAGTGGCAAAGGCCAGGATCCATTGCAGGCGCAGGTAGGGCGCCTTTGCACCTTCGCCATGCACCAGAAACAGAAAAGCGGTCAGCAGGCAAAAGGCCACCCCGATCCGCAAGACCGCAATGATGCGCTCCACTTTCACTTCGGCCCGGTGCAGCAATTGGGTGTCGAGCGATTGGGTCTTCATGGTGTCTTCTGCTCCAGCGGCACAATTCTGCTAGGCGGATCCGCCGCGAGATCCTCAAAATCAAAATTGTCCAACCGCTGAGCCCTGCGCCCGGCCTTTTCGGCGCTGATCTTGATCTCGGCGATGTCCTTGGCCGCCTGGCCAAAATGGCGATCCAGGTTGCCCACTCGTTCACCTAAGCGTTCCATATCGCGATACAAGTGCCCCAGCTCGGATCGGATGGCACCCGCCTGTTCGCGCATGCGAGCATCTTTCAGAATGGCCCGCATGGTATTCAGCGTCGCCATGCAGGTGGTTGGTGAGACAATCCAGACCTTGGCGGCAAAGCCTTCACGCACCACGGCAGTGAAATTGGCATGTAGTTCCGCATAGACCGCTTCTGAGGGCAAAAACATCAGCGCGCCCTCGGCGGTTTCGCCCTCGATGATATATTTTTCCGAGATCGCAGAGATATGCGCCCGCAATGCGGCCTTCATTTGCCGCACCGCATAGGCTTTTTCATCGCGGCTTTCGGCCCGGTGCAGGGCCTCATAGGGCTCCAGCGGGAATTTGCTGTCGATCACGATGGGGCCTGGCGGATTGGGCAGATGCACCAGACAATCGGCCCGTTTGCCGTTGCTAAGGGTCGCCTGCAGGGTGAAACTGCCCGCCGGTAGCGCCTTGGAGACGATGTCAAACAGCTGAATTTCACCAAAAGCGCCACGGGTTTGCTTGTTCGACAGGATATCCTGCAGGCTCAACACATCGCCGGACAGTTTGGTGATATTGTCCTGCGCTCGGTCTATCACGGCCAGCCGTTCCTGCAGCTGCGTCAGCGAGGTTGCCGTACGTTTGCTGCTGCCATGCAAGCTTTGCTGCAAACGTTCTTGCATTTCGGCCATGGCCCGGGACTGGCGCAGCGCATTGTCGGCCAGCCGGTCATTCATATGCTGCTGCACATCCCCCAATCGCGCCTCGACGGTCTGCACCATCTGCACCTGCGCCGTCGCCTGGGTATCAGAGACATGCTGCAAGCCGCCACGCAACTGCTGCACCGATTGGCCAAGCTGCGACATCTGTTGCAGCAAGGGCTGGCTCATCCGAGCGGCCCGCGCAGAGGCCCGCAAAGACAGGATCAACAAGATCGACAACAGCGCGCCAAATCCCCCTGCCAGCAAGATCAGCAGCCCGATCTCCTCCTTTGCCAGCACAGCCGCCCCCAGTGCCTCCATTAGCTACTGCCCTCCATCAACTGCGCCCGAAGAGCCGCTCGATATCGGCCAGCTTCAACTCGACATAGGTGGGGCGACCGTGGTTGCACTGGCCGGAATGGGGCGTGGCCTCCATTTCGCGCAACAGGGCGTTCATCTCCTCGCCGCGCATGCGCCGACCAGAGCGGATCGAGCCGTGACAGGCCACCCGGGAGAGGATCGCCTCCAGGCGCGCCTGCACCAGCTGGCTTTCGCCCTGATCGTCCAGCTCATCCAGGATATCCTTGACCATGGCCTCGGCATTGACCTCTCCCAGGATGGCAGGGGTTTCGCGCACGGCCACGGCACTGCCACCAAAGGCCTCCAACCCCAGTCCAAATTTATGCAGATCATCGGCAACCGAGAGCAGGCGGGCGCAATCATTGCTGCCCAGCTCGACAATCTCCGGGATCAACAGGGCCTGCGCCGCGACGCCATTCTCCGCCATCTGCTGTTTCAGTTTCTCATAGACCAGCCGCTCATGGGCGGCGTGCTGATCAACAATCACCATCCCGTCGGCGGTCTGGGCGATAATGTAGTTTTCATGCACCTGGCCCCGGGCCGCCCCCAATGGCAGGGCTTCGGCCCCGGGCGCGGTCCCCTCGGGCGCATCCGACAGAGGCCCCGGGGCTTCTGTCACCCGACCACTATAGGCGCCCTGCAATTCAGCAAACCCTGTCGCTGGCGGCGCATGAAAGGCCCCCGCCTGCGACTGATCCGGGGCCTGCGCCGAATAGGACATGTTGCGAGCGCCCAGGGAGGGGCGATCCATCTGATAGATCCGCGCCGCACCGCTGGCGGTGGGGACCGCGGGACGCATCGCCCCCAAGGTGGCCCCGGCCACAGTGGTCGACGCCCGATGCCCGGCCTCTGCCAGGGCATGGCGCAGGGCCGAGACAATCAAACCGCGGGCAAGGCCGGGATCGCGAAACCGCACCTCCGATTTGGCCGGGTGCACGTTCACATCCACCAGGGTTGGATCGCAATCGATGAACAGGGCCGCTGCCGGATGACGATCGCGGCTGAGAAAATCGAAATAGGCCCCGCGCAGCGCCCCGGTCAGCATCTTGTCCTTCACCGGCCGCGAGTTCACAAACAGGAATTGCGCCACCGCCGCCCCGCGCGAATAGGTCGGCAATGCGGCATAGCCAAACAGGCGGATGCCTTCGCGGGTGGCATCAATCTTGAGCGCATTTTCAGCGAACTCACGCCCCAGCACCGAAGCCAACCGCCCATGCAGCGCATCAAACAAATCGCCCGTCAACGGATCAGCGCGAAAGGTCACACGCCCCTCGCCACCGCCCGAGACATCGCGCAGGGTAAAACCCACTGCGGGCTCTGCCATGGCCAGACGCTTGATCACATCGCTGATCGCCTGAGATTCCGCGCGATCCGTGCGCATGAATTTCAACCGTGCAGGTGTGGCGTAGAACAGATCACTCAGCTCGACGATGGTGCCCGCGCGCAGAGCCGCCGGGCGCACCGGCTCCATCTTGCCACCCGAGACCTTGATCTGCGCTGCCTCATGGCCCGCCGCACGGCTGGTGATGGTGAGACGTCCAACCGCTCCCAAGGAGGGCAGCGCCTCGCCGCGAAAGCCAAAGGTATGGATGTTCAACAGATCAGATCCGTCGATCTTGGAGGTGGCATGTCGCGACAGCGCCAGCGGCAGATCTTCGGGTGTCATGCCGCAGCCATCATCGGTCACCCGGATCAGGGTCTTGCCACCATCGGCAATCTCGATGGTGATACGATGGGCACCAGCGTCGATGGCGTTTTCCACCAGCTCTTTCACCGCCGAGGCCGGACGTTCCACCACCTCTCCGGCGGCGATCCGATTGATGGCACTGTCATCCAGCTGGCGAATGGTGGGGCGATGGGTGTCGCCGATATTGGGGTCTTGGCTGCTCATACCGCTAAATTTAGCAGGTTGATCCGATTCTGCCATGGCAATTCGAACAAGAGGGGAACAAAGGTAAAGGGCCCCGCCTGCGCAGAGCCCCCTATTTGTCTAAAGATCCGGACTTAAATCCCTGCCGGCGCCCCTGCACGGCTGCGGCAGGGACCGAATTTGGCGCTGATGGCCAGAATCACGCCCGAGACGGTGGCGATCATGCCCGCAGCGCTGACCGCATCGGAGCCCCCCATCCACAACGGTCCATAGCCTGCCAGCACATAGCCCAAAACGGCTGAGACCATGGCAAAGCCGACGCTCCAGGCGATCTGCCCTTCCAGCCGGTTGGTCATCATCCGCGCCGCAGCTGGCGGGCAGATGAACATGGCGATGACGATGATTGATCCCACCGCGTCAAAGGCCGCCACAGCGGCAACCGCAGCGGTGATCACCAGACCCAGCCCCAGTGCATTGGTGCGAATGCCCATGGTGCGGGCAAAGCCCTCATCAAAGGTGGAAATCTTCAGCGCGCGCCAGAACAATGCGATGAACAAGCATACGCCAACCAGCGTCAACGCCATACGGGGCAGCTCCACCGGCAGGTGCCGCAGGGCCTCTGGGTCCAGCAGCGATGACCAGCCCACCGCATCGAGCCAGATCAGGCTCTCGAGATTGCCGTAAAGCGCGTGTTCCACATCCAGATGCACGGTCGAGGTATCGGTCTGTTCCAGCAGCAGCACCCCACCGGCAAACATGGTGGTAAAGACCACCCCCATGGCGGCACCCGGCTCAATCTTGCCGAGGCGGCGGATCGCCTCGATCAGCATCACGGCGACCACGGCGGCCCCAGCGGCCCCCAGCATCATCGGCCAGGCGGTAATTGCGCCCGAGATCAAAAAGGCAACCACGATGCCTGGCAGCACCACATGGCTGATGGCATCCCCGATCAGGGCCTGGCGGCGCAGCAGCAGAAAGTTTCCCGGCAGCGCGCAGGCAATCGCGGCAAAGATACCAATCAGCATTGGCGTCAGAGACAGGGGGACAAACTCTTCACCATTCATCATGAGAGCACCTCGCGTGGGCCACCAATGCGGCGGTCGATTTCTACTATCTGATCCTGTGTCAGCACCGTTTCGATGTCGCGCAATCCGTCGTACAGGGCGGCAGCAGCCTCATGGGCCATGTCACCGCGCACGATTTCCCAGCGGCGTTCATCGCGCAGTGCCTTGGAGGCCCGCGCCTTGCCGCGTTCTGTGGCAACCCCATCGGCGCGCACCAGCCCAGCGCGGCGCAGCAGCCGCAGTGTGAGGCTTTCGTAGATCGCCTGCCCCTGCGCCAAGGCCAATAGCCCCTGCCGCAGATGCACCCGGCGCTGAAACCGCATGTGGCGCATTACGGCAGCCAGCACGCCGCGATTGGGGGCCAGGAAAAGCGAGAGCGCAAAGAAGCCAAAGCTCACCAGCACGATGATCGGCCCGGTGGGCAGATTGGGGGCAGAGGCCGAAAGCGCCGCCCCCACATAGGAGGCGAGCCCGCCAAAGAGCCCCGCCAGCAGCACCACATGGTCGGACCGTTCGGTCCAGAACCGGGCGGTGACCGCCGGAATGATCAACAAGGCCACGATCAGGATCAGCCCGACGATCTTGAGCCCAACCACGGTTACAGCCATGACCAGGCCCATCATCAGCATGTCGATCCGCTCAACCGGCAGACCACGTGCGGCGGCATATTCCGGATCAAAGGCCACCAGGGTCATCGGACGCCGGGTCAGCAGGATCATCAAGAGCGACAGCGCACCGCCCCCGGCAATCACCAGCGCATCGCTATAGAGCATGCCTGCGGTGGAGCCGAGCAGGAAGCCTTCGAGCCCCGCTTGCCGTCCAACACCCAGGATCTGGATCACGGTGAGCAAGACGATACCAAAGCCAAAGAAAACCGACAGCACCGCGCCGATGGCAGCGTCCTCGGCCAGGCGGGTGTTGCGGGTCAGCCAATTCATGCACCACAATCCGATCCCCGCCGAAACAGCTGAGCCCAGCAACAGCCCGGCCAGATTGCGACCATCCGCACCAAAGGCGGCCATCAGCAAAAAGGCAATACAGACGCCGGGCAGCGTGGCGTGGCTGACCGCATCAGAGACCAGGGCTCGTTTGCGCAGGAACAGAAAGGTTCCGGTGATACCGGCAGCAGTGCCCAACAGGGCAGCCCCGATGGCGACCAGCGTGGCGTTATAGCCCAGCTGGAGGAGAAGCGCATCCAAAAGCATTTGTTGTTCCTTCTCAGGCTCTGGCCAGCTGATCCACCTGGGTGGTCGCCAGACGTCCGCCATAGGCCACTTGCAACGTGGCCTCGGTAAAGGCTTCGGCAACTGTTCCTTCGGCAACGCGGCGGGTATTGATCAGGAAGACATTGTCAAAATATTCCGTCACGGTGGCCAGATCGTGATGCACAACAACGACGGTCTTGCCGGCCTCACGCAGGGATTTCAACACCGAGATGATGGCTTTTTCGGTGGCGGCATCCACCCCGGCAAAGGGCTCATCCAACAGGTAGAGATCAGCGCCTTGGGCCAGGGCACGGGCCAGAAAGACCCGCTGTTGCTGGCCGCCTGACAACTGACCGATCTGGCGTTCGGCAAAATCGCCCATGCCGACACGATCAAGACAGTCCATCGCCTTGGCGCGGTGGGAGGCTTTGATCCGTCCCAACAGGCCCAGTTCGCGATAAAGCCCCATCAGGACCACATCGATCACCCGGGTCGGGAAATCCCAATCCACGCTGGCGCGCTGCGGCACATAAGCGATACGGGCGCGTTGCTCATCCAGAGCGCGACCAAAGACCTGAACCCGACCTGACACTGGGGGCACAATGCCCAGCGCCGCCTTGAGCATGGTTGATTTACCCGCGCCATTTGGGCCAATGATCGCAGTCATCTGCCCCGGCTTTACGGTCATATCGACCGAGAAAACCGCAGGTTTTTCACCATAGCTGACTGTGAGGCCGCGAATGGACAGCGGGCTTTGTGCGATCAGTGCATCCTGATCCTGCGTTTCGCAGGTGTTTGCGAGCTCTACGGTCATCGTTACAGCCCCGCCGACAGTTTACCGTCCATGCCGCGCGCAGGCACATCAGCCCCCAGCGCATTGGCAATGGTGGTCATATTATGGTCCAGCATCCCGAGATAGGTGCCTTCATAGGTGCCATCCGCCCCCATGGCGTCCGAGAACAGCTCACCGCCGATGGAGACCGCATGGCCCTGGGCCTCAGCGCCTTCGATCAGTGCCCGGATCGAGCGATCTGAAACCGAGCTTTCGACAAAGACCGCTGTGATGCCACGCGCAACCAGCAGGTCGACAAGAGTGCTGATGCGGTTGAGGCCGGCCTCCGACTGGGTGGAAATTCCCTGAATGCCAAGAACGTCGAAATCATAGTCGCGGCCAAAATAGCCAAATGCATCATGGGCCGAGACCAGCGCACGGTTGCTTTCTGGTACTTTGGCCAGAACTTTGGTCCCGTAGGCGATCAATCGATCGAGGTCGGCCAAATGCGCCTTGGCGTTGGCGGCAAACAGATCAGCGGCTTCGGGACGGGCCTCTGTCAGCGCCTTTTGCACCTCAACGACGACCAACTTCCATAACACAGGCGTCATCCAGACATGCGGGTCGTATTTATCGGCATAATCGTCATGACCGCGCAGCAGATCCTTGGGCAGGCCTTCGGCAACAGCCACCACCACGCGTTTGCGCTCCAGCTCGTGAAAGAACTCCTGCATCTGCGCCTCAAGATAGAGGCCATGCCACAGCACCAGATCGGCGCGGGTCATCGCCACGATATCCGACCGGGTCTGGCGATAGGCATGCGGATCGACACCCGGCCCCATCAGCGCCTTAACCTCGACCTGGTCGCCGCCAATCTGGCGCGCCGCATCGGCAATCATCCCCGTGGTAGCCACCAGTTTCAACGGCGCCTCTGCCAGGGCCCGGCCAGCCGCCATCGGCAGGACCAGAATCATCATCAACCCGAACAGGGCAAGATTTGCAAAACGCATGGGCCGCAGCCTCCTTGAATGTCATCTTGAGGGGAATATGAGAATGATTCTCAAGACAGTCAATGTAAATGCGAATTATTCGCAAAAAAGATCAGCGTTTTTGTCCAAAAGGTCAAATTAGGGGCCATTCTGGCGCTGGTTTGCTTGCCAAGATGCCGCACCCGTGCGACTTTCGCGCAGAACTCTGCTGAGGATCCCCGGAATGGAAAGCCAAACCTTGGAACACACAACGCCCCTGGCGCCGGTGCATGAGCCGCGCAACCCCGGCATGGCGCTCGACCTGGATTGGGTTGCAGCGGTGCAGGCCAATACCTCTGCGATCGAGCGCCGCTGTGCCGCGCTGCCCGCACGGCGCAGCGTCAAGAAGGACCATCAGGCTGCTTGGCTGCTCAAGGCTGTGACCTGCATCGACCTGACCACCCTGTCGGGGGATGACACCGAGGACCGCGTGCGCCGCCTTTGTGCCAAGGCCCGCCAGCCAATCCGCGCCGATATCATGCAGGCGCTGGAGATGCCGCCGCTCACCACCGGTGCGGTCTGTGTATATCACGAGATGATCCCGGCAGCCGTCAAGGCGCTGGAGGGCAGCGGCATTCCGGTCGCCGCAGTTTCGACCGGCTTTCCGGCTGGCCTGTCGCCCTTTCACCTGCGCGTCGCCGAGATCGAAGAAAGCGTCAAAGCCGGGGCCAAGGAGATCGACATCGTGATCTCGCGTCGCCATGTGCTCGCGGGAAATTGGCAGGCGCTTTATGATGAGATGAAGGCCTTTCGCGCCGCCTGCGGCGAGGCCCATGTCAAGGCGATCCTGGCCACCGGCGAGCTAGGCTCTTTGCGCAATGTCGCGCGGGCTTCGCTCATCTGCATGATGGCGGGGGCCGATTTCATCAAGACCTCCACCGGCAAGGAAAGCGTCAACGCCACCCTGCCGGTCAGCCTGGTGATGATCCGCGCCATTCGCGACTATTATGACCGCACCGGGTTCCGGGTTGGCTACAAGCCCGCCGGCGGGATCTCCAAGGCCAAGGATTCGCTGGTCTACCTGTCGCTGATCAAAGAAGAGCTGGGGGATCGCTGGCTGCAGCCGGATCTGTTCCGCTTTGGGGCGTCCTCGCTGATGAACGATATCGAACGTCAGCTGGAACACCACGTCACCGGAGCCTACTCCGCAAGCTATCGCCACGCGTCGGCCTAAGGGAGATCTGACATGACAATCAAAGAGAAATTTGAATCCATGGATTATGGCCCCGCTCCCGAAAGCGCCGCCGAGGCCCTGGCCTGGCTGGTTGATCAAGGCGATCGCTTTGGCCATTTCATCAATGGTGAATTCACGGCCCCTCATGACGGCTTTGAGAGCCGCAACCCCGCCACCGGCGAAGTACTGGCCACCCTCAGCCAGGCCAGCCAGGCGGATGTGGACAGCGCCGTCGCTGCCGCCCGCAAAGCCCAGCCCAAATGGGAGAAACTGGGCGGGCCGGGTCGCGCACGGTTCCTCTATGCCATTGCCCGCCTGCTGCAGAAACATTCCCGCCTGTTTGCAGTGCTGGAGACCCTGGATAACGGCAAGCCGATCCGCGAAAGCCGCGACATCGACATCCCCCAGGTCCAGCGCCATTTCTACTATCACGCGGGCATGGCCCAACTGATGGAGAGCGAACTGCCCGACGCAGAGGCGCTGGGGGTTTGCGGTCAGATCGTGCCCTGGAATTTCCCCCTGCTGATGCTGGCCTGGAAGATCGCGCCTGCGATTGCCATGGGCAATACCGTGGTGCTGAAGCCTGCGGAATATACCTCCCTTACCGCGCTGCTGTTTGCCGACATCTGCCAGCAGGCCGGCCTGCCCAAGGGCGTGGTCAATATCGTCACCGGCGATGGTGCGGTGGGTGAGATGATCGTCCATGCAGAGGTCGACAAGATTGCCTTTACCGGCTCAACCTCCGTGGGGCGGCGCATCCGCGAGGCCACCGCAGGGTCGGGCAAGGCGCTGACCCTCGAGCTGGGAGGCAAATCCCCCTATATCGTTTTTGACGACGCCGATCTCGACTCGGCGGTCGAGGGCCTGGTCGATGCGATCTGGTTCAACCAGGGTCAGGTCTGCTGTGCCGGCTCGCGGCTTTTGGTGCAGGAAGGCATTGCCGATCGGTTCTATACCAAACTGAAGGCACGCATGGACAAGCTGCGCCTTGGCAGCCCGCTGGACAAATCCATCGACATCGGTGCGCTGGTGGACCCGGTGCAGCTGCAAACGGTCTCAGCAATGGTGGCCGCCAATGAGGCGGGTGAGACCTATCAGCCCGCGCTGCGCCTGCCAGAAACCGGCTGCTACTTTCCACCAACGCTGATTCAGGGGCTCTCTCCGTCGGATCCCTTGATGCAGGAAGAGATCTTTGGCCCGGTGCTGGTCTCCTGCACCTTCCGCACCCCCGCCGAGGCGGTGGAGCTGGCCAACAACAGCCGCTACGGGCTGGCAGCCACGGTCTGGAGCGAGAACGTCAATCTGACACTGGATATCGCCCCCAAACTGGTCGCCGGTGTGGTCTGGATCAATGGCACCAATATGTTTGACGCCTCCGCCGGTTTTGGCGGCATGCGTGAAAGCGGTTTTGGCCGCGAAGGCGGCTGGGAAGGGCTCAGCGCCTATACCCGCCCCAAGGGCAAAGCCAAGGCGCTTGCCCCTGTCACCGCCTTTGAAGGCAAATCCGGCGGTCCTGCCACGGATGCGGTGGACCGCACCGCCAAGATGTATATCGGCGGCAAGCAGGCGCGCCCCGACAGCGGTTATTCCAAGGCGGTCTTCAACAGCCACGGTGGGCTTTTGGGTCATGTGGGCCTGGCAAATCGCAAGGATATCCGCAACGCGGTCGAGGCCGCAGCCGGGGCCAAGGCCTGGTCCAAGACCACAGGCCATCTGCGCGCGCAAATTCTGTATTACATCGGCGAGAACCTCTCTGCCCGCGCCGATGAATTTGCCCATCGCATCGATGCAATGACCGGCAAGAAAACAGGTACCAAAGAGGTGGATCTGTCGATCCAGCGCCTCTTCACCGCCGCTGCCTGGGCCGACAAATACGATGGACAGGTGCACGGCGTGCCAATCCGTGCCGTCGCATTGGCGATGAAGGAACCCGTCGGGGTGATTGGCGCGCTCTGTGCCGATGAAACCCCGCTGCTGGGTCTGGTCTCGGTGATGGCGCCGGCTCTGGCGATGGGCAACCGGCTGGTGCTGGCCGCCTCCTCGCCCTTCCCGCTGGCGGCAACTGATTTCTATCAGGTGCTGGAAACCTCGGATCTGCCTGCTGGCGTCGTCAATATCCTGACCGGCGAAGCCTCGGATCTGGCGCAACCTCTGGCCGCCCATATGAATGTCGATGCGGTCTGGAGCTTCTCTTCGTCTTCCGATCTGGCAGCAACCATCGAAAAGGCCTCAGCGCTCAACCTCAAGCGGACCTGGGTGGCTAACGCCACGTCGCTCGACTGGACTGTCGATCACAGCCGCAAGTTCTTGCTAGAGTCCACCGAGGTGAAAAACGTCTGGGTGCCCTATGGCGAATAACCCGCGCGACTGACAAGGAGAGTAAGATGGCCACCGGATTTGATTTCAGCAACAAAACGGTGGCCGTCATTGGCGGCACCAGCGGCATCAACCGCAGAATAGCAGAGCGCTTTGCCGCCGCCGGTGCCAAGGTTGCAGTGGCCTCGCGCTCGCAGGACAAGGTAGATGACACGGTTTCTGCCCTCAAGGACCACGGCGCGGCGGCCGCGATGGGCCTCGCCTTTGACGTTCGCGACCCAGAGGCGGTAACTGCGGGATTTGCCCGGATCCACGAGGCATTTGGCGATCTTGATGTGTTGGTGTCCGGTGCAGCGGGCAATTTTCCGGCCTTGGCGGCCGATATGTCGATCAATGCCTTCAAGACCGTGATCGACATCGATCTGATGGGCACCATCCATGTGATGAAAGCGGCCTATCCCTATCTTGCCCGCCCCGGTGCCAGCATCATCAGCATCTCTGCGCCACAATCCTACCTGCCCTATGAGGGCCAATCCCATGTCTGCGCCGCCAAGGCCGGGGTTGATCAGATCACCCGCACATTGAGCCTGGAATGGGGGCTGGAGGGCATCCGCATCAACTCGGTTGTGCCCGGCTTTATCGACGGCACCGAAGGCGCGCGGCGGGTTGCTCCCAGTCCAGAGGTCCTCAAGGGTCTGGTCCGCAGCATTCCGCTGGGACGCTTGGGCGAATGTGATGATGTCGCCAATGCCTGCTTGTTTCTGGGCTCGGACATGGCCAGCTATATCAGCGGCACGGTGCTGGCTGTGGATGGTGCCTTGTATCAGCGCGGATCTGGCAGCACCGGCGAGATGATGGGCCACATGCTGCGTCAGGCCTCGGCGCAAAAGAAAGGCTAGTGCCCGCTTTGGCCTCAATTCCCAAAACCAAAAAGGCCGGGGCTTTCCTGACCCCTGTTGATAAACGTTGAAGCCTTCATGCCTCGCCCAGATCTGGCGGGGCATTCACTTGTATAAGGGTTCCTTTTCATGTTTGAGAGTGACCATCGTCGTTGACGTGAATGGATCTCTTGACATCCTCGTTAGACCTCGCCACGTTCAAGGTGGTTGACGTCCAGAGTTCTTGCTGACTCAAAAAGTTGAAATCATGAACTATGGTTTTCTTGACAACGCAGTCTTTTCGAATGCGCATCTCGTTAAACGGCAAGGGGAAACGCGCGTTTAAGAAAGGGCTTTGTCATGCTCGCCATCTTTATCACTTTACCACAGATCAAGGCCGTAAAACGTGATCTCCTGTATTGCGGCCAGGGCCTCGAACTCGTTTCGTCGTCGCATCTCACGGAAGCCCTCGCCTTTGCGTTTGGCTTTAATACGAACGCCGCCATGCTCACAGGATTCAAAAACGCAAAGGCCACGCAATGCATGGGGTTTTGCGCTGAGCGGTTTTGGTGTCGTCTCTCGGAACTTACTGGCACCTCGGTTTCAAGAATGCAGAGCGTCCTCAAAATCGACCTCCCCGAAAGTGTCTCCCGAGCTGTGGCAATTCGAGACCTACGTGAGAAAATCGCATTGCCATCGGTTTTCAAAAACCACCTGGATAAGTTCTTCGAACTGATGGCAGATCACGGGGCAGACTACTTCACATTGGAGGGGGGACGCCCTTCGCCAAATTACTTTGGGTTAGGGGGAAGCTATTCTCGGGGCCGTCAGGCGATGCGTCCGTGTTGCACTCCGGCCAAGCCTTCGCTTTTGTGGCAATGGGATGATTCCGGCTGGAGTGCTCTGTTGGCGGATGACTTTCTTGAAGACCACACCAGTAGGGATTGCGATCTAGCGCGTTGGGCAATGGACGCTTGGGATTTTCTGGAACCCGACCTTCGCCTAGGAAAGGCCGTCTTCAGCGCCCGATTCGGACTTGTTGTGCATCACGAAGAGATACAGGGCTGCACTGCCTCCATTCTCTATCAACGGCCGGGCCAACTGGAACAGATCAGAATTGCAGATGCACAGCAGGCGAAGTTGAGATTGCTATCGGCATAGGTTCGGCACTGTTGGGAGGCCGTTACTCAAAAGGTGGACCCCAAAATCCAAAAGCGGGTGAGCCGCTTCAAATAGCAGTTCCCGATATTCATACCCCGCCCAATCCACGGGCGGGGTATGAATTGTCACCAGTTTTAGACAGGGTTTTGGGTCTCTCCAGCCCTTTTTCTTGGATGCCCAAGCCATCCGATCAATCGGTCGCAACCAGCCCCTCGGGACGTCCAACCACAGTGAAATGCAGCGCCTGCGGCATCAGCACTTCGCCGGCAACCCGGTTGATCTCTTCCAAAGTGACGGCGTTGATCTTGTCGTTGCGGGTCTTCACATAGTCGATTGGCAGGTCATCCATCTGCATCCCCACCAGGATCGAGGCAATGCGGCCGTTGCCGTCAAACCGTAAGGGGTAGGCCCCGGTGAGATAGGTCTTGGCGTCCTGCAATTCTTTTTCGGTGACGCCTTCGCTTGCCAGGCGCTGCCATTCTCCTTGAATCACCTCAACCGCCTCGGCCATCTTGGCATTCGCAGAACCCAACTGCCCCATGTAGATCGCGGCCAGATCCTGCGGCAGCAGGAAGGAGTAAACCCCATAGGTAAGGCCCCGCTTTTCGCGCACCTCTTTCATCAACCGGCTGTCAAAAGAGCCACCGCCCAGGATTTGGTTCATGATATAGGCGGCAAAGAATCGCGGATCATCGCGCTCGATCCCCTGGTGTCCAAACAGGGCCACCGATTGCGGCGTGTCATAGTCAACGATGCTGACGCCGCCAGGGATGGTCACCTTTGCCGGGCCGGGCAAAGGCGCGCCGGTTTCAGTCAGATCCCCCAACAGACTGTCAAGCAGCACACCCAGCTCCGCCGCAGTGATATCGCCCACGGCACTGACATAGAGCCGGTCACGAGCAAAAATCGCCTCCTGCGCATCAAAAATATCCTGGCGGCTCAGCTCAGAGACGCTCTCGATGGTGCCTTTGCCGACGCTGCCGTAGGGATGATCGCCATAGGCCATCTGCGCAAAAGCCTGGCTTGCGATCTTGTTGGGGTCCTTCAGATCAGAGCGCAACCCAGCCAGAACCTGCGCCCGCACCCGGTCCAGCGCATCCTGATCAAAACGCGGTTCAAACAGGGTCTGACGCAGCAGGGCGACCGCCTCCTCGCGATTTTCACTCAGAAACCGCGCCGAGATCGACAGGCTGTCACGATCCGTATCATAGCCAAAGCTGGCCGCCAGGTTTTCCAGCGCACGGGCATATTCCTGTGCCCGCATCTCGCCAGAGCCTTCCTCCAGCAAACCTGCCATCAGATAGGTGGCCCCGCGTTTCCCCGGCGCATCCAGCGAGGTGCCTCCGCGAAAGCGCAGCTCAAGCGCGGTAAAGGGGATCGAGTGGTCCTCCACCAGCCAGGCGGTGATGCCCCCCGGCGAGGTGATCTCATCGATCTTGATTTCGGCCCGAGCCGGCAGGGCCAGCGTGACGGCGCAGACGAACAATGTCGCCGCAAGTGCTGTGAGACGCATCATTCGCCTTCCTCCTGTCGCATCATCCAGCCAGTGACCGAAACCTCGGGGCGCAGAACTTCATGGGCGGCAGCAATGATTTCGTCCGGTGTGACCGATTGCAGGATCTGCGGCCAGACCTGCACATCCGCGATTGTCAGACCTGAGGTCAAAGCGCGGCCATAGCGATTTGCAATACCGTCGACATTGTCGCGGGCATAGATCTCAGAGGCGCGCAATTGCAGTTTGATCCGCTCCAGCTGGTCTGGATCGACCCCCTCCTCCAGAAACTGAGTGACACTGGCATCCAGCGCCGCTTCGGCATCCTCCATGCTGACGCCATCAGCCGGAACAATCAGAAAATCAAAGCTGGTCGCATCCAGCGAAACCCCATTGTAAAACGCACCACTATAGACCGCCACCTGCTGATCAAACTGCAATGCATTGGCAAGATAAGAGGTGGTGCCACCGCCCAGAAGCTCAGCCAGCAGATACAGGGCCGCCGCCTTTTCCTGGGCACCGGCATCGCGTTCAGGTGCCAGATAGGAGCGCTGCACATAGGGCTGGGCGACGCGGGGATCCTTGTAGATCAGGCGGCGCTCGGCGTTTTGCGGCGGCTCTTTGCTGCGCTGGCGAACAACGGGCAGATCCGGATTGGCCGGAATGACCCCATAATAGGTTTCGGCAAGTGTCTTGACCTCAGCCGGGTCCACATCGCCCGATACCACAAGAATGGCGTTATTGGGCGCATAATAGGTGCCGTAAAAGGACAGCGCATCCGCCATGTCCAACTCTTCCATCTCGTGACGCCAGCCAATCACGGGTTGGCCGTAGCGATGGTTGAGGTATTGCGCCGCGTTCAACTGCTCGCCAAACAAGGCACGAGGGTTGTTATCGGTGCGCTGGTTGCGCTCTTCCAGGATCACTTCGCGCTCGGTGACGATATCGCCTTCAGAGAGACGCAGATTGACCATGCGATCGCTCTCCATCTTCATCATAAGCTCCAGCCGGTCCGATGCCACCCGCTGGAAATAGGCGGTGTAATCATAGCTGGTAAAGGCATTGTCGCGACCACCGTTGGCTGCCACGGTCGCCGACAACTCGCCTGGGGCCAGAGTATCGGTGCCCTTGAACAGCAGATGTTCGAGAAAATGCGCTACCCCGGACTGGCCAACGGGCTCATCCGCGGATCCGGCACGATACCAGACCATATGCTGCACCACCGGCACCCGGTGATCCTCGACCACCACCACTTCCATGCCGTTGTCCAGGGCGAAGCTGGTGACCAGATCATCAGGACCTGATGCGCCATGCTGCGTTTTGGCCACCGCGCCGCTCAGGCTGGCCCCCAATACGGCTGCCGCCAATGCAATCCTTGGGATCATTCGGCATTCTCCTCATTGTCAACGCCTGCCACCTGTTCCGGGGTCAGACGAGTTTCTGCTCTGTCTTTGGCCTGCCAACTGCGCGTTTGCTTGCCAGCAACGCCAGACGGTCAGCCGCAACCAAATCTCGGGCGAATTTGCCTCAGGCTGATCTGCCGCTGTCGGGGGAACCGGCTGGGCTAGGCTCAACCTACGCCGAAAGATCGCCGGTGCAAGCGTCACTGTCGTAAAGGTGAAGATGGGAAGACCTCCCCCTCCTGCCAAGGGGCAATGCAAAAACACTGCTGCTGTGCAACGACCTGCAAGCGAGAGATGAAAATCGCCAAGCCAAATCAGACCCGGACTAACAACCCCGGTCCGCCTGGTGCTCAGCAAAAATCAAAACGCTCACTCTTCCCGGAGCGGGGGGGCAGAGGGTGTGGCAACCCCGGCCTGGCGGAAAGCCGCATTGACCGCAAAGGGATCCAGCGTCTGCTTTTCGTAGATCTGTTCATAACGGTCCACGGGAGCGATCTTGATTCGGCCGCCGCGACGGCGACGTTTGAGAAAGGCGGCATCTTCTGCGGCCAGGACCTGACGCACGTCCTGCTGAACCCCATAGCGGCTGGAGGCGGTAACCAGACCGGCATCACCCGTGGGGATCGATTGCCCTGGCACCAGCGCTTCGGGCTTGCCACCCAAAGCCGCAACAGCCTCGGCCTGCGGGTTGGAATCGGTCAGATTGCTGCCACCCGGCGTTGGTACCGGCAAGGCCGCATAATCCGCAGGTTCGCTCAGCGGTTTGGGCGGCAGGATCAGGAACTCATCCGGCCCCGTTCCAGTCGACCGAATATCGCGCAGCTCTTTTTGTGAGCAGCCAGACACTGCCACTGCCCCGATCAGACCAATAATCGCCAGAGGAATTCGCATTTCCCCAATACTCCCGCCAGTTTCAACGCGGTTTTAGCCTATTTCCAAAGGCAGGTCACGCAGGCTTTTTCACCCGGCCCTCAAACAGGATCAAACCCGCTGCTCCACCAAAGATGAAGACATCCGCGAGGTTGAACACATAGGGATTGTTCAAGCCGCAACAGGACATGTTGAGAAAGTCGAGCACATAGCCATAGAGCAGGCGATCCGCCACATTTCCCAGCGCGCCGCCAATGACCAGCCCGGCAGAGATCTGCATCACCGGGCCTTTGCTTTCGCCGCGCCCGACCCAGATCATCAGGGCCAGACAGATCACCAGCGACAGACCAATAAGGGCCCAGCGCGCGACATCATCGCCGCCACCAAAAAGACCAAAGTTGATGCCGGTATTCTCGCCGTAGCGGAAATTCAGCAAAGGCGGCAGCACATCGATACTCAGCCGCTGCGACAGGCCCATCCAGTGGATCACCAGATACTTGCTGGCTTGATCCAGGAGAAAGGCCCAGAAGGCGCCCCAGAATATCATACGTGCTGCTGCCATGTTCTTATCCGTGTCCTGGTTAGTGGCGGAAGTGGCGCATGCCGGTAAAGACCATGGCAATGCCCTGCTCATTCGCCGCCGCGATCACCTCATCGTCACGCATAGATCCACCGGGCTGGATCACGCAGGTGGCCCCTGCCGCTGCCGCTTCCAGCAGACCGTCGGCAAAGGGGAAGAAGGCATCCGAGGCCACGGCTGAGCCCTTGGCCAGGCTGGCCTCCAGCCCCAGCTCATCTGCCATGCGCTGCGCCTTGGAGGCTGCAACATTGGCGCTGTCGAGGCGGCTCATCTGGCCGGCACCGACACCCACGGTGGCATTGCCTTTGACATAGACGATGGCATTGGATTTCACATGTTTTGCCACTTTCCAGGCAAACAGAAGGTCCTGCATCTGTTCCTCTGTGGGGGCTTTCTCGGTCACCACCTTCAGATCATCCATGCCAACGTAACCGACGTCCTTGTCCTGTACCAGAACACCGCCGCCCACCTGTTTGTAGGCGGTGATGGATTCGCGGGTGTCGGGCAGCCCGTCTGTCAGCAACAGACGCAGGTTCTTTTTGGCGGCAAAGATCGCCTTGGCCTCATCCGAGGCACCGGGGGCAATCACCACTTCGGTGAAGATCTCGACGATCTTGCTGGCGGTTTCGGCGTCCAGCGGCTGATTCAGCGCCACGATGCCCCCAAAGGCCGAAGTGCGGTCGCAATCAAAGGCCTTTTGGTAGGCCTCGGTCAGGGTTGCACCCTTGGCCACACCGCAGGGATTGGCGTGTTTGATAATGGCAACAGCTGCGGTCTCTGCCGGATCAAACTCTGCCACCAGCTCATAGGCGGCGTCGGTGTCGTTGATATTGTTGTAGCTCAGCTCCTTGCCCTGCAGCTGGGTGGCCGTGGCCACACCGGGGCGGTTTGAGCCATCGGTGTAAAAGGCCGCCTGCTGGTGGCTGTTCTCGCCATAGCGCAGGGTCTGCTTCAGCTCACCGGCAAAGGCGCGGCGGCGCGGGGTCGGCTCTTCGATCGCTCCGGCCATCCAGGTCGAGACCGCCGCGTCATAGGCGGCGGTGCGGGCATAGGCAATCTGAGACAGGCGCTGACGGAAGCCATAAGAAGTCTGGTCCTCGTTGGCATCCAGCTCTGCCAGCAGCGCATCGTAGTCCTGTACATCGGTCACCACGTTCACAAAGAGGTGGTTCTTGGAGGCCGCGCGGATCATGGCCGGGCCGCCGATATCGATGTTTTCGATCATCTCGTCATAACCGGCACCCCGCGCCAGCGCCGCTTCAAAGGGGTAGAGGTTCACGACCAGCAGGTCGATGGCACCGATGCCGTGCTCCGTCATTGCAGCGACATGGGTGTCATTGTCACGCAGAGCCAGCAGCCCGCCATGCACCATCGGGTGCAGGGTCTTGACGCGGCCATCCATCATCTCCGGAAAGCCGGTCACCTCTGCGACGTCTTTCACGGCAAGCCCGGCGTCACGCAATGTCTTGGCGGATCCGCCGGTGGACAACAGTTCAACTCCGCGCGCAGCCAGCGCCTTGCCCAGCTCAATCAGGCCGGTCTTGTCGGATACGGAAAGCAGTGCACGGCGTACAGGGTGAAGGTCGGTCATGGCAGGGCGGTCCTTTTACGGGCTCAGTACGGGCAGCGTACAGGCTTAGTCAAAAATCTCGGGGTCATCCCGATTCAGGTCACGCACGGCAATGGCAGTCTCCTGCGCCTTGCTGAGCGTCCACCGGACGCGTGTCGCATACTCGATTGCGCGCCCAGTTAAAACGATCTGCTTTGCCGCACGTGGCTTTAATCGCGTTTTTTCCAGATAAACACTGGGTTCCAGCTTCAATTCGCAGCTTCCGTCGTGCCGGAACACCCAGATTTCACCGCTTTTGAGCGCCATGGAAACCGCCGCCCCGCCCAAATCAAGCGCAGAATCGACCTCCGGATGCAGGTGCAGCCGCAGTTCAAACCCGATGCCTTGGGTGCCAGAGCGGTCCAGCATCTTCGAAAAGACCTTCTTGGCCGGATCTTCGATGGCCACCAAAAGGTCCTCGCCGGCCAACCCGCGGCCATCATCCGACAGCTCCAGGGTGCGCGCATGGGTCAGCCCAAAGTCAGGCAGATAGCCGTCATGCCCGCCTTGGAAACGATGGCCGTCGCTGACCTCCGCAAGCACCGCCTGGACCCGTGTTGGCGCACCCACCAACAATTCCTGCCCCGTAGTGCGATCCGCAGAGGCCAGCCGGGCACTTGAGTGCCCCGCCAGAGACAGCGTCGAATGCGATGGCGTCGCCCGTCCAGCGCGCCGCCACTCCAGCCCAAAGGTCTCTCCAGAGCCGCAATTGACAATCAAAGGTCGTCGTCCCGAGGTCAGTTCAAAGGCCAAAGTGGAGGCATGACCGTTGCTCGACGCCGCGCCCTTGGGTGGCACCGCAGCATCAATCACCACCGAGGTGCGCCGCGCCGACAACCGCGCATAGCCCATGGCCAGCCCATCATGATGGCTGCCCGCGACATGACTGGCGGCCAGCGCATGATCCAGCCAGCCCTCCAGACCACGCCCCCCCCCATGAAACCGGGCCAGCCCGCCATCAGCGTGGCGCAAAGTGCGCAGGGCCGGGGCAATACGTTCAATCGCTGCGACCTGTGCTGCGGGCACTGTCCGTCCGGCCTCGTGCAGGGCGGCAGCGGCCCAGGTCAGCAGGGTAAAGACTTCCAGCAGCTCTTCGGGGTTGCGGGTCGGCACGCCGCCCTCCGCATCGATCTGGCTGTCACATTCTGCCGCCAGCGCCCGAATGGCCGGATCCGCCAGCTCTTCGCGCCCCTGCAGCGCCAGCCCTGCATAGACCAGGCCTGTCAGAGCCTCAAAGCGCGGCAACCCCGGCGAGGCTCCTTGCCAGCGCTGCGACAGGAACCAGGTCTGCTGCGAGAGGGACTGGTAAAAGGCCTCCGTTTCGGTGCGATCCTTGCTGCTGAGCAGAAACAGAGCATGGTTGATCCAGCGGATCACCCGGCGACCAGTCAGATCCGGCGACCAGGCCAATGCCGACCCCAGCCCAGCTCCGGCCCCATGGCTTTCGATCCAGCCCCAGACCCATTTCTGTGCCTTGACGCGGGCCTTTATATCGCCAACCGCGGCCAGGTCGTCGAGCCAGGCAAAGCCCTGACGTTCGGCATCAAAGGCGGCATCCGGGGCATTCACCTCCCACAGGCCGGTGGTCTCTGATTCGACCAGAAAGCCGGCAAACAGCAGGTTTCCGGCGACCAGCTGCCGCCCCCGGGCAAAACTGCCGATGGTGCGCGGCTCTGGCTGCGAAACAAATCCGGTTGCAGCTGGCTGCTTGCGGGCGCGCCAGGCATAAAACCGGTTCATCAGACGGGTGCTGCGCCCCGCCACTCTATCGTATCTGGACATGCTCTCTGCCTCACGCCTTCTGTGCTGTAGGTTGCAGGCGTTTTGGCAAAAATATAGCCGCCTTGGCGCGTCAAGTCACCGGCGAATGCAATCTCGAGTGAATCCTCAGGCGGATTTGCGCAACAGCGCCATATAAAACCCGTCCATGCCGCCGGTCTCAGGCCAGTAATCCGGACGCAGACGCAGCCCGCCTTCTTCGGTGATCCAGGCAGGATCAATCCCCGGACGGTCCAGCGCGGCGCGATCCGCCGACATATCCGGGAACATCTCCAGCGCTTCTTCCACTTGGCATTCGCCCTCATCCGGCAACAAGGAACAGGTGCAAAACACCATGCGTCCACCAGGTTTGACCAGGCTCCAGGCATGCACCAACATCTGCGCCTGCAGCTCGATCAACTCGCCAAAGGCACTGCCGTCCTTGGCATGGGGCAGATCGGGATGGCGACGAATGGTGCCGGTGGCCGAACAGGGCGCATCCAGCAAGACCGCATCAAACTGGCCGCTTTGCTCCAGCGCGTCACCGACGACCAGATCCGCCGCAAGAGCAGTTCGGGTCAGGTTTTCCTGCAGCCGCTCCATCCGCGTTGCCGAGGTATCCACAGCGGTGACACTGGCACCACTGGCGGCCATCTGCATGGTTTTGCCCCCTGGTGCGGCACAAAGATCCAGCACCCGTTCGCCCGGTTGGGCCTGCAATATCTGTGCAGGCAGCGCGGCCGCCGCATCCTGCACCCACCAGTCCCCGGCCTCATACCCGGCCAGCGCCGAAACCTGGCCAGCCTCTGTCAGACGTCGCGAGCCCGTTGCCACAGCGGTTCCGCCTAAAGCCGTCAGATCCGCGCCGGGCTTGCCGGTGATGTCCAAGGGTGCACCTGCATAATGCGCCGCCTCAATCGCCAACATCACCTCAGCGCCCCAGGCCTGTACCAGGGGTTTTCGCAGCCATTTAGGCAGGCGCGGCAGGCGCAGTTTGGCCCATTCCTGCGGTCCCTGTTCCGCCACTTTGCGCAACACCGCATTGACCAGGCCTTTGAGTTTTCCGTGGCGGCGGTGCTTGGAAACGATGGCAACCATGTCGTTCACCACCCCATGCGCGGCGGCCCCGTGACACAGCTCCACCGTGCCCAGACGTAGGGCATTCTGCACCGTCAGCGGCGTCGATTTCTTCAAATGTTTTTGCAGGATACGGTCGACACGCTCCAGCGAGCGCAGGGTTTGCAACGTCAGGCGTTGGGTGCGGGCGCGATCCTCGGGCGTCAATCGTTCCAGCGCGCCTGCAGCGTAGCATTCCGCCAGGAGTCGCCCTTCGCCGAGAACCTGATCCAGCAGGTAGATCACCGTGCGGCGGGCCTGGGTTCCATCGGACATTTCTGCTCTCCTTAGCATGACGCCTGCGGCTGGCAGGGGTCCAGACGCAGGGGTGGCTTGCTCCCACCAAGGAGGGGCGTATACCATGGCCGCAGCATAAAGGAACCCGCCATGAGCGATGCCCCCCTCGCCCCCAATGACGATGCAGCTGAAGCAACGCCAGCCATCGACCCGAATTTGCCCCCGGCAGCACAGCGGGCCCTCGCGGAGGCCGCCGAACGCCGCAAGCAGGCCGAGGCCAAAGCCCCGCCACCAACCGAACTGGGCGGACGCGACGGGTTGGACCCCGCGCGCTATGGCGATTGGGAAAAAAAGGGCATCGCCATCGATTTTTGATCAGCCGGTTCAGGGGGCTCCGCCCCCGGTCCTGCGGACCTCCCCCGGGATATTTCCAGCCAAATGAAGAAAGCAAGGCGAATGTCGCCGGTCTTCATTTGCCCATAGCGATCCAGCTTCGCCACGCAGGCATGTTGCGGCCCAAAGGCGCGTTTGCATTTCGCAGGTTTAGAGGCCGAGCACATCCATCATATCGTATTCACCTGGCGACTGACCTTGCCCCCAAAGGGCTGCCTTTAGTGCACCGCGGGCAAAAATGGCGCGATCGGTGGCCATGTGGCGCAGCACGATCCGCTCTCCGGCGGCTGCAAAGAGCACATCATGTTCGCCAACGATGTCGCCACCGCGGATGGCACTGAAGCCGATGTCGCCGCGCTTGCGCGCACCGGTGATGCCGTCGCGGCCCGAATCAGAGACCTCTGACAGAGTCACCCCGCGCCCCTCGGCGGCGGCCTCTCCCAGCATCAAGGCAGTGCCAGAGGGCGCATCCACCTTGTGGTGGTGATGGGCCTCGATCACTTCGATGTCAAAATCCTCATCCAGGGCAGCAGCCACCTTTTTGGTCAATTGCACCAGCAGGTTCACACCGAGGCTCATGTTGCCGGCCCGCACCAGTACCGCATGACGCGCGGCAGGCTCCAGCTGGGCTATCTGCGCCTCTGTCATGCCGGTGGTGCCGATGACATGCACCGCGCGAGCCTGGGCTGCAAGTTTGGAAAAGGCCAATGTTGCCTCGGGGGAGGTGAAATCGATCACCGCCTGGGCCTTGGCAAAGGCCTCTAGTGGATCATCGGTGACGATGACGCCAAGTGCCGCCCCGCCCATGGCCCGGCCGAGATCCTGGCCAATCCAGGCATGACCTTCGCGTTCCACCGCGCCAACAAGACGCGCCTTGTCGCTGTGCTGGACCGTGTTGATCAGCATCTGCCCCATGCGGCCCGAGGCCCCTGTAATCACGATACCCGGTGTCTCGCTCATCGTCCTGATCCTTGCCTGGTGCAAATCCTGTTTGCAGAGTTTTCGCTGGTTTTCTCCTACCCGGTTGGCGATGACTTGGCAAAGGGCTGGTTTCGGCTTAGATCAAAAAGCATGGCTAAGAACAATTCTCCTGAGGGGCGCGGCCCCTCCCAACGACAGCTGCGCGTCGGCGAGCTGATCCGACGGACCCTGTCCGAAGTGCTGATGCGCGGCGATCTGCATGATCCCGAGCTCAATCGTATGTCGATCACCGTCGGCGAGGTCCGCGTCACTCCGGATCTGCGCATTGCCACCGCCTATGTGCTACCGCTTGGCGGTAAGGGGCAGGACGAGCTTTTGAAGCTTTTGGCCCGCAACAAGGGCGAGTTGCGCCGGATCGCTGGCAAGAAGCTGGGCATGAAATACACCCCCGATCTGCGCTTTCAGCTTGATCTGACCTTTGACCAGATGGATGCCACCCGTGCCATGCTGGCCCAGGACGCGGTGCGCCGCGATCTCGAGGATTGATCCGTCGCGCCCTGATCCTGCTGGCGGCCCTTTGGGCTGCGCCCGTGGCCGGGGCAGTGGAATGTGGCGATATCACCTATGACGGCAATCGCTACACCCTCTGCGAAGTCGATGCCGCACAGGAACAGCTGCAGCTGTTCCTGCGCGATGACAAAGATCAGGTCTTTGGCCATTTCTCCAACATCGAAGAGGCGCTTGCGGCTGAGGGCAAAGAGCTGATCTTTGCCACCAATGCCGGAATGTACCACGCCAATCGCGCCCCGGTCGGGTTGTACATCGAAGACGGCAAAGAAGAAATGCGGCTGATCCCCAACGCAGGACCCGGCAATTTCGGGCTCTTGCCCAATGGGGTCTTTTGCCTGCGCGAGGGGCGGGCTGATGTCTTTGAAACCCTGCGTTTTCGCGACAGTGGCACCAGCTGCACCTCTGCCACCCAATCGGGGCCGATGCTGGTGATCGACGGCGCGCTGCATCCCCGCTTTCTGCCCGACTCGACCTCCTCTTACATTCGCAACGGAGTTGGCACCTCAACGGATGGCACCCGGGTGGTTTTTGCCATCTCGCGCAATGCGGTGACGTTCCATCAATTCGGCAGCCTGTTTCGCGATCATCTGGAATTGCCCAATGCGCTGTATTTCGACGGCAATATCTCGCGCCTGCATGCGCCGCAGGTCGGGCGCTCTGATGCGGGTTTCATGATGGGGCCGGTGGTTGGGGTGATCTCAGACAAGCCCTGACACGCCCAAAACCAGGGCAACAGCAGTCCCGGCGGCAATTGACAGGGCATCTGCCTTGGGCTAGTCGGCGCGCCTCACTTGAATGTAGGAAATGACATGGCACGCAAACGCAAAGGGCGCGATATTTCTGGCTGGCTGGTGGTGGACAAACCCGCCGGGCTGACCTCCACCGCGGTCGTGAACAAGGTGCGTTGGGCGCTGGAGGCCAAGAAGGCCGGCCATGCGGGCACTTTGGATCCCGAGGCTACGGGCGTTCTGGCCATTGCCCTGGGCGAGGCCACCAAGACCGTTCCCTATATCACCGACGCGCTCAAAGCCTATACGTTTACCGTGCGCCTGGGTCAGGCCACCAATACCGACGACGCCGAAGGTGAAATCATCGCCCAAAGTGAGGCCCGCCCCTCGGATGACGAAATCAAAGAGGCTCTTGCGCCTTTCATCGGCGATATCCAGCAGGTGCCGCCCAAATTCTCGGCGGTGAAGATCGACGGCCAGCGCGCCTATAAACTGGCCCGCGACGGCGACGAAGACTTTGAGATCGCAGCCCGGCCCCTATGGGTCGAAGAGCTGGTTCTGGTCGACCGTCCCGACCCGGACCATGTGGTGCTGGAGATGACCTGTGGCAAGGGCGGCTATGTGCGCTCTATCGCCCGTGATCTTGGTGCTGCCCTGGGCTGCCACGGCCATGTCAAAGAGCTGCGCCGCATCTGGTCCGGGCCGTTCGACGCGGCCGATGGGCTGACCCTGGAGGAGGTCCTGCGGATGGAACGCACGCCGGAGCTGGACACCCACCTGCGCCCCCTAGAAGTGGGGCTGGCGGATCTGCCCGAGTTGAAATGCACCCCAGAAGGCGCCGTGCGCCTGCGCAATGGCAACCCCGGCATGGTCCTGGCGTCAACGCTGGAATATGGCGAAGAAGCCTGGGTTTCCTTTGAGGGCAAAGCGGTGGCTGTTGGCATCTACAAGGCTGGTGAACTGCACCCCAGCCGGGTTTTTGTGCAATAGCGCAGGCCCACTGCTGAGAACGGGTGGGGCTTGCTCTGCCCGCCAAGCACTGGCAGGACTGGGCGCATGATTACCCGCAGCCATACCAAGGGCGATGCGCCCTCTACCGCCGTCTATTCCGATTGCGAGACCTATCGCTATAGTCTCACCCGGGTCTGGAATCCGGCCGGGACACGGGTGACGTTTGTGATGCTCAACCCCTCAAAGGCGACTGAGGTGCAGAACGATCCCACCATCGAGCGCTGTGAGCGGCGGGCGCGGGCCCTGGGCTTTGGCGGCTTTCAGGCCACCAATATCTTTGCCCTTCGCGCCACCGATCCACGGGTCATGCGCGCTGCCAGCGATCCGGAAGGCCCCGACAACCAGGCTGCGATCCTGGCCGGGCTGGACTGGGCCGATACGGTGATCTGTGCCTGGGGCACCCATGGCGCCCACCGCAATCAGGGCCCTTTGATCGAAACCCTGCTGCGCCAGCGGAACAAACCCCTGCATCACCTGGGCCTCAGCAAGCACGGTCACCCCAAACATCCGCTCTATATCGCCTATAGCCAAGCGCCTCTGCCGTGGCATTGACGACGTTTTAACGCGGTGGTTTTGGCCAATTCGCCGCAAGTCCTTGAACTGGGTCCACAAAGTCGGCTCTCGTGATGTTCTCGATTTGTTTGGGGACAATTAAGGGAAATATGGCACACTCAGCTTGGGTCAGACTGACATCCTTATCCTGATCCAGACCTGTTTTGGAGTGATGCCATGTTATGGTTGGCGGGCCTGCTGGGCCTCATTGGAGTTGGCGGTGCGGCCCTGCTGGATTTCAGCGATGACAGCTCTGCGGAAGATGAGACTGACAATCAAGCCTCTGGCACCAACCCCCCGGTGACGCCCGCGGATGAGCTGTTGGGCGGTGGGGGCGAGACCGACGAGGAGCCCTCTGACAGCGGCACCGAAGAAGGGCTGAGCATCTGTGACTTTATCGATGAGAGCGGCGGAAGCGAGACCGCAGGCGGCACCGAAGATCCGACCCTGTTTGATGGCGATCATCTCACTGGCACAGGTGCTAGCGACATTATTGGCGGCACAGAGATTGGTGACCAGATCAGTGGATTAGGCGGCAACGACCAGCTGAACGGCTATGCGGGCAGTGACTCTATCGATGGCGGCACTGGCGACGACAGCCTGCTTGGTGCGGATGGTGATGACACGCTCATGGGCGGTGACGGCTCTGATCTGTTGCACGGCGAATACGGCGATGATGCCCTGGGCGGTGGCGACGGCGATGACAGCCTCTTTGGCCATTTTGGCAACGACAGCCTGCTGGGCGGCAGCGGCGATGATTCCGGTCATGGCGGCCAGGGAGATGACAGCCTGAACGGCGAGGATGGAAATGACGCCCTGCACGGCAATGACGGGGCGGACACATTGCAGGGCGGTGCTGGTCAGGACAGCCTGTTCGGCGGCCTGGGCAATGACTTCGTCTGGGGCGCAGATGACGGCAGCGAGACAGATTACCTCAATGGCGGCAGCGGCGATGACACCCTGGTCGCAGGGGCCGGCGACATCGTCACGGCGGGGGCAGGCGCTGACGAGATCTGGGCTGAGGACCTTGGCGGCAGTGGCGCCACAATCCAGCTGATGGATTTTGACCCTTCGGAGGATCAGCTGGTGGTGTTCTGGAACGCCGACAGCGAGGCCGAGCCAGAGATCGAAATCGAACCGGATAGCACAGATCCCAGCCAGCAGATCATTCGCGTCAATGGCACAGAGGTTCTGCGCCTTAGCGGCGCCGAAGGGCTGAGCCCTGAGGATATTGCCCTGGTAGACGGCCAATCCACCTCTCTTTAGGGGCGGTCTCTGACCACCAGCCTTGCGGTTTTGTGCAGCCGATACCGCCGCAACAGCAGAACCCCTTTGCCTTTTGCGCCGTTTCCGCCTATATGCCGCCATCTGTCGTGGATTCGCGACAGGACTTACTCCATGGGCCTGCGCTGGACGACATCCCGGCCTGCGCCATCACCCTAACCTTTTAAAGGAGACCCCGATGTCGATCACTGCTGAAGAAAAAGCACGCCTGATGAAAGAATTCGCAACCAAAGAAGGCGACACCGGTTCGCCCGAAGTTCAGGTTGCTGTTCTCACCTCGCGCATCAATACCCTGACCGAGCATTTCAAAACCCACAAGAAAGACAACCACGGTCGTCGTGGCCTTTTGAAGATGGTTGCTCTGCGTCGTAAGCTGCTGGACTACACCAAAGGCAAAGATGAGGCCCGTTACCAGGACCTGATCAAACGTCTGGGCATCCGCCGCTAAGAATACCGGTCCTTTGCGATCAACTGCGCCCGTTCGGTCTCCGAGCGGGCGCTTTTCGTCTTTGCAGTGCAGTATGCCTTCCCTCTTGCAATCTGGATGTCAGCCTCGTATCAAATATTGATACGTTATCACATCACAGAATTCCCATGCCCTCGACTTTCCCTCGCCTGCGCGCCAACAGAAATCTGGGCGAAACCCGCCTCAAGCGCCGCAAGCGCTGCGAAGACCCGATGCAGACCTATGATCTGCTGCCACGGGAGCTGCGTCTCTGGATGCAAAGCGCCAAACTGCCCTGGTCGCCAGCCTCTTGCCGGGCGGTTTGGCGCAAGGCCCAGATCAGAGGCGACAGTCTGGGACAAATTCTGGCCAGCCTCGATCGGGCAGAAGCGGCCACTCTGGCACGGGTTTCCAAGCGGAACTGAAGACAGCCCGCGTTGTGTCCAGACAATAGCCGCAAACTTGCCTTCATATGTCGCCCGTTGTTCAGATTGCATGGTTGGCATCCGCAAAATCAAAGGATCACGCAACACCCCACCCGGCGGGGCACTCCCGGAGTTTAAAATGACAGAGCACACAGACAGTGCAACGGATGTTCTCATCATCGGCGGCGGCACCGCCGGATTTGGCGCTGCGGTTGCCGCAGGACGGCTGGGATTAAAAACCTGTCTATTGGAGGCTGGCAACAAAGTCGGTGGCGTCATGGCCTTTTGCCCCGGCATGCCCTGGGGCGGCGCTTACCCGCTGGATACAATCATTGGCGGCTTGATAGAGGAACTCTCTGACCGCCTGGCCACGATGTCACCTCCGGCGGCGGAAAAACGCAACTGCACACTGGAAAACTTTGGCGCCGAAATCCAATACGACCACGACATCGCAACGCTGACACTGTTTGAAATGCTCGAAGAGGCCGGGGTTGAAACCCGGCTGAATACCACCGCCACTGCCCCGGTGATGGAGGGTAACCGGATCGTTGCGGTCGAATATTTTGACCGTCACGGGGCCCATGTCATCCGGCCCAAGATCGTCATCGATTGTTCCGGCGATGGCGACATCTCTGCCAAGGCTGGCGTTCCCTACACACTGGGCGACGACAGCGGCAACATGATGGGGGTCACGCTCACCTTTTCCATGGAAGGCGCGGATTGGGACAGGGTCTTTGCCGAGGGCGACCCCTATTTCCAACGCTACACCGCCAAGGGCATTGCCGAGGGTCGCTTGCATCAGGACCTCGGCAAGCTCTACCTGATGAAGGGCTTTCACCCAAACTCGGTCTTCTGCAACTCCGTGGTGATCCGGGGTGTGGATGGCACCAACCCAACCGACGTTGGCCGCGCAACGCAAGAGGGCCGTCGCCGTTGCCTGCAGATGGCCCAGTTCCTGCGCTCGGATGTTCCCGGATTTGAGAGGGCCCGCATGTCAAACCTAGGCCCGACAGTTGGCGTACGTGAAACCCGCAAACTGGAGGGCCTGCTGCAGATCAGCGGTGCCGATCTGGCCGCAGGCACCAAATACCCCGACGGCATTGTCTGCTGCGACAACCCGATTGACGATGTGATGCGCGCATCGGACGAGATGACCCATGACGCCATTGTCGAAGCGGGCAGCTACTACACCCTGCCTTTCCGCGCACTGGTCCCTAAACGGATAGAAAACCTGATGTTTGCGGGCCGCATTCTGTCAGCGGACCCGGTGGCCTTTGCCTCGGTGCGGGGCATGCCGCAATGCATGGCGATGGGTCAGGCCTGCGGCACCGCAGCGGCGCAGGCCATTGCAACGGACCGCCCCGTGCAGCAGATCGACTCCAACCAGCTGATCAAAGCACTCCAGGATCAAGGCGTGCATGGGCTGGGCCATGACCCATTGGCGGCAGTGTAACGAGGAAACCCGTCAGCCCTTGGGTCCGATCTGGCGCAGCAGCGCGATCAGCTGATCCACATGCCTGTCTTCGGTGCGAAACGAGGACAGGCTGATGCGAAAGGCAGGCCGCCCCTGCCAGACACTGCCGCCAAACCAAGAAGTGCCGCTGTCTTGTACCTGCTGCAGGATCGAATGCGTCGCGGCATCATCCACACCGCGCACCAATACCTGATTGAGCACCACACGGTTCAGCACTTCGAACCCCTCTTCGCGTAAAGCCGCGCCGATGCGCTGCGCCTGAAGGTGATGGCGGGTGACCATCTCTGCCACCCCCTGCCGTCCCAATGTCCGCAGCGCCGCCCAGATCGGAATGCCACGGGCGCGACGGGAGAACTCCAGCGTCAGGTTCTTTTGCGCATCAGCCGAGGCGGTGGAATAGGCCGCGTCACTGTTCATCACCCGCGCCAGGGCCTGTGGGTTACGACAGATCGCCATCGCCCCGTCATAAGGCGTGTTCAACCATTTGTGGCCATCGGTGGTCCAACTGTCTGCCCCCTCGATCCCTTGGGTCAGCGGCTGCAATTCCGGGGCGGCGCGGGCCCAAAGACCAAAGGCCCCATCCACATGCACCCATGCGCCTGCCGCCTTGGCGCGGGGGATGATGTCAGCAAACAGATCGAATTCGCCGGTGTTGACCTCGCCCGCCTGCAACACCAGCAGCGTATTGGCATCCATCTGCGGCAGCTGATCCGGCAAAATCCGGCCCTTGTCGTCCACCGGTGCCTTGGTAACCCGGTTCCAGCCAAAGCCCAGCACCTGCAAGGCCTTGCGGACAGTGACATGGGTGCTGGCCGGCACCACGACCTTGACCTCAGGGGCCCCTTGCAGCCCGTCATTGACCACGTCCCAGCCTTGGCGCGCCAGGATATCTGCACGCGCGGCCGCCAGCGCGCTGAGACCGCAGGCCGTGGCCGATGTGCCAAAGGCCACCGCGCTGTTGCGCGGCAGGTCCAAGATCTCCAGCAACCAGCGGCCAGCCTGACGTTCAATTGCATAGGCCGCCGGGCTGCCATCCTGGGTGGAGGCACATTGATCCCAGGCTATGGCCAAACGCTCCGCTGCGGCCGCCACCGGCAGACTGGCCCCAATGACAAAGCCAAAATAATTGGGCCCATTGCTGGCAACCGTCGCCGGCGACCCCAAGTCATCCATCAGCGCCAGGGTTTCCGCACCGGGCCTGCCCTGATCTGGCAGATCTTCGGCAAACCCAGTGAGGGCCGCAATCTGCTCAGCCGCAGGAAACACCCGGCGCTGCTCCACCTCGGCCACATAGCGCCGGGCCCGGCTGTCAGCTTGCTCTAGCAACTCAAGCTCTTTCATGGCAATCTCCCTCCCACTGACCTGTATCGAAAATTATCTATATAGAAGATTATCTATATGAACAAGCCACTTCCCTCCTTGCTGCCCGCATTGCGCGCCATGGCCAACCCCCATCGGGTGCAGATCCTGGAGTGGTTGCTGGACCCTGAGGCCCATTTCCCACCGCAACAGGATGGAGATCTGGTGCGCGACGGTGTCTGTGTCGGCTTTGTCACCGACAAGACCGGCCTGAGCCAACCAACGGTCACCAGCCATATGAAAGAGCTGGAAAGCGCGGGCCTGGTCACCTCCAAGAAGATCAAGAACTGGGTGTTCTACAAGGCAAATCTCGACGCATTGCAACAGATCTCGCAGAGCTTTCAGGCCGCGGCAGGCTAGTCGCGCGCAGGCATTTGTGACTCGCAGCGCCACCGTTTCAAACGCCGCCCAGCCGCAAGATCGCAACGCCTAGCTGCCTACTTTGGCTAGTCAGCAACCACTTCGATCGGAATCGGAAAGATCAAATCATAGGCCCAGTTAAAGACAAAGGCATAGACAAGATAGAAACCTGCAAAGCCGAGATCCATGACCAGGGCGGTCCAGAGGCCGATCTGCAGGTACCAGGCGATAAAGGGCAATAAGACGGCCAAAAGGCCAACTTCAAAGAGAACCGCGTGACCGACCCGCAGCATGGGCCATTTGCGGGTATGACCAACCCAGCGCATCATCATACGGTCAAAGCCCAGATTGAACACATAGTTCCACAGGGTAGCCAGGGTCGCGCTGACCAATGCAACAACACCAATTGCATGCATTTCCAGCCCAAAGACCCAGGACCCAAGTGGTATGACTGCCAAAAGCCCGATCACTTCGAAACTGACCGCGTGACGAATCCGATCTGCTGTGCTTCGCATGCGTTTTCCTCTCTTCAAAGAGTATATCCAATCGGGCCGTCCCGCATGCTGTCCCACTATCGGGGAGAGGTCGTCCTCTCGTCTAAGCAATATATCGCCCCCTTGCGCGGCTACAAGATCCGCAAGCAGCGCGCTTTTGCTTTCTTTTGGCGTCATTCTGCTGTATGGGCGGCCTATCTGAGACACGTGCCATGGCCCAGGCGCGCGAAAGTAAAGATGGAATGGGCCGGCGGCAATGGGGCCGCTATATCAACGGGAGACCCGGGATCCGCCTGGGAGTGCTCCCATTTAGGATGCTGACATGTTCAACGTGACAAAGAAATCAATGCAGTGGGGCGAAGAAACGCTGACACTGGAAACGGGCAAAGTTGCCCGTCAGGCAGATGGCTCCGTCATCGCCACCCTGGGTGAAACCAGCGTTATGGCCAACGTGACTTTTGCCCGCAAGCAAAAGCCTGGTCAGGACTTCTTCCCTCTGACAGTCCACTACCAAGAGAAATACTATGCCGCGGGTAAAGTGCCCGGCGGTTTCTTCAAGCGCGAAGCGCGTCCCACCGAAAAAGAAACACTGACTGCGCGCCTGATCGACCGTCCGATCCGCCCGCTGTTCGTGCCCGGCTTCAAAAACGAAGTTCTGGTGATGTGCACCGTGCTGAGCCACGACCTGGTCAACGACCCCGACATGGTTGCAATGATCGCTGCATCCGCCGCGCTGACCCTGTCTGGTGCGCCGTTCATGGGCCCAATCGCCTGTGCCCGCGTTGGCTTTGAGGATGGTGAATACATCCTGAACCCAACCGTTGACGACATGCAGGACCTGCGCCTGAACCCCGAACAGCGCCTGGACCTGGTTGTTGCCGGTACCAAAGACGCGGTGATGATGGTTGAATCCGAAGCCTATGAGCTGTCGGAAGCAGAAATGCTGGGCGCGGTGAAATTCGCCCATGACGCCTTCCAGCCCGTGATCGACCTGATCATCTCGCTGGCCGAAGAAGCTGCAAAAGAGCCCTTCGACTTCCAGGCACCTGACTACAGCGACCTGTTTGAGGCCGTCAAAGCCGCCGGTGACGCCGAGATGCGCGCTGCCTTTGCGATCAGCGACAAGCAAGAGCGCACCGCCGCTGTTGCCGCCGCCCGCGAAACCATCAAGGCCGCCCTGTCCGAAGAGCAGCTGGACGATGCAAACCTTGGCTCCGCCCTGAAAAAGCTCGAAGCTGGCATTCTGCGTGGCGATGTTGTCAAAACCGGCAAGCGTATCGATGGCCGTGCAACCGATGAGATCCGCGACATCGTGTCCGAGACCGGCATGCTGCCACGGACCCATGGTTCCGCCCTGTTCACCCGTGGTGAAACCCAGGGTCTGGTTGTGACCACATTGGGCACCGGTGACGATGAGCAGTTCATCGACGCGCTGCATGGCAACTTCAAATCCAACTTCCTGCTGCACTATAACTTCCCTCCCTATTCGGTTGGTGAAGTTGGTCGTGTGGGCGGCCCCGGCCGTCGTGAAATTGGTCACGGTAAACTGGCATGGCGCGCGCTTCAGGCGGTTCTGCCTGCGGCAACCGACTTCCCCTACACCATCCGCGTGGTCTCCGAGATCACCGAATCGAACGGCTCCTCCTCGATGGCTTCGGTCTGCGGTGGCTCCCTGTCGATGATGGACGCTGGCGTGCCTCTGAAAGCACCGGTTGCCGGTGTGGCCATGGGTCTGATCCTGGAAGACGACGGCTCCTACGCGATCCTCTCCGACATCCTTGGCGACGAAGATCACCTCGGCGACATGGATTTCAAAGTGGCGGGTACCGAAGCAGGTATCACCTCGCTGCAGATGGACATCAAGGTTGCAGGCATCACGCCCGAGATCATGGAGAAAGCCCTGGAGCAGGCCAAAGCCGGCCGTATCCACATCCTGGGTGAGATGAACAAAGCGCTGTCTGGTGCGGCGGACTTCTCGATCCACGCGCCCCGCATCGAAACCATGCAGGTGCCCACCGACAAGATCCGTGAAGTTATCGGCTCCGGCGGCAAGGTCATCCGCGAGATCGTCGAAGTTTCCGGCGCCAAGGTCGACATCAACGACGACGGCATCATCAAGATCGCATCGCCCAACGGTGACTCGATCAAAAAGGCCTATGACATGATCCACTCGATCGTGGCAGAGCCAGAAGAAGGCGCAATCTACACCGGCAAAGTCGTCAAAATCGTCGACTTTGGGGCCTTTGTGAACTTCTTTGGCAAGCGCGATGGCCTGGTCCACGTGTCCCAGATCGAAAACCGCCGCCTGAACCACCCTTCGGATGTTCTGAAGGAAGGCCAGGAAGTGAAAGTGAAGCTCTTGGGCTTTGACGATCGCGGCAAGGTGCGCCTGTCGATGAAAATGATCGACCAGGAAACCGGCGAAGAGATGGTTGCTGAGAAAAAAGAAGACTAATTTTGTCTTCTGAGTAATCAAAAGGCCCCGGAGTTCTGCTCCGGGGTCTTTTTGTATCCGCTGTCCGGTCTCGCCTGTGCCCCTAGCAGAGACAATCCGGCGAGGCGGCAACGCCAGCATCAATCACCACCCCATTCTCTTCGATCAGCGGCAAACAGGCGCAATCATTTGGCCAATTGGCCCAAACAGCGACACCCCCGGCACAGAGCAACACCGCCACCAAAACAACGCTCCAACGCATGTCTCATTCCTCTCCAGCTGGCCGTATTGGATCAAATCTAGCCCATCATCTGCGCTGCGATCCACCGAATTTCCCACCGGGGTGCCTGGTGCCAACCTGAATGCTTTTCCCAATGGTCATTCTGGGTTAGATGCAGATCATGCAGTCGTTGATCATTCACATGCCGGGCAGCACCAATCGTGCGGCTAATGTAGAGCATCTGCTCTACACTCTGCCGCAGGCAGAGGTTGTTGAGGCCGTAAATGGCCGCGATGTGGTAGCGCAGAATGGGCAGCCCCTGCGTGACGGCGATCTGCATCAGCCGCATTATCCCTTCCCGCTGTCACCGGGTGAGGTCGGCTGTTTCTTGTCCCATCGCCGTTGCTGGCAGCATATTGTCGACGCGGGCTGGGACCATGGTTTGATCGTCGAAGATGACCTGGCGCTCGATGCCCCTGGCTGGGGCGATACCCTGGCGCTGCTGGCAGAGCACGCCGATGCAGAAAGTTTCATCCGCCTGCCCGCCAAACGCCGCGAGGTCCCGCGTGACGTGATCGCTGAGCAGGGACAGAGCAAACTGTTCCTGCCCAAGGTCATTGGCTTGCAGACGGTGGCGCAGGTGGTGGGGCGGGAGGCCGCCAAGCGCCTGTTGGCGGTGACCGAAGTGCTGGACCGCCCCGTGGATACTTTCCTGCAAATGCATTGGGTCCACGGCCAGCGGATCCAGACCATCCTGCCCAATGGCGTGTCAGAGCTGACCCAGGAATTGGGCGGCTCCACCATTCAGAAACGCAAAAGCGGCAACAAGATTTCTCGTGAGTTCAAACGAGCGCTGTACCGCGCCCAGGTGTCAGCGCGACCGCAGAAGAGATAGCTGTCAGCTTCAGCGAGACTGACATAGTCCTGTTGTTTCAATGCTATACAATGATTGGAGCATTTTGCTCACGGTCCATCCGGCAGTTCAACTTCAGAAATACGGTCCGAACTGACATATTGGATCCTTACACCATTCTCATCACGCCAAGTTTCCATGAAATGCCCTAAAAACACCATATCGCTATAGAACTTCGAGTGGCCTTCTAGTTGCTCGCCTTCGGGCACACCCTTAAGGCAAATTGCGCCTGGCATCGGGCCAATCTTCAAAGGATCAACAGAAATGCTGAAACACCCCCCCTGCCCTTCGTGAACAACGTAGGCACCTGAACTGTGGCGATACAGGTTCGACCCTCGCCACCATCCGGTATCCGACATCAGTTCTTTGGAGAGTGTCTGCCCCTGGAAGCTGACCTCAACGCTTCGGTGCCAGTCGCTATGAATACCGAACATGGGCGAAATTACCAAAGTGATCTCTAATCCCTGTTCGGGCCGCGCAGTAGCCCTAAGTGTTTCCGGGTTCAGAAACCACAGAACGGCTATGGCAGTTGCAGCCAGAAAAATTAGCGTCTTCATTTCTTAGGCCCTTCAATAAAAAAGGGGCCAATGGCCCCTTTGCTCAGATCTCTAATGATCCTCTGCCTTACTCCGGCGCTTTGGTTTTGCGCAGATAGGGGAAGATGGTCTCGAACTCGCCAAACTTGGCCTTGGCGTCCTCATTGGACACGGTGGGCGGGATGATCACATCTTCGCCGGGCACCCAGTTTGCCGGGGTAGCCACGCCCTTGCCGGACATCTGCAGCCCGTCCAATGCGCGCAGGATCTCGGCAAAGTTGCGGCCCACGGTCATCGGGTAGGTCATCGACAGTTTCAGCTGCTTGTCGGGCCCAATGATAAAGACAGAGCGCACGGTGGCGCTGTCAGCGGGGGTGCGGCCATCGGGCAAATAGGCCTCGGCGGGCAGCATGTCAAAGGCCTTGGACACGGCCAGACCTTCATCGGCGATGATCGGGAAACCGGCGGCGGCATTGCCGTATTTCTCGATGTCGCCTTTCCATTTCTTGTGGTCCTCGACGCCATCTACGGAGACACCAATCACCTTGCAGCCGCGTTTGGCCCATTCGTCGTTCAACTGTGCCACAGCCGAAAACTCGGTGGTGCAGACCGGGGTGAAATCCTTGGGGTGGGAGAACAGAATCGCCCAGCTATCGCCAATCCAGTCGTGAAAGCTGATTTCTCCCTGGTCGGTATCGGCGGTGAAATTTGGAACTACATCATTAATACGCAAACCCATGACGGTCTCCTCTCATGTCAATCTCGGGCCACCAACGGGCCCGATACGTGCTATGCCGCAACGTTACAGCCCAGCAGCGGATTGGCCAGTCAAAATCACAAGGTCCTTGCCTTAGAGGCAGGAACGTCGCGGGATTTTGCCTCTTGCTGGCGCAATGCATCCATAATTTGATCAAATTATGGAGCAAGGTCTCTTGCCCCCCGGAGTGTGGGGTGCAAGACTATGGCCAACATCCGGCTGAAGGCCGGATTCTGCGTCTGACTTAGGAGCCCCAGATATGATCGAGAAACGCGACTTTTACATCAATGGCCAGTGGGTGGCCCCTACGCAGGCCAATGATTTTGAGGTGATCGACCCTTCGACAGAAGAGGCCTGCGCCGTCATTACGATTGGCTCTGAGGCCGACACAAATGCGGCCGTTGCAGCCGCCAAGGCTGCTCTTCCGGGTTGGATTGCAACTCCTGTGCAAGAGCGCATCGCATTGGTCGAGAAGCTGGTCGAGATCTATTCCAAACGCGGTGAAGACATGGCGCAGGCCATGTCCCTCGAGATGGGCGCGCCCATCGACATGGCCCGCAGTCAGCAGGTTGGCGCTGGCAGCTACCATCTGCAGAACTTCATCCGCGCCGCCAAAGCCTATGAATTCGACGCGCCGCTGGGCGATCACGCCCCCAATGATCGCATCATTCACGAAGCCGTTGGCGTAGCCGGGTTGATCACCCCCTGGAACTGGCCAATGAACCAGGTCACGCTGAAGGTTGGCGCCGCCGCCATTGCCGGCTGCACCATGGTGCTGAAACCCTCAGAACAAAGCCCGCTCAACGCGATGCTCTTTGCCGAGATGATGGATGAAGCCGGCTTCCCGGCAGGCGTCTTCAACCTGGTCAATGGCGATGGTGTCGGCGTTGGCTCGCAGCTGACTGCGCATCCTGACGTCGACATGATCTCCTTTACGGGCTCAACCCGTGCCGGCATCGCAATCTCGAAATCCGCAGCCGAAACCCTGAAAAAGGTACATCTGGAGCTTGGCGGCAAAGGCGCCAATGTGATCTTTGACGATGCCGATGAAAAGGCGGTGAAACGCGGCGTGCTGCATATGATGAACAACACCGGCCAAAGCTGCAATGCGCCCAGCCGGATGCTGGTTCAGAAGGGCATTTACGACCAGGCCGTAGCCACGGCTGCCGAAGTTGCGTCCAAAATCACTGTTGGCCCCGCCTCGGCTGAGGGCCGCCACATTGGTCCTGTCGTGAATGAGCTGCAGTGGACCAAGATCCAGGACCTGATTCAGCAGGGTATCGACGAAGGCGCCAAGCTGGTTGCCGGTGGCACCGGCCGTCCCGAGGGGCTGAACAAAGGCTTCTATGTGAAACCAACGGTCTTTGCGGATGTAAACAACCAGATGGTTGTTGCCCGCGAAGAGATCTTTGGACCGGTTCTGTCGATCATTCCGTTTGAAACCGAAGAAGAAGCCGTTCAGATCGCCAACGACACACCTTATGGGCTGACCAACTATGTGCAGACCCAGGACGGATCCCGGGCCAACCGCATGGCTCGCGTGTTGCGCTCTGGCATGGTGGAAATGAACGGCAAATCCCGCAGTGCCGGTTCGCCCTTTGGCGGCATGAAGCAATCCGGCAATGGTCGTGAAGGCGGCAGCTGGGGCCTCGAGGACTTCCTTGAGGTCAAGGCCGTAGGCGGCTGGGCTGCTGAGTAATTCCGACTGCACCAAAGCGCCGACTTTGACAGACAGCAGGCTTTGAAAACAAGAAACGCCATCGGTTTTCCGGTGGCGTTTCTTGTTGGAAACTGCCTGGGGCCGCGTTTTGCCCGCAGAGCAAGCGCCCTCAACACCTCTCTCCTTGGTCGTTCTATATGAAGGTTCTAACAGGTGGCTTTAGGCCAGCGTTCGATGCAACCGCAACCGCTGGATCGTCTTGCCTGCACCGCCCCCCTGTTTGCGCGGCGGGAATTTTGGCAGCACATCAGCGGCTCCCGCGCCCCAAACTTGCCCTGGCCTACGCCAGAGCCACCTCGGGTCTTGGGCCGGGCAGCGCGCATCCGCGCGCTGCCCGGCCCAAGGGGCAAAGGATTTCGCAAGAAAGCCATTGCTGCGCGGGAGCCCCCCCCTGCCTGTCCTCGCCGACCTGCAGGTCTATCCCTCCAATCGACAGCCGGAACCTCTCAGCCCTGAACATGAAACAGCCCCAGGACCTTAACCGGGCATCCGCGCGTCTATGATCAGCTGCGGCACCCCATCCGATGTCTTGCGGGCGGAACAGCCATCCCAGCCAATCATGCCTGTCACTCGCTGACGCAAGGCCGAGAAACTCTCGAAACGCACCACATCCACCGGCTGGTCGAAATGCAGGGTGATCTGGCGTTGTGCCCCATCCCCCATCACAGAAAGCCCGCGCACCTCACCCGTAAACGACTGGCCGAGGTAGCGCCCACGCACGTGATCCCCAACCCGCAGGTGGAGCCGGTTGCCTGCCAGGGCCTGCAGGGTGTTCCAATCCCGCGCGCCATATTGCTGCGCCACCAGTTCCAGTGATTTGGAATGGCCAACCGCAACGCCGCTGTTTTTCAATTGTTGTCGCAGGCGCTTTGCCTGCTGCTTCAACGCATCCGTCGAAGGCAAGTTTGAAAGCTGTGTCATCTGTTCTCGTCCCATTGGGGCACGCAGGTCACGATGGGCACCGCATTGCCATCCAGCGCGCCACAATCTGAGCGATAGATGAAAAGTCCTCTCAGGGTTTCACCATGGCCCTCACGGAGAGCTGCGGCAGGCAGGAGACCCAAACCTGCTCCCCGCATAGGGCACTGCCCCCGCATTCGTCAAGCCCGCAGCCCCGCGTAAAGAAATGCTTGACCTCAAGTTGGGTTGAGAAAGCATGCTCCACGGATCAGGTTTTGAAAGGAATGCAGATGCAAGCTACGGACAGGCGCGTACCCAGCTCCGAAAACGGTCAGACCGCCGCGCCCATCGCAAGCCAGATTACCGGTCTCTATGAGACCCATATCCCGGTCGCCAACCTGGCGCGGGCCAAAGCGTTTTATCAGGATGTCCTTGGCCTCACCCTGGCACGAGAGCTGCCGGAACGGCGGGTGGCCTTCTATTGGGTTGGCGATCCGAACAGCGCCATGCTGGGCCTCTGGGAAACCGGCTCCGCCCCCTTTGGCATGCGCCTGCATTTTGCTTTTCGCATGCCCACGCAGGCGCTATTGCGGCTTTGCGATCAGCTGACCGAGGTCGGTGTGCAACCTCTCGGTTTTACTGGCGAAGAGGTGACTGAGCCCATTGTCATTGGCTGGATGCCGGCACTTTCGCTCTATTGCAAAGATCCTGATGGGCATTCGGTTGAATTCATTAGCAAATTACCTGACCCACCAGAGCCGGATTTTGGCCATGGCCCCTATAGCGCCTGGACAGCACGCCAAGGGTAACACCGCCAAGCCCCAGATCCCATGGCAACTGGTCATGACGCCCAATCCACTCTATTTAGGGCCGCAAGCCCGCGTTGCGCGCCCCAGTTCGAGGACCCCGTCATGATCACAGCCCGCCTGCACGGCCGCCTGGGCAACCAGATGTTCCAATATGCCGCTGCCCGGGCCCTGGCCCATCGCCTGCAAACCAGCACCGCTCTGGACAGTCGCGGCGCAGAGCGGCGCGGCGAAGGGGTGCTGACCCGGGTATTTGATCTGCCTCTCAGCCCGCCCGAGCAGCTGCCGCAGCTCAAGCAAGATGCGCCGCTGCGCTACGCGGCCTGGCGTGGCCTGGGCCTGGCCCCCCGATTTCGCCGCGAACGGGGATTGGGCTATAATTCCGATTTTGAAAACTGGGGCGATGGCAGCTATCTGCACGGCTATTGGCAAAGCGAAAAATATTTCGCCGCGATCAGCGATCAAATACGGCGGGATTTCACCTTTCCCGAGTTCAGCAACACCCAGAACGCCGAAATGGCTGCACGGATTCGCGAAGACGCCGCGATTTCACTGCATGTGCGGCGCGGCGATTATGTGGCGCTGGCCGCCCATGTGCTGTGCGATCAGGCCTATTATGAGGCCGCCCTTGCCCCGGTGCTCGACGGGTTTGCGGACAATGCCACCGTCTATGTATTTTCCGATGATCCCGACTGGGCCAAAGCCAATCTGCCGCTGCCCTGCACCAAGGTGGTGGTGGATTTCAATGGCCCGGACACCGATTTTGAGGACATGCGCCTGATGAGCCTGTGTCAGCACAATATCATCGCCAACAGCTCGTTTTCCTGGTGGGCGGCCTGGCTCAATGCCAATCCGCACAAACGCGTGGCGGGCCCGACCAGCTGGTTTGGCGATCCAAAACTGAGCAATCCAGATATCCTGCCCGAGTCCTGGCTGAAGATCTCGCCCTGAAACCGCCTGCCACTAGGGGGCTGATTTTCTGTGATCAGAAACGCGCCTTGGCGCGGAACTTCAGCGATTCCGCGCTGTCAGGGTGCTTGATCCGCAATTCCTCGGAATGCAGCATCATCCGCGCGTGTTCACGCGCCGCCCCTTCGGCATAGAGCGGATCCCCCAGAATCGCGTGGCCCAGCGCCAGCATATGCACCCGCAGCTGATGGGTACGGCCGGTTTTTGGCGTCAGACGCACCCGGGTTTCGCCCTCTCCATATTTCACCACCCGATACTCCGTCAGCGCAGGCTTGCCAGTCTCGTGGCAGACCATTTGCCGGGGCCGATTTGGCCAATCAACGATCAAGGGCAGATCCACCTCGCCCACGCGCGGCTCCAGCTTGCCCCCCAGGCGGGCAACATAGGCTTTCTTGGTTGTCCGCTTTTCGAATTGCATCGACAGGTGGCGCTGCGCATGCGGGGTCAGCGCAAAAACCAGAATGCCCGAGGTATCTCGATCAAGCCGGTGCACCAGCAGGGCCTCGGGAAAGACGGCCTGCACCCGGGTCAGCAAGCAGTCAGCAAGATGCGCGCCGCGACCAGGCACGCTCAGCAGGCCCGCAGGCTTGTTCACCACCAGGATTTGGGCGTCATGATGCAGGATCTCCAATGGGTCCTGCGGCGGGGTATATTCACTAGAAACTGCCATGACGGCCTGCCTACTGCGCCTTCCCCCCCAGGGCAAGTTCCCGCGACGTCGTGCTTGCCGTGATTGGCTTTGCCCCGCAGGCTCAACGCAACAGAGACACAGGGAGAACGATCATGCATCCAACCATCACACGCATCCAGGAGGTCGTGGCCAAAGGGGACGAAGCTGCAATCGCCGAGCTATTGGCCGAAGATGTGACCTTCATGCCGCCGACCTATTGGAAGACCTGGACCGGTCGTGCCCCGGTCGCGGCTGTTCTGGGCCATGTCGGGCAGATCTTTTCCGAATTCCGCTATCGTCGCATCATGGGCGAGGGCCAGGACTGGGCGCTGGAATTTCAATGCAAGGTTGGCGATCTGGACACGGTTGGTGTCGATCTGTTGACCCTGAACGATGCGGGTCTGATCCAGAATTTCGAAGTGGTGATGCGTCCCTACAAAACGATTGGTGCCCTGCGCGAAGCGATCAATGCCCGCGTAATGACGGATGCGCGTTTCCTCGAATTCCGCAAATCGCTAAGCTGACCCGCAATATTGACTTAGTCTGTCGGAAAACCATGCCCTGACATGCTCGCCTTGGACCAAATTTTGCGCGTGCTACTTCTGCCTCTGTTGATCCTGCAGGGCCTTGGTGTGCGCCGCCGTGCTCTGATTTTGCAAGAACCTGCAGGGCTGCGCCGAGGGCGCCAGGGCAAGGGGCCTCAGCTGCGGATCCTGATCGCCGGCGACAGCTCTGCCGCCGGTGTCGGCGTAAACCACCAGACTGAGGGGTTGAGCGGGCAACTCAGCGCCCAGCTGGGATCACAGTTTGAGGTGTTGTGGCAGCTGGAGGCCAGCACCGGCCATCGCACCCGCGACACGCTTGCGCGGCTTCAGACCCTGCCCAAACAGCAGTTTGACGTGGTGGTATTGGCGCTGGGTGTGAATGACGTGACCCATGGCACATCTCGGCGCAAATTTCACGGAGAGCAAACCCTATTGATGCAGCTGTTGGAAGACAAGTTCGCGCCGCATCTGATCCTGGTCTGCGGCGTGCCACAGATGCAGCATTTCCCTGCGCTGCCGCAGCCGCTTGCCTGGGTTTTGGGGCAGCAATCCGCCCGGCTTGATCAAGTCTTCGCAAGACTGGCAGGGGCACGGCCGACTGTTGTCCACCTACCCTTTCAACTGCCGCAAGATCCGGCCTTGGCAGCCGCAGATGGTTATCACCCCAGTGCCAAGGCCTATCAGCTTTGGGCCGAAATCCTGGCGCAAAAAATTCTCAGCCAGCTTGCCCCGCACCGGGCCGGACGATCCGGCTCCGGCTCCGGAACAGGCGCACAGGAACAGCTTTGAGAAACGCGCCTGTTGTCTCAGCTCTGCGAGGCGCTGCGGCTTTGCCCTCGCAATTGACGGATCAGCGGAATTGAATAAATCACCAATGCCGCCCAAATCATCGGAAAGGCGATCATTCTGGCCCCTCCGAACTCTTCCCCAAAGACAAAGACCGCACAGAGAAAGATCATCGTCGGCGCGATATATTGCAGGATCCCGATGGTAGAGAGCCGCAGCAGTTTTGCGCCATTGGCATAGACAATCAACGGCACCGCCGTCACGACGCCACAGCCCATCAGCAAGGCCACGTCAGATCCTGAAAAATGGGTACCTCCTTGGGAGGAGAGATAGGCCAGATACCCGAGCGCGGGCGGTGTCAGGATCAGCACTTCCAGCATGAAACCCTGATTGGGCCCCACCGGAAGTTTCTTTTTGAAGAAGGCATAAAATCCCCAGGACAGGGTCAAACCGACGGCGGCCCAGGGCAAACGACCGGCCTCGAGGGTCAGAACCACAACCGCTGCGGCGGCTAGCGCAATGGCGGCCAACTGTGCCCGGGTCAGGCTTTCGCGCAGCAGCACAGCCCCTAGTGCGACACTGAACAAAGGATTGATGTAGTAGCCCAAGGCGGCATCCAGCGCATGACCGCTGGCGATGGACCAGACGTAGATCCCCCAATTTACCGAAATCAGCGCTGCGGTGACACAGGCCATGGCCAATGTGGCCGGGCTTTTGAGGGCCGCCCGCAGATCCTTGGTCCGCCCCGCAATCACCAGCAGCAACCCGGCAATCGGCAGCGACCACAACACCCGATGCGCGACAACCTCAGCCGGTGGGATATGCGCAACCAGCTTCATGTACAGCGGCAGGAACCCCCACAAGACATAGGCAGAAATGGCAAAGGCCAGGCCCTGCGGGGTATCAGTATCTTCACGGCCAGGCTGGGACATATCAGGCTCCTTCACGGTGCCTTTATCGCAGCTCAACCAGAAAGGAAAAGCGCAGTTTCTGTGCGCTCCCCTATCACCAGAATTGATCAATGCCCAAGGGTCTGTTTCACCCCCTGCCTCCTTGGGCAGCAGACGGCAGGGGTCAAAGCGGTGACGCTACAGGTGCTTTTCAAACCAGAAATGCGCATAGGGCTCTGCGTTGAAGGCCTCAACCTCCGCATAGCCCAAGCCCCGATACAACGCCTGTGCCTCCGCCAGGGACCGATTGGTCTCCAGCTGCAGCGTCCCATAGCCCAGCTCTGCGGCAACCGCTTCCAGTTTGTGCAAAATCTTGCGTGCCAAACCCTGTCTGCGCAGATCCGGATCGGTCCACATGCGCTTGATTTCAGCCACATCGGGTCCTTTGCCCTTGAGCGCGCCGCAGCCCACTGGCCGGCCGTTCAATTCGGCCAAAACAAAACAGCCGGTGGGGGAAATCAGATCGTCGTCCTCCGCAGGGTTGCTGCTGGCGGGATCAAAGCCGGTGTCAAACCGCGTCGACAATTCCTGAAAATACTGCTGCACACACCAGCGCGCGTTGGCACTGTCTGGCCGCACCACTTTGACCGATACATTGGCCTTGGCAGCGGTGACATCAGCCCCTGCGGAACCCGCATACCGGCTGCGGCGGAACGGCAGGTGCAGGCGGTCGCGCAGGGTGGCTCCCTGTGACTGGGGTTGCGGCTGGTGGTAGCCGCGATCCTCTAGAATGGGCAGAACATGGGCGACAAAGTCATCCAGCCCAAATCCCAGCACCGGAAACCCCAGCATAAAGCCATCCGCCGCCCCCTCCTCGCGCCAGCGGATCAGCTCATCGGCGATGTCACCCGCCGCGCCGATAAAGCCTTGCGAGGTGCCGATATGCGCGCGCAAGATTGCTGTCTCAAAGGCGACCTCTCGCAGGGTCTGCCCCTGTTCGCAGGCGATGCGCTTGATCTCTTCGGTGGTCGAGCGAAAGCCGTCCTTGCCAAGATCCGCCAGATCAGGAAAGGGCGCATCCAGCGGGTAGAGGCTGAAATCGTGCTGGTTAAAGAAATGGCTCAGATAGTTGAGCGCATCTTCCACGCTTAGCAGATCGCGCAGCTCACGACATTTTTGCTCCGCCTCCTGCGCCGTGGCCCCCACAATCGGGCCGATCCCCGGAAACACCTTGATGTCATCAGGATTGCGGCCATGGGCGCGGGCACTGTCCTTCACCTGGCGGTAAAAGCGCTGGGCCTGTTCAAAACTGCCACCATTGGTAAAGACGGCATCGGCCCATTTTCCCGCCAGCTCAATACCATCTGCAGAGGCCCCGGCCTGAAAGATCACCGGCTGCCCCTGGGGTGAGCGGCCAATGCTCAGCGGACCTTCAACGCTGAAGAAATCGCCCTGATGATTGGCCCGGTGCATTTTACTGGGGTCAAAATACCGGCCCGAAACCGGATCGCGGATGAAGGCATCATCCTCCCAGCTGTCCCAGAGCTTGCTGATTGCATCGATGTAATCCTCTGCCATCTGATAGCGCAGCGCGTGTTCAGGATGGGCGCGCCCGTAGTTGCGGCCCGAGCCTTTCAGCGGCGAGGTGACGGCATTCCAGCCCGCCCGCCCGCCACTCAGCGCGTCAATGCTGCCAATCTGCCGGGCCACCGTGAAGGGGTCGCTGTAAGAGGTCGAGACCGTACCTACCAGGCCAATCCCACTTGTCGCCGCCGCCAAAGCCGACAGCAAGGCCACCGGCTCAAACCGGTTGAGAAAATGCGGAAAGGATTTTTCATGGATATGCAGCCCATCGGCGATAAAGACAAAATCCATACCTGCCGCCTCGGCCTTGAGCGCGCGGTCGCAGTAAAAGTTGAAATTGCTGCTGGCATCGACGGGCACACTGGGATGACGCCAGGCGTTCATGTTCACGCCTGCCCCTTGCAGCATGACGCCAAAATGAATCTTGGGCGTGCCCCGCTCACGCCGACTCATTGCGCCGGCTCCTCGCAGGGCCGCACAAGGTCGGCGCAGAGCGCATGCAATTGGAGGTCACTGACCGTTTTATGCTTGTCTGCCAGGGATTTGAAACGGGCAAAGGTCTCTGCCAATTCGGCATCATTCAGGCTGTAGCCCAATGCCCGCAGGCGGGCGCGCAGGGCGTTGCGACCACTGTGTTTGCCCAGGACCAAGCGACTCTCGCGCAGCCCCAGGGCAGCGACATCCATAATTTCATAGGTCTGCCGATGCTTGAGGATCCCATCCTGATGAATACCTGATTCATGCGAAAAGGCATTGGCACCCACAATCGCCTTGTTGGGGGGCACCACAAGCCCCGTCAGCTCTCTGACCAAGGCGCTGGACGGCAGGATCTCAAGCGGATCAATCGCCGTTTCCAGCTGAAACAGGGATTTGCGCGTGCGCAGCGCCATGATGACCTCCTCCAGACAGGCATTGCCGGCCCGCTCACCAATCCCGTTGATGGTGACTTCGATCTGGCGACAACCATTTTCGAGACCGGCCAATGTATTTGCCGTGGCCAGCCCCAGATCATCATGACAATGGCAACTGATCACCACCTCGGGACGAGCCAGAAACTGGTCAGACACCTTTTTGATCAGCACCCCGTATTCGGCGGGCGTGGCATAGCCTACGGTATCGGGGATATTGAGGGTTTCCGCCCCCATTTCCGCTGCAATTTCGAGCACGTCGAGCAGAAAACCCGGATCACTGCGGGTCGCGTCCTCCGGGCTGAACTCAACATTGCCACACAGGGCATAGGCCATGCCCACCGTTTGCCGGGCGATCTCCAGAACCTCAGCATGCGACTTGCCCAATTTATGTTTCAGGTGGATATCGCTGGCGGGCAGCACGATGTGAATGCAGGGCGACTTTGCGGCCTGCACCCCCTGCCAGGCCAGATCAATATCTTGCCGATTGGCCCGCGCCATGGCGGCAATGGCAGGGGGCGCAGAACCATGACCTCCAGGCACGGCATTGCGGTCTACTGCGCCCACCTGCTGTGAAATCTGCTGCACCGCCTTCAGATCATCCAGGCTCGACGCTGGAAACCCTGCTTCGATGACATCCACCCCAAGCCGGGACAACTGCCTGGCAATCAGTAGCTTTTCGCGCGAATTCAATGTCGCCCCCGGGCTCTGCTCTCCATCCCGCAGAGTGGTGTCAAAAACCCTGATCCCTTTATAGGTGGTCGACCTGGTCCTTGGAGAATGCGTGTCCTTGGTCATGATGATCTCCTGTCTGGTCAAGCAATTGGTTCAGCTCAATGGTCACTTCACGTAAAAGATCCTGCTCTGAGTGCTGCAGGAAGAAATGATCCCCCGCCAACATAACCCTGCGTATCCGGTGGCTTGTCTGGCGCTGCCAGCCTGCCAGGCCTGCGGAGTGAACAAGGCGATCCCGCGCCCCACTGAGCACCAGGATCGGGCAGGTCAGCGGCCTCTGGTCCTGATGCAAATAATCCGCCGAAATGGTCAGGTCTGCCCGCAGGCGCGGCAGCCACAGCTCCCACAGATCCGGATCCTGCAGCAGAGTTTCGGGGACCCCGTAATATTTGCGCACAGCGGCAACAAACTCTGCGTCCGGCAGCAATTCCATGCCCCGATCGACCCATTGAAACTGCGGCGCATTTCGGCCCGAAACAATCAACCGGTCGGGTTGCGGCAAACCCAATCTGCGCAGCTCTCGAATGGTGTTGAACCCGATGAGACTGCCCATGCTGTGGCCAAAAAAGGCAAAGGGCCTGTCCAGCAACGGGGCAAGCGCGGCAGCAATGGCGCCAGAGATCTCCCCCATATCGGTCAGCAGCGGCTCCGAAAACCGGTAGCCACGCCCCGGCAGCTGGACCGCCCATAGCTCTGCCTCAGCCATCAGCCTGTCCGGCCAAAGGCGAAACATCGCAGCATCGGCACCGGCATGGTGAAAGCAGAACAGCCGTGCCTTGGCCGGAACCGCAGCGCTGTGACGGATCAGCCAAGGGGAGTGATTTGGTTGGCTGTGATCCATCATGCTGCCCAACCCATACGGCAGCCAAGGCACAACAGATCCTGCTGCAAGCGTGGACTGTGGCCAGAAGGCCGAGCCCTGCTCCTACAGCGCCAACCAAAGCGTTCCGGTTGCACGCTCTTTTGTGTAGCTACCGCCATTACATGACCGAGAACTTGTTGAAGGCCTCAACCACACTCGCGCCGCCCTCGATCGCCTCTCGCACCTGTTTTTCCAAATTGTTCTTGGCCAGAGCGCGGGTGATGATCTCCTCTTCGGCTTCGTGGGGAACCACGCAGACGCCATCGCTATCGCCGATGATCAGATCACCGGGGCGCACCCGCACTTTGCCAACGGTGATCGAACAGCGATAATCCACCACATTGTGCCGCCCCTGCAATCCATAGGCATAAGAGCCATGCGCATAGACCGGGATGTTCAGCGCCTTGATGCCTTCGGCATCGCGGATATTGCCATTGATCACCAGACCCGCAGCCCCCAAGGCCTTGGCACGGGTAATCAGCATATCGCCCAGACGGGCGGCATATGTTGGCGCACCAGTCGAGATATATACCTCGTGGGGACGCAGGGCCTCGACCGATTCAAACAACAGGCCAAAGGGCTTGGCATCAAACCGTTTTGGCGTGCCATGTGGCACCGGCACATCGTCCTGCACCGGCATCGCCCGCCCAACCATGATCTTGTCCGGGCGCAGCGGCTGGATCTGATGCGGCAGCATCGGGGTAAGGAAGCCAAGCTGCTCCATCACATCACTTACCGGACAGGTGGAAAGCTCCGTCCGGATCAGCTCAAAGAATTCATCATCTGAATGCCAGGTTGTCATCTGTATGTCCTTTGCGTTTGGATGCTTGGGCTGGCAACAGCCGTGCCAGCTCATCGGTTACGTGCCCGGCCAGCTGTTGCTCTGCCTCGTGCAGAAAGAAGTGGCCGCCAGGGAGCCCGTCATAGCAATGAAAGCTCGCCCGTGTTTCGCTCTCCCACCCGCGTGCGCCCGCGCCGCTGGCCATGCTGTCCTGCAGACCAAAGAACACTGCAATCCGGCACGTCAACGGGGGCAGTCTCCTGTAGTCATAGGTCTCGTAGATGGCCCCATCCGCCCGAATGCGCGGCAACAAAAGCTGCAGCAGCTCAGGGCTCTGCAACACCAGATCAGGGGTGCCGTCACAGGCGCGCAGAACCTCGGTGAATTCGGCATCATTCAACTGATGCCGCAGGGTCGAGGGCCTTTGCCGCGGTGTGTTCTGCGCCGACAGCATCAACAGCTGCGGCATCGGCAGACTGCGCCGCCGCAGCTCTCGCGCCAGCGCAAAGCAGATCATGGCGCCGGTGCTGTGACCAAAAAAGGCAAAGGGCCGGTCAAGCAGCGGTGCGATAGCCTCTGCCAAATCCGCAGTGACCTGCTCCATCCTGGTGATCAGGGGCTCATGCAAGCGCCCCTCGCGACCGGGCAGCTGTACCGCCGCCAGGTCAACGTGATCAGGCAGCCAGCTGCGCCAGGACCGGTAGATTGAGGCACCGGCCCCGGCATAGGGAAAACAAAACAGCCTGCAGGATGCCGCCTGGTTGCCAGGGCTCTCGGCAAGCTCAAACCAGGGCGTCTTCATCTTTAAGCACCGCCTGGCCATTGCTGCCCTGCTGCTCGCCTGTTTGCATCGGCAGGCGCACGCGATTGTGCTTGTAGCTGTCTTTGCCCTTGACCAGAACGGTCGAGTAACGGTCCAGGTTCAGGGTTTCGCCAAAGTGCTGGAAACTGTCCTGATTGGCATAGACCTTCACATGGGTCGGCACAAACCGGGTGGCCCAGCCAAATCGCGTGGAATCGGTGGTGCTGTTTGGATTGGACCCATGCATGCAGCGCGAGGTGAACAGGAAGAATTGCCCCGCCTTGACCTCCATATGCACGGCCTTTTCCTCATCTGGGACCCAGGTTTCATCCAGTTTCAGCCGGTCCCAATCATAGCCAAAGAACCCGGATTTCTTGCCAACCGTGTTCAGCTGATTGATGTTCTCAGGCTCAAAGGGAATGTTGCGCTTTTCGTCAAAATACCAGGTGTGATGAGTCCCCGGCATCACTTTCAGGCAGCCATTGGCGCGGGTGGCATCGGACATCGCAATCCAGGCTGTCAGCTCCCAGGGCTTGCCTTCCTCGGCCGCCGTCGGCTCGATTTTCTCAGTGCCTTCGAATTCGACAAAACTTTCGGCCTGATGCCAATCGGTTGCCTCATCGCCGGGGTATTTCGGGAACCACTCGCTGCGCCATCCCAGCACATCGGGGCCGAGGATACTGGCGACGCGATCCGTCAGCTTTGGATTGGTGAAGATCTGGTTCAGCTGCAGCAAATCAAGATGCCGGTCGTAGTTCAGTTTGCTGTTGGGAAAAGGCGCTGCATCCGTATCCAAGATATCCATACGGATCTGCTGCCAAATTTCAGTCATTTCCTCAGGCTCAAAAAGCGTAAAGGGGCCAACATAGCCATTTTCTTCAAAAAATTTCATTTCTGCGTCGGAGAGTTGAAAGCTCATAGTCATGGAATGCCTCGCGCGTTTGAGGAAAGGAAATCTACTGGGTGACCAACTCTTTCTGAGAAAGCTTGGCAGCGATCTGGGAATCGATTTCAGCGCTGATTGCCGAAATGCTGGAACCGGTCTTGTGAAAGAACATCCGCGGCGACGGGGTTGTTCCGGTCTCTTGCTTCACTTGTTTCAGGATTTCGACGAGATTCAGGGAATTGCCGCCGATATCCAGAAAGCGCGCCTCAGCGGAAAGCCCGCTGAGGCCAATCACACGTTCCATAATCTGGGTAAGTTTGGCCTCGGTACTGATAGCTATACCCTCCGGTCTAGAGTTTCATAGGAAAGCAAATACCGCCGTCGGTCTGTCGCGGTGGCATCCGGTCTGCAGGCGATTGGCCGCCCTCAACCCAAATGGGCGGGAGCGGAAATGACTGTTCCTGTGGGGGAGCTCAGAACCACCCGGGCAGGCGGAAATGAAACAGCTTTAAACTGACCAATCACCAATGTGATCAGGACCTTTGTGGGAGACGCCCCCAAGAGAATCACCAATCACATCTTGAGATTATTTATACCCGCATAACGTGTCAAATGCGTTTGTGCCGAAGATTGGGAATACAAGGCCTGAAATGGCACGATAATGAAAATGTAATAAATTACCACAATTTCCTCATTTTGAGTTGATTAAGCCAATTTCGCTGATACCGTTTCCCGGCAGGAGGCTCTAAACACCCCTCTGCCGCGCATCCGCATTGCTTGCGGCAACCGGCGATCAAGACACTGCTTCAGCATTGCCCAAGGGACGTTTTTTAGCGCAGACACTGCGCCTGAGCTTCCCAATAAATCGAGGCACTACTGTCGTCAAAGTTGCGGTTGCCAAACCCGGCATGACGACATGCATGTGCGCCCGAAACACCAACAAAATAGAAGGGAGGTGAAATTGTGGTAGATATGACAGATCACCGTGCCGTATTGGCGCTGGCATCAAAAGATCCAGTGAAACCAGCGACGATACCAGCGGAAGTTGCGGCCAAAATTGGCGAATCTGACCCCGAGCCAGCGAAGGCTCCACTCGAAGCGTCAGGCCCAGCTGCCGATGCTGCTCCACGCGTAGCAAGTGCCTTGGAAGCTGTTGCATAACAGCTGAAGGATTGCCGCGCTAAGCAACACGATGGATGCCCTGGATAGATGCCCTGGATAGATGCCCTCAGATAACGGCAGCCCCCCTCCACGATTGGGCGGGGGGGGCCACTTAACGATAATGTAAAATACCCAATCAAAACCTGCATCAAATCACAATTGACTATCCCAATTTTACAACCTAAGGTATTAATGAGAAAAGGTTAACCCGTCCAAATTCGCACAGCCTTCAAGAGAGGGATCGAATTGAATATCAGCCACATTCCTCCCAATGACCTCTCCCTCAAGTGGCAGCATATCTGGCGCGAAAGTGGCGTATTCTCCACCAGAACCTCTCCCGAAAAGCCCCGATATTACGGATATGAATACCCCCCTTTCCCAAGCGGGTCCTTGCATATGGGCCACGTTCGCAATTACGTCATCGGCGACACGCTCGCCCGATACAAGCGGTTGCGCGGCTACAATATCCTCTACACGCAGGCCTTTGATTCCCTCGGCCTGCCCGTCGAAGATGCCGCGCGGAAGTCAGGGATGACACCCGCCCAGTGGCTAGAGAACTGCATTGCGGACATGACGGCTGAGTTGCTGCAATTGGGGCTGAGCTATGATCAGGCCAAGATCTATTCCTACCATGATCCAGACTACTACAAATGGACTCAGTGGATCTTTCTCAAGCTGCACGAGGCGGGGGCAATCTATCGCGCCCAAAGCTGGTCGGACTGGTGTGACAGCTGCAAAACCGCCCTGGCTTTTGAACAGGTGGAAGAGGGCTGCTGCTGGCGCTGCGGCACCCAGACCACCAAGACGCGGCAGCCACAATGGTATATTGACGTGCAAAGTATTGCGCCGGACCTGCTTGCCGGGCTGGAGCATTACAATTTCCCCAAAGCCGCCAAGACCCTGCAGCGCAACTGGATTGGTCGCCTCCCCGGCCTCTTTGTCGACTTCCAGCTCGAAGGGCAGGCGCAAGCGCTCAAGGTGTTTACCACCCGGCCAGACCTGATCTATGGCACCAGCTTTCTGGGCCTGGCCCCGGAACACCCCGCCATCCCTACGCTGATCAAAGGCGCCCCGGATGAGGCCCGCCTTCTGGCTACGGTGCAGGACATGTGCACCCTGCCCCGGGTTGAACGGATGAAAGCGCCAGAGCGCGAGGGCCTGTTCCTGAATCAGCACGCCATCCACCCGCTGACTGGAGAGCTGGTCCCGCTTTACGTCACCCCCTTTGTGCAACAGGACCTGGGCACCGGGGCCATCCTTGGCTGCCCCAGCCATGACACCAACAGTTTCCGGTTTGCCAAAACAATGGGAATTGTACCAAAGCCGGTCCTCGCATTGACGGACGGGACCGCGCCGCCGCCTGACCACCCCTATTGTGACGACGGCATATTGGTCGACAGCGGCCCATACAGCGATATGAGCTCAGCCGCAGCAAGGGCGGCCATCACTCAGGACCTGATCCAAAGCGGCACCGCCCGCACCGGAGAGACCTTCAGGGTGCGCGATTGGTGCATTTCGCGGCAGCGCTACTGGTCCTGCCCGATCCCCATCGTTCATTGCCCCCAATGTGGCCCGGTTCCGGTTGCGACCAGCGACCTGCCGGTCACGCTGCCGACAGAGGGCGTGGATCTGAATTGCAATGGCAACCCCTTGGAGCATCACGCTGAATTCCTGGCTGCGGACTGTCCGGCCTGCGGGGCAACCGCCCGTCGCGAGGCCAGCACGCTGGATACCTTTGTCAACAGCTCCTGGTCCTATATGCGCAACTGCAACCCGGATCATCACACCGGTTTTTGTGACACCGCCGCAGTGGAGTATTGGGTGCCCAGCGATCTGGACATCGGCGGAACTGAGAATATCACCGTTGCCAATTTCTATTTCCGCGTCGTGCTGCAATGGCTGCACCGGCTGGGGTTGACCAGCGCCAGCGAACCTTTCAAGTCCTCGATTTTTCACGGCATGGTGCTGATGGATGGGCGCAAGATGTCCAAATCGGTCGGCAATACCATCCGCCCTCAGGATCTGATCCGGGACTATGGCGTCGACGCGGTGCGGTTTCACAGCATGTGGGCGGCGCGCCCGGAAAACGACTACAATTGGTCCGATGAAAAGGCTGCCGCCGCACAGCGGTTCTTATCCGGTGTCTGGCAAACCTCAATTGACATCATCCAGCTGCTAGAGCGCCCAGTGTCGCAAGGCTCAGCCGGGACGGTGCGCACCAAGGCCGAAAAAAGCTTTGCCAGGCAGTTTGACGTGGGCCGCACCAAGATTGAAAGATCCTACGACACCGCTGAGCTGCAGGCCGCTTGTAACGCGCTGATCCTGCTGCAGGACAAGGTCAAAAAATACCTGGGCAAACTGCAGACCCAGACGCAGGTGACTGCGCAGCAGTCCGAGCTGTTGCGCCAGGCCTTGCGGGGAATGCTGATCATGCTCAACCCCATTGCCCCCCATCTCACCGAAGAGCTGTGGCTGCGCATGGGCAACAGCAAAATGCTGGCCGAACATGACCATTGGGAGGATATGATCCATGCTGGTTAAGGCCCTATTTAACCCATCCCCGCAATGCACGGTGCAGACCCTGGCTGGTGCCATCCGACAACATGCCAGCGAGATCCCCGACACCTGCGCCATCGCGGATTCGCATCGCCAGATCGACTACAGAACGCTGGATCGCTTTGGCACCAGATTTGCCCTGCAGCTGGCAGAGATGGGCTGCAAACCCGGGGATCGGGTTGTTGTCCTGGCAAACCGTTGCGCCGTTGTTCTGGCCGCCATTGTTGGAACCTTCAAATCCCCTTTCATTCACGTGCCGCTGGATCCGCAAATGCCCCCCAACCGGCTGGCCTATATCCTTGCGGATATTGCCCCGGCCGTGGTTGTCACCGATACCGAATATCACGACAGTGTCGCAGGCCTGCTGCCGCCTGAAGCGCATGTTTTTCTGCGACGTGATCTGGAGGCCATGCTGGCCAAAGTGAGCAAAGAGGATCACACGGAATCAGAGCCAACCACCTTGGCCGATTGTGATCCCGATGCCCCAGCCTATTGCATCTATACCTCCGGTTCCACCGGCCGCCCCAAAGGCGTCATCATCCCACATCGCAGCATCGCCCCCTTCTTTGATGGCAGCCGCGCTGTCTATGATGTTCGCCGCCACTCGGTCTGCGCCAGCTTTTCACCACTGCATTTCGACGTCTTTCTCATGGATATGCTGTTTCCGCTGTCCCAGGGGGCCACCCTGCATGTCTTTGACGATGTGGTCGCCCCCGACTTCCTGTTTGACCTGATCTGCGATAACAAAATCACCCATTTTTCCGCCTGGGGCATGATGCTGGGGCTCATCGCCCAGGCCGAGGCCTTTGACTCCACCAGGCTGCCAGCGCTGCAAACAATCCTGACAGGCACCGATGTCCCCGACATCAAGACGGTGCAAAACTGGCTTGCCAAGAACACCGGTGTCACCGTGCTCAACGCCTATGGCCCGACGGAGGCGACCTGCGCCTCGACGGCGCATGTCATCCGCGAGATCGAGCCTGAGCGCAAAGCCCTTTACCCGATCGGCAAGCCGCTGAAACACGTGCAGATCCTGGTGGTAGACGATGACGACCAGCCGGTTGATACAGCGGATACCCCCGGTGAGCTGCTGGTAGGCGGCATTCAGGTGATGCAGGCCTATTGGAACCGCCCGCAAGAGACAGAGGCGCGGCTGATCTCACACAGAGGTATCCGTTACTATCGAACTGGTGACATCTGCTCCTATCTGCCGGATGGCAGCCTGTTCTACCACGGTCGGCGCGACAACGAGGTGAATATCGGTGGACGCCGCGTGCATCTGAATGAGGTGCAAAGAGTAATCTGTAGCGTGCCCGGTGTGCACAGCGCCGAGGTGGTCACCTTTGAAACCGCCCACGCAGAGCAGATTCTTGCGGCGGCGATTTTGCTCGACGGTGGACGTTGCACCCATGTCGACACTGAACTTACGGCAATACGGCAAAGCCTGAGCGACGAGCTGCCGGCCTATATGGTCCCGCGCCACATAAAGATCTGCGGCAGTTTCCCATTGCTGTCCTCGGGCAAGCCCGACCGGCGGGCGCTCTTGTCGCAACTGCGTGCAGAACATCTGGCCAAAACAGGAGAGATTGCCATGTAACCTTATCAAAATACTCACTCACGCCCCATGGGGCATGCAACAGACACCACCAAATCCCAAATAGAATGCGATCCTACGACCGCATTTCTCATGCACCTATAGCTTAACTGGCAAGAGGCAGCCTCAGCAGAAGACTCGGAAACCTTGGCAAAGAAACAGATGGTTACCCAGGGCATCGCTGTCAGCGGACGGGCCATTGCGGAAAGGTTGGAGCGACGCTGCCCAAAAGCACCGGCTTTGGAGGCCGGAGACTACGGGTTCAAATCCCGTTAGGTGCTCCACTCTCTCATTAACTGCGCCGCCACTCTTGCCCGCGGCCAGCTCCCGTCCCGTGGGCCGCTTCTGCGGCGCTGCCCCTGGAGAGCCACGCGCGCAGAGGTGATTTCCGCTCAGTCTCTCAGCCCCGTTTTTGCAGCCGACAACCGCGCATCACTCAGCGCTTTTCCATTTCTCTGGAGTAACGTAAACGATGCCGTCATCAACGCTGACCATCACTTCTCCATCCTGGATATTGACCTGCAGCTTCATCGCACGGCTTGCCAGTTTTGCCAGCGCGGTTGTGTCGGCCTCGGAAAAGCTTGTCACCTGGAGATTGTCAAAACGGGTGGTCTTGGTTTGGATCTTGTCCCACCACATCTCGGCAGTCTTGCCCCCATAGGGATAGACGAACACTTTGTCGGCTTTGCCGCAGGATTGACGGATCACCTTTTCGCTTGGCAGCCCCAGGGCAACCCAGAGATCAAGCTCTCCGCTCAGGCTTTTCTGCCAGATATCGGGCTCGTCATCCGTTGAAAGGCCCTTTGTCATTTCCAAATTCTCATGAGCATTCAGAGCAAACGCGACAATGCGCACCATCAGCCGTTCATCCGTCTCTGAAGGATGCTTGGCCACGGTCAGTTTATGGGTCTCATAATAATGACGATCCATATCGGAAACTGAGAGTTCAACTTTATAAATGGTGGCTTTCTGCGCCATGACTTGCCTCAAATCCTCAAAGATTTCGATGCTTACTCCGTCTGGGGACCTTTGGAAAGCAAATAGAAAAGCAGCATCTCATGGCGGTGCAGAGCTACTGCCAAGTGGCATGAACTTGCTTGACCTCACAGACCACAGCCCCCAAAAATCCAGCACCCAGCCGGGGGCGGTTGCGATGCCTGACCCGTTCAACCCTCTGTTTCAAAAACCATATCTCGACATGCTACAGAGTCTTCGGGCCGCGGAACTTATCATGCGGATTGAGCCGCGTGGCACTCTCCCACGTCGGCATCATGCAGCGCGAGATCGCCGAACCCAAGACGGGAGATAACGAAGTCAACCATCCCGCCCCCCTCCGCAGAACCATGGGCAACGTGAATTTATGGCTTGCCCAAAGTGCTAAGGGAAAAGCTACATGATGCCGCCCGAGTGCAAAGTTATGCCCGAACCTACAAAGGCGTGTAGGACGTCGCGAACGCGTTCGCGGCAGCTTCCGTATTACTAACAAAATTTCCGCAGAAGGCGCCCAAAGCAGTTCGCACTGAATTCCCAAAAGAATTCGCGAAGATCTCATAATCGTTCGTTCGGATAGCCTTCCAAAAAGGCATTTCTCGACTCGGCGAAACGAACCCATGTCCTAAGATTTTGATAGCAAAATCAGTGACTTTTGGGAAGCGCGAATTTCGGGCTCAAAATCGAGAATTTCGGCGCAATTCTTACCTGGCGGGAAGGCGTGATCGGCAGATTCCGGTGTCAGCGATGCTCTCATTGCCACTTTTCTGTCCTTCGTAAGCAAGCGCAGGGCAACTTCTTACCCCACAAAGTATTTGTTGTGGGATAGGGAACTTCCTGTCGATGCGCACGAAGTTGACCTTCGCTCATCTCAGCATAGATCATGTCGTCAAATAGGCAGGCGCAGGCTGCGCCGAACTCAAATGCACGCAAGTTTCTCCTTCAAGCATGAACTGTCAGAGTTTGCGATTTCTGGCGCTGGATCCTTCAAGAAGGTAGTATGGTGCCGTCTCATGGCTTCAAAGTGGAGTGCGTCTAAATGGTAGATACGAGAAAGCGGAATACCAATCTGCCTGTTGTTGCTGAATTACTTGATCGAGCGAGCGATCTGGGAGTCAATGTGCCCGAAGTGAATGAGACGAATTTGACGAAGGCGGCTGCCGAGGCTCGATGCCAGAAATGGCTTGATGAAAACGCCAAGGCTTTTTCGGAACAGTCCGACTGGCACGAGCGCAATGGCCACCCGCTTGTCGACATCATTGAGGCGCCAGGAGGTTCCACGTGGTCCACTGACCTGCCATGAGCCTACGTCTTCTCGTTTCCTGGGGCTTTGGTGCCGTGTTCTCGAAGACGATGGTAGGGGGCGTTTTCCAGAAATCTCTTTACGCGCTCAGGGTCGTCGATTGGGTCGCTCCCTGAAGATCTGATCAGGTGGCGCAAATATTGGAGAACAACCGCTGTGATGAGCAGCACACATACGCTGAATGCGATTTCGAAGCCTGTCATTTCCCGGCCTCCTGCAGTAAATGATAGGGCGCACCTTTGACGATCTCGCTGACGTCAGGCTCTGGCTTCGGGCGTGATTTCCACCAAAGGATGGCACCGCCAGCAACCCCGGCGATCCCGGCGATCCCGGAACTCACACACACGACAATAAGCGCTGTCTCTATGCTCATTTGCCTAATCCTGCGCGCCAAGCGTAACACAGCCCAGCGGCGTCATCGCCGGCCCGGTGGATCGTCTGGCGAGTGAGCCTGTTTTTGTATGCTTTGTTCAATCTCCCAGGAGCGATTGTCCCATCTTCATGCGAGAACGCCATCCAGAGCACTCTGTCGAAATCATCAATCTGCGGCCCTGGACCGCCGAGGAGGCGATCGAGCCAGCGCTGATCGAATTCAGGAGCATCGGAAACCAACGTCCGACCCGCGATAGCCTCCAGCAGCCATGATACCACATCATCAGCTGAATTCGCTCCATCGAGATCTGCCCTGGGAATGCCATGAACCTCTTCGCTGACGGGGTTCCAATCATCCTCAGGCCATTCTGGGCGAGGGTGGATCAGTTTGCTTTCACTGACCACACGCTTGCCTTCAAGCCAAGCAATGCCCACTTCGATTGGCCATGAAAATTGGGAGAGACTTGATGCTTCGAAGTCAATGAAAACGGGCTTTTTTTGCCTCACGAGTTCGTCGCCATCATCCAGTCCAACACCTAAGCCAAGTGCGCGACGTCGGTCAAAAAAACGCCAGTTCACTTGGGTTGGGGAACGCCAACTTTGATTTGAGCTCTTCCAATTCCGTTTCATCCATAGTCGATCTATATCACACAATGAATGTTTATGAAATGTTCTCGCCGAGACATTCCAATTCCGCAGAGAGGCCGGAGCCGGTGAGAACCTTTGTTCTCAGGTAGTTCCACGGCGGTCGCCGGGAATTTCCTGCAAAGATTTCAGCCAGTTGTCAGCGATTGGCCGGTCCCTTTCTTTCGGGCCAGCTCTCTCACCAAAGTAGGCTTATTCCGCTGCCACCTTCGGTTCAGCCAAGCTCAGGACATAGGTGCGGAATTCTGCGACCTCTGTGAAGCATCGGAAGCCGGCCGCACTGGCCATTGAGATCAGCTCGGCACTCTCATCAATGAGCACGCAGACGGGATCAGAAAGCTCAAACTGAAGGCCTTGAGGCCAAGCCAGGTCCAAAATTGCACGTTGCTCGTTGGTGGTTGGATCAACGAAGTCATACTGCATTTCGCCTGGTGAATAAACGGCGGCTCACGGTCATTCACGCAGACTGGCGTTTTAGACGCCAACGTCATGAATAGAAAACCTGGTGCCATTTCGCGAATCCATCAGAGGAAGACACCCCCAACAAACCCAGCTCAGAAGGTGAAAATGGCAGAGCCAACAATGCTGACGTCCGCCTTCGTCAATTCTTCAGATTTTGGCGAATTTCGGGACATTTTCGTGCCAGTCCCGAAACTCGCCAAAATTCAGAAAACCGAACGACTTTGGGTGTCTCGCGAAAACTTATGGGTATCGCGAACGATTATGGGGAATCCTACAAGGCGCTAGAAATCCAGGTTTTCCACACTCAGGGCGTTTTTCTGGATGAACTCCCGGCGTGGCTCGACGACGTCTCCCATCAATTTGGTAAAGAGATTGTCGGCCTCGATCATGTCCTCCACCCGGACCTGCAGCAATGTGCGCGCATCGGGATCCAGAGTGGTTTCCCACAGCTGATCCGGGTTCATCTCGCCCAAGCCCTTGTAGCGTTGCAGCGACAGGCCTTTTTCACCCTCGTCCATGATCGCCTTCAATAGATCCAGCGGTCCATGAATTGCCAATGCGCGATCACGGCGCACCAGTTGACCGGAGGTGCGATAGACCTCCTGCAGGCTTTTGGTAAAGCTGCCGGTCTTGCGCGCCTCACCAGAGCGCAGCATCGGCCCATCCAGCGTGCGCACCTCTTCAACCCCGCGCAAAATACGCGCCAGACGAATGCCGTGATCCTGGGTGATACGGCCCTGCCAGCCTTTTTCATATTCCAGAGCAATGAGATCCAGACGGGCGGCAACCTTTTGGGCCACCCCCTGCAGATCGGCATCCACCGCGCCCGGCACAAAGGCCCCGGCCACGGCCGCCTGTTCCAGAATATGGCGCGGATAATGGGTCGGGAAAGCGTCCAGCACCCGCTTGAGCTGGCGTGCCTCATCGACAACACGCGCCAGATCCTGCCCGACGATTTCTTCGCCGGTGCCCAGTTTCAGCGTCGCACCCTCGACACCCTGACGGATCAGGTAGTCATCCAAGGCCGCCTGATCCTTGAGGTAGACCTCAGATTTGCCCCGCGCCACTTTGTACAATGGCGGCTGCGCGATATAGAGGAACCCCCCTTCGATCAGCTCTGGCATCTGCCGGAAGAAGAAGGTGAGCAGCAGGGTGCGGATATGGGCCCCGTCCACATCCGCATCGGTCATGATGACGATCTTGTGGTAGCGCAGCTTTTCGATGTTGAACTCTTCGCGACCAATGCCGGTGCCAAGCGCCATCACCAGGTTGCCAATCTCCTGGCTGCCCAGCATCCGGTCGAACCGAGCGCGTTCCACGTTGAGGATCTTACCCCGCAGCGGCAAGATGGCCTGGGTCTGACGATCACGACCCGTCTGGGCCGAGCCACCCGCCGAATCCCCCTCGACGAGGAAGACTTCGGTTTTGGAGGGGTCTTTTTCCGAACAATCCTTGAGCTTGCCGGCCAGGAAGTTCACATCCATTGCCGTCTTGCGGCGGGTCAGCTCCCGCGCCTTGCGCGCCGCTTCGCGGGCCAAGGCAGCTTCGACGATCTTGCCAACGATCTGCTTGGCCTCATTGGGGTTTTCCTCAAACCATTCGGCCAGTTTTTCGTTCACCAGGCTTTCAACCACCGGGCGCACCTCGGAAGAGACAAGTTTGTCCTTGGTCTGGCTGGAGAACTTGGGGTCCGGCACTTTGACCGACAGCACGCAGGTCAGCCCTTCACGGGCGTCATCACCGGTAAAGGAGACCTTCTCTTTTTTGGCAATGCCGCTGGATTGGGCATAGTTGTTGATGGTCCGGGTCAGCGCGCCACGAAAGCCCGCCACATGGGCACCGCCATCCCGCTGGGGGATGTTGTTGGTGAAGGGCAGAACCGTTTCATGGTAGCTGTCGTTCCACCACATCGCCACTTCGACGCCGATTTCGTCCTTCTCACCGGTGATATAGACCGGGGCCTCCATCACCGGGGTTTTGGAGCGGTCGAGATATTTGACGAATTCCTTGACGCCGCCCTCATAGAACAGTTCCGTCTCGAGCCGCTCTGCGGGGCGTTCGTCGATCAGGATGATGCGCACGCCAGAGTTCAGAAAGGCCAGCTCACGCAGGCGCTTTTCCAATGTCTCAAAGGAGTATTCCAGGTTCGAAAACGTATCGGTTGAAGCCATGAACCGCACCTCGGTTCCGGTTTGCTCGCCACATTCCTGCACCACTTTCAGATGCTCAGCGGTATCGCCACGCTCAAAGCGGGCGACGTGTTCCTTGCCTTCGCGCCAGATCCGCAGCTCCAGCCAGTCGGACAGCGCGTTCACCACCGAAACACCGACCCCATGCAGACCACCGGATACCTTGTAGGAGTTGCTGTCGAATTTGCCGCCGGCATGCAGCTGGGTCATGATGACCTCGGCCGCCGAAACGCCTTCTTCCTCATGGATGCCTACCGGAATACCGCGCCCGTTGTCGCTGACGGAAACGCTGGAATCGGCGTGAATTTTCACCGTCACCGCATCGGCATGACCGGCCAAGGCCTCATCAATACCATTGTCCACAACCTCATAGACCATGTGATGCAGACCAGAGCCGTCATCGGTGTCACCGATATACATGCCAGGACGTTTGCGAACTGCCTCCAACCCCTTGAGAACCTTGATGGAATCCGCACCATATTCCGCTGGGGTTTGTTCGTTCTCAGACATTCGCAACTTCCTGTATTTACTTTCGGATTTTATACGCGGATCGCAGGGGAATGTCACCCGCGGAGCCCTGCTTTTCTTGCCCGTCAGACCTCGCCGACACCATCGGCTTTGGCCCCTGTCTCACCGCCCTCATCAGGACCCACGATCAGGTAAAGGGCAACATCACACCTACGCCTATCAACAGGCTGCCAGAGGTCAGATTAAGCCGCCGCATCGCCCGGGAGGAGGAGATCATGCTGCGCAATTGATGCACCAGCCCGGCCATGACCAGATTGCCAATCAGCGGCACCGCAAAGGAGAGGCAGATGATCGCAACGACATCCTCCCAGCTGATTGCGCTCAGGTCAAAAAAGCCCGGCAACAGCCCCATGTAGAACAGGATCGCCTTGGGGTTTCCAAGGATCACCGCCACCCCGGCGACAAAGCCCGCCCAGGCCCCTGGACGGGTCAAGGCCCGGTTTTCTTCGACCCGGCGATCGGCATTGCGGATCACCAAGGCTCCCATGATGACAAACATCAGGCAAGCCCCCCAGCGCAGCACCAGCATCACCTCGCCCAGACTGGAGGCCAGCCAGGACATGCCGCCGATAGCCAGCAAGGGCCAGAACAGATCACCACAGGCCACCCCCAGCGCCAGCGGCCAGGCCGCATGAAACCCGCCCGAAACCGCGCGCGCCATCAAGGCGAGCCAGACCGGCCCCGGCGTCAGGAACAGCACAAACAAGGCACCGGCATAGAGCGCCAGATCCCAAAACGAGAGGGTCATGACAGGCGCAGCTCCGAAATACCCCCGGACTCGGTGACCTCCAACATCTGAGCGCGACCGCCCAGCTCGGCAAACAGCTCCGCCCCGGTGCCGGTCATCCAGGCCTGCGCACCAAGGGCACAAATTTCATCATAAAGCGCGGCGCGACGACCTGCATCCAAATGCGCCGCCACCTCATCCAGAAGCAGAATCGGAGGGGCCCCTTCGCTGGCAGCCAGAGCTCTTGCATTGGCCAGAATCAGCGACACCAAAAGCGCCTTCTGCTCGCCGGTGGAACAGTCCTTGGCAGCGATCCCCTTGGCCGCGTAGTGGCCAACAAGATCGCTGCGATGCGGTCCGATCAAAGTCCGCCCCGCCGCCAGATCCCGCCCCCGCCCCGCCGCCAGAGCCGCGATATATTCGACTTCGCTTGCAGGCATGTCGCCTTCGGACTGCACCAGCTCCAACTGCGCCGTGGGAAAGGCGGTCTCTGCCCCCTCCTGCGCTGCAGCCAGCCGCTGCACGGTCTCAGCCCGCGCCGCATGGATGCGATGCCCTGCCGCGCCCATCTGCGCCTCCAGAACCCGATACCAGGCCGCATCCCGGATCTGCTCTTTCAGCAACCGGTTGCGCTCGCGCATGGCCTTTTCAAATGCAAGCGTCGCCTCTGCATGGGTAGGATCAAAGCTGAGCACAATCCGGTCCAGAAACCGCCGCCGCCCTTCGGCAGCCTCGACCCAAAGCCGATCCATCACCGGCACCAGCCAGACCACCCGGCAGATCTGACCCAGGGCAATCTGGTTCGAGGCCTTGTTGTCGATCCGCACCTGACGGGCCCCACCGTTCTCGGACCAGGTCTCCACCTCGTAGGCCTGATCGGGGGTTTTCAATACCCCCTTCAGCTTCCAGCCAAGCTCCTGGGGACGTCGTGCCATCTCAGCGGCACTGGCGCGGCGCAATCCACGCCCGGGCGAAAACAAGGAAACCGCCTCCAGGATATTGGTCTTGCCCGCACCATTGTTGCCATAGATGCCGACTGGCCGCCCATCCAAATGCAATTCCGCCCGCAAATGCGAGCGGAAATGAGACAGTGTAAGGGAGGTCAAGGCCAGCATGGGGCAGGTTCCGGTTTCATCTTTCCCCAAATACTTCCGCCGGAGGCAGGGCCGTCAGGCCCCTCAGTCCCCGCAGAGTCAAACCCGCATCGGCATGACAACAAAAACCGCGCTTTCATCATTGCCTTCGCGCATCAAGGTCGGATCCCCGGAGGAATTGAACAAAAAGACGGCGTTTTCTCGGTCGACCTGATTGGCAATTTCCAGCAGGTATTTGGCGTTGAACCCAATTTCCAGCCGCTCATCACCGTAGGCCACCGCCAGCTCTTCTTCGGCGGCACCGCTGTCCGGTGCATTCACGGAAAGGATCAGACGATCCTCTTCCAGCTGCAGCTTGACCGCACGAGAGCGCTCTGACGACACAGTGGCAACCCGATCCACCGCACTGGCAAATTCTGAGGCATCCACTTCCAGGCGACGAGTGTTGCCCACCGGAATGACCCGGGTGTAATCGGGGAAGGTGCCATCAATGACCTTGGAGGTCAGGGTGATATTAGGAGTGGCAAAGCGTACTTTGGTTTCCGACACAGAAACCGCGATGTCCATCTCGTCATCATCCAAAAGCTTGCGCATCTCGCCCACGGTCTTGCGCGGCACGATCACCCCCGGCATATCCTCGGCACCCATCGGCAGAGGTGCATCAATGCGCGCCAGCCGGTGACCATCCGTGGCCACACAGCGCAGCGCCTTGCCCCCCTCGGAAGCATCAGAGACATGCATGTAGACACCATTGAGATAATAGCGGGTCTCTTCGGTGGAGATGGCAAATTTCGACTTGTCGAACAGCCGCCGCAGCATCGCCGCATTGGCAGTGAAATTGGAGTGATATTCCGAACTCGCCATGACCGGGAAATCTTCACGTGGCAGGGTCGCCAGGGAAAAGTTGGAACGCCCGGCCTCAACGGTCAGCCGACCGGTGGCGGCATCCGCAGTCAGCGTCACCAACGCACCATCGGGCAGTTTGCGCACAATTTCATGCAGCGTGGTCGCCGCTACGGTGGTGGCACCTGAACGTTCAACCTGGGCCGGGGCCTTGTCGACCACCTCGATATCAAGATCGGTGGCGCGAAACTGGGCCACATCGCCCTCAGCTTCGATCAGAACATTGGCCAGAATTGGAATGGTATTGCGGCGCTCTACCACCGATTGGGCCTGCGCAACGGCCTTCAGGAGTGTGCCGCGTTCAATGCTGATCTTCATGTCGCTTATCCTCTTCGTCGCGCCTAGCGCTGCTGTCGGCCCCGGGCGCCACTGTCAAACCTGAGCGCTGCCGCCAGGCCATGACAAAGCAATGGTCGGGATAGGCAAAGTAGCGGTTTACCCCCCATGCACAAGGCTTTTTATCTAGTTTTCCAAGGGAAATTTGGCAGCGTCAAGACCCCATAGCCCCCTGCAGAGCGAAACCACCCAAACCGTTGCGGCTTGGCAATTTCAACGCAGCTCCCAGCGCTGTCACGGCCACCGGCTGGTCGCGCCACTCAGAAAAACGGCCCCGGAAAACCAGGGCCGAAAGATTGGAGGCATCGGGCTGCGCTGCCTTATGATTCCAAGGCGCGGCGCAGCATTTCCACATCTTCGGCGATCTGACCGTCAGTGGATTTCAGCTCTTCGATGCGACGCACCCCGTGCATGACGGTGGTGTGATCGCGACCACCAAAGCGTCGGCCGATCTCTGGCAGGCTGCGGCTGGTCAGCTTTTTGCACAGATACATCGCCACTTGGCGCGGCCGGGCGTAAGAGCGCAGCCGCTTGGGGCCGATGATGTCGGACATCCGAATGTTGTAATACTCTGAGACTTTGCGTTGAATTTCCTCAACGGTGATCTTGCGCTCAGAGGCGCGCAGAACATCCGCCAGGCAATCCTGGGTCAGGTCCATGTCGATTTCGCGCCCAACCAGCGAGGCAAAGGCAAACAGTCGGGTCAATGCGCCCTCAAGCACGCGCACATTGGTCGAGATCCGATGCGCCAGGAACTCCAGCACCCCATCGGCGATCTGAAGATCCGGATAGGTGGCGCGCTGCAACTGCACCTTGGTTTGCAAAATGCCCAAGCGCAGCTCGTAGTCGGTTGGATGCAGATCCACCACCAGTCCACATTGCAGACGCGACTTGACCCGCTCCTCGAGATCCTTGATCTCACCCGGAGCGCGATCTGCAGAGATGATGATCTGCTTGTTCTGGTCCACCAGCGCATTGAAGGTGTGGAAGAATTCCTCTTGGGTTGAATCCTTGCCGGCGATGAACTGCACATCATCCACCATCAGCACATCCACCGAGCGGAACAGATGTTTGAAATCCATCATCTTGCGCTCACGCAGGGCCTGCACGAATCGATACATGAACTGTTCAGCCGAGAGATACAGCACGTTGAGGCCGGGATTCTGCTCGGTGAGCTCCCAGGCGATGGCATGCATCAGGTGGGTTTTGCCCAGACCAACACCCCCATAGAGCACCAGCGGATTGAAGGTCACCGGACCGCCCTCGGCAACCCGACGCGCAGCGGCATGCGCCAGCTCGTTTGGCTTGCCGACGACAAAATTGTCGAAGGTAAAGCGCGGATCCAATGGTGCCGCCTGCAGCGCCTCCACCGGAGCGGCGGCAGCTGCCTTGCTCGACAGAGATTTCCCAGCCGGGGTGCGACGCGTCGGCGCTTCGTCCCACTGACTGTCTGCCGCATGATGATCCTCTGGCCGCGCCTGCATTTCAGCAAAGGGTTCGGCAGGCTGTTCACTCTGGCGCACCGGACGTGCAGGCGAATTGGCAGCGACCCGAAAGGCGAGCCGTTGCACCGGTTCACCAGAGAGATTGAATTCATGCAGAATCAGATCCGCAAAGTTCTGACTGACATAATTGCCCATGAAATTGGTTGGCACATGAAACACCGCCACCCCATCATCGACAGAATTGAACTCCAGCGGTTCAATCCAAGTTGTAAAGTTGTTTTGCCCAACAGTCTTCAGAAGTCGCGTTCTGAGCTGTCCCCATTTTTCTTCCGTCATGCTGCGCCTCATGTGTCCCCAAACAAGCAGCGGCCATTGTTCTTTGGCCTGTCGTTTCATCTTACCCCGTTACCAGAGCAGTTCTTCACCCACAGCTTCTGCGTCTGCGGCCGGGATATTCCTGACCACATTCCAGTTCCGAACTTCGGCGCTCCGCAAAAACCCCTCCGGTAGACGAAGAGATTTCGCTGGCGACAAAGGAATCGTTTCTGCACACAAATGGAACGAAGCTGCTGATTGGATATCCAACACAGCAGCACGCTAGCCCGCTGAACGCCATACGACATTCATCAAACCCTGCGTGTCCAGTGACCTAGATGCCCGTCTAGGTCACCTCAAGCAGCCTGTCCCCCAGCGAGTGAATCGCTGTATATGTGGTAGCAATTTGGATAGGGCAGCGGCAATGAAACTCTGATGTTGACTCGGGCTTTGCCGAGAAAGAATCTCTCGCACCTGCAGAAGATCCCACTCACATAAGGACAAAACAAAAGGACGCCGCAAAAATGCGACGTCCTCCTATTTTTTCACAATCTCGCTTGCGCGAGTTTCCAGGCAGGGAATCAGCCCAGCGCTTTAACGCGGGCGGCCAGACGGGAAACTTTCCGCGATGCAGTATTCTTGTGGTAGACGCCTTTGGTCACGCCACGCATGATTTCGGGCTGTGCTGCGCGCAGAGCCTCTGTGGCCGCAGCCTTATCGCCGGACTCGAGAGCTTCTTCTACTTTACGCAGGTAGGTGCGGATGCGCGAACGACGGGCTTTGTTTACTGCAAAGCGCTTTTCGTTCTGACGTGCGCGCTTCTTTGCCTGGGGGCTATTTGCCATGTCTCTGTGACCTTATCTTCGGGTTCAAGTGTTTATATCGGCGCAAGCCAGCCAAACCCGGATCGGATCTCGAGGTGATTCTAGCCAAGCGGGCTGCACGCGCATGTATGGCAGTGGTCTTTATAGGCAGTTCTGCAAAGATGCAAGGGACATGCGACGCAGCCCTGCGGCCCAAACCAAAGGAGCTTCTCCACCAAAAAGGCCCCGATCCAATCGGGGCCTGACAAGGACACAACAGCCGTGCCTGTGAAGGTCCGACCTTACTTGTCGCGAAACTGGGCTTCGCGTTTTTCCAGGAAAGCGGCCATGCCCTCTTTCTGATCTTCGGTGGCAAACATCGAGTGGAACACACGACGCTCAAACAGCATACCTTCGCTCAGGGTCATCTCGTAGCTGCGATTGACGGTTTCCTTGACCGCCATAGCCGTCAGCTGGGATTTCTCGGCAATCTTCTGCGCCGCGCCCATGGCCTCTTCGATCAGCTTCTTGGCAGGGACAACGCGCGACACCAGCCCTGCACGTTCGGCCTCTTCCGCGCCCATGAACCGACCGGTCAAGTTCATGTCCATGGATTTCGACTTGCCGACAAAGCGCGTCAGACGCTGGGTACCACCGATACCAGCCACAACGCCGAGGTTGATTTCGGGCTGGCCAAACTTCGCCGTCTCAGCCGCAATCACAAAGTCACAGAGCATCGCCAGCTCGCAACCACCGCCCAGCGCATAGCCGGCAACGGCCGCGATGATCGGTTTGCGGATTGCGGTAATGCGGTCATTGACCTGCGCAAAGAGATTGTTGGTGAAAACATCGGTAAAGCTCATCTCCGACATCTCTTTGATGTCGGCGCCGGCCGCAAAAGCCTTTTCCGACCCGGTCAACACGATGCAGCGTACTTTGTCGCTGGCATCGGCCTCTTCAAAGGCGTCGCAAAGTTCTTTTACAAGTTCCGCATTGAGCGCGTTCAACGCCTCGGGGCGATGCAGTTTGATGAGGCAAACGTGGTCCTGCACATCGACGTTGATCGTCTCATAGGCCATTATTTCTGCTTTCGTTGTTCCGTTCAGAAACGAGTCATTACCACGAGAAAGATCGCATTCAAGCTATCTTTGACACTTGCCACAGTAGAAGGAGGATCGCCCGGATTGGGTGATTCTGGCAATGGAGCCACCGCAGCCCTCCCGTCGACAGGGATCTCCCTCGCGCCCATAGACGTCAAAACTGTGTTGAAAATACCCAAGTTCACCAGAGGCTTGGCGGAAATCCTTCAGCGAAGATCCGCCCGCTTTGATGGCATCCTCCAGCACCTGGCGAATGATCGGAACCAGCGCTGCGACCCGGCTCGCGGAAACTTGCCCGGCTTTGCGTTTTGGTGACACTTGGCCGCGAAATAGCGCCTCGCAGACGTAAATGTTTCCCAGACCGGCGATGATTCCCTGATCCAGTAACGCTGATTTGATCGGGGTGTTCTTACCTTTCAGAGCTGCGATCAGATGGTCCTCATGAAAGTCATTGCCCAAGGGTTCCGGCCCCAGCACCCGCAGCAGCTTGTGCTCTGCCAAACCGGCGGTGTCGATCAGATCCATGGCGCCAAAGCGACGTGGATCATTAAAGGTCACACGCGCGCCGTTCTCCATATCAAAGACAACATGGTCATGTTTCTCCGCCTTTGGGTGGTCATGCACGAATTGTCCCAGGGGATCGCCCGAGACCGTCATCCGCCCCGACATACCCAAATGCACCAGCAGGGTTTCGCCCCGGTCCAGCTCCGCCAGGATGTATTTGGACCGCCGCCGCAGCGCCATCACCCGCGCCCCGGTCAGCCGCTCTGCCATACGATCCGGAAAGGGCCAGCGCAGGTCGGGGCGGTTCACATGTGCCTGCGCAATCACCGCCCCCTCCATCGAGGGCTGCAACCCCCGCATCACGGTCTCGACCTCGGGCAGTTCTGGCATTACAGGGCTCCTTACATGACAGTGACATAAGGGCCGCATTGTGCCTGCCCTCCAAGGCCCTATAAGTGGGGCGATCATCAAAAAACGGCAAGTCCCATGGCAGACAGATCAAACAGCACCACCCATTTTGGCTTTGAAACTGTTCCCGAACACGAAAAAGCGGGCCGGGTTCAGGGAGTCTTCAATTCCGTAGCTTCGAAATATGACGTCATGAATGATGTCATGAGTATGGGTATTCATCGCATCTGGAAAGACGCGATGATGGATTGGCTGGCGCCCCGCCCCGGTCAACGGCTGCTGGATGTGGCAGGTGGTACAGGGGATATCTCCTTCCGCTTCCTCAAACGCGCCGGGTCTGGCCACTCGACCGTGCTGGATCTCACCGCGCCGATGCTGATTGAGGGACGCAAACGCGCCGAGGCCGAGCAGATGGCCGAAAGCCTGGATTGGGTCACCGGCGACGCCATGGCCCTGCCCTTCAAGGACAATACCTTTGATGTCTATACCATCTCCTTTGGCATCCGGAACGTCACCCGCCCGCAGGAAGCCCTGAACGAGGCCTACCGCGTGCTCAAGCCCGGCGGCCGTCTGATGGTGCTGGAGTTCTCGCAGCTCCCCAATGACGGCATGCAGAAACTCTATGATCTCTACAGTTTCAACGTGATCCCGCGCATGGGAAAACTGATCGCTGACGATTACGACAGCTATCAATATCTGGTGGAATCGATCCGCAATTTCCCCGACCAGGAGACCTTTTTGGACATGGTGAAAACCGCAGGCTTTGCCAATGCCAAATACCGCAATCTGTCGCTGGGCATTGCCGCCCTGCATTCGGGCTGGAAAATCTGATAGATGCGCGGACCTCACAATATCATTCGCCTGATCCGCACCGGCGCCACCATGGTGCGCACCGGCGCCATGAACGTGGTGCTGGATGCCTTTGACGCCCCGGCTCCGCTGCGCATCCTCGCCTACACGCTGGGTTGGCCCTTTCAATGGCTGGGCTACAAGGGTGATCCCAACATGCCGCCCGCCACCCGCGCCCTGACCGCGCTGGGCCCCGCCTATATCAAATTCGGCCAGGTGCTCTCCACCCGCCCCGATGTGGTCGGCGACGAGATGGCGCAGCAGCTGCGCGTGCTTCAGGACCAGCTGCCGCCCTTTTCCCGCGCCGAAGCCATGGCCGAGGTAGAGCGCGAGCTGGGCCGCCCTGTGTCGCAGGTCTTCTCCGAGTTCAGCGAGCCCATCGCTGCCGCCTCCATCGCCCAGGTGCACCGCGCCCGCCTGACCGAAACCGGCGAGGATGTCGCGGTGAAGGTGCTGCGCCCGGGCATCGAGCGCGCCTTCAACAAGGATGTGGACGCCTTCTACTTTGCCGCCCGTATCGTCGATCTTTTTGCCCCCGGCGCGCGCCGCCTGCGCCCGATGGAGGTGATCGAACATTTTGACGGCGTGGTGCAGGGCGAGCTGGATCTGCGCCTGGAGAGTTCCGCGGCATCAGAGTTTGCCGCCAACACGGCCCAGGACGCGGGCTTTCAGCTGCCCGAGATCCGCTGGCAGGCCTCGGCACGCCGGGTGATGACCCTGGGCTGGGCAGATGGGGTGGCCTTAGGCGACAATGACGCCCTGGACGCTGCTGGCCATGATCGTCGCATTCTGGGCGAACGGGTTCTGTCCCTGTTCTTGCGTCATGCACTGCGTGATGGCTATTTCCACGCCGACATGCATCAGGGCAACCTCAAGGTCGCCGCCAATGGCGATGTCATCGCCTATGATTTTGGCATCATGGGCCATATCGACGAATACACCCGCCGGGTCTACGCCGAGATCCTCTTTGGCTTCATCCAGCGCGATTACAAACGCGTCGCCGAAGTCCATTTCGAGGCCGGATATGTCCCCGCCGACCGCGATGTGGATGAATTTGCCCGCGCCATCCGCGCCGTGGGAGAGCCGATCTTTGGCATGGATGCCAGCCATATCTCCATGGGCAACCTGCTGAATTACCTGTTTGAGGTGACCGAACGCTTTGGCATGGAGACGCGCACCGAACTCATTCTGCTGCAACGCACCATGGTGGTGGTCGAAGGCGTGGCCCGCTCGCTGGATCCCCATATCAATATCTGGGAAGTGGCCCATCCGGTGGTCGAGGACTATATCAAGAAAAGCATCGGCCCGCGTGCCATAGCCTCGGATCTGATGAAAACCGCCAAAGTGCTGGCCCGGTTTGGCCCCCGTCTGCCCGCCCTGATGGAGCAGGCCCTGATTGCGCAGAGTCAGGACCCAGCGGCACCCAACCCCCCACGCCCCTGGAGACGCGCCGCGGCCTTGGGTGCCCTTGTCGGAGTCTTGGCCACTCTGTTGGTCACCCAACTGGTCTGAACACAAACAGGGCCACCAAGCACAACACCCCTCTTCAATTGGCTGAAAATATCCTCAGGGGGTGAATGCCCCAATTGGGGCAGAGGGGGCTGACAGCCCCCTCCCTGGTTCACTTCAGAGCCGTTCGATTGCCAGGGCAATGCCCTGACCGCCGCCGATGCACATGGTGATCAGCGCTTTGGAGCCCCCGGTGCGCTCCAGCTCATACAGGGCCTTCAGGGTGATGATGGCTCCGGTCGCACCGACGGGATGGCCCAGCGCGATGGCCCCGCCATTGGGATTCACCTTGGCCGGATCCAGGCCCAGTTCCTTGTTGACCGCCAAGGCCTGCGAGGCAAAGGCCTCATTGCTCTCGACAACGTCAAAATCGCTGGCCTTCAGGCCGGTCTTAGCCAACAGGTTTTGAACTGCAGGCACCGGTCCGATGCCCATGACCTCTGGGCGCACACCGGCATGGGCGTAGCCCAAGATGCGTGCCTTGGGTTTCAGACCAGCTTTCTCAGCCGCTTCGCTCCGCGCCAAAACCAGTGCTGCAGCGCCATCATTGATGCCCGAAGCATTGCCCGCAGTCACACGCCCATCTTTCTGAAACACCGCCCGCAGACCCGCCAGTGCCTCCATCGAAGTACCCTTGGGATGCTCATCCACCTCAAAGGGCACCATGTCGCGTTTGACCTTCACCTCGACCGGCGTGATCTGGCTTTGAAAATACCCCGATTCAATCGCGGCTGCGGCGCGAGTCTGGCTGGCCAGCGAAAATTCATCCATCTGTTCGCGGGTGATCTCATGCTCATCAGCGACATTCTCTGCCGTCACCCCCATATGGCCGGTGCCAAAGGGACAGTTGAGCGCGCCCAGCATCATGTCCAGAGATTTGACATCGCCCATCTTGGCGCCCCAGCGCTGCTGCTGCATGATGAAGGGGCTGCGCGACATGTTCTCGGCACCGCCGGTCAGCGCGTAATCCGCATCCTTCAGCATCAAGGACTGAATGCCCGACACCAAGGCCTGCGCTCCGGATCCACAGAGCCGGTTCACGTTCATTGCAGGCGTTGCATTGGGCACGCCCGCCTGCATCGCCGCCACCCGGGACAGATACATGTCGCGCGGCTCGGTGTTGATCACATGACCAAAGACCACATGGCCGATCTGCTCAGGCGCCACCCCAGAGCGTTCAATCGCCGCTTTCGAGGCCACTGTGGCCAGGTCGATAGGGCTGGTATTGGCCAGCGCGCCGCCAAAGGTACCAATTGCGGTGCGGGCACCGTCCAGAATGACGATATCAGTCATGATCTCTCTCCTCATGAGTCAGTTGCCCTTATTATGCAGCTGCAGCATCTCCCTGTCTGCCCCCGCGTCCTTGGGACGTCCCGTCATTGACAAATTGTCCCATAACACGCAGGACATCTGTTATGACGGAAAACACAGACGAAATCCTGACATTGCTCCCCGCCCGCCTGAAAGAGGCGCGCCGTGCCCAGGGGCTCAGCCTCGAGGCGGTGGCCAATCTCTCCGGCGTCAGCCGCTCGATGGTGAGCCAGATCGAACGCGGCGAAAGCTCTCCTACCATCGCGACCCTGTGGAACCTCACCCGCGCGCTGCAGGTGGATTTTGCCGGTTTGCTGGAAGCTGGCGACCTGCAGGACCGGATCGAAGTGCTGCGCGCCGTCGATGTGCCCAAGATCGAAAACATCGGTGAAGGCTGCCGCATCCGCATCCTGTCGCCACCAGAAGAGGCTGGCGGTCATGAGGTCTATGACATCCGGTTTGACAAAGGCGGTGCCCTGACCAGCCAGCCCCATACCCGCGGCGCAATGGAACAGCTGACGGTTCTGGAAGGCGAGATCGAGGTCACCTCCGGCAGTGCTAAGGATCACCTGCAGGCCGGTGACACTGCCCGCTATGCCGCCGATGTGGGGCATGCGATCACCTCGCCGGGTGGGGCAGCACGGGTGTTTTTGATCGTAAAGAACGCTTGAAAAAGAACTCTGATTGTTCCCTGTTGTTTCGTCTACATCAAGAAAACAAGCACGCCACGCCACAGCATATGGAAAGCGTAGGCCGCCCAGAAGTATAGTGAAAACAACCCAAAACGCAGCCATCTCCGTTGAAAGGTATGGCGCTGAATCATTGCGGCCAGGGGGTAGGCCATCAAACAAAGCCCGCCCAAAAGCAACGCACCTGAAATGCTATGAAAAAAAGTAGGCACTATTCCAAGCACAATCCAAGGTACCCAACTGAAAACAACAAAGGGTGTGATCAACACCAAGCATATCGTCGAAATAAGGCGTCCCCGCGTCGGACGAAAGGTGTCCAAAACCTGCCCTCGTGTCTGCTGAGTCAGCCACCAAACCATGGCTAGAGCGTACCCAAGTATCAATGCAAATCCGATTGCTACGAGAAGCGGTATTGGATCTCCCAACCTCATAGAAGGCTCCAATAGGATTGGCCTCCAAATCCATTGGTAGATCACAAAGATTCCCAATCCCAAAGTCAGAGCCAAGACCCGAGGTGGTCTATATGATTGTCCACCTGGTTCCACGCACACACCCTTTAAGAGAAGATTTTCTATTTACTCACCTTTAAACAGCACCCCCATGGCAAAACAAGGAAAATCCTATGGAGGCGGATCCAGCGCCCTGTAAGACCTCGTGGCAGCCAATGTCCACCTTCACGGATTTTTTTCCGGGATAATGAAATCTCCTATTTGGGAATTCTATCCGTTATGGTAGATGCGATTCCACGGATAAGGAGTTTCCCGCTATGAGCACTGCATTTCTGAACGACATCTCTGAGACGCTCACCCAGATCGAGGCCGATGGCCTCTATAAGCGGGAACGAATGATAACCTCCCCGCAGGGGGGGGAGATCACGGTTGGCGACCGAGAGGTCATCAACCTTTGTGCCAATAACTACCTTGGTCTGGCCGATCACCCCGATCTGATCAAAGCGGCGCGTAGTGTCATGGACGACAAGGGGTTCGGCATGGCCTCGGTCCGCTTCATCTGCGGCACGCAAGACATCCACCGGGAGCTGGAACAGCGCCTCGCCAAATTCCTGGGCAAGGATGACGCCATCCTGTTCGCAGCCTGTTTTGACGCCAATGGCGGGCTGTTCGAGCCGCTTCTGGGGCCAGAGGACGCCATCATCTCCGATAGTCTCAACCATGCCTCGATCATTGACGGGGTGCGCCTGTGCAAGGCCAAACGCTATCGCTACCTCAACAGCGATATGAACGACCTGGAAGCCTGGCTGAAGCAGGCCCGCGAAGACGGTGCCCGCCATATCATGATCGCCACCGACGGGGTCTTCTCGATGGATGGCTATCTGGCGAAACTGCCGGAAATCCGCGCCCTGGCCGACAAATACGACGCCGTGGTCATGGTGGATGATTGCCACGCCACCGGCTTTATGGGGCCAAAGGGCGCTGGCACGCCGGATCACTTTGGGGTGGATGTGGATATCCTCACCGGGACTTTGGGCAAGGCACTGGGGGGGGCTATCGGCGGTTACATCGCCGGGCCGCAGCCAGTGATCGACCTGCTGCGGCAGCGGGCGCGGCCCTATCTGTTCTCCAATTCGCTGCCGCCATCCATCGTAGCTGCCGGGCTTGAGGCCATCCGTCTGGTCGAACAAGGCGCAGAGTTGCGCGCGCAACTGTTTGAAAACACCAGGTTCTGGCGCGCTGGCCTGACGGAACTGGGCTTTGATCTCTTGCCCGGTGAGCACCCCATCGTGCCTGTGATGCTGGGGGAAGCGCAACTGGCGCAGGATATGGCCGCCAAGCTGTTTGACGAGGGCGTCTATGTCTCGGGCTTTTTCTTTCCGGTGGTGCCACGCGGCCAGGCCCGCATCCGCACCCAGATGAATGCCGCGCTCAGCCGCGATGACCTGAGCCGCGCGCTGGCAGCCTTTGGCAAGGTCGGCAAAGATTTGGGGATCATCACATGACCAGACCAAACACCATGAAAGCGCTGGAGAAGTCCCACCCCAAGGAAGGCCTGTGGATGGTGCAGGCGCCGGTGCCTGAGATCGGCCCGGACGAGGTGCTGATCAAGATCAACAAGACCGGCATCTGCGGTACCGATGTGCATATCTGGAACTGGGACGCCTGGGCGCAGAAAACCGTGCCGGTGCCGCTGATCACCGGGCATGAGTTTGCCGGCGAAATCGTTGAGCTGGGCCGCAATGTCAGCGAGCTCGCGATTGGCCAGCGCTGCAGCGGCGAGGGCCATCTGATCGGCCATCAATCCCGCCAGAGCCGCGCTGGCAAGTTTCACCTCGATCCCGAAACCCGCGGCATCGGCGTCAACGAACAGGGGGCCTTTGCGCAATACCTGCGCCTGCCCGCCTTTAATGTGGTGCCGCTGCCAGATGAGATCCCGGATGAGATCGGCGCCATTCTCGATCCGCTTGGCAATGCGGTGCATACCGCGCTCAGCTTTGATCTGGTGGGCGAGGACGTGTTGATCACCGGTGCCGGCCCCATCGGCATCATGGCCGCAGCGGTGGCGCGTCATGTCGGCGCGCGCCATGTGGCGATCACCGATGTGAACCCCGGGCGGCTAGAGCTGGCCGCAAAGGTCGCCAATGTGCGTCCGGTCAATGTGGCAGAGGAAGACCTGAAGGACGTGGTTCACGAGTTGGGCATGACCCAGGGCTTTGACGTCGGCCTCGAGATGTCGGGCAATCAGATGGCACTGGATCAGATGGTCGAAGCGCTGGTGATGGGCGGCCGGATCGCGCTGCTGGGCATTCCCCCCGGTAAATCTCCGGTGGACTGGAGCCGTATCGTTTTCAAGGCGCTAACCATCAAGGGCGTCTATGGGCGGGAAATCTTTGAAACCTGGTACAAGATGATCGCCATGCTGCAAAACGGTCTGGATGTCAGCCGGGTCATCACCCACAGGTTTCCTGTAGGTGGGTTTGCGGATGGGTTTGCCGCGATGAAATCTGGCAACAGCGGCAAAGTGGTTCTCGATTGGTCATGAGGCAGGAGCTGGCACGCTCCCTGCCCTCTGCTCCCTCTAGCCAACCCTGCGCCTGCCCCAAGAAGCGCCCGCAGGCCAGGCCCAGCCTGGTCTGTTTTCCGCCCTGCGTGCCCAGAACCGGTCACACTGTCAGATTTTTTTGGAGTTTTTTGCATCAGATGTGATCAGCGACCAAACAGACCGCCAACAGGCAGTATTACCAAGAGTACTAATCACCAAGTCGCCAACCACTTCTTGATGCTAAAGAAAATTGGTTAGCCAATCATCGTTAAATCGCAAACTTCCGGGCAATTTTATGATGTTTTTACCATATATCAATTGGGTGTCAGAGCCCTTCGGCCCTCGGGCTCGAGGACCCAACACTCGCGCCCCTCGAACACCGCTGCGGTCAGCGGGCGATCATATCCAGCGCCGGAATCCAGGTTGATCCGGTTGCCGTAATGGCTGGGCTGTTTCACCACCGTATGCCCATGCACGATCAGTTTGGGATGTGGTGTGGTAACCTCATGAAAGCTCTGGCGGATCCAAATCAGATCATTTTCCTGCTGCTCTGCCAGGGGCACGCCGGGTTTGATGCCGGCATGAACAAAGGCGATCTCTTCGGTTTCATACATCGGGCGCAGGGCACCCAGAAAGTCCACATGCGCCTGCGGGACCAGTCGCTTGGCCTCGGCATGCAGATCTTCCAGCCGGGTGCGGTCCTTATAGGTAGCCCCATAGTTGGCCAGGGTATCGCTGCCGCCCAGCTTTTCATGCAGCCAATGGTAGCCGATCAGCAGATGCGGATCATGGCGCGGCACCTCTTCCATGAACCAGGAAAACATGCGGTCATGATTGCCCAACAGGGTGATCCAATCGCGCCCGGCCTGTTGCCCGGCGATCAGACGATCGATCACCCCGGGGCTGTCCGGCCCGCGGTCGGTGTAGTCGCCCAGGAACACAATCCGCGCGTCTTTGCCGCCATCCGCCTCGATCCGCGCAAGGGCCTCATCCAGCATCTCAAGCTGGCCGTGAATATCACCAATGGCATAGATCGGGCTGGGCATCTGAGGTCTCCTGCAGCGTCGGGTCAAACGTGAATCTGGCGCGCGCACTTGATGGCGCAAAGGGCGCGGCACCACAAGGCCCGGCCCCGCAATTCGCAAATGTGCGCCGCTTGCCCCTTGCTTGCGTCCGCGCGATCCCGTCTCTAGGTTTGCAACCATTGGTTAAGGGGGCCTCATGCGCAACATTCGAACCTACGAGGATATTAAGACGGCACGCGCCGCGGGAGAGCTGACCGCGGCTGAGGAGAAGTTGATTGAATGCTGCAAGGAAGGGCGGTTCTGCAAACTGGGCGATGGCACCCGGCCTGATGCGCCAAGCGATGAGCGCACCATTGGCGCAGATCTGCTGCGCTATCTGATACTGGGTGGCTGCTCTCTGTTTCGTCCGCATGAAGGCGGAATTCGGTTGATCGGAGCATATATTGCGAGGAAGTTGGTTTTGGAATTTTCCTCCGCAAAGGGCGCGACTTCACTTATGAATTGCTTTTTTCAGCAAGAAATCAAAGCGATGAACGCCACATTTGAAATGTTGAACCTTCGCGGAAGCCACCTTCAACAGGGGTTGATGGCGCAAGGGGCCAAAATTTCAGGAAGCCTTTTCCTGAGTGACAAGTTTTTTTCCAATGGAACAATAAGTCTCAAAAGCGCCAAAATAGGCGGGCACATCACGTGTCAGAAAGGCAGTTTTTTTGCAAGTCGAGGCGTTGCCATTTCCTTTCAAGACTCAACCGCCACCGGATTTTTCTGGCGGCGAGTAAAGGAATTCCAGGGTGCGCTTGATCTCAATAACGCGTATTTCTCCGTACTAGCCGACGATCTAAGTAGTTGGGAGAAAGCACAAGACATCAAGATAAGTGGCTTTAAATACGACCATATCATCAATCCAGGGAACATTTCCAATCGTCTAAATTGGTTGCGCAATAGTGATGAAGTAAACGATGAATTCTCCCCCCAACCCTACACCCAACTGGCCAAGGTATTGCGCGACATGGGCCATGATCATGGTGCGCGGCAGGTTTTGTTTGAGAAGGAAAAGCGCCTTGCCAAAGCTGAGAAACAGCGCAGCTTAGATCGCATCGCGGCACTGAAGGATGCACAAAGCGCGCCAGACTTTCACCAGCAGTCTCAGCAGGCGCAGCAGAATGGGCAGGTTGAGTTGACCAAACTGCAAGAAGAGCAGTTTTTCTCAACCCTCTGGAGCGCCCTTTTGCGCAGGTTGGTGGGATATGGCTATAGGCCAAGGCTGATCTTCTATTGGACCGGGGGCATTATTCTGGCGATGGCGGTGCTGTCTTCGCTCACCTACAGGCTAGGCGGCATGGTGCCAAACTCCCCGGTGGTCCTGCTCTCGGATGAATGGGCCGGGGCCGTTGCACACTTCAACCCGGCAGAGGCTTGGGTGGCGACCAAGGCGGGAGAACACTACGAGACCTTCAGCGCGCTGGCCTATGCCGCAGATGTCTTCATCCCGCTGGTTCCTTTGGGCCAAGAGGTGGCCTGGGCCCCGACAACCGCAACCAGGTTGGGCGGCGCCCTTTGGGCGCTGAATTGGCTGGTCAAACTCTCGGGCTGGTTCATCACCGCCCTGGGTGCGGCGGCAATTGCCGGGGTTATTCGGCGGGAGTGAGCGGCCCAGCGGCCAAGAGGAATGTGACGCAATTTACCCGTCGCGCCAGCGGCGGGGACGCGTCCGCCCGCCCCACGGCGGGCGCGTTCCGCACCCACCCGGGCAGACGCTCAGCATAAACTGAGCCGCCGTCGTGTAGGTGCCAAGGATTTTTCGTGCGCACTGCCCAACCCTGCGGTCGCGCAGCGCCAATTCTTAAGCGCAAGCCGCCTCAGACGACGTCGAATTGCAGCGGCTTGATCTGGTTGAACATGTCGGTCTCGGCCAGCTTGGCGCGGGCATCTGCGGGCACGGGTTCATCCACATACAAGAGCGCAATCGCCTCACCGCCGGCACCGGCGCGACCCAGGGTAAAGTTGGCGATATTGACGCCATGCGCGCCCATGGTCTGACCCAGGGTGCCGATGATGCCGGGCACATCGTTGTTGGTGGTATAGAGCATATGCGCGCCGACCTCGGCGTCGATGTTGATGCCCTTGATCTGGATGAAGCGTGGTTTGCCATCCGAGAACACAGTGCCAGCCACCGAACGCTCGCGCTTTTCGGTCACCGCCGTCACCTTGATATAGCCGTCAAAAGTGCCGGATTTATCCTGGTTGGTGGTAGAGATCTTGATGCCACGTTCCTTGGCCACAACGGGCGCAGAGACCATGTTCACGTCCGGGTTCACCTTTTTCATGATGCCCGCAACCACGGCGCAGTTCAGCGCATCGAGATTCAGCTCTGCCGCGACACCATCATAGAGGATATTGATCGCCTTGATCGGCTCGTCGGTCATCTGGCCAACAAAGGCACCCAGGTGATCGGCCAGCTTGATCCAGGGGCCCATGACCTTGGCTTCTTCGGCGGTAACGCTTGGCATGTTCAGCGCGTTCTCGACGGCACCGGTCAGCAGATAGTTCGACATCTGCTCTGCCACCTGCAGGGCGACGTTTTCCTGCGCCTCGGTGGTGGCCGCGCCCAGATGCGGCGTGCAGACCACGTTGGGCAGGTTGAACAGGGCGTTCTCGCGGGCGGGCTCTTCGCTGAAGACATCAAAGGCGGCACCGGCGACATGGCCGGATTGCAGCGCTTCGGCCAGGGCCTCCTCATCCACCAGACCACCGCGGGCACAGTTGATGATGCGCACGCCTTTCTTGGTCTTGGCCAGGTTTTCGCGGCTTAGGATATTGGCGGTGGCATCGGTAAAGGGCACGTGCAGGGTGATAAAATCGGCGCGCGCCAGCAGCTCATCCAGCTCGACCTTTTCCACGCCCATCTTGTCGGCCTTTTCCTGACCCAGGAAGGGGTCATAGGCCACCACTTTCATCTTGAGACCGCGGGCACGGTCGCAGACGATGCCACCGATATTGCCAGCACCAATGACGCCCAGCGTCTTGTTTGTAAGCTCTGTGCCCATGAATTTGGACTTTTCCCATTTGCCCGCATGGGTGGAGGCAGAGGCCTCGGGGATCTGACGCGCCACGGCAAACATCATCGCGATGGCGTGCTCGGCGGTGGTGATCATGTTGCCAAAGGGCGTGTTCATCACGATCACACCGCGTTTGGAGGCGGCTTCCTTGTCGATATTGTCGGTGCCGATACCAGCGCGGGCGATGACCTTGAGGTTGGTGGCATTGGCAAGGATCTTTTCCGTCACCTTGGTGGCAGAGCGGATGGCGAGACCATCGTATTGGCCGATCACTTCGGCCAGCTTGTCCTTGTCCTTGCCGAGGTCCGGCTGAAAGTCGACATCAATACCGCGATCACGAAAGATCTGTACAGCGGCTTCGGAGAGTTTGTCGGAGATGAGTACCTTGGGAGCCATGTTTTTGGTCCTTTATACGGGGGCCACAGGGGCCTGAATGAGAAAGATGCGAGGAGAGCACTGCCCGGCGTCACCGCCGGGCGAAAGGATCACACCAGGACTTAACCCTGTGCGGCGATCTCGGCCTCAAAGGCCCAGGTGAGCCATGGCAGCATGGCTTCGATGTCCGAAGTCTCAACCGTGCCACCACACCAGATCCGCAGACCGGCAGGCGCGTCGCGATAGGCACCGATATCCAGCGCGATGTTTTCCGCTTCCAGACGCTTGGCCACGGCTTTGGCAAATGCGGCACCATCCTGGATGCGATCATCGGTGAATTTGAGGCACACAGAGGTGTTTGAGCGCGTGGCGTCATCCTCGGCCAGGTTGGCGATCCAATCATTGGCCGCGCAGAAATCAAACACGGCTTTGGCATTGGCATCGGCGCGTGCAATCAACCCTTCCAGACCACCAACGGAGCGCGCCCAGTTCAGCGCAAAAAGGTAGTCTTCGACCGCCAGCATCGAGGGCGTGTTGATGGTGGCACCGGTAAAGATACCCTCAATGAGCTTACCGCCCTTGGTCATGCGGAAGATCTTGGGCAGGGGCCAGGCCGGGGTGTAGCTCTCGAGCCGTTCGACGGCGCGGGGCGACAGCACGATCACGCCATGGGCCGCTTCACCGCCCAGAACCTTTTGCCAGCTGAAGGTGGTGACATCCAACTTGTCCCAAGGCAGGTCCATGGCAAAGGCTGCGGAGGTCGCATCGCAGATGGTCAAACCATCGCGGTCATCGGCAATCCAATCGGCATTGGGCACCCGCACACCAGCGGTGGTGCCGTTCCAGGTAAAGACAACATCGTTGTTGCAATCCACGGAGGCCAGATCAACGATCTGACCGTAATCAGCAGTTTTCACCTCGGCGTCGATCTTCAGCTGTTTCACCACATCGGTGACCCAACCGGAACCAAAGCTTTCCCAGGCCAGCATCTCGACCTTGCGTTGGCCCAGTAGCGACCAGAGCGCCATCTCAACCGCGCCGGTGTCCGAGGCAGGCACGATACCAATGCGATAATCGGCAGGGATGCCCAGAACCTCGCGGGTGCCTTCAATCGCGGCCTTCAGCTTGTCCTTGCCTACGGCAGCACGGTGGCTGCGGCCCAGAGCGGCACCAGCAAGTTTTGCGACATCAAATGTGGGGGGTTTGGCACAGGGGCCAGAGGAAAAACGCGGATTGGCCGGCCGCGTAGCCGGGTGTTGAGTAGCCATCAATGCTATCCTTGCAGATATCTGCCCCTCGTTGGGGAGGGGTGTCCCACCGACAGAGCTAGGGTGCAAGTAGCCATGCCGCAAGTGCAAAAATCGCCACCCAGCGCCGCTTTGTCCGATTTTTGCGACACATCCCGACGCCTTTCGGAAACTTTTGGCCCCACCTGCTTTTGTGTTAAGCTGCTGTAAATTGTGACTGCACCGCCTTCATGGCATCGACTGGATGCCCAAAGCCTTTGATTCTGGAGTTTTGAAAATGATCCGTTTTATCTATGTTCTTTGCCTCGGACTTGGCCTCGCTCTTGTCGGCAAAACCGCCTCGGCCCAGAACTACCCAACCTGCTTCAACGCCCTGAATGTTCCGGTCAGCTATTTTCCAGACCCAACGATTCCCGATATTGCAATTGCCAGGAATGCGCCAAACGGGCAGCCTATTGTGCTGTGGAATCCCAATGTCACCGCCTCGATGCATCCGGCAACTGTCGAGTTCTTCTACTACCATGAATGTGCCCATCACGCCCTGGCCCATACCCTGGGAAACTATATCCCCGGTGCCGAAGCGCAGGCCGACTGCTGGGCCAAGCAGACCATGATTGGTCTTGGCGTGCTGACCCCTCAAAAGTACCAGATTATCACCCAGCAACTGTTCCAGAATTCCAAGCCGGGGATGGATTGGCCCAACGGGGCGGTCAGGCTTCAGTTTCTCAACAATTGCTGAGGCGTTTCTTTGGTTGACCAAGTAAGAATGCCCGTCGTGTCAGATCCTCTTTGGAGTTCTTCCACATCATGAGCCGCCTTGCCCAAGTCACTTACTCTCTGGCATTATTGCTGATGCTGGGATGGCTCTTGGTGGCCGGACAGTCCATTTTGCTGCCGGTTCTGGTCGGGGTCATTGCAGTCTATATTCTGACCTCAGCAGCAGAGGCAATGGTGCCGGTGCCGATCATAGGCAGGCTGCCGCGCCGCTGGCGTCGGCTTCTGGCGCTGGTGTTTGTCACTCTGGGATTTCTGATCTTGGCCAGTTTCATTACCAGCAGTGCCACCTCCCTCTCTGCTGCGCTGCCCCGATACGCTGAGAATTTTGACGCTCTGCAGCTCAAATTTCTCAACGGGCTTGGCATCAAGCATCAGCCCAATTGGGGGGAACTCAGCCAGAAGCTGGTGAATATGGTGGATGCGACCACGCTTATGCCCATCGCATTGAGCACCATCAGCAATGGTGGCTCCGTTCTTCTGGCCGCCACGCTCTATGCGGTATTCCTGCTGGCAGAACTGGACAGCCTGCCAGACAAGACCCGCCGCGCCATGAAAGACCACGCCCAAGCCGAGCACACATTGGAACTGGCACGCCAGATCAATGACAAGATCGGCAGCTATCTGGCTGCAAAAACCCTGGTCAATGTGATCCTGGCCCTGGTCTCCTATGCCATTCTGCTGATGCTGGGCATTGCCCATCCCGCCTTTTGGGCCATCATCATCGGGTTGCTGAACTACATTCCCTATATCGGGTCGATCATTGCCGTGGTGTTTCCGGTCACCATGAGCCTGATCCAGTTCACCTCCTTTGCCCATGCCGGCCTTGCTTTGGTCCTGCTGATGATCCCACAGCTGGCTGTCGGCTACTATATCGAGCCCAAGTTTCTGGGTCGCTCCGTCAACCTCAGTCCCTTTACGGTGCTTTTGGCCCTGGCGGTCTGGAGTGCGCTTTGGGGCATGACCGGCGCCATCCTGGCGGTGCCGCTGACCGCCATGGTCATGATCATCCTGGCTCAGATCCCCACCACCCGCTGGATCGCGGTGATGATGTCGGAAACCGGCGATCTGTAGTCGCGTTTCATCCAGCTGGTGACCGTGGGGGCTGGTTCCTGCGCCGCCTTGCAGCTATGAGGGCGCAACTCAAGCGCCAGACGGAACCTGTCCCATGTTTATTGCCACGCTTCTTTGCAATCCGGCCACCCCCTGTGTCGACCCCGCCCTGGTCGACTCCCTGCGCAATGCCTGGGGCGGCGGTGAAGCGCTGTGGCTCTGCCCGGATGTCGCCGCAGAATTCCCGCTGGAGGCCCTGCCAGAAAACCAGTGGCAAGTCTGGGAAGATCTGCAAAGCCTAGGGGTTGATCTGATTGTGCAGCCCGCCGCAACCCGGCGTAAAAAGATGCTGCTGGCCGATATGGACAGCACCATGATCGAACAGGAATGCATCGACGAGCTGGCAGAAGAGGCCGGGGTTGGCCCCCGCGTCAAAGAGATCACCGCCCGCGCCATGAACGGTGAGCTGGATTTTGACGGTGCCCTGACCGAACGGGTCGGCCTGCTGGCGGGCTTGCCTGAAACGGTCATCACCCAGGTGCTCGACAATCGCATCACCCTGATGCCGGGCGGGCGGCAGCTCTTGGCAACGATGAAGGCCAATGGAGCCTATGCGGCGCTGGTCTCCGGGGGCTTCACCGCCTTCACGGCCCGTATCGCCGCTGAGCTGGGCTTTGACGAAAACCGCGCCAACACGCTGCTGGTGCAGGATGGCAAGCTGACGGGCAAGCCCTCCCTGCCAATCCTGGGTCGCGAAGCCAAGGTCGAGACCCTGGAGCAGATCACCGCCCGGTTGGGCATTTCCGAGGCGGATGTCATTGCGGTGGGCGATGGGGCCAATGATCTGGGCATGCTGCTGCGCGCCGGATCAGGCGTTGCCCTGCATGCCAAACCCTCTGTGGCGGCCCAATGCGAGATCCGCATCAACCATGGCGACCTCACCGCCCTGCTGTATCTGCAGGGCTACGCCCAGGATGCGTTCCAGCACACTCTCAAAGGATAGTTCCATGCTCGAAGTGGGTGTTGAAACCCTGCTGCTTTTGATGGCGGCGGGGTTTGTTGCCGGGTTCATTGACGCGCTTGCTGGCGGGGGTGGGCTGATCACCGTGCCCGTGTTGCTGCTGGCCGGGGCCAACCCGGTGACGGCCCTTGCCACCAACAAGATCCAGGGGTTGTTTGGATCCGCCACTGCGGCGCTGGCCTATGCCAGAGGCGGACATGTGAACCTGCGCGAACAGGCGGGATCGGCGCTCATCGCCTTTGTGGCCTCCATCGCTGGTGCCCTGCTTATCACCGTGCTGCCCACCGACTGGATAGAACTGATCCTGCCAGTGCTCCTCATCGGGATTGCTCTGTTTTTCGCTGTCAAGAAAGGCTTGGGCGATCTGGACCGCGCCCGCCGCCTCAGCCCTGCTCTTTTTGCTGCAACCATGGTGCCGCTTTGTGGCGCCTATGACGGGCTGCTTGGCCCTGGGGCCGGCAGTTTCTACATGCTCGCCTTTGTCTCCCTGGCCGGCTACGGCGTGCTCAAGGCCACGGCCCATACCAAACTGCTGAACTTCGCCTCCAATGCGGGCGCGCTCTGTGCCTTTGCTCTGGTGGCTACGCCTTGGTGGATCACCGGGTTGGCCATGGGGCTGGCGCAGATTGTCGGCGCCCAGGCCGGCGCTTCGCTGGCGCAAAGCAAGGGGGCCCGTCTGATCAAACCGCTGCTGGTTCTGACCTCACTCCTGCTGGCGGCCAAGCTGATCTGGGACATGCTGTAGGGCAGCCCCCAATTGGGGCGCTTTACCGGCTGCCTCCCCCTCCTTCGCCGCGCGACAGCGCGGCGCCCGGCCCAACGGGAGAGGGCCAATCTGTGATTGACCCGATCCGGGCGGGAGCTCCACCTGCGTTTTTCCTATTATATCAATATATTGCCACCCTCACTCTTCACGCCCCAAATTAACACTTCCCTTAATTAACAAATTGGCTAATATAAGAATCATGAAACCCCTGCTCAAAACTTTTTCCGCCCTCGCTGATGAGACCCGCATGGCGATCGTGGAACAGCTGATGGATCACGGTGAGCTCGCCGCCGGGGATCTGGTGCGCGGCGCCAGCATCACCGCACCCGCTATTTCACGCCATCTCAAGGTGCTGCGCGAGGCCGGGCTGATCGCTCAGCGCGCCGAGGGCACCAAACGACTGTATTCGGCGCGCCCCGAAAGCCTGCAGTTGATCGCCGATTGGACCCAGTCCCGCCGCACCTTCTGGGACAGCAGCCTGGACCGGCTCGAGGCCGCGCTACTTGAAGATACAGAACCGGAGGATTTTGAATGAGTGACGTATTGAACGATCTGCAACTGGACCGCAGCTTTGCAGTCTCCCCCGAACGTCTGTTTGCCTGGGTGACCCAGGCCGACAAGCTGATGCAGTGGTGGGGCCCCGAGGGGATCGATGTCTTTGACCATGCGCTGGATCTGACCCAGACCGGCAGCTATTTCGCCAGGATGCGCGGCGCTGAGGGCCAAGAGTATCACGTCTCAGGACAGGTCACCCATGTGCGCCCGCCGCGCTCGGTCGGCTTCACCTGGGCCTGGCATGACGAGAGTGGCAATCGCGGCCCCGAAAGCCATGTCACCTTTACCATCGAACCCGCAGACCATGGCGCGCGACTGGTGATCAACCACCGTGACCTGCCAACGCCAGAATTGGCGGAGAGCCACGCCAAGGGCTGGACCTCCACTCTCAACAAGCTCACCGCCAAAATTCACTAGCCCAGCCATCACAACCAGAAGGGAGAAGACCATGCCACAGTTCATTTTCGCCTATCACGGCGGCAAGACCCCCGAAAGCGCCGAGGAAGGTGCAGCCGTCATGGAAGCCTGGAAGAGCTGGATGGGCTCCATGGGCACCGCGCTGGTGGTACCTGGAAATCCGGTCGGCCTGTCCAAAACCGTCAGCACTGCAGGCATCGCAGATGATGGCGGCGCCAACCCGCTGTCAGGATACTCTGTGGTCGAGGCAACCGATCAGGCCACCGCCTGCGACATGGCCAAGGGCTGCCCGATGGTTGTCAGCGGTCATGGATCAGTCGAGGTTGCCGAACTGGTCTCGATGTAACAGGGATCCCCACACCATGACGCAAAACGCCCGCCTCTGATCCGAGAGCGGGCGTTTTCTGTTCCAGCCAGTGCAGGTCTTATCCGAACAGCATCTCGGGACTGGGGCGCACAGACCCACAGTCAATGCCACGCCGATTGATCAGTGGCGCGTACATGTATTTGCGAGCCTCCGGATGGTCCGCCGCCAACACGCCCAACCCTACCAGGATCGAAGCAATGGCACATTCGCTGGCGCGGGTGCCACCATCGACAACTTTTAGGGCAACACCCAGTTTCTTTTCCGGAATGATCGCCACAAAGACCGCCTCCGCCCCGGTCTTGATTGCCACCTTGCCATCCATGGCGCGCATCAAATTGGTGCAGGCGCGTTTTTCACCCGCAACCAGCTCGGGATGGGTTGCCATCGCAGTGGTCAACTGCGCTGCAGCCTCGGAAGCGCGATCAGAGCGTTCATGGGCAGAGGCAAACCAGGACATCGCCCGCGCCAGCCCATGCACCGAGGTGGAGAAATTCGGCGCTGAGCAACCGTCAATTCCATAGCCCGGGCTCTCCATGCCGGTCACCTCCTCAAAGGCGGCCAGGCAGGCCTGCTGCACTGGGTGGTCGATATCGACATAGTCAGGCCCCGCTCCCAAGTGCTGCGAAAGGGTCAGAAACCCAGCATGTTTGCCAGAGCAATTGTTATGGACCTGACAGGGGCTGCTATCGGTCTTGATCAGCTCAACGCGGGCAGGGCGATCATCGGGCTCTTGCGGACCGCAGCGAAAATCATCGTCGCCCAGCCCCAGTTGCCGCAACCAGGCATTGACGCGATCCGTGTGGATATGGGCCCCATTATGAGAAGCACAGGCCAGCGCCAGCTGCTCTGAATTGAGACCATATTTGGCGGCAGCGCCCGAAGTAATCAGCGGCAGCGCCTGGATCATTTTGGCAGAGCTGCGCGGATAGATCACCGCATCCGGATCCCCCCAGCTGCGCACAATCTGCCCTTTGTCATCACAGATCACCGCGTGCCCCTGATGCAGGCTCTCCAACAGGGAGCCACGCCAAACTTCTGCAAATGGAACCGGTCTTGTCATCGTTTCAGCCTCTTTTCTTGGCGATTTCCTGCCAAACACACTTTCGCCCGTAGCGCTTGTTACGTTAGTGTGCTTGTGTATGGCAAGCGAGAGCAACAGGCACAGACGGCGGTCTAAACGCCGCCCGCTCTCAGTCACTTGAGGTAAAGATAGTCTTGGAGTCGGGACAAATGGCATCGAAATTCGCTCGCACGGTCGCGGGCCTGTGTCTGGCAGCATTGGCCACATCAGCAACCGCGCAACAAACCACAACTGACAACCGTGTCGGTGCCAATGTGGATTGGAGCGTCTTTCAGGGTGAAAGCCCAAAGGAATGCTGGGGGGTCTCTGCTCCCAAGGAAAGCGTCAACACCCGCGATGGCCGCGTGGTTGCCGTGCGCCGCAGTGAAATCCAGCTTTTTGTGTTCTTCCGCCCCGACAGCGGCGGCAAGGGTCAGGTCACCTTTACCGGCGGCTATCCCTTTGCCCCGGGATCGACCGTCAACATGTCCATCGGCGAGAGCGAGTTTGAACTCTTCAGTGAGGGCGAATGGGCTTGGCCTGCCACGGCTGCCGATGACGCCAAAATCATCACCTCAATGAAACGCGGCGCAGGGGCTGTACTGACCGCCCGTTCGGCGCGGGGCACCCAGACCAAAGATACCTTCTCGCTGCTGGGCTTTACCGCCGCCATTGAAGATGCGGAAAAACGCTGTAGCCCGTGACTTCGGCCCCTCTCTGACGCAGCACCACGTTGCCCCGGCCATCGGCCGGGGTTTTCTTTTGCGGCAAGCGCTGCCCCCCGTTCACTGCAGGGGGCAAAAACCTGGCAATGAATTCTTTTGATCTTTGCATTTTCTCCTATATAGAGCCCCATCCAGCCTCAAACAGTCGAGACGATCAGCCATGACCGCCAATGCGCCAATCACCCCAGATATTCTGACCGTCCCCCGCAAAAAGGCCGAGGGCGGCAAGACCAATCTTGTGGGCATGACCCGCGACCAGATGCGTCAGGCCCTGATCGATATTGGCACCCCGGAAAAACAGGCCAAGATGCGCGTTGGCCAAATCTGGCAGTGGATCTATCAATGGGGCAAGCGCGATTTTGCTGAGATGACCAATCTCTCAAAGGCCCTGCGTGCCCAGCTGGCCGAAAGCTTTGAGGTCGCCATTCCGGAGATGATCAGCCGCCAGATCTCTGAAGACGGCACCCGTAAATACCTGGTGCGCATCGCCGGTGGCCACGAGGTCGAGGTGGTCTACATTCCCGAGACCGACCGCGGTACGCTGTGCATTTCCAGCCAGGTTGGCTGCACGCTGACCTGTTCCTTCTGTCACACTGGCACCCAAAAGCTGGTGCGCAATCTGACAGCTGGTGAAATCATCGGCCAGGTGATGATGGCGCGTGACGATCTGGACGAATGGCCCACCCCTGGCACCCGCAACCCCGACGAAGCGCGGTTGCTGTCCAACATCGTGCTGATGGGCATGGGTGAGCCGCTGTATAACTTTGACAACGTGCGGGATGCGATGAAGATCGCCATGGACCCCGAAGGGATCCAGCTCAGCCGACGCCGCATCACCCTATCAACCTCTGGCGTGGTACCGGAAATCGCCCGCACCGCCGAGGAAATCGGCTGCCTGCTGGCGGTCTCCTTTCATGCCACCACCGACGAGGTTCGCGACAAGCTGGTGCCGATCAACAAGCGCTGGAACATCGAGGCCCTGCTGGAGGCCCTGCGCGCTTATCCCCGCCTGGCCAATTCCGAGCGGATCACCTTTGAATATGTGATGCTGGATCATGTGAACGACAGCAAGGAAGACGCCCACCGTCTGGTCAAGCTGATCGAGGGCATCCCCGCCAAGATCAACCTCATTCCCTTTAACGAATGGCCCGGCGCGCCCTACAAGCGCTCCTCCGGCAATCGCATCCATGCCTTTGCCGATATCATCCACGATGCCGGCTATGCCTCGCCGATCCGCAGACCGCGCGGCGAAGACATCATGGCCGCCTGCGGTCAGCTGAAATCCGCAACCGAACGCGCCCGCAAAAGCCGCAAACAGATCGAGGCCGAGGCCGGGGTGAAGTCCTGACCCAAAGACAAATCGGCATTGCCCCCTACTGATCAGACGCCTCGGACCGCATGTTCCGGGGCGTCTTGCTGTGTGACCTCTGGGTTACAGGCCGCAGCCTGCCACAATCTTTCCTCAAACAAGATATAATCCGGCCACAGGGCGCTATCAGTTTCCAATTCATAAACAATAATCAGAATCTATGAGGAAAGAGCATGACACCGGAATTTCACCAGCCCCAAGCCGCCAACAGCAACCTGGAACCCTATGTTCTGGATCTGATCCGCGAAGAACGTGAAAAAGCGCTGAGCCCGCGTGAATGGCAGTTCCGCCTGCGTGGCTATGGCTATGCAATCAAACAAATCGATGGTGCCCAGATCGTGACCCGCCTGCCCAAAGGCATCGAGATTGGCGTGCTGCCACCCGAATTCGCCTGAGGCGCGCGCCCCCAATCAAGGGGGCTGCCATTATTTCAAAGCTATTTTTGTCTATTGCTCGCGGCCCGGCAGGCTGTCGCGGGCCGGCGCGGGCGACCAATTGTGGATGATCTCGGCGGCCTCTTCCGCGGTCTCGACAAATCTGAACAGATCAAGATCCTGCTCAGAGATGGTGCCGGCATCTGCCAGGGCCTCCCAATTGATGATCTTGTCCCAGAAAGCCCGCCCAAACAGGATGAACGGCACCCGCTCCATGCGGCCGGTCTGAATCAGCGTCAGGCTCTCAAACAGCTCATCCAGGGTGCCAAAGCCGCCCGGAAACACAGTAATCGCCGCCGCCCGCATCAGGAAATGCATCTTGCGGATGGCAAAATAGTGAAAGTTGAAGCTCAGCTCCGGTGTCACGAACTCATTCGGAGCCTGCTCATGCGGCAATACAATTGACAGTCCAACCGATTTACCGCCCGCGTCCAGCGCGCCGCGATTGCCAGCCTCCATCACCCCAGGCCCGCCCCCGGTGACGATGACATTCTTGCGCCCTCCATCAGCCATCGAACGTTCCGTGATGACACGCGCGAATTCGCGCGCCTCATCGTAGAAATGTGACAGATCCGCCAGTGTCTGGGTGCGGGCGCTACCCTTGTTGGCGGGACTGGGAATACGCGCGCCCCCAAACATCACGATGGTGCTTTCGATCTGTTGCTCATCCAGCATCAGCTGCGGTTTCAACAGCTCCAGCTGCAGACGCACGGGGCGCAATTCGTCACGGCACAGGAAATCCTCATCCGCAAAAGCAAGCTTATAGGCCGGAGAGGCGGATTGCGGGGTCTGCTGTACATGTTCGGCGCGGCTCCGATCGGAATGGGCATCCGGAAAGCGGCTATGGCGGTCATCATTCATGGCGTCTCGAACACTCCTACGTAAACAATCACAAGGCCAGCTTAACCGCCTTAAGCGCTGACATACCAGCCCTGCTGTCCCTTCCTTGACCAGAATTGATGTCATCTTTCAGGGGCTTGTGTCGCAGGGCCCAGCCGCTAAGGTCTGACCGCTGCAACAAGGAGACTGCGCCGATGGACTGGACCCGCGAAATCAAATCCGCCGAAGCCCGCATTGCAGGCCACATTCAGGTGACCCCGGTGATGCAGAGCCTTGGATTTGGTCTGGATCTGCCAATCGAGATCAAGCTGGAGCAGCTGCAGCACACCGGCAGCTTCAAGGCGCGCGGTGCCTTCAACACCCTGCTGAGCCAGGACGTCCCGGCCGCCGGTCTGGTGGCGGCATCTGGTGGCAATCATGGCGCGGCCGTGGCCTATGCGGCGAACCAGCTGGGTCACAAGGCACGGATCTACGTGCCTGAAATGGCTGGCCCGGCCAAGATTGAGCTGATCCGCGACAGTGGCGCTGATTTGCAGGTGGTGCCCGGTGCCTATGCCAATGCGCTGGAACAGGCCCGTGCCTATGAGGCAGAGACCGGTGCAGCGCAGGTCCATGCCTATGATGCCCCCGCAACCGTGATTGGCCAGGGCACATGCTTTTCCGAATGGCAGGCCCAGGGGCTGGAGGCCGACACGGTGATCATCGCCGTGGGCGGCGGCGGTCTGATTTCAGGCGCGCTGGCCTGGTTTCAGGGCACCAAGAAAATCATCGCGGTTGAGCCGGAAACCTCTTGTGCCCTGCATGCGGCCCTGGCGGCAGGCGCGCCGTTGGACGTCGAGGTCTCTGGTGTGGCGGCCAATGCGCTGGGGGCAAAGCGGATCGGCTCCATCTGTTTTGATTTGGCCCGGGCCCAGGGGGTGACCGCACTGACCGTCAGCGATGCGGCAATCACCGCAGCCCAAAACGCGCTGTGGCGCGAACGCCGCCTGTTGGTTGAACCCGCCGGGGCCACCGCGCTGGCGGCGCTGACTTCGGGCGTATACCGACCGGCAAGAGGTGAAAAAGTGGCTGTTCTGCTATGCGGCGGCAATATCACCCCTGACCCATTGGCCTAAGGCTTGCGCCACAGCAAACCGCGCCCTATCGAGCCCTCATGAGCACAACGATCGCAGATAGCATCTACCAGGCCCTGAGCGAGCAGATCGTGCGCGGTGAGCTGGAAGCCGGAGAAAAACTGCGCCAAGACCATATCGCGCGGGAGTTCAACACCAGCCATGTGCCGGTGCGCGAAGCCCTGTTGCAGCTAGAGGCCCATGGGCTTGCCAAATCCGAACCACGCCGCGGCACCCGAGTCAGCGCCCTGAACCCGGCTGAGATCCGCGAAGTGATCGAGATGCGGGTCTCGCTGGAGCTTCTAGCCTTGACCCATGCCTTTCCCCGGTTTGACGCCCAGGCTCTCGCTGCTGCCGAAGCCGCGCGGCTGACCTGCGACGCCGCCCCCGATATGGCCAGCTGGGAGCGCAGCAACCGGGATTTTCACCGGGTGATCCTGGCGCCTTGTCAGATGCCCCGGCTGCTGGCGGCAATCGATGATCTGCATATTGCCTCGGCGCGGCATCTTTTTGCCAATTGGCAGGACCAGTGGCGTCCCCGTGTGGATCAGGATCACGCCGCAATTCTGCAGGCAATTGCCCGAGCCGATGCCCCCGCCGCCTGCGAAATCCTGCGCCGCCACCTGCGCCGGGTCGCCTAAAGGCGTCAAAACGCCGGGCAAGACGTCATTTAGGCCGCAATCCGGGCATGACCTGCGGACAGATTGCCGTTAGAAAGCTGCGAATCCTTTTGCACGTCAATCACGCCGGAGTACCCCCATGTCCAACGCACAGCTGGAAACCGCGATCGAGGCCGCCTGGGAGGCCCGTGACACCATCACCCCCGCCACCAAAGGCGAGCAGCGCGAAGCCATCGAAGCCACATTGCATGCGTTGGACAGCGGCAGCCTGCGGGTGGCCGAAAAACAGGACAGCGGCGACTGGCACGTCAACCAATGGGCCAAAAAGGCCGTGCTGCTGGGGTTCCGCATCAAGGACATGGAAATGCAGTCCGGTGGTCCGCAGGGCTCTGGCTGGTGGGACAAGGTCGACAGCAAATTCCTGGGCTGGGGCGAAGCGGAATGGAAAGACGCGGGTTTTCGCGCCGTTCCCAACTGCGTGGTCCGCAAATCCGCCTATATCGCCCCCGGCGTGGTGCTGATGCCTTCTTTTGTGAACCTGGGTGCCCATGTTGACGAAGGCACCATGGTTGACACCTGGGCCACCGTTGGCTCTTGCGCGCAGATCGGCAAAAACGTGCATCTCTCGGGTGGCGTTGGCATTGGCGGCGTGCTGGAACCCATGCAGGCTGGCCCCACCATCATCGAAGACAATTGCTTTATCGGTGCCCGGTCCGAAGTGGTCGAAGGCTGCATCGTGCGCGAAGGTTCGGTTTTGGGCATGGGCGTCTACATCGGCCAATCCACCAAGATCGTCGACCGCGAAACCGGCGAAGTGATGTATGGCGAAGTGCCGCCCTATTCGGTGGTTGTCTCCGGCTCGATGCCCTCCAAGAACAACGTCAGCCTTTACTGCGCCGTGATCGTCAAGCGCGTCGACGCCAAGACCCGCTCCAAGACCGGCATCAACGAGCTGCTGCGCGACTGAGTTATCAAGCCTGAATTGGTCTGATACTTGAAAAATGAACACGCGTCTCTGACTGGAGGCGCGTGTTTTTCTTTGCCAGGTTAGACTGTTATTGGGACTTCAACGCCAGAGAAACGACCTGACTGCCCACTGAAATCCCCAGGGTTTGGCCCGCGCCAACCAGGCAGCCCTCACCCGCGGCAAAGGGATCGTCCTCCCCCTCCAGCTTGGCCTGACCCGACAGCACAAAGATCACGTAGTCGCCTGCGCCAAGCATGTGCTCACCGGCGCCAAGGATCTGCATATCGGCGCTGATCCGCGCCGGGTCATAGATCAGGTTAAACGCCTGACAGGGCCCGTCATTGAGGCGGGCGTCCAGCAGCAGACCACCATCAAAATGCAAGGGCTGCAAGGGTCTGGCCTCAAGATGGGTATCTGCATTGAACAGACGCAACCCGGCACCAGAGACAATGCAGTGAATGCGCGCCAGGCCGGGAAAAGCGGAAAAGGCACCGTCGTGATCAATCTGGGCCAGGCTGACCCGCCAGGTCATCTTGCCAGCCTCTTGCTGCAAGGCCAGCTCACGGGTTGATCCGCCCCCGTTCTTCCAAGGTTGCGACGCAATATCTGCCAATGAAAACCGCATCCGGCACCCCCTGTCATTTTGAACAGACAGAGCTTCTATTGGATTTTGATCAGCTACAAGCCTCAACCTGCAGATGCCACATCAGAAATCCGTCCGGCTCAGACCTGGCCCTGTTGGAGGCTGGCAGACAGCAAAGCGCGGGCCTCAAAAGACTTCAGCGACAGGCGCGCACTGGCCCCGTAGGATGTGGGATCGCCTCCCATCAGCTCCAACACTTCCTGCCGGGTTTCGCCATCAAAACTGTCGAGAGTTTCGACCCCGGGATGGTAACTCTCGCTTTCCAGCCCATTGCCGCAAATGATCTCATGCTGATCAAACAGCAGATGGACATAGACCACCGGGGCACCATTCTCACGACGCTGAATGCTGTGACCATTGACCAGATCACGGGCCTTGATCAAAATTTCGGCGGTGCCAAACAGCACCTCGGCCCATTTGTCTGTCAGCAACACACGGTGGCAAGGAGACAGCTCCAGCTCCTGATGTGCGCCCAGGGCTCCGGCGGCAAAACGCACCGGCGCGTCTGCCGCTTCGGCCCGACGTCGCGAGCGACCGATCCAACGCAGCGGCTGTGCCCCATGATCGCGGGTCATCACCATGTCGCCCGGCTCCAGCTCTTCGACGGCAACTGGCCCGGAAGCAGTATCGATCAAAGTCCCTGCAACAAAACAGGGCGTCGTGGTCATCTCGACAAAGGCCGTATCTGTATTGCCGCTGTCATCCGCGACGGTATAGGAAAATACCGTTTCCTCGTCGTCATCCACATCATCCTTGCCGGTGACCGTAAAGGTACCATCGTCATTCAGGGTGACTTCTTCCCCACCCGCCAAAGTAACGGTAGAACCGGCCACGACGGGTTGGTTGTTGATATGGGTGATTGTCAGCGTTGCGCCGTCGCCATGTTCATCATTGGCCAACACATCCAGGACGGCACTGTCACCTTCTTGAACGGTAACCTCGTCATCTTCGGCCACAAGGGCTGTCTGAATGGAATCGCCTGCAATCAAGAGGTTTGAATCATAGACGGCGTCGCCCTGGTCCGCGATGCCGATTTTGATGGTGTTGATCTCGCCAGGATTGACCGGAGCCGTCAAGGTCAGGGTAATAGTGAACCCGTCCATTTCGGTATTGTAGGTGTCATCCGTTTGGGCATTGTCGACATAGAGGTTTTCGTTGGACTCGTCGTTGATGTTGTCAATCGAGATGTCACCTGTGCCGATGGTCATTTCCGCCTGAACACCGTTGACCCATACCCCAACCACATCGTTGAAACCGGCATCGACATATTCGAGGTATTCTTCGGATGAGAACACGAACTGCATGGTCAGGGTCGACCCGTCCGGAATGAATTCCGCCTCAAACACAGCGGCGTCGTAGGTTTGCCCACCAGCCAAAGTGGACAGATCGGAATCACCTGCTGTTCCCTGGTTCGTTGAGGTCCCAGCTCTGACGTTCACATCACCGCTGCTGTTGGTGACATCCTCTGCATTGCCTGTGGACAGGATAACCCCAGTGTCTGAGGGTGTGATGGCATCCGCTGTACTATCACCATCAGTATATATTCCAGATGCGCTGGTTGCACCGGTGTAGCTGGCGCTCTCAATAGTGATACCATTGCCAAACATGGCCTCAGCCATTTCTGCTGCCGTAGCAGACGTATCGATAGGCAACTCAGACGCAGTGGGCATTTTTTGTCTCCAAAATCCGAAATATGTGGGCGCTGTCCCTAAACGGAGCTCTGCCAGAATCGTCCTACAACCTAAGCGACAACCCATTGATGCCACGTAAACATGACCAAATTTTCAGACAATTGCGCCCAAACAAGGGTATTCTCGGGGAATTGGATTGACCCAGACGCTTTGCCAAGGATAAGGCGAGGCCATGGAAAAGAAGAAAATATCCCGCCAGCAGGTCTATACGCTCCTGGTTCAGATTGGCCGCAAAGATGGCGATGGTCTGCCCGATGGGGCCACGGGGGCCGCGCTGATGATCTATGCCTCCGGCGTGGACGAAGCCGAGGCCGTGCGCGAGACCGTTGCCATCCTGAAACAGGCAGACACCGCACCCCTGGATGTCACCGGCTATGGCACCCTGAAAGAACGGGAAGAAGAAGGCCACGACATCGGCGAGGAAGAACGCGCTCTGATGCAGCGTGCGCTGGAGGAAAATGCTGTTATCGTTGCTCAGATGACACCCTTCTTTGAAGGCGACACACCCACCGTCCATTAAGGCCCAAGGACCGAGAGGCCCTTGGCTTGAACACCTGATCCAGTGTTAGTTCAATCGCCCAAACCAGCTGTGATAGATCGCTTCATAGCTGCCGTCTTCCTGCATCTCCAGAAGGGTGCGATTGACCTCTTCGGTGTGATCCGACCCCTGCGGGAAGACAAATCCGTAATACTCACGCAGGAAAGCCGGCCCGATGGTGCGGCCATGGTTCTTGCCCTCATGCTGCACATAATAGTTCAACACCGGTGCATCAAAAACCACGGCGCGGATTTCGCCTGCTTCAAAGGCTGCTAGCATCTCTTCGAGATCATGATAGGCATAAAAGTCGATCTCGCGGCGCTCCAGAAAACCTGCAGCCGTTGAGCCGTCAATTGTCCCGGTGCGCTTGCCGTATAGGTCATTCACCGAAGTCACCGATGCGCTGATCGCCTCAACTGTCATAACGGCCGTGATCTTGGCCACGAAGATCGAGACAATAAACAGCGAGGACAGCACCAAAATCACGCCAAACATCCGGCCGATCGCCGTACGGGGCACCCGTTCTTCAAAACCGCCATTGACCACCAGGTTCAGGGCCCACCAGAAAGACGGGAACCAGGCCTCTTTTAGGGGGCGGTCAAAATAGGGCTGCGCGCGACGCTCAAGCGCCCACATGAACATGCCGCCCACCAGCAACAACAAAAAGGCCAGCCCAATGGCCAGCGCCAGATCCCAGGACAGAAGCGCATGCAGCAAGGATGGCTCGCGCACATCGTCCGCCTGCACCATGATCTGCAAGCCGCTTTCGAATACAGGCTGGCTAAAATCCATTACTGCTTCGCGTTTGGCAGTGATCGAGATATTGGCTGCTGCCAGATCCACCTGGGCAGTACGCACCCCCTCCAACATCTCCGCAAAGCTGTCCAGGCGGTTAATTTCAAGCGTCCAATTCAGACGTTTTGCAATCTCCTGCAACAGTTCCAGAGAGAATCCGGTCTCTTTCCCATTTTCAAACATCGAAAAAGGCGGGCGGGTCACTGTATTCACGCTGATCACCTGCGCCGACAGCGCAGTGCTCCACAGCAGAAGCAAAAGCGGGGAAAGGAGCCGAAGTGGGCGCAACAGAAAACCTAAAGACAAATGCATAATTTCAGAATTGGGTTTAGGAGGTTCGAATTGAGCACGCAAGCTTGATCCTTTCAGGCGACCCGACGTTCGGCCAATATTGCGGCATCAAACGCACAAAGAACCGGGTATCGGGGAGGCCCGTGTTCCGGCAGAGAGCTGCGCTCGACCACCGCCAGTTGACTGGCCCCAAGCCGGATCGAATCCCGTCGCAGACTTCCCAGATACAGACTTTCCAACACCCCTCCGGCAGCGCGCAACGGCATGTGGTCGGGCAAAACAAGCTGGCAGTAACACACCCGCAGCCCCGGATTTATCGCCGATGCCTCTGCGAGCCCCCCTCCGGCGGTGGCAACCGAGGTCCCCAGCAAATGCCGGGCTGGCACCAATACCGCAGGCTGGCCAAACATATACTCCACCTCGCTTCCGCGCAGCACCAGGCGCTGTGACGCCGAGACCTGAATATCCTGCTGCAACCCAAAAAAGGGAGCCCGCAGACGCACCGGTCGAAAGACACCCAAAGCCGGGAGTTCACGGTGCAACACGTGCAGAACCGGTTGGCTGGCCCCGGTCTCGTCCAGCACCAGATCACCACGCCGCAGCGTGCCTGCTGCCCGATACCCCAGCGGGGTCGCCACCGGCGTCGAAGGGTCCAGCCCCGGCGTGGGCCCAACCGGCTCCAGTTGGTCCGACAACGCCAGATAGGTCAGCGCCGGGGACAGAAACCGCAAGGGACCGGGGCTCAGCAAGGTCATGAGATCGCGGTAACGCCAGGGCCGGGGTGGCGGCAGCGCGGTGATCTGCACCCGATCACTGTCGGCCCGTTCAAGGGTCAGACGGGCATATCCCGCCAGACTGTCCCAGGCATAGGTCAATCGGATTTGACCAGTACGGCCTGATTTACTGGGATTGAGCGTTGCATGAGACACTTGCCCGGACTGCTGCAATACCAGGCTCAGCCCTCCGCCCGGCACCGCCTGCAGCCCCAGCTCGATCGGCCAGTCGCCATCCTGGGCAAACAACAGCAGAGGTTCCGGACGCGCACTGTCGGGCAGCGTCATCTCTGCCACCAGGGTTCCCCGCAGCATAAGCGCATCCCCGCCGCCAGCTGAGGCCTGGGCCAGAGTCAGCCCCGCAAGGTCCCTTGTCCCGTCCGTAAGATCGATGATGCCCAGCCAGCGCATGGGATCAGGCGGCCTGCATCGCCGCAAGCAACTGACCCTCATAGGCCTTGAGCGCGGGCCGTGCAGCAGGCCCATAGCCAAGCCCGGTTTCCGGGTCCAGCTCAGGGAACAGCGCATAGATCTCTTGCAGCACCGCTTGTTCAAACAGCCCATTGGTCTGCGGCCCCGGCAAGAAACTCTCGGTGGCCAGCCCTTCGGAATAGATCACCTGATGGCGGTCAAACAGCAGGTGCACATAGGTGACCTCACCGCCGATGCAGCGGCAAATACTGTGCCCATTGATCAGATCCTTTGCCGCCACCAAAACCTCGCCTTCGCCAAAAAACAGCTCTGCATAGGCGTCCCGCAGCAAAACCCGATGTTGCGGCGACACCCTCAGATCCCGATGCTGGCCCAGGCTGCCTGCCCGGATCAGGATTGGCGCGAAATCGCCCTCGGCGGCGACACTGCGTGACCCAATCCAGCGCAGAGGCTGCGGGCCATCGTCCCGCGTCATGACCATATCGCCGAGCTGCAGATCCTCGACCGGAACCTCACCGTCCGGTGTCTGAATCAGGGTGCCCGCGACGAAACAAGGGATCGAGCTGGCGTTGACAAAACCGGTATCGCTGTTGGCACCATTATCGGCGATATAGGTGAAGTTGAAATCTTCGATGTCCCCATCGCCATAGAGCGTCAGGGTGCCATCGGCATTAACTTCGACCTGCTGACCGGTGGGCAGCGTCACGATCGATCCAGATGTCACGGCCACCCCGTTGATATGGGTAACGGTGAGCACCCCTCCGGATGTGTTTTCATCATTGCTCAGCACATCGATGGTCTTGCTGCCATCCGCGGCTACATGGGCCTCATCGGTAATTGCCACCAGATCGGTCTGCACCGAATCTGCGGCAATCAACAGGTTGCTGTCATAGCTACTGTCGCCGACATCGGCGATGCCGATGCGAATATCGTTCACCACGCCAGGATTGACCGTCATGGTCAGCGTCATGGTGACGGTAAAGCCGTCCATCTCGGTGTTGTAATCGTCGCCGGTGTTGTCGACGTAGAGGTTTTCGTTGATCGAAGCACTGATATTGCCCGGATTCGCCGTCCCGCCGCTGACATCCATCTCAACGACTTCGCCATTGACCCAGACTGACACCACATCCTGATAGATCGAATTTTGGTATTCCGGGAATTCCTCGGATGAAAACACAAATTCGATCGTCATGGTGGAGCTGTCCGGAATGAAGCTCACATCCAGATAGGAGGCATCATAGGTATTGGTGCCAGCCACGGCATTGAAATCGGAATTATTGTTCTCACCCGTGGTATTGGTTGAGGTGCTGGTTGATCGGTTGGGATCCCCGCCTGAATTGGTGAATTTGTTGACCCGCCCAGTGGACAGAATCACCCCCGTGTCGCCCGGAGTGGCCCCCGGTGCCAAAGCATCCCCGTTTGAATAGATCCCCGAAGATCTGCTGTCGCCAGTGTAATCCGCACTGACCACCGTGACGCCATCACCAAAGATGGTCTCAGCCATCTCGGTCGCGCTTGCACCGGAATCATATCCCAGCTCTGCTGCTGTTGCCATTTGCCTGCCCCAATCCTCAATTGGAGAGACACATCACCCGTCGAGGCACAGCGGGACACCGGCTGCGCTGCCTGGACCTTTGTGGCCCTTTTTTGATGTGGCAAAATCCACGCGCTGGTGGTTCCGCTCTCTGGATGACCTGCCTCTGGTCTTTTTTATTAACTTTTTCTTAACATGCGTTTCCCGCCAGAGTCATTACGGAAGTTTTGCCCCGCACCAATCGCAGCTTTTGCGCCACAAGCCCGGTGCCCGCCGGGGCTGGGGTTTATGCCGGGATCAAGTGAAGTCACGGTGGTTTGCACGGGCTTTGAAAGCAGGCTAGATCAATGCGCAATCACCATCGAGACGCGCCAGGTCCCGGCGCCACACAGGAGCAAAGACATGTCCCCCATCGACCCGGTTCGCCTGACAGCGGATCTGATCCGCTGCCCTTCGGTCACCCCTGTCGAGGGCGGCGCACTGCAGTTGCTGGAGGATCTACTGACTGATGCGGGCTTTGTCTGCAGCCGGGTGGATCGTGGAGGCATCGCCAATCTCTTTGCCCGCTGGGGCGACAAGGGCCATGGCCGCAGCTTTGGCTTCAATGGCCACACGGACGTGGTGCCGCTGGGGGATGAGGCCGCCTGGACCATGCCGCCTTTTGGTGCCGAGGTGAAAGACGGGGTGATGTATGGCCGCGGTGCCACCGACATGAAATCCGGTGTCGCCGCCTTTGCCGCCGCCGCCATTGATTTTGTCCGACAGACCCCTCCGGATGGCGCCGTGATCCTGACCATCACCGGCGACGAAGAAGGCGACGCAATCGACGGCACCACCGCCCTGCTGGACTATATTGAGACCAATGGCGAGAAGATGGACGTCTGCTTGGTCGGGGAACCCACCTGCCCCAATACCATGGGCGAGATGATCAAGATCGGCCGTCGCGGCTCGATGACCGCCTGGTTCACGGTGACCGGTAAACAAGGACATTCGGCCTATCCCCACCGCGCCAACAACCCGCTCAATGCCATGGCGCGGCTGATGGACCGCCTCGCCAGCCACGAGCTGGACCAGGGTACCGACCATTTTGACGCGTCAACTTTGGCGGTGGTCACCATCGACACCGGCAATCTCGCCACCAATGTGATCCCGGCCCAAAGCACAGCCACGGTGAACATCCGCTTTAATGACAGCCACAGCGGTGCCAGCCTCAGCAGCTGGCTGCAGCAGGAGGTCGACAAGGTGGCGCAGGAATTTGGCGTCGAGATCGAGACCAAAATCAAGATCTCCGGCGAGAGCTTCATCACTCCGCCCGGTGCTCTGTCGGATCTGGTCGCAGCGGCAGTCGAGGCGGAAACCGGCATCCGGCCAGAGCTGTCGACCACCGGTGGCACCTCAGATGCGCGTTTTGTGAAAAACCATTGCCCCGTTGTCGAATTTGGTCTGGTCGGCAAGACCATGCATCAGGTCGATGAAAACGTGCCGGTTGCGCAGATCACCCAGCTCAAATCGATCTACACCCGTATTCTGAAGGATTATTTCGCATGAGCATCGATATTTCTGTCACCCAGGATCTCGCCGCTTGTTTTGCCCTGCGCCACGAAGTTTTTGTTGTCGAGCAGGGCGTCCCCATCGAGGAAGAGCAGGATGCGCTGGACGAGAGCGCGACCCATCTACTGGCCGTCGACAATGGCACCCCGGTTGGGGCGGCCCGCATGTTGTTTCAGCAAGATCTGGCCAAGGTCGGTCGGGTCTGCGTGGTGAAACCCGCCCGGGGCACCGGGCTTGGTGCAGACATAATCCGCGCCGCCGTTGCCATCGCCGCAGAGACCCCCGGTATCACCAAGGTCAAACTGGGCGCGCAGACCCATGCGCTTGGCTTTTATGAAAAGCTTGGGTTTGAGGCCTTTGGCCCGGTCTATCTCGACGCCGGGATCGACCACCAGGATATGGTGCTGGAGCTCAAGTGAGACGCACTCTGGTCCTCATGATCAAGGAACCACGCGCCGGGCGGGTCAAAACCCGCCTTGGGCGCGATATCGGCATCATTCCAGCCACCTGGTGGTTTCGACACCAGTCGGCACGACTGATCCGCCGTTTGCGCGATCCCCGCTGGCAGCTGGTTCTGGCCGTGGCTCCGGATCTGGCTGTGGCCTCACCTGTCTGGCCTGCGGATTTGCCACGCCGTCCCCAGGGTCGCGGTGATCTGGGTCAGCGCATGGGGGCCATGCTGCGGGGCTTTGGGCCTGGGCCCGTCTGCCTGATCGGGGCAGATATTCCCGACATCAGCCGCGCCCATATCGCCCGCGCCTTTGCCGCGCTTGGCAGCCACGATCTGGTCTTTGGCCCGGCCTTGGATGGGGGTTACTGGCTGGTCGGGGCCAAACACCCCAAACGCTTGCCGCGTTGCCTGTTTGCAGATGTGCGTTGGTCCAGCAAACACGCCCTGTCGGATACTCTGCGCGGGATGCCCGACCACCGGATCGCGCGGATCGATACCCTGCGGGATGTGGACACCTGCACCGACCTGCGCCCGCGCTGATATCCGGGTTGCATATTCCGCCGCGCTTTTCATCATGACCTCCCCCGCCAGTCATGCTAGGCGGGAAGGATGACCCGTATTCCCTCCAAGGCAGAGATCCTCGACTGGATCAGCGCCCACCCGACCCAGACCTCGAAACGCGACATCGCCAAGGCCTTTGGCATCAAGGGCGCCGATCGCATCGACCTCAAGCGCCTGCTCAAGGAGCTGGAGGCGGAGGGACATCTGCAAAAGCGCAACAAGACCTACCGTGACCCGGAGCAATTGCCACCGGTGACAGTGCTGCTGATCAAAGCACCAGACGACAATGGTGACCTTTATGCCCAGCCGCTGGAATGGCACGGTGAGGGGGTTGAGCCGATCGTTCTGGTGGTGACCTCTGCTTCGGGCCCTGCTTTGGGTCAGGGCGACCGTATTCTGGCCCGGCTCAGCAAGGTTGCAGGATCGGATCACCACTATGAGGCCCGCCTCATTCGCCGCATCGGGGTCAATCCCAAACGGGTGATTGGCATCTTCCGCAAAGGCGCGGAGGGCGGCCGTATCGTGCCCATCGACAAAGCCTCGTCATCAGAATGGATCGTGATGGGTGACGCCATGCAGGGTGCGCGCGATGGCGAGTTGGTCGAGGCGGAACAGGCCGGGCCCAAGGGACGCATGGGCCTGCCCAAAGCCCGCATCATCACCCGGTTGGGCGATCCTTCTGCGCCCAAGGCCGTGTCGCTGATCGCCATCCACCAGCATGGCATCCCCGATGATTTCCCCGATCAGGTCGTGGCTGAGGCCGACGCCGCCAAACCCATGGGCCTGTCGGGACGCGAAGACCTGCGCGACATGCCGCTGATCACCATCGATCCAGCTGATGCGCGCGACCACGACGACGCCTGCTACGCCGAAGCAGACAGCGATCCCAAAAACCCTGGCGGCCATGTCGTCTGGGTCGCCATCGCTGATGTTGCATCCTACGTGACAACCGGCAGCGAGCTGGACCGTGAGGCCCGCAAGCGTGGCAATTCCTCCTATTTCCCCGATCGGGTGGTGCCGATGCTGCCGGACCGGCTGTCGGGGGATCTGTGTTCGTTGCACGAGGGCGTGCCGCGTCCCTGTCTGGCGGTGCGGATGCAGATCGACGCCGAGGGCAACAAGATCGCCCATCGATTTGTGCGCGGATTGATGCGCTCTGCGGCCTCCCTGCATTACGGCGAGGTACAGGAGGCCATGGACGGCCAGGTCACGGATCGCACCGAACCCTTTCTGGAACCGGTGATCAAGCCGCTCTATGCCGCCTATGAAGCCCTGAAAAAGGCCCGTGTCGAGCGCGCACCGCTGGATCTCGACCTGCCGGAGCGCCGCATTATCCTCAGCGATACCGGTGAAGTGACCTCTGTGGCCTTCCGCGACCGCCTAGACGCGCACCGGCTGATCGAGGAATTCATGATCCTCGCCAATGTCGCCGCCGCCGAGACCCTGATCAAGAAACGCTCCCCACTGTTGTTTCGGGTGCACGAAGAACCCGCCCCGGAAAAACTGGAATCCCTGCGCGAAACTGCCATGGCGGCGGGCTTTCCCCTGGCCAAGGGGCAGGTGCTGCAGACCAAACACCTCAATGCGCTGCTCAATGGGGCGGCGGGCACCGATGATGCCGAGCTGATCAATATCTCCACGCTGCGGTCGATGCAGCAGGCCTATTACACGCCGGAGAACTTTGGGCATTTTGGATTGGCGCTGCGCAACTACGCGCATTTCACCTCACCGATTCGCCGCTACGCCGATCTCATCGTGCACCGCTCGCTGGTCTCTGCCCATGGCTGGGGCGAGGACGGGCTGGTGCAGACAGAGATCGACCGGCTGGAGGAAACCGCCAAACATATCTCTGACACCGAACGTCGCTCGATGATCGCCGAGCGCGACACCACCGACCGTTACCTGGCCTCCTATCTGTCAGAGCGGGTCGGGAATGAATTTTCGGGTCGGATCAGCGGTATCGCGCGCTTTGGGGCATTTGTGAAAATGGATGAAACCGGCGCCGACGGGCTGGTGCCGGTGCGCACCATCGGGCGTGAGTTTTTCCACTTTGACGCCGAGGCCGGTACCCTGATGGGGGCCGACACAGGGCTGATCATCTCGATTGGCCAACGCGTCACCGTACGCCTGACACAGGCCGCGCCGGTCACCGGCGGGTTGGAGCTGGAACTGCTGGCAATCGAAGATGAAGGCCTGCCCAAGGGCGGCCATGGTGGTGGCGGTCGGCGCAGCCCGGCGGGGCGCAATGTCAAACGCAAGAGCGGCAAGGCCAAGCACAAATCAGCCAAGCTCAAACGCAAGGTGGAGCGTAAACGGCGCTCTTGATAGCGAATCCTGGGCAGGTCAAACTGCAGACCCAGACGATTCCCTATTTACGGTATCCCGGATTGGATTTATTTTCCCGAAGCCTGTTTCTTAGCCGTCTTGTGCAGATGATAGGTTAGCGCCCGCTCAATCAACCAACCGTGGCGTATGGGGTCAATCTCACTGACATCATCAAACAACAGCGCGCGGGTGCCCTCCACCCGGTCCCAGGCAGGAAAGGCCTGCAGGTAGTCCGGGATCAGGGTGCTTTGACAATGCACAAACAAGGCAAAGCACCCACCTTTTGGTTGGCCCAATCTCAGGGTAGAGCCGGATTTGGTCTTGGGCGTCAGATAAGAGGGCTGACCCCACCGCAGCGCCTCTTCTACCGGTCCAACCTGAGGCAACCGCGCGGCTGTGACCAGGATCAGATCACGCAGCGCCAGCATACCGGCACGGGCCTTTGGATCCTCAACCGCAAAGGCGGCTTTGATCTCATCATTGGCAAAAGGCTGGGTCATTTCTCACGTGGCTCCTTTTCCACAGATCACATTCCATACCTCAAATTAGAACAGGCCCCGGAATGTTCCGAGGCCTGTTTGCATGCTTATGTTTGGACAGCTTGTTTAGCTTGGGCTCATGCCGCGCAGGCGTTCAGAGCGACGGCGCAGCATCTCGACGGTTGCCAACAGCATGATCGAAATCGCCACCAGGATCGTTGCCACCGCCAGAATGGTGGGCGAGATCTGTTCGCGCAACCCGATGAACATCTGCCAAGGCAGCGTCTTTTGACCGGCCGAACCGACAAAGAGCACCACCACAACCTCATCAAACGACGTGATGAAGGCAAAAAGACCACCGGAGATAACGCCGGGCAGAATCAATGGCATCTGAATGCGGAAGAAGGTGGTAACCGGATCGGCTCCCATATTCGCCGCCGCGCGGGTCAGTGAACGGTCAAACCCAACCAGCGTTGCCGTCACAGTGATGATTACAAAGGGAATGCCCAGCGCCGCATGGGCCAGAACCACACCAAAGTAAGTACCCTGCAGGCCAATCCGGCTGTAGAAGAAATACATGCCAGCCGCAGAGATGATCAGCGGAACAATCATCGGCGAGATCAGGATCGCCATGATGGCCCGCCGGAAGGGCACATGTGGCTGGCTGAGGCCGATCGCCGCCAAGGTCCCGAAGGTCACAGAGACAATCGTCGCCATGGGGGCAATCTTCAGCGAGTTCCACATCGAACTCTGCCAGGAATCATTGCTGAAGAAGTCCCGATAGTGTTTCAGCGAAAACCCTTCCGGATCCAGCCGCAGCATTTCCGGCGTGAAGGTAAAGAAGTCCTGCGCGTTAAAGCTCAGCGGGATGATCACCACGATCGGTGCGATCAGGAAGAAGAAGATCAACCCGCAGATCACCCGAAAGGAGTAGTACCAGACCCGCTGGCCCGTCGTTGCATATGGAGGAAGTGCACTCATTGTCGGTTACCCCAGCTTCACGTTGTCGATGCCGACAATCTTGTCATAGACCCAGTACAGCAGCAGAACCACCGCCAGAAGGATGGCACCCAGTGCCGCGCCCAAGCCCCAGTTGCCCGATGTCGAGATGTGATAGGCAATCAGGTTGGAGATGAAGGTCCCTTTGGTACCGCCCACCAAGGCAGGGGTGATGTAGTAGCCAACCGCCAGAATGAAGACGAGGATTGAGCCCGCGCCAATTCCGGGCACCGATTGGGGGAAATACACCCGCCAGAAGGCCGTCCAGTTGGTGGCACCCAGCGATTTGGCCGCCCGCAGATAGGTGGGCTGGATTGTCTGCATCACCGAATACATCGGCAGGATCATAAAGGGCAGCAGGATATGGGTCATCGCGATGATGGTGCCCAGCTCATTGTTGATCAACACCAATCGGTTGTCATCGCCAACGATCCCTATCCAGACCAGCACGTCATTGATGACGCCTTGTTGTTGCAGCAGGATCTTCCAGGACGATGTTCGCACCAGCAAAGAGGTCCAGAAGGGCAGCAGTACCAGAATCATCAGCATATTGGCGGTTCGGGTCGGCAGATTGGCCAGCAACCAGGCCACCGGATAGCCCAGCAGGATACAGCTGAAGGTGATGATCAGGGACATCCGCATGGTCCGGATCAACATGGTGTTGTAGATCCGCTCGTTCTCGGGGCGAACTGTCACGCCCTCGGCGCCCAGCTTCATGTCCACCGCGTTGAGGAAGTAGCCCATGGTGCGGCGACCGGAATAGGTCTTGATGGTGCGCCACAGCTCGATATCGGCCCAGCCATCGTTGAGCTCGATCAGGCGCTCCTTGTAGGGGCCTTCGTTTTCGACATCCCATTTTCGAATTTTGCGCCCTGACTTGCGGAAAATCGAGGCAAGGCCGGGATTTTCATAGTTCAGGCGTTTGGCCACTTTGGTGTGAACCTTGATTTCCGCTGCCGCCTTCATGTCGACTGCCAATGCAGCAAAGACAGCTTCTCCGGGAATTTCCGTGGAGGCGGGATCCCAGCTTTCCAGCGCGATAACCGTGTTTGGCAAAACATTCTGCACGATGCGGTTATCCACCGACCGGAACAGCATATCGCCAACTGGCAGGATGAAAGTCACAAGGATAAACAAGAGCAATGGCGCGATCAGCATCAAAGCCCGCATCTTTTGCATCCGCAGTGCTTTGGCGAGGCTACGCTTCAGAGGCGTGCCATCAGCAGCCAGCACCGGGCCGTTTTGGGTGGTATCACTCATGGTGGGGGTCCCCGTCGGGTCTTTTTGTTGGTGGAGAAAGGGCCCTGGCGTTGGGACCGGGCCCTTTCCCGTTTTCACAACGAGGTCAGATTACTTGACCAACCAGGCCTGGAATTTTGCGTCCAGATCGTCGCGGTTGTCTGCCCACCACTCATAGTCGTAGGTGTGCACGTTACCAGCGTTGGCGGGATCGGTTGGCATGTGAGGTGCCATTTCGATGCCCAGCTCGGCGTGCTTGCCAACCAGCGGTGCCGAAGAGGCACGGGCCGGACCGTAGGAGATGTAAGCCGCCTGATCAGCCAGACGCTGGGTGTCGGTTGCGAACTTCAGGAAGTCCATCGCACGGGCCTTGCGGTCCGCAGGCAGACCAGCGGGAACAATCCAGCCGTCCAGGTCAAAGGACTGCATGTCCCAGAGCATACCAATCGGCTGGTTCTGTTCGGCAATCGCCGAGAACAGACGGCCGTTGTAGGTCGAACCCATCACAACTTCGCCATCAGCCAGCAGCTGGGGTGTTTCTGCACCAGCAGACCACCAGACAACGCTGTCCTTGATCGAATCGAGCTTGGCCAGGGCCTGGCTCACGCCTTCGTCGGTGCCCAGAACGTCATAGATGTCGTCCTTGGCCACGCCATCGCAGTACAGAGCCCATTCCATGTTGTCGATTGGGCGCTTCTGCAGCGAACGCTTGCCCGGGAATTTTGCCAGGTCAAAGATGTCGCAAACGGAGGTTGGTGCTTCGGCGCCAACCAGGTCGGTGCGGTAGCCAAAGGTGGTCGAATACACGATCTGAGGCACGAAGCAGTCGGAAACCAGCAGGTCGCCAAAGTCTTCGGAGGCCGAAGTGCCATCGGGGGCAGCGGCCAGATCTTCGTCGTGGTTGATTTCTTCGGCCAGGCCTTCATCACAGAGACGCATCGCATCCGAAGCAACAACGTCAACCAGATCCCAGGTCACATTGCCGGCTTCGTTCATGGCGCGCAGCTTGGCAACCGCTTCAGCAGAGCTTTCGTCCCAAACGGCTTTGACACCTTCGTTTGCAGCAACATAGGGCTCAACATAGGCTTTGTGCTGGCTGGACTGATAGGCCCCACCCCAGGACACCAGGGTCATTTCGTTGGCCATGTCTTCGGCAAATGCCGCAGGCGCGATCAGCGCTGTTGTCATCGCCAATGCTGACAGTTTTGTCATTTTCATGAGATATCTCTCCTTGTTGAAATTCGTAAGTTTCTTGCCCCCCGGTCATGAGCGCCGGGGGTTTGCGTGAGTGGACTTAGGCGTCCAGCGCGCGACAATCTTCGGGCAGCCAACCGATTTCGATCTGCGTTCCTGGCTTCAGGCGCACCTGATCGGGGGCGTTCCGAGTCTTGATGATAAACTCATCATTTCCAGCCACCCGCAGACGGGTGCGGAAGATGTCACCCATGTAGATGAACTCGAGCACCTCGGCCTTGAGGGTATGAGCGCCTTCACTGAGGCGCTCCTTGTTGTATTCAACCCGCTCAGGACGGATCGAAACACGCGTACGTTCACCGGGCTTGCTGACATTGACTGGCTTACAATCGATCAGCTCACCATCATCCAGCTGAACCAGGGCAACGCCGTTGTTGATCTCTTTGACGGTGCCTTCCAGCGTGTTGTTCTCGCCGATGAACTGCGCCACAAAGCTGTTTTGCGGCTCTTCATACAGCTTGTCTGGCGGGGCCAGCTGCTGAATGCGGCCATCCTCAAACACGGCAACCCGATCCGACATGGTCAGAGCTTCGGTCTGGTCGTGGGTCACATAGACCACGGTGATACCCAGACGATGCGCCAGATGAGTGATTTCGAACTGCATCTTCTCGCGCAGCTGCTTGTCCAGCGCGCCAAGCGGTTCATCCATCAAAACCAGTTCGGGTTCGAACACCAGCGCGCGTGCCAGGGCGATACGCTGCTGCTGACCGCCCGAAAGCTGCGAGGGACGACGGCCACCAAAGGCCCCCATTTCCACCATGTCCAATGCGCGCTTCACCTTTGCTTCACGCTCAGACTTGCCCATCTTGCGGACTTCCAGCGGGAAGGAGAGGTTTTCGGCAATGGTCATATGCGGGAACAGCGCATAGTTCTGGAACACCATGCCGATGCCGCGTTTGTGCGGCGGAATATTATTGATCGAAGTGCCGCCAAGGCGAATGTCGCCGTGGGTTGCGGTCTCAAACCCTGCCAACATCATCAGGCAGGTCGTCTTGCCGGAGCCTGACGGCCCCAACATGGTCAGAAACTCGCCCTTTGGCATAATGAGGTTCAAATCTTTTACGACAAGGTTTTCACCGTCGTAGCTCTTTTGCACGCGTTCGAATTCAACGAACGCGTCTGTATTTGACGCATCAGCCAAAGCAGGCTCCCCGTGTTTTTCAGTCGGCAGATTGTTTCTGCACTTCTGGGTAGATGTAAGCACACCAAGCGTATCAAGCGCTAGGTATGAAAAAAATATTCTTTTCCGTTCCCAAGCTCATTGAACATCAGCGAAGCTGTCTGAGAGTCCGAAAAAGATCATCTTCCCCAAAGTAAACCCTGCCATCAAGACGTGAATGAGACTTTTTTCGACACCTCACGACCCTTTTGCGACATCAGCGTACAACACTTGCGTGGCAATTACAGAAAAAGCCCCCGGCAAGAACGCTCACCGAAGGCTGACACTTAGATAGGATTAGGAAAAGCTGATGCCAAAGCTGATGCCTGAGAGCTCAAAATTACAGCAACCCCTTGTCCTGCAGGATGGCATGGCATTCATCCAGCGAGGTACGGGCACGCGCGATCAGCAGGTCGATCTCAGTTGGCGTGATCACCAGCGGCGGGGAGATGATCATCCGATCGCCCACGTGACGCATCACCAGATTATTGGCAAAACAACGCTCGCGGCAGATATAGCCAACGGTTCCGGGTTCTTCAAACGCGGCACGTGTGGCTTTGTTTGGGGTCAGCGCGATCGAACCCATCATGCCGACGATCTTGGCCTCGCCCACCAGAGGGTGATCCGTCAGGGCTTCCCATTTTTCTTTCAGATGGGGGCCTGCAACATCCCGGACATGGCCAATGACGTCTTCCTCCTCGAGGATGCGCAGGTTTTCCAGCGCCACCGCCGCCGCCACCGGGTGACCTGAATAGGTGTAACCGTGGTTGAACTCATCGCCACCAATCACCGCTGCGATCTCATCCGTCACAATCGAGCCGCCAATCGGCGCGTAGCCAGAGCTGAGCCCCTTGGCGATGGTCATGATATCCGGGCGGATGCCCTGGGTTTCGCTGCCAAACCAATTTCCGGTCCGGCCAAAGCCACAGATGACCTCATCCGCGATCAGGAGGATCTCGTATTTGTCGCAGATCCGCTGGATTTCCGGCCAGTAGCTTGCCGGTGGCACAATAACACCCCCCGCACCCTGCACAGGTTCGGCGATAAAGGCGGCAACACGGTCTTCGCCCAATTCCAGGATAGCGGCTTCCAGCTCTTGTGCGCGCGCCAGGCCAAATTCGTCCTCAGGCGTGTCGCCGCCTTCAGCCCACCAATGGGGCTGGTTGATGTGGTGGATATCCGGGATCGGCAGCCCGCCCTGCTCGTGCATGGCGCTCATACCACCCAGCGAGCCACTGCCCACCGAGGAGCCATGATAAGCGTTTTTACGGCTGATGATGATGGATTTACTCGGCTTGCCTTTCAACGCCCAATAATGCCGCACCATGCGGATATTGGTGTCATTGGCCTCAGAACCGGAGCCGGCAAAGAACACGTGGTTCAGATCACCCGGCGCCAGTTCAGCTATTTTTGCGGCCAGGGCAATGGCGGGCACATGGGTGGTTTGAAAGAAGGTGTTGTAATAGGGCAGTTCGCGCATCTGGCGCGCGGCCACCTCGGCCAGCTCATCGCGGCCATAGCCGATATTGACGCACCACAGGCCCGCCATGGCATCGAGGATCTCGTTGCCCTCGCTGTCGGTCAGGGTGACACCAGTGGCGCGGGTGATGATGCGGCTGCCTTTTTCGGCCAACTCCCCGTTGGCTGTGAAAGGATGTATGTGATGCGCGGCATCCAAGGCCTGCAATTCGGCTGTGGGCAGATGATTGGTGATCGCAGTCATGGGACAGACTCCAGCGTGAAAAGATTGCCCCTAGAATATGATCAAATTTCACCTTGTCAATCGAATCAGTTGGCGTCTCCGAGTCCCTGACTGACCTGTTCCATGCCTTGTTCGACGTCTTTTTCCATCGCACGTGCCACTTTTTCCGGCTCCCTTTGCCGCATGGATTCAATGATATCCTTATGGCGGTCCGGGAAGCTCTGGGTACCAAAGCGTCCGCAGACCACCCGCAGCGAGGGTCCAAAGCGCAGCCAGAGCCGGTCTGCAAGGTCCGCCATGATCGGCGCATCGGCATAGGCGTAGAGCTCGGAATGGAAGCTGTAGTTCTGCACCAGATAGCCGGCAACATCACCGGTGTTGATTGCCTGATCCAGGGCAATATCGATGGCCTCGAGCCGTGAAATCTGGGCCGGTGTCACACGCAGTGCAGCCCTGCGCGCAAGCTCAGACTCTATTGATTTTCTTACATAACTCAGTTCATCTATGTCTTGTGGCCGCAGCAATGGGACCGACACGCGCCGGTTCCCCTGAAACACCAGGGCCCCGTCCGAAATCAGGCGGCGAATGGCCTCGCGCACCGGTGTCATCCCGGCATTCAGAGACTCGGTCAGCCCTTGGATTGTAACCGCCTGCCCTGGTGCCAATTCACCAAAGAGAATCTGCGCCCGCAGCTTCTGATAGACGGTCTCGTGGGCGGGCAATTTGGGCCCGTCACCTGGGGTCGTCTGGGCTGCTGATTTGGTCACCGTCACTTGAGTTTTTCCTTCTAAATTTTGGGCAGCTTGCACCAAGTTTTACCCGCTGGAAACATAAACAGTATTGCCGAAAGAGACAAAACTTGATCAAATCCAGCTCAGCCGGGCCAACACCGGTACCCACAGGGAGATAATCATGACACTCAAAATGATGACAATGACCGCTGCCGTCGCCTTGCTAGGCTCTGTTGCCATGGCAGAAGAAGTGCGGGTCTACAACTGGTCCGATTATATCGACGAAGAGCTGCTGACCAAATTCGAAGCGGAAACCGGCATCAAATTGATCTACGACGTCTTTGACAGCAACGAGGTTCTGGAAACCAAAATGCTTGCGGGTGGTTCGGGCTATGACGTGGTGGTTCCCACCGGCTCCTTTATGGCGCGCCAGATCGTGGCCGGGTCATTCCAGAAGCTGAACAAGGACGCCCTGCCCAACCTGTCGAACATGTGGGGGGCCATCGAGGAACGCACCAGTCTGTATGATCCCGGCAATGAATATTCGATCAACTACATGTGGGGCACCACCGGCCTGGGGACCAATGTCGCAAAGGTTCAGGACGTTCTGGGGGCAGATGCGCCACTTGACTCGCTCGACCTGGTCTTCAACCCCGCCAATATGGAAAAGCTGGCCGAATGCGGCGTCTATTTCCTCGACGCCCCTGATGAAATGATCCCCGCCGCCCTGAAATACATCGGCGAAGACCCCAACAGCATGGACCCCGATGTTATCGCCAAGGCCGAACCGGTGCTGATGGCCGTGCGCCCCTATATCAAGAAGTTCCACAGCTCCGAATATATCAACGCGCTGGCAAACGGTGACATCTGCGTCGCCTTTGGCTGGTCCGGCGATATCCTGCAGGCGCGTGACCGCGCTGCTGAGGCCGAGAACGGCGTCGAGATCGAATATAATGCACCCAAGGAAGGTGCGCTGATGTGGTTCGACCAGATGACCATTCCGGTGGATGCCCCCAACCCCGAAGGCGCTCATAAGTTCCTGAACTTCATCATGGACGCAAACAATATGGCGGCGGCGTCAAACTACGTCTATTATGCCAATGGCAACCAGGCGAGCCAGGAGTTCCTGGAAGCGGATGTGATCGACGATCCGGCCATCTACCCCAATGCTGAAACCGTCAAGAACCTCTACATCAAAGAGGCCTATCCAACCAAGGTTCAGCGCCGGGCCACCCGCATGTGGACCAAGATCAAATCCGGCACCTGATTCAGGCCTGCCCGATCCGGTAGGGCGCCAGGCGCGCCCTGCCTATTTCCAATTTGCACCAAACTTTCTGATCTAACGCGGCCCACCCGGGCTGCGATTTCAGAACCTGCGGGGGAACAGCAGCTTGACCAGTCCTGTATTCGAACCCTGGAACGATCCCGAGGCCAAGCCTTTGATCCAGTTCCAGAACGTCACCAAACGCTTTGGTGAGTTCACGGCGATCGACGATTTGACCATTGGCATCTACGAGAAAGAATTCTTTGCGCTGCTGGGGCCCTCGGGCTGCGGCAAGACCACCATGATGCGGATGCTGGCCGGATTCGAAAGCCCAACCGAAGGTGCCATTTACCTGGCTGGTCAGGACATGGCCCCGGTGCCGCCAAACAAACGCGCCACCAATATGATGTTCCAGTCCTACGCGCTGTTTCCACATCTCAGCATCTGGGAAAACATCGCCTTTGGTCTGAAACGCGAGGCCATGCCCAAGCACGACATTAGGGACCGTGTGGATGAAATGCTGCGGCTGACGCGGCTAGAGAAATTCGCAAGCCGCAAGCCACACCAGATCTCTGGCGGCCAGCGTCAACGGGTTGCCCTGGCACGTTCGCTTGCCAAACATCCCAAATTGCTGCTGCTGGATGAACCGCTTGGCGCGCTGGATAAAAAGCTGCGCCAGGATACCCAGTTTGAACTGATGGATATCCAGGAAAAGACTGGCACCACCTTTGTTATCGTGACCCATGATCAGGAAGAAGCCATGACCGTCGCCAGCCGCGTCGCGGTGATGGATCACGGCAAGATCATTCAGGTCTCCACCCCGGATCGCATCTACGAGACACCCAATTCGGTCTATGTCGCTGACTTCATTGGCGAGGTGAACATCATTGATGGCGTGGCCACCCCCAATGGCCCCGAGAGCTACGCCCTTACCTGGCAAGACGGGCAAGCGCCGCTCAACGTCACATCCCCTCATACATTCTCGGACGGGCAAAAGGCCCATCTCGCCATCCGGCCAGAGAAAGTCACAATCAACGCAGAAAAACCAACAGGCGTGGACAATCTCGTCCAGGGCAAGATCCTCGACATCGCCTACCTCGGCAATATCTCGACCTATCACGTCGAGCTGCCCTCAGGCGCGGTGATCAAGGCGCAAAGCGCCAATACCCGCCGCATCTCACGTCGTGCTTTCACTTGGGAAGACACTGTCTGGCTGTCCTGGACCGCCACGGCAGGCGTTCTCTTGGCTGAATGATGCGCCGCTTTTTCCTGATCTCCGTTCCCTATGTCTGGCTGCTGGCACTCTTCTTGGTGCCCTTTGTCATCGTGTTGAAAATCTCGCTTTCGGACGTCGAGCTGGCCCGTCCGCCCTATACGCCGCATTTTGACTGGGCCACCGGGGTCTGGGCTTTCTTGTCAGAGCTGGATTTTGAGAACTTCACCTGGCTTGCCGAGGACGATCTCTATTGGAAGGCCTACCTCAGCTCCTTCAAGATCGCCCTGATCTCGACCCTGCTGACCCTGCTGGTGGGCTATCCGATGGCCTATGCCATGGCCCGCGCCCCGTCAGAGTGGCGCGCGACCCTGATGATGCTGGTAATTCTGCCGTTCTGGACCAGCTTTCTGATCCGGGTCTATGCCTGGATGGGGATCCTGTCGAACGAGGGGTTCCTGAACCAGTTCCTGATGTGGACCGGGGTGATCTCGGAACCGCTGACCATCCTCAACACCAATACCGCGGTCTATATCGGCATCGTTTATACCTATCTTCCCTTCATGATTCTGCCGATCTATGCCGCGCTTGAACGGCTGGACGAATCCCTGATTGAGGCCGCCGAGGATCTGGGCTGTTCCCGCCTTTCGGCCTTTTGGCTGGTGACCATCCCGCTGTCGAAAACCGGCATCATTGCCGGCTCCTTCCTGGTTTTCATTCCGGTCTTGGGCGAATTCGTCATCCCGTCGCTGTTGGGTGGATCCGACACGCTGATGATCGGCAAGGTCTTGTGGGAAGAGTTCTTCTCCAACCGCGATTGGCCGGTGGCCTCTGCCGTGGCAGTGGTTCTGTTGCTGCTGTTGATCATTCCCATCGTGCTGTTCCAGCGCAATCAGCAAAAACAGCAGGAGGCCGAACAATGAGACGCATGAGTTGGTTCAATACCGTATCGCTGACCCTTGGCTTTGCCTTCCTTTACGTGCCGATGCTGATTCTGGTGATCTACAGTTTCAACGAAAGCAAACTGGTCACGGTCTGGGCCGGGTTCTCGACCAAATGGTACGGCGAGCTGCTGCAGAACGAGGCCTTCCTCAATGCCGCCTGGGTGACGCTCAAGGTGGCGGTGATGTCCTCGACCATTGCCACGGTGCTGGGCACCATGGCCGCCTATGTGCTGGTGCGCGGCGGGCGGTTCATGGGGCGCACGCTGTTCTCCGGCATGATTTACGCGCCCTTGGTGATGCCCGAAGTCATCACCGGTCTGTCGCTGCTGTTGCTGTTTATCGGCATTGGGCTGGACCGGGGTGTGATGACCATCGTGCTGGCCCATACTACCTTTTCGATGTGCTATGTCTCAGTGGTGGTCTCCTCGCGACTGGTCACCTTTGACAAGTCCCTTGAGGAGGCGGCGCTGGATCTGGGCTGCTCTCCTTCCGAGGCCTTTCGGCTGGTCACCCTGCCAATCATTGCCCCTGCAGTGATTTCCGGCTGGCTTCTGGCCTTTACCCTGTCGCTGGATGATCTGGTGATTGCCTCTTTCACCTCGGGACCTGCGGCCACCACCCTGCCGATCAAGATCTATTCCGCAGTGCGCCTGGGGGTCAGCCCCGAAATCAACGCGCTGTCTACCCTGATGATTGCCATCGTCACCCTGGGCGTCATCACTGCATCGCTGGTCAACAAGCGCCAGATGGTGCGGCAGAAACGCGATGCTCAGGCGGCTGAGCGCGGCTGATGAAGCGGATCTTTTCCGACTATGCCTATGGTCCCGGCCCCCGCAACAATTGCTGGTGGGACGAGACCATAGCCACCCCGATCTGGCCTGAGCAGAGCGGAGAATTGCAGGTGGATGTTGCCGTCATTGGCGGAGGTTTCACCGGTCTGTCCGCAGCCCTGCATCTGGCAGAGGCTGGTGCTTCCGTTGCCCTGCTCGAGGCCGAATCCCCAGCCTGGGGGGCCTCTGGACGCAATGGTGGCTTTTGTTGCCTGGGGGGCTCCAAGCTCTCCGCGCAGGCTATGCGGCGCAAATACGGCACCCAGGCCACAGCCACTTATGAGGCAGGGGAAGAGGCCGCCGTGGCCCTGGTTGCGGATCTTTTGACAAAACATGGCATCCAGGCTGACACCCATTCCAAGGGAGAAACCCGGCTGGCCCATGGCCCCCGTGCCCTCAAGGCGATGGCGCGGGAAGCAGCGGCCCTGAAGGCAGCTGGTGAGGAGGTCGAATTCCTCCAGCGCCATCAACTGGCCGATGCCGGCTTGAATGGTGAGTTCCACGGCGCCCTGACCACGCCGGTCGGCTTTGGGCTCAACCCGCGCAAATACCTGTTTGGACTGGCGCAGGCTGCCAAAGACGCCGGGGCACAACTGTTTCAGAACAGTCCTGCGCTCAGGATCGAATCCCCAGGCAATCTCCTCCTTGTCACCACCCCCAAAGGCGCGGTTCGCAGCAATCAGGTCATCATTGCCACCAATGGCTATTCCTCTGACGACCTGCCGCACTGGCTGTCGGCGCGCTATATGCCAACCCAATCCACCGCCATGGTGACCCGCCCCCTCAGCGAGGCAGAGCTGCAGGCACAGGGCTGGTTCAGCGATCAGATGGCCTATGACAGCCGCAACATGCTACACTATTTCCGCCTGATGCCGGACCGGCGGTTCCTGTTTGGCATGCGTGGCGGGCTGATTGCCTCGCCGCGCAATGAGGCTGCTATTCGCCGCAAACTGCGCGCCGATTTTGAATCGCTGTTCCCAAAGTGGAGCGAGGTCGAAACCACCCATTGCTGGTCTGGCATGGTCAGCCTCTCGCGCGATCTGGTGCCCTTTGTTGGTGCCATCCCGGATCATCCCGGGTTGTTTGCCGGGCTTTGCTATCATGGAAATGGCGTAGCCATGGGCAGCTATGCCGGTCGGTTACTGGCGGATCTGACGCTGGGCAAGACACCGGATCTGCCCTACTCAAAGGTGATGCAACAGCTGCAAAAATTCCCGTTTGGCGCGGCGCGACGCCTGGTGATGCCGCCCGCCTATGCCCTGCTGGGGATGATCGACCGTCTGAGCGCCTGAACTTCCAGCTCCAGCGCACTGCGATCGAGCGGCGCGCCGCCCTGGCTGCGCCACAGGCAATAGGCCGCCATGCGCCAGTGAAACCAGGGCCTCAGCGCCAAATAGCGCCCAACAATGCGCGGGTCGGGATAGGCGGCAAGAAACGCCTCGCTCTCCTGGGGGGCAAGCACTGTGCCACGATAAAGAAATTGCATCGCCGGTGACAGGAACAGCGCCAGATCCTCGGCCGGGTCCCCGTGCTGCGGACATTGCCAGTCAATCAGCGTGAGCGTGCCGTCATGGGCCAACAGATTACCGGGCACCGGGTCGCCATGGATCAGCACCCGCTGCCGATTGGGCGGCACCTGGCCAATAGGGCGCAAATCCTGCAGCAGCGCCAGCAAGGGTTCATCCTGCGGACAGCGCGCCAGAATCGCCGCGCTCTGCTGTTCCAGCTGGCGACTGCCGTTGCGGCCCATTGGCAGATCCGGCATCAACGACTGGTCGTGCAAGCGGCCCAACAGCTGCGCCACATGCGGGGTATCGCTCTGCCAGGGCGCGCCGGTGATGTGACTATAGGCCAACCAGCTGCACCCCTCGAACTGCCCAGAGGCCACCAAAGCAGGCACCATGCCGGTTCCCGACAGCGCCTCGAGCGCAGAGATTTCGCGAGAGGGATCGTTGTCGAACAATGGGTTATCGGCCCGGTTCAGGTAGAGTTTCACCACCAGATCACCCGCGCGCCAGACCCGGTTGGAGCGCCCCCCCAACAATGGCAAGGGCGCAGGAACCTCTAGCCCCTGCGCCGCAAGCGATTGAAACAACCGCTGATCAAAATCAAAATCCTGGCCCGGCAGCTCTCTGCCCTCCTGTCAGCGCCTTCCGTAGACGAGGCTGACATCATTTTTGCCAAAGTCACAAGGCCGCAAAGCCACAACCTATTTAGGTTGCGATCTCTTCCTCACCTTCAGCGTTTGGATCACGGAGCGCCGTGACAGAGGTCGCCAGGATCGGATTTCCGGTCTCGGTGATCAGGATCACTTCGCTGCCCTGCATCTGGGTCTCGTGAACATCCACATAGACTTCGGCCACTTCGCTCATGATGACCTCGCCATTCATCATGCTTTCAACAACAAAGCTATAGGCACCGGCGGCCATGGTATCACCCTCGAAGTTGGTGCCGTCCCATTCATAGGGATCCGCCGAAACCGGCAAAGTGATCCGGTTCACTTCGTCGCCCTCTTCGTCCCTGACAACCAAAGTTACATCATCAGAGGACGCCGCTGGATTTGGTGCGACAACAATCGGAGTACTGCCATCAAACTGGGCAGAAGTTGCGGCGCGGACTTCCATCCCGACCCAACCGGTCAGGGATGCCATGTTGCCAAGGTTGAGCTGCGCTTGCACCGTGCTCAGGTTGTCATTGGTCAGAACTTGCTGTTCCACCATGGAGAACTCGGCCAGCTGCGAGGCATATTCAGTGCCGTCCATCGGCTCCAGCGGATCCTGATGCGTCGCCTGTGCCGTGAGCAACTTGATAAATGTGTCAAAATCCGATGTCAAAGACGTGGAACCAGTCGAACCTGATGATGTTCCGGTTGCCGTCGTTCCAACGGAAGAAACTTCTGAAGTCATTTCTAGACCCTCATATCCACCCCGGCACCGCCGAGGTTCAAATGTTGTATTGCGGTTTCGGCGACTTCAGCCGTCACCAGTTCTTCGGATGTACCGGTCCCGGATTGACCGCTGCCAGCCGATGTCTCCGAATCCGCCATGCCACCTCCGGCCGCAGCACCTTCACCGCTGAATTCGAAGGAGATATTATCAAAACCCATCTTGCGGAATTCATCTGCTAGCTCATTGATGTGCCGCCGCATCAGGTCTGCCGTCTCTGGCCGTTCCGTCTGAATCACCATGGTGATGCCAGAATCACTGGTGCTCACCCGCATTTTGACCCGGCCCAGTTCTTCAGGGTTCAAGGCCACATCAACGTTGCGATCCCCCTTGGCCACAAAAGCCGCAGCCAGCTGGGCCCCGATTTGACGCGGAACCTCTGGGCGGTGCACCGTCCCGGGCTGCAAAGCCGCCTCAGTCAGGATCTGCGACAAGCCGCGCCAATCGGCACCCAGCTCTCCGCTGAGAAGCTGCGCATCACCCCGGGCACCCGCTGCGGAAACATCCGCCTCCAGAGCCTGGGCCACAAAGGCCTGCTGAACCGCACTCATCTGCGCTGTTGCCGTTGCTTTGGTGGCGGCTGTGGCCCCTGTTTCGGTGCGGGTCGCCGAAGTCGTACTCTCTATTTCCCGCGCTTCCATGGCGCGTCCCTGCGCCCGTCGGCCCGGCTCTGCCGCACCTGTGGCTCGGACCTGTCCTGCCACCGACGCTGCCACCTCAGCCGGGATGCCCGGCTTGCGGGTCCCGTCACGGACAATCGCCTCGACATCCACTTCTGCCTCGGCTTCATCACTTTGCGGTACTTCGCTCAGCGCGACTGTCATCCCTTGGGATGTCTCGCCTGTCTTCGCCGTGACAGCAGGCGCTGCAGATGCAATTGATCTGGCACCAGCGCGCTGCTGCGTGCCGTTTTGTACCTGCGCCGTGTCACCGTTGCGTGGGGCTACAACGCTCTCTGCGCGCTCTTCTTTCGTCAGCTGGGTGTCCAGCCCCTTGCCCTTGCCCGCATCTTCACCCACCAAAGCCCCTGCAGCGCCATTTGCGCTTGGGGTTTCAGCGGTGCGAGTCTTGGCCGGATCGACCTCCACTGCGGCGCGCCCGACAGGAGAATCGGTTGTTTCAGAAGCGCCCTCGGCAGAGCTCGCGATATGCTTTGTGCTCGCCGACGCGGAGCCATCTTCGACATTTGCTTGCAAAGAAGAGCCAGCTTCTGGGACCCCTGCAGCGGCTTTTTGCGCCGCTACGGTCAATTTGGGATCATCTCCTTGCGGCGCAGAAGCTGGTGTTGCCTCGCTCCGCATAGCCGCAATCGAACCAAGCTCGTCAGCGGCCTCAACCAAACCAGCTGCATCCTGCGACGCTTCGATCTCAGCGGGGAGAGCATCTGCCTCACTCTCTGTCTGCGTCTGCGCAGACTCGGTCGAAGCAACATCTGAACTGTCCGATTCGCTCTGCGTGGCATCACCTTCACCACCCGCGGCATCTGCCTGGACCTCCTCCTCTGGGGATTGGTCCTGTGCATTTTGCGCAGTGGCTTTGCTCTCGTCCACCTGATCGGCCGCCTGGTCCGGCCGCTGGCTCGAATCATATTCTGAAGCTGAATTTTTCTCGTATTGCCTCGAACGATCATTGAGGTGATCGGAGAAACTGCGAGTGTCTTGCTGCCGCCCCGGGCCTTCTGTCGCCTTGGCGGGAAGCGGGTCAGCGGCGCTGCCGCTCGGCTGACCAAAGAGTACATTTGTAAGCATAGGATTCCAGACATTCTATCTCGAGTATCCCGACCTCTACCCCAAAGCGGTTACGGTAATTTTAACCGCTCCTGAGGCATTCTCTGAAAAATCAAAGCAATTCGAAATGAAACTGAACAGAGGTGCAGGATGCCCAATCTGACGACAGTTCAACACGCAACACCGCCCCCGCCCGACCTTCAAAATAAGTCGAGGGATGATGCCATGCGCGATGCAGCCTTCAAATTAGAGGCCTCATTTCTCACAGAAATGTTGAAATCGGCCGGGCTGGGAAAAAGCCGTGAAGGCCTGGGCGGCGGCGGTGCCGGAGAAGATCAGTTCAGCAGTTTTCTTGTTCGCGCGCAGGCCGAACAAATCACCGAAGCCGGCGGCATAGGCCTCGCCGAATCACTCTACAACGCATTGAAGGAATCCCAGAATGACTAATCATGACCCCCAGAGCCTCATTGAAGAGCTCGATGAAATCCTTGACCAAGAGCGTCAGGCCCTAGTGCGCGGCGAGCTGGATCAAATCGAAGCCCTGCTTAGCCGCAAGGAAGCCGCGATCAGCCGCCTCAATGCCTTTGAAGACTTGGAACGCGCGGCCCTGAACAAGGTGCAGACAAAAGTCTCTCGCAATCAGGAACTGCTCAACAGCGCAATGGAAGGCATTCGCAGTGTTGCCGCCCGCATGACAGAGCTGCGCCGGGTGAAAAAAGGTCTGGATGTCTATGACCGTACCGGTCGCAAAGCCCGCTATGGAACCACCATGGGGCAGCGCCTGGAAAAGCGGACCTGAGCCCGAGGCAATTTAGTGAAAATTCTAAGGAATGTGATTTTGGACATTAGCACTCCCTTAGCAACTTTGAACGCAATGTCTCCTTGCATCTCATCAATGAGGTGGCGCGGAAACCGACAGGTGGAACGCATTGTCAGAAAGACGCCAAAGATCGCCCTTCGGGGCTGGGAAATCTAAGGGGCCAAAGTGCCTCTATCGCTAAAGGAATAAAAGCTATGACCAGTATTCTGACAAACAACGGCGCAATGGTTGCTCTGCAGACCCTGTCGTCCATCAACAACGACCTGACCGATACCCAGAACCAGATTTCGACTGGCCTGGAAGTTGGTTCGGCCAAGGACAACTCGGCAATCTGGGCGATTTCCAAGGTTATGGAATCGGATGTTGCCGGTTTTGAAGCCGTTTCTGACTCTCTGTCCCTGGGTGAATCGACTGTTGCTGTCGCAACCGCCGGTGCCGAGCAGATCCAGGAACTGCTTACACAGATGAAGGAAAAGGTTGTTGCCGGTACTGGCGAGAACGTTGACCACGCCAAACTGACTGCAGACGTTGATGAGCTGAAAAACCAGATCACTTCGGTGATTGGTGCCTCCCAGTTCAATGGTGCCAACCTGCTGAACACTGCCGGTGGCGACATCACCGTTCTGTCTTCGCTTGACCGCGATGCTGCTGGTGCTGTGACCGCGTCGAACATCACCGTTGCCTCGGTGGATTTCGAAGCAGGCCTCGACCTGACCACTGTCGTCGTGACCGACGCTACCAACGCCGAAGCTTCGATTGATGACATCGAAACTCTGATCCAGGCTGCGGTTGACGGTGCAGCGGCTCTTGGTGCGTCCGCAGCGCGTATCGAGCAGCAGTCCGAGTTTGTGGGCAAAGTGACCGACGCCATGAAGTCCGGCATCGGTTCGCTGGTGGATACCAACATGGAAGAGGCATCCGCTCGATTGAAGGCACTGCAGACACAGCAGCAGCTGGGCGTTCAGGCCCTTACCATTGCCAACTCGGCACCTGAAACCCTGCAGCAGCTGTTCCGCTAAAGCACTTAATCCGGGGCGTGCCATTCCTCGCGCGCCCCGGGTCCTACTTCACTAAGACCTAAAGAAATAATACGTTAGGATAACACGTGAATGCCCTTCTGAAAGCGAAGAGTGCCTATTCGGCGGCAAAAGCCCCGACCCGTACGACCAAAGACCGGGAATATGATGTCATCGCGCGTGCGACGCATGGCCTGGCGGCCGCACACAAGACGGCCAGCCTCAATAAAGGCCCCGAAAGTTTCAGCATTTTGGCCGATGCCTTACACAAGAACCGAAAGATGTGGACGATTTTCGAAGTGGATCTTGCTGCCAAGGAAAATGACTTGCCGCAAGACGTCAAAGAAAACCTGTTTTACCTAGCAGAATTTACCCGCCAACACACCAGCAAGGTCCTGTCGCGCAAAGCGAACGTGAGACCGCTGATCGAAGTCAACATGGCCATCATGCGTGGCCTCCGCAGCGGAGCGTCCTGAATATGAGCGGACTTGTCCTGAAACTTGCCCCAAAAGAACGCGTTCTGGTCAACGGAGCGGTCATCGAGAACGGCGATCGACGCAGCCGTCTTTCCATTGTCACGCCTGATGCAAATATCCTGCGCCTGCGGGATGCCATCCATCCGGAAGAGGCCAATACTCCGGTACGTCGCGTCTGCTACGCCGCCCAATTGGTGCTGACCGGAGACACCGATCCCGAAGAGGATCGCCTGCCAATGCTGCGCCGGATCGAAGAGCTGAGCCAGGTCTTTATTGATCCCGACAGCCGCGCGTCCCTTGCAGAGGCAACAGAAGCGCTGCTGGAAGACAATCACTACAGATGCCTGAAATCCCTGCGCAGTCTTCTGCCTCGGGAAGAACGGCTGATGGCCATTCGTCCGTCATGAGCTTTGATCCCGTCATAACCTCGACAGGCATAACCGGCTGGACCTTTCTGCAGGCGACTTATGATCGCCAGTTCGAGCATTTCAACAAGGACCCCATCCTGGAGCGCGACAATGACTATTTCCTCGAGAATATCGGGGATATCACCAGCGCAGAAGAACTGGTTTCGGACTATCGATTGTTGAGCGTTGCCTTGAATGCCTTCGGTCTTGGTGATGAAATAGATTCAAAGGCGATGATCCAGAAAGTGCTGGAAGATGGCAGCGCAGCAGATGATGCTTTGGCAAACAAGCTGGGCGACGATCGTTGGGTCGACTTCACGGATGCTTTTGCATTTGGCCCCGGCTTGGTCCCTCTCACGAAGCTAACCTACAAAATGGAAGAGGTGGTGGAAGCCAGCATCGTTCAATCCTTCGAGGATGCGGTTGGCAACACCGATACATCCATGCAGGTTGCCCTTTATGCTGAACGGGAATTGGTGGATCTGGTAACCTTTGATGACGAGGGCGAAGAGCTCTCGGTGCTGGGCCAATGGTACAACATCATCGGGCAACCCCAACTTCAAAGCATGTTCCAGGTCGCCCTGGGATTGCCTCAAGATGTTATCGGGCTGGACATTGATCGACAGGTCGAAATCTTCCAGGAGGCCTCGAACAAACGGTTTGGTTCCGATGACCTCACCATCTTTTCCGATCCTGAAGAGATGGACAAGCTGGTCAACACCTACCTGGCAATGACCGAACTATCAGCCTACGAAAGCTCCAGCTCTTCTGCTACGCTTGCGCTTTCGCTGCTGCAAGCTTGATCCATAACAGCGATCGGAACTTCAAAGAAAGGGCGCTTCCAGATGATCTGAGAAGCGCCTTTTCTTTGTGTCTCATTATACAGTTTTGGCAAACTTAGGGGCCCTATCGCCCCTTGCTTGCCCGTCGCAGCAGCAGTTGCAGACGGTTAAAGCTGTTGCTCACCCCTTGTGGATCTTCCTTGCCAAAAAACGCATCCAATTCCGGCCAGATTTTCACAGCCTGGTCCAGTACCGCATCATTGCCTTCAGAGTAAAGACCAGCGCGGATCATAACTTCGGACTGCTCATAAGAGCCAAGGAATTTTCGCACTTCCATAATGGCGGCATTTTCCTCGGGCGTTGCAGCCGCCGGCAGGCTACGCGAGACCGAGCGAGAAACATCCACCGCCGGAAACCGCCCGCGTTCAGCGATTTCGCGGTTCAACACGATATGCCCGTCCAGGACACCGCGCAGAATATCCGCAATCGGCTCATCCATGTCAGAACCGGCCACCAGAACGCTGAACACAGCCGTGATATCCCCCTGCCCTTCGCTTCCTGGTCCGGCGCGCTCGCACAGCCCTGTAATCAGCGGTGTTACCGAGGGCGGAAAGCCCCGCAAAGCTGGCGCCTCCCCAGAGGCAGCAGAGATTTCGCGATGCGCCTCGGCAAAGCGGGTCACCGAATCCGCCATATAGAGCACGTTCTTGCCCTGATCGCGAAAATGCTCGGCTATGGTCATCGCCGCCCAGGCGCAGCGCCGCCGCACCAGCGCGGATTGGTCCGAGGTAGCAGCCACGACAATGGCTCGCTTCATGCCTTCCGGCCCCAGGACCTCCTCGACAAAGTGGTTTACTTCGCGACCACGTTCGCCAATCAGCGCCATGACCACCACATCGGCCTGCATGAATTGCGCCAATTTTGCCAGCAAGGTCGATTTACCAACACCGGAGCCGGCAAAAAGACCGATCCGCTGGCCCTGAACAACAGGGAGAATCGTGTTGAACACCGACAGTCCGGTATCCAGACGCGCGCCCATCTGCCGTCGACCCGCTGCCTTAGGCGGAGGGGCCATCAGATCTCGGGCCTTCTCTCCGCGCAACATCGGCTTGCCATCCAAAGGCTCACCGAAGGGATCAATCACCCGGCCAATCCAATTGTCGCCGGGGGCAAAATCAGGTGCCGGATGCAACATCACCGCATCCCCCATCGCCACGCGATCCGGGGCACGATCCGGTAACATACTGATATTGCTTCCGTCTATCTTGAGAACCTCGCCATGCAATTCATCGTCCTTGCCCCGGACAAGAACCAGGCGATCTCCGATTCGTGCTTCACGGGCCAGGCCGGAAATTTCTATCTCGCCGCCGGATATTCCACTCACCCGGCCCACTTGAGTTGCCAGTTTCTTACCGGCGATTTGTTCAGTCAAAGCTTTTAGCTCTGCGATCATGGCCTGAGGCCTCCAACTAGTTCCTGAAACAATTTCTAAAGGAATCAGGGTTAAGTCTTGGTTGAAATTGATCGAGGGAGAAGCCCCGGTGTTTACGGAACTGAACGTTTTTAAAATCGCATATTCCATGGCCACCCATGCAGGGAAGCGCCAGGCGTTGGTGTCTGAGAACATCGCGAATGCGGATACGCCTGGCTACCATGCCAAGGACATCAAGCCCTTCAAGGAGGTCTATGCCGCGGGTCCGCGCCCCGGTGACATGGTGGCCTCTCGCGGTTCACACCTGAATGGAATCAGCGGCTCCAATATGGATTGGGCCGTGACCACCTCTGATGCAGGTGTCGACCCCAACAACAATTCGGTCTCGATCGAAGATGAAATCCTGAACGGGGTTGAGGTCAAGCGCCAGCATGACCGGGCCCTGGCCATCTACAAATCATCGATGAACATCCTGCGTACCAGCCTTGGGCGCAGCTAGAGGATATGATCCATGAGTGAATTTGCAAATTCCCTGAGTGTGACCGCCAGCGGCCTGAAGGCCCAGGCAACCCGTCTGCGTCACGTCTCTGAGAACATCTCCAACGCCGACACCCCCGGCTACCGCCGCAAAAGCGTGCCCTTTGAGGCCTCGCGCGATCTCGAGAACGACGTTGAACGCGTCAAGACCGGGCGTGTCACCCTGGACCGCAGCGATCTGGAAAGCGTCTATGATCCCTCCCATCCGCTGGCGGATGAAACGGGCCATTACGAAGGCTCCAACGTGGATCTGATGATCGAGATCGCCGACGCCCGTGAGGCCCAGCGCAGCTATGACGCCAACCTGAAAATGTTTGAACAAACTCGTGGAATGTCCTCTTCGCTGATGGACCTTCTGAGACGCTAACCCCCTAGAGGAGATCCAGAATGGATATTCGCTCAATCGCTTCTGCCGCCACAGGCTATGCCGCCGCTCGACCGGCAACCCAGGTCGACCCCGACTTCCACGGCACCAGCGCCACCGAACAGCTGAAAACCAGCTTTGCCGATTTCGCCAATACCATGCAGGTGGGCGAACAGACTGCCATTCAATCGATGACCGGAAGCGGTGACCCGCATGCTTTGGTCCAAGCCCTGGCGCAGACCGAACTGGCGGTTGAGACCGCCGTGACCGTGCGCAACAAGGTTGTCGAAGCCTATCAGGAAATTCTGCGGATGCCGGTCTAAGCCCATGATGACTGAAGGCCAATTCTACGACACCCTACGTCAGGCTCTCTGGGCTGCGGTCACCATGTCTTCGCCGATTCTGGTTGTTGCCTTGGTGGTCGGCCTGGCCGTCGGCCTGTTTCAGGCCCTGACATCGGTGCAGGAAATGACCCTGACCTTTGTCCCCAAACTGGCCGCTATCGTTGTCGTTTTTTGGATAACCATGGGTTTCATGACCCAGACGTTGGTGAATTTTTTTGACGGCCACGTCATTCCCTTGATTGCAGGAGTTCAGTAATGGAAGCAGCAGGCTACGCAACCCTATCCCGTCAGACGGGCCTGATGCGTGAAATGCGCGTGGTGGCAAACAACATCGCCAACTCCGCCACCACCGGATACCGCTCCGAAGGTTTGATTTTTTCCGAATACGTACAAAGCGGGCCGGGGCAGGAATCGCTCTCGATGGCGCGTGCCAATATTTTCAACACCTCGATGGAACAGGGTCAGCTGACCCAGACCGGTGGCAGTTTTGATTTTGCCATCGAAGGCGATGCCTATTTCATGGTTGAAACGCCGCAGGGCGAACGGCTTACCCGTTCGGGTGCCTTCTCACCCAACGCTGAGGGCGACCTCGTTACCATGGATGGCTACAAGGTTCTGGATGCCGGGCGCGCCCCGGTCTTTATCCCCGGCACGGCCGAATCGATCAACGTGGGTGCCGATGGCACCATTACCGCTGACGGCAACGCCATCGGCCAGATCGGCCTGTTCAAACCGGCTGAGACGCATAGCATGGTGCGCGAAGATGGGGTCATGTTCCGCGTCGACGGCGACATTGAAGATGCCGAAGATGGCCGCATGGTGCAGGGCTTTCTGGAAGGCTCCAACGTCAATGCGATCACCCAGGTTACGCGGATGATCGAAATCCAGCGCGCCTATGAAATGGGCCAGAGTTTTCTGGAAACAGAAGACCAGCGCATCCGCAATGCCATCAAAAATCTGATCAAGACCTAGGAGATCACCAATGCGTGCCCTTAAAATTGCAGCAACTGGTATGAGCGCACAGCAATTGCGTGTTGAAACCATCGCGAACAACCTCGCCAATATGAACACCACGGCCTACAACGCGCGCCGGGCAGAATTTGCCGATCTGCATTACCAGCAGGTCACCCGCGCCGGTACCGTGAATGCTTCGGATGGCACCATCCTGCCCACCGGTATTCAGGTTGGCCTTGGTGTGCGCCCCGCAGCCATTTCTGTGCACCTGCAACAGGGTGCCCTAGCGCAGACCAACAGCGATCTGGATGTGGCAATCGAAGGCAAAGGCTACTTTGAAGTGACCCTGCCATCGGGTCAAAGCGGCTATACCCGTGACGGCTCGTTCAAACGGTCGGCTGAAGGTCAGATCGTCACCTCGGACGGCTACGCGGTTTCCCCGGATATCACTATCCCCGACGACGCGCTGAGCATCTCGATCAATTCCGAAGGCGAGGTTTACGCCTATTTCGACGAGAGCGCCGAGGGGCAATTGCTGGGGCAGTTCAGCATGGCCGGATTTACCAACCCGAAGGGGCTTGAAGCCATCGGCGGCAATCTCTTTGCCGAAACCGAAGCCTCAGGCGCGCCCAATGTCTCTACCGCCGGAGAAGACGGGCTTGGCTCTTTCCGCCAGGGATATCTCGAGGGCAGCTCTGTCGATTCGGTCAAGGAAGTCACCGAGCTGATCGAGGCCCAGCGCGGCTATGAAATGAACTCAAAGGTCATCTCTGCCGTTGATCAGATGATGTCCGCAACAACACAGATTCGCTGATGAAATACCTTCTCGCCCTTCTCATCACAGTTTTGGTTCAGCCAGCCTGGGCCGATTTTCTGGTGCCCCTGCGCACAATTCGGGCCAAGGAAATCATCCAGCCCACCGATCTGACGTTCAAGGGCGGCAGCCTCTCCGGGGTTCTGTCGGATGCAAACGAGGTGGTCGGAATGGAAGCCCGTGTGGCGCTGTATCCCGGACGCCCATTACGCCCCGGCGACATCGGCCCGCCAGCAATCGTCGAACGCAACGATCTGGTCAAACTCTCGTTTCACCGGGGTGGGCTTACCATCGTTGCCGAGGGGCGCTCGCTTGGGCGCGGCTCTGAGGGCGAATGGATCAAGGTCATGAATTTGGCGTCACGGAGCACCGTGACCGGGCGTGTCAACGCTGACGGGTCAATAGAGGTAAGATAATGAAAAAGAAATCGATCGCCACCAAGTTTGCCCTCGTCGGCTTGGTCCTTCTGGGTGCCTGTGCCCGTTTGGATCATCTGGGCAAACCCCCTACCATGACGCCAGCGGCTGAAAGCCCGGAACATGTTGCCATGCTTTGGCAGGGGCTGCCGACCGAGATTCAGAACCAGCGCGCGGTCGATGGCTCCTCCCTTTGGAGCGGCTCGCAGAACTCCCTGCTGGGCGATCGTCGCGCGGTCAACAAGGGTGATATTCTCACCGTGGTGATCGAGATCGACGAGGAGGCCGAGATCTCCAATGGCACCAGCCGGTCCCGCTCCAGCTCGGAAAGCATGGGTGTGCCACATCTTTTGGGTCTGCCACAGCGACTGGATGAGAAACTCCCTACTGGTGCCTCTTCGGCGGAGGCCGTGGAACTCAGCGGAGCCAGCAGCTCCAGCGGCGATGGCTCGGTAAGCCGCAGCGAAAAGCTAGAGCTGCGTATTGCCGCCACCATTGTCGATGTTCTGCCCAATGGAGTGCTTGCGATCAGCGGCAACCAGGAAGTGCGGGTGAATTTCGAACTGCGTGAGTTGCTGGTGTCGGGCTATGTCCGGCCCCAGGATATCAGCCGCCAGAACGAGATTACCTATGACAAAATCGCCTCGGCCCGTGTCTCCTATGGTGGACGTGGACAGATTACCGATGTGCAACAACCGCGATACGGCCAGCAGGTGCTGGACGCGATCCTGCCATTCTGAGGTGACCTATGATCGCTAAATTGCTTCCCGTCATTTTGCTGATTGTCGGAGTCGGCGCAGGAATTGGGGCCGGCATCGTGATGGCCCCCGCACCCGAGCCCGAAATGGCTGCGGATATGGGCGACAATATCGACCATGCCGATGACACCGAGACATCGCACGTCGAAGAAGATCTGCCCCTTGATGAACTTGGCCCCGAACAGGAGCGCGAATACGTCAAGATTGCCAACCAATTCGTGGTCCCGGTGGTCGAACGTGACAATCTCTCCTCTCTGGTGGTGATCTCGCTCAGCCTGGAGGTCAAGATCGGGCTAGCGGACAAGATCCGCAGCTACGAGCCCAAGCTGCGCGATGCTTTTTTGCAGGTCCTGTTCGACCACGCCAATATGGGCGGGTTTCGTGGAGCCTTTACCCGCTCCGATGTGCTCGACCCGCTGCGCACTGCCCTGCGAGAGGCAGCCCAACACGAGCTGGGCAAGATGGTCTATGATGTGCTGATCATCGAGATTTCGCGTCAGGACGTCTGATCCGTATCGCAGGGCCTTTGCCGCAAAACAAAAGCCAGGTCCCGATCCATTCGGGGCCTGGCTTTTTTATGCGCCTGTGGCAGAGGTGTGTTTCGCTTGTCTGCTCCTCGCGTCCTGCTCTCGCTGGGGTCCCCACACCAAAAAGGGGATGGTTTCCCATCCCCTGATACAAGTTTAACCTGCTGACAGTGCTTGAAAATAAATCGGACCAAGAGGTTCTCATAGTTGCAGAAGCTGTTGCTCCAGTGCCTTGGCGCGGGCCTGTTTCAGACGTTGGGCTTCGGCTTTTTCCATCTCTTCCACAGCAGTCTTGCGGCCAAAGGTCTTGCGCAACCGATCCATCGCCATCAGCTTGCGGGCGGTGACCTGGGCCAGCTGCATATTGAGATTGCGACGGGTTTTGGTGTGCCAGCCCTGCCAAATGAGATCAGCACCCAAGGCCCGCATCGGCACATCGTCGTTGATGTCCTGACGGGCGCTTTTGACCTGGTCGTCAAGCTTGGACAATTGCCCGCGCAACCGGGCCTCGTGATCCAGGATGGGTTTGATTTTTGCGTGTTCCTTCAGATACTGCGCCTCTGTCACCGCAGACATCTGCTTGAGCATCGCCATTTTCTGTTTCATCACAGTCCTCCCTTGGCCCGTTTGCGCATTTCGTCGGCAAAGCGGATCGCGGCCGCCACCGGTGCGTAGAATTCTTCCTCGACCTCGTCACCCAGCCCGATGGTGGCATATAGCGCCCGGGCGGTTGGCGGATCACTGTGAATGGGAATGGCGTTTTCATTGGCAATCTGACGAATGGTCGCCGCGATCTCATCCACCCCTTTGGCCACACAGATAGGCGCCGTGCCGGCCGTGCCATCCCATTTGAGCGCCACCGCATAATGGGTCGGGTTAACAATGACGACGCTGGCCTCGGGCACCGCAGCCATCATCTGGCCGTTGGCAATTTCAAAGGCCTTCTGACGCCGCTTGTTCTTCATGTGCGGATCCCCTTCGGCATCCTTGTTCTCATCCTGAATTTCCTTGCGCGACATCATGTTCTTGCGGTGGTGTTCTGCGTGCTGAAAAATCGCGTCGACCACACCAATCATCAGGGAGATCAGCAAGGCGATCACCAGGAACTCCATCCCCAGATCCGCCAGCATTTTGATCACCGAAAACGGACCGGTCGCCGCCGAGGCAATCATTTCGGGCATACGGTAGTTGAGATAGACACCCAGAATGATCGAGTAGATCACCAGCTTGAAAGAGCTTTTGCCAAACTCGAACAGCCCGGCTCGACCAAACTTGTTCTTGGCATTGGAGACGATCGAAATCCGCGACAGCTTTGGTTCCAGCTTGCTGGTGGCAAAGACCATCGCTTTCTGGCCGATGATCGACAACAGAACCAATACAAATGGAATCAGGAACAGCGGGAGGAGTGGTCGCGCGATGGCCGCAATGATGCCGCCGATTGGCGGCGTCCCATTGCCGGAAAAAATCTGCTGTGACAGCCGGTCCGACTGATCGAGCAGCGACATCAAGACGGTGCCGACGCCGGTGACAATCCCCTCTCCGGCCGCATAAAAGGCCACCACCAGCCCCATATAGGCAGCAGCGACCGACAGATCGGTTGATTTGGCAACCTCGCCCTTTTCCCGCGCCTTGCGCAGCTTTTCTGGCGTTGGTTCAAATGACTTGTCTGAGTCGTCGTCGCTGCTCATTGCAATCTGCCCCCGGGATTGGCAAAGAAATCCATCATTGCACCCATCCAGGTTTCAAGGATCATCGGGCTTGCCACCATCAGAATGAACAGCCCGCCAAAGGTAATGACCGGTGCCCCAATGAACAGCACCATCAACTGCGGCATGGCCCGGTTGATCACACCTAGGGTCAGATTGTAGATCACCGCAGTGATGAGAAACGGCGCAGCCAGGGTGAAAGCCATGTAAAAGGCGCTGGCGACGCGATGCACCCCCCATTCTGAAAAGCCGACCGCCCCCGGATATTCACCCACGGGAAAGATCTGGTAGGAGTAAATCAAAAACTCTGCCACCCGGACATGCAGCCCCATCATCACGGCCAGGGCCAGACCTGCCACCATCAGGACACCGCCAATGGCTGGTAGAGAATCTGCGCCAATATTGCCCAGCGCCTGCGACAGTGAGGTGCTTTGGGCAGCAATGGTGCCGGCAATCTGCAGCCCCATAATGAACAGCCGCACCCCAAAACCCAGCGCCAGGCCGATAATTGCCTCGCTGGCGGTATAGCCGGCAAAATGCAATGGCGTGGCCGGTTCCGGAATGCGCGGCAAAGCAGGTGCCACGATAAAGGTAAAGGCGATCGCAATCGCCAGTTTCACGTTCATTGGCACATATTGTTCGCCAAAGGCGGGCAACAAGGCGGTCATCGCTCCAACGCGCAGAAAGACGATGGCAAAATGCCAGAAACTCGCCCCAAGAAAGGCCTGCAGCTCTGGAGGGATGTCCAGTGGTGTCATGCGGCGACCATTCCCACCAGGGCGGGGCGGGCCTCAAGGCCGATTTCCTCAAAGGAGAGCACCGGATTGGTGATACCGCGCGATTTGAGAATGGTCCGCAGATAGCGGCGGCGACGGGTTGAGGTCACCACTGCCGCAAAGACCCCCTGTTCGGTCACCGTATTAAGGCGATCGCTCAGCCCCTCGGCCAGTCGGTTGAACATATCCGGGGGCAGTGCCACATCCAGATTGCCGCCATTGGTGTCCACTTGGTAGGTCGAGAAGGTATCCTCCCACTCCGGTGCCAATTGGATCAGCGGGATGGTGCCATCTTCGCGCTTCATCTCCGCCACCAGCTGGAAGCCAAGACGCTGACGCACATGTTCGCAGATGGTCTCAGGCTGGGTGGTATGAATACGTGCCTCGGCAATGGCCTCCAGGATCAATGGGATATTGCGGATCGAGACCCGTTCCTCGAGCAGCAGCCGCAGAACAGCATGCAGCGTGTCCATCGGCACCTTGTCCGGCACCAGATCATCCAACAGCTTGCGGTTGGCTTCGGCGCGGAACGGATCTGACAGCTGAGACATTTCATTGAGCAGGCGGCGCAGCGATTTGAAGGTCAGCAAACGGCCAAAGTTCTGTTTGATGACTTCCAAAAGATGGGTTGCCAGAATTTCCGGCGGGGTGACCACCGTGGCCCCGGCCAAGGCCGCATCCTGTTGATGGCCAGAGTTGATCCAGCGCGCCGGTGCGCCATAGACCGGCTCTGTCACATCGGTGCCGGGGGGCAGGGCTTCGTGGTTGTCAGGCATCAGGGCCAGAACCATGTCGGGATGCAGAATACCACGGACCTGTTCCACCCCCTGCACCTTGAGAACATAGGTGCCGCGTTCCAGGTCGGCCTGATCCGTCAGACGGATTTCTGGCAGGATCAACCCAAAGCTGGTGGCGACATGGGTCCGCATATTGGCAATCCGTGCATCCAGACCGGTGCCCGCATCCAATACCATGCTGACAAGATCCGGCGCGAACTCCAGGTGCAGATCATCAAGATCCAGAATATCACCCAGGGCCTTGGTTGCGGTTGGATTGGCGGTCTCTTCCATTTCCTCTTCGATCTCGGCGTCTTCTTCAGCCTTGACCTTTTGGTGAATTCGGAACGCCGCGAAGCCCAGAACGCCACCGCCAACAATAAAGGGCAGGAAGGGCAGACCCGGGACCAGAGCAAACATGATCATCAGCACAGAAACGGTGGCCAGCGCCGCCGGATGCTTGCCGAATTGATCCATCAGGGCAATGTCGGTCGCACCGGTTGCACCACCACGGGCCAGCAGCAGTGCCGCGGCAATCGAAATGATGACAGAGGGGATCTGCGACACCAAACCGTCACCAACGGTCAGGATTGCATAGGTCTCAAAGGCAGAGGCAACCGGCATCCCATGCACCAGAACACCCATGATCAGGCCCATGACCAGATTCAGCAAGGTAATGAGCAGGCCCGCAACTGCGTCGCCTTTGACAAATTTTGAGGCCCCATCCAGCGAGCCAAAGAAGGTGGTTTCCTTCTGGTCATTTTCGCGGCGGGCCTTGGCGGTGGCGTGATCGATGGCACCTGCAGACATGTCGGCATCAATGGCCATCTGTTTGCCTGGCATCCCATCCAAGGCAAAACGCGCGCCAACTTCGGCCATCCGCGCCGCACCTTTGGTGATCACCATGAAGTTCACGATGAGCAGCACCCCAAAGGTCACCAGCCCCAGGAACACACTGCCGCCCATGACAAATTGGGCAAAGCCCTGGATCACATCACCGGCGGCATCGGTCCCGGTATGCCCCTGACCAATGATCAATTTGGTCGAAGAGATGTTGAGCGACAGTCGCAGCATCAGCGAGGCCAGAAGAATCGTCGGAAAGGACGAGAAATCCAGCGGCCGCTCGATGAACAGGGTGATGGTGAAAATCAGGATCGCCAGACCAAAGGAGGCGGCAAGGCCGACATCCAAGACCCAGGCAGGCATCGGCAAAATCATCATCACGATGATCGCCATCAAAGCCAGCGCCAATAGAACGGTCGGGCTGAAAAGCTGTTGAACTGTCAGTTTAGGCACGGTTTCTCTCTTGTTCTGGAGCAATCAGGCAATGGGATCCACATGCAGACCCGACGGCATGCAAAATCCCCCCACAGGATGTGGAGTGATCGGAAAACACGGGAATTTTCGGAGGGGAGCCCCAATTCGGAGCGGGCAAAGGCCCAACGCGCCCCAGGACCAAACCCGTAAAATGCCGGGTTTTCGACTGCAGGGCGCAGATCTGTTGCCTAAACTGTAAAGACATGCGCAGCTGCGGCGCTGTCATTCTGATATTTATCGGCATTCTGCCTGTCCAATCGCGGATTCATCCAAAATCCAAACTAGGTCGAGACAGTTGACAAAGGGTTATCATTAACCACAAAGACCAGCCCGGTTTAACCCAAAAGGCCACCTTCAAAGGGTGGCCTAAAAGTTTAGGTTTCAGGATCTTAACTGGCTATTCCTCGGGGACGCCGTTGATCGTATTCACCCTGTTCAGCAGATCTTCGATATTGTCGCGTGTGCCAATGCTGCTTTCCACCAGAGCCCGGGCATGGGCCAGCGGAGACAGGCCCTCTGGGTCCTGACTGGTCTGCGAAATCTGGCTGGTCACCGTGGCCACCTGGCCAAAGGGAGCTTCCCCGGCCGTGCTCATGGTTTCAATTGCGTCCATGTCCTCGGAGTGCCAGAACCCACGCGCGGCGGCGTTTTCGTCTTGTTCGGCCAGCATATATTCACCAGCGCGACCAAACTCACCATTGCGCCACAGGGCCTGCGCCCGCAGCTGGTTGGCCTTGGAGCCCTCCAGCCCCATCAATTCAACAAGAGCATTATGCGGCTTGCCCTGCAGCAGGGCGGCCTCAGCCATCATCAAGCGGCGGGTCTCATTCTCAGGCTCCAGCGCAAGTTTTTGCAAGATCGTCTGCGCCTGCTCTGCAAACCCCAGGTCCAACAAACGACGGGCCATGATTTCGGCCACCGGCGCGGCCTCGGTTGCGGTGGATTGCCCCGCAAAAACCAACCCGTGCTGCAGGAAGGTGACATCGTCAGCCCGTTCGGTCAACAAGGTCATCAGAGGGTTCATCACCTCTGCCTGTGCGGTTGGCCCATCGTGGCGGGACACCTGGCGCAACGCATCAAAGGCCTGCTCAAACTGTCCGGTCAGCGCCAAAGAGACCACACCAGCGCTGCGCAGTCGCGCGCCCAACTCGGAATCGCGGCTCTCCAGCTCGTAAGAAGCTGTTAGCTCAGGCACGTCCGGGGACAGAGCCTTGCGCTCGCGGTAGCTGAGCTCAATCAGATCAATCAAGGCCGTCGGCGCACTCTCAGTGCGTTCAGCCACCTCTTCTGTCAGCTTCTCCGCAACCACCTCTGTATCGCCTTCCAACTCGGCGATGGCGGCCTCGGCCAGGTTGATTTCCGGAATGTATTCCATTCCAGTCCGGCTCACGGACCGCAGCACGGCCTCTGCGATGTGAAGATCGCCTGCCTCAGCAAAGAGCGCGCTGAGCTGGGGGCCAAAGTTCACCCGCAGATGCACCGGAAGCCGGGCAAAGGTCTGCTGGATTGCATCGGTATTGGCCGTTTTGCGAATGGACCCATCAGCCAATGCCGACCAAAGCGCAGCATCGCCTTCACAACCCTGCTGCCCCGAAAACGGATGATTGATTTCCAACTCTTCGCCGTCCAACAAGGCGGCCATGGCGATCAGGGTTTCGCGCTGCTTTGGATCACTGCGATCAGCTGGCACCATTTCGAGCATGGCCCGCGCCTCGGCACCAAATCCAAAATACAGATAAAGCTTGGCAAGCGCGCGAACACTGGCGGGATTGATGTCATCAAACTCGCGCACCAAATCGCTCCGCAAAGGCCCCAGCTGATCCGCAAAGGGGCTGTCGTTGCCCCAGGTATGAACGGAGATGCTGCGATCTGGCAGACAGTGATCGTTCCGTGTGCCCTGTACATCCATCATCGTGAACTGGCCAGTCTCGCGGTCAATCGCAGAGGTCACCGAAATATTGTCCAACGGGTTTTGCGGTTGGTTCGATCGTTCCAGCAATTCAAGCGGCCGGTTTCCGTCACCTTCGGATCCATCCGCCAGGACAATGTCCAACAGACCCTGGTTTGCGGCCCGCCCGATCTGTTGCAGCAGTCGGTGCTCAGAGGCATTGACCGTTGCCGCCCGGGCGGTCTCTTCCAGATTCAACAGCAGATTGACGTCGGGGGTTTGCGCAGGTTCCGGTGTCTCTACTTCCTGAGACACCTCCGCGGCTGCTTCCTCCTCAACAACATCCTCGGGTTTGTTCAGGCCCAGCTCGGCATCCAATCCCGCCGCCAAAACAGCCGAGCCCCGCGAGCCAACCGGCTCTGGTTCTGCAAACCTGGCAGCCGCAACCAAGGCATCGCGTGTTGTCGCTGCAGCAGAGGTCGCAGACTCGGTTTCGCTTTGGGGTTCTGGCTGGTTCTGAACCCGTGGTCGATCATCAAGACGTGCTGTTTGCTCCGCGGCAATCGCCGTTCTGAGATCCATCTCCATGCGGGCACCGGCATCGGCACTGCCGGACAGATTGAAACGATAGGCCGGCGGCGTGGCCGGTTCGCTGGCAACCGGTTGACCAAGAGGTAGATTACCAAGATTGGAATACACCGGGTTCACTCGCGCCGGAGCGGCCTGCTCGGGCCCGCCATCGCCATCACGGATATCAACAACCAGATAGCCATCGCTTTGAACATAAGATCGAATTTCGCAATTGCAGCCAAGCTCCAGCCGCAAGGGCTGACCGGTGCCGCGCTGCGAAAGACCCTGCAGCCGATCCCGTGGGATCAGGTCGAAAACCCGCGAGGTATCAAATACCACGGAAGGCGAATCAATTTTTAGGCTTGCCGCCCGGCCCGATTGCTCTAGCGCCCAATTGGCACCATCGGGCAGGCGCATGACCAGGCGCGAGAAGCCATCATGTTCACCCGAACGGGCAACAACGGTCTCGGCCTGGGTCGTTCCTGCCGCCAGCAAGCTGGCGGATATGGCAAATGCGCGCCAAATCATGCTGCGTCCTGTTTCACCGATCTAAGGGCTTCTTCCAGCTCAGAAAAGCCGGGGCGGATATGCGAAGGCGTGTTCTGGCGACCAACTTCGATGCAGATGGCGGCCGCATGGTTGTGCAGATTCGCAACCAGCACTTCACGGATCAATTTGTAGAAGTGGGAATCTTCCTCGGTGATGGTTTTCACCTTGTCGGCAAAGGGACCAACCAGACCGTAGGCCAGAAAAACCCCAAGGAACGTCCCCACTAGCGCGCCACCAATCATCTTACCCAGAACCTCTGGCGGCTGATCGATAGAGGCCATGGTTTTGATAACCCCCAAAACAGCCGCAACAATCCCCAGCGCGGGCAGACCGTCTGCCATGGTCTGCAGGGCGTGACTGGAATGCAGCGCATGGTGATGATTTGCTTCCATGCGCTTTTCCAGAACCTCTTCGACCTGATGCGGATCATCATAGTTCATCGAGGCCGAGCGCATGGTGTCGCAGATCAGGTTCACCGCTTCGCTATCAGCAAGGATCTTGGGGTATTTGTTGAACACCGAAGAGTTTTCGGGGTCTTCGATATGCTGTTCCACCTCGACCGGGTTGGCCCGGGCGATGCGGATCAATGAGAACAACAGACACAGCAGGTCGCGGTAGTCATCCGACTTCCATTTCGGGCCCTTGAAAACCTTTCCAAGGTCTTTGACCGTATGTTTGATGCCCCCCATGTCATTGCTGATCAGGAAAGCACCAACCGCGGCGCCGCCAATCATCATCATCTCAAAAGGCAGTGATTTCAGGATAATCCCCATTTTGCCGCCGGCCAGCAGATACCCACCGAACACCATGACAAAAATCACCAGGATGCCTACAATTCCGACCATAGGGTCACTCCAAATTCTATTGCTTTCTAAGAGCCTAGGTGAGTCTGATTAAGAAAAGCTGAGCGCTGAACCCAAGTTATTCCTTGGGAACTTCGCTGTTGCGACCCGCCATGACGACGCTGATTGTATAAGCGGCATCGGGGCTGAGACCGGCCATGATGCCGGCTGCGGCGTCGGGGCGCATACGGGCCAGAAACCCTGCTGCAAAGGCCGGATCCATCTCTTCAAACAACGCCGCCGATTCCTTTGGCTTCATCTGTTCATAGACAGTGGTCAGACGATCCACATCCGCTTCGGTTGCACCATCCGCCAGGGCCAGAGTCGACCGTAGCTCTTCCTCGGCCACTTCCAGGGCTGCGAGTTTTTGGTCAATTGCTTCGTCAGCAATCTCCAAAGCTTTCATTCGGTCTTCGATTTCAGCTTCGCGCAAGGCAAGCGCGGCTTCACGCTCCTGAAATGCTGCAAGCATGGCCTGCAATTCCGCAGAAGAAGGCATGTTTTCGCTGCGCAGCTTGCCATCCGCCGCTGCCGATTCGGAGGTGCCATCCTGGATATTGGCCACTTCGCGCGCGATTGCGGGACCTGCTTCCATGCCAAGCCGCACCAAGGCCGACCCGACGAGAAACAGTGCCAGCAGCATCAAAGTGCCGCTGCGACTGCGGCCGCCTGACTTTTTCTTGGCTGCTTTTGCCTGCAATCTGGCCTGCGCCTTGGCCTTCTCCGTTGCCTGCGCCTGTGGCGTTTGTTTCCGCCCCATCACGCCACCCGATTCTTGTCGCGCTTGTGGCGCACAAACATGACCCCAGACGGCTGGGCGGGCTCTTCCACCTCAGGCTCCGGCACCACTTCGGCCTCATAAGCGACTGCCAAGGCGTCATTTTCTTCTGCCGCCGCAGGTGCGGCCTGGGCAGATACGACACGCTGCGGCTGGGCTGCGGCCTCTGGCATGTCATGCATCGAGGCCATCATCAGTTCCAACCTCTGGGCCACCGATTCGGCCCGGCCAGTCAGCTGATCCAGCGCCTGGCTGGATCCTTCGGTCATCTGCCGGGCAGTGGCAAAGGACTTGTTCAAATCATCCACCTGCGAGGACAGCACGGCCACAGCCCCGCCGACCCCCTTTTCCAGGTCATTAAACCGCTTCAACCGGCGCGACAGCACGAAACAATAAAATCCAGCCCCAAGGGCCCCCGCTGCAAGCAGGATATCAGCAATAAGGTCCATCCCGTTCTCCTAGTTCAGTACGAATTCCATAATCAGCAAATCACGCACACGCCCCTGTCCGGTGGCTATGTTGATTCGCCGCAGCATCTGTGCGCGCAGCTTTGGCAGGGCCATCGGATCAGACAGATCCTCAAGCTCCAAAGCGCGTAGATAGCTATTCAGTACATCGACCACACGCGGGAGAACTTTCTCAACCTCGGCCTGGTGGATCAGATCCACCTCAAGGTTTGCGCTGAACCGGAGATGCTTGATCCCGCTGGCTTTGCGCAGCGAGATGACAATTGGCTCCATTTCGATGAAGGCAAGCCCAGCGATATCCTCCGCTGTCTCACCACTATCCACGCCTTCTGGCGCGTTTTCCGTCGCATGAGCCGCTTCGGGCTCTGCGGATTGACCAAAGGGAAGCATACCAGACTGAACAGCAAAGAAACCTCCGCCACCTCCAACCAATGCAAGGACCACCCCCAAGATGAGAGGCAGCTTGCTCTTTTTGACCGGTGCGTCTTCTTCCGCATTCACTACAGCGTCTGTCATGGCTTTCCCTAAACGTCGTGCAAGCCCTTCATAACCCCTGAGGAACTAACCGAATGTTAAGGCCCCTCAGTCAAAAAGGGGGCACGCCGGACAGAATGCCGGTGCGACGGAGGTTAAATTGCAGCAGATCAAGAATGTCTGGACTGGATTGGATACGCGAAAGCAGTTGATTGTGGTTGGAGCCACGGTCGCAGTGATCGCAAGCATATTCGCCATGTCCCACGTGGCGAGCAAGCCAACCATGAGATTGCTCTATGCCGGGCTCGAAAGTGGCTCCGCAGGAGATGTCGTGCGCTCGCTGGAGCAAACCGGCACTATATATGAAGTCAGAGGCGGCTCTATCTATGTGCCCGCCGACCGCAGGGATGAACTGCGCATGACGCTGGCATCCGAAGGTCTGCCTGCAAATGGCGGCCGCGGTTATGAACTGCTCGATTCGCTGACCGGGTTTGGCACCACATCGCAAATGTTTGATGCCGCCTACTGGCGCGCCAAAGAAGGGGAACTGGCCCGGACCATCGTCGCCAGCCCCCATATCAGTCAGGCCCGGGTCCATATCGCCAATACCGGCGCCAATCCTTTTCAACGCTCCGTAGATCCAACAGCCTCCGTATCTGTGGTGCCTCTGGGTGCGCCTATTACCCCGGCGCAAGCCAATGCGATTCGCTTTCTGGTTGCCTCTGCTGTCACCGGCCTGCCGGTAGACAATGTCGCCGTGATTGATGCCAATGGGGCCCTTATCGGCTCTGCCGAAGCTGCCGCTGCTGCCGGCGCGGGCACCGATGATCGGTCCCAGTCGATTCGCGATCGGGTCATGCGCCTCGTCGAAGCGCGTGTGGGCCATGGCAATGCGGTTGTCGAAGTCAGTGTCGACATCGTCACCGACACAGAATCGATCCGTGAAAAACACGTCGACCCTGAAAGCCGAGTCGCCATCAGTACCGATGTCGAAGAACGCGCTGATATTTCCAGCAACCAATCTGGTGAAGTCACTGTGGCCTCCAACATTCCGGACGGCGATGCCGCCTCCGGGCAGGGGTCGAAAAACAACACCAGCGCCACGCGTGAGCGGGTCAACTATGAGATTTCGGAAACCGAGAAGGAAATCATTCGCGGTCCTGGGGCCATCAAACGACTGACTGTTGCGGTGCTGATCAATGGCACCACAACCACCAACGCGGCGGGCGAAACCACGTTTCTTCCCCGCCCCGAAGAAGAGCTGGGCGCCATGCGTGAGCTGATCTCTGCGGCCATCGGGTTTGACGAATCGCGCGGCGATGTCATTACCCTGAAGTCGATGGATCTTCCCGTCATCGAACCTGCCGGGACGGCAGCGACCTCCTCCTTCCTGGACAACCTCTATTTTGACGCCATGGCGCTTATTCAGATGGCCGCGCTGGCCATTGTCACTCTGGTCCTGGGGCTCTTTGTTGTCCGTCCGATTCTCTCGGGATCCGGCGCAAGCGTTCCGTCACTTGGTGCCCCTGAGGCCCTTGGGGGTGGCATGGATGCCCTGCCGGATCTGCCGACCATGGGCACCGCGCCGGATATGGGCAACTTCATGATGAATGACGACATGGGGGCCAATATCGCCCTGGATGGTGAAATCCAGGATGGCGGTGGCTTTGACATGGGTGGCATCGGCGACATGGGCGGTATGGGAGGTCTCCCGGCCCTTGGCGGCGGAGGTGAAAATCCTGTCGACCGGTTGCGTGAAATGATTGGCGAACGCCAGGAAGAAACTGTCCAGATCCTGCGGGGCTGGCTTGAAGAAAACGAGGAGCGGGTCTGATGAGCATCAACCACCTACTTGAAGACTTTGGTGCGGCAACCGTCGTGATGCCACTGATTCCCGAAATCTCGGAAGAGGTTGTAGAGGAAGCACGACTGGTCTCTTTTGAAAACGGCTATAGTGCCGGCTGGGATGATGCCGTAACGGCCAAAGACAAAGAGGCAACAACGATTTCCGCCACGTTGGCGAGCTCGCTGGAAGATCTGAACTTTACCTACCAAGAGGCGCAGTCACAGCTGATCGAGGCGCTGGACCCGATGTTCAAGGTTCTGACCAGTGCGGTTCTGCCCGACACCATGGCCGCAACCTTTGGTCACCACATCGTCGACCAAATGACCGATATGGCCAAGTTCCAGACCGATCAGCCCATGAGCATATTTGTAGCGCCGGGCGAAGCTGCTGCTGTCCGCGCCCTGTTGCCCGAAGCTTTTTCCACCCCGGTTCAGGTCCAGGAAGATGAGAATCTGTCTGCGGGTCAGGCCTATCTGCGCGTCGGATCCTCCGAGCGCGAAATCAACAGTTCGTCTCTGATTGAAACCATCAATGATTCAGTCGAGGCCTTTACCTATCACGTCAGAGAGGACAGCCAATATGGATGACGCCGACGATCTCAACATGAAAGCCACCGACGCCAGCAACCCCTTTGTTTCGGTCCCCGTCGAAGTGGTGGTCTCCGTTGGCAAGGCGCGCCCGTTGATCCGCGATCTCGTGGGCCTGGGTGAAAATGCCATTCTGACCCTGGATAAGCGCGTCGAGGATCCCGTTGACCTCTATGTCGGTGACCGCTTGGTGGCCCGCGGTCAACTCGAGGAAATGGAAGGCGATCAGGCCGGTCAACTGGCTGTTCGCCTGACTGAAATCGCCGATTTGCAAAACGGTCTGGGATGACACGCACTCACATCGCACTCCCTATCCTGATCGCCTGCGCAGTCTTGATGCTGCCGCAGGCGGCTCTGGCGCAGGAACTCAGCCTGTCGCTGGGCGAAGGTCAATCGATCTCTGCCCGGTCGATCCAGCTGATTCTGCTGATTACCGTTCTCAGCCTGGCACCCGGCCTGCTGATCATGATCACCTGTTTTCCTTTCCTGGTCACGGTGCTGTCGATCCTGCGCCAGGGCATCGGGTTGCAGCAATCTCCGCCCAATATGATGATGATCAGCCTGGCGCTGTTTCTGACCTATTTTGTGATGGAACCCGTGTTCACCGAGGCCTGGCAGACCGGCATCAGCCCGCTGATCGAAGAGCAGATCGACGTAGAAACCGGCCTCATGCGCAGCCTGGAACCATTTCGTGGTTTCATGGCAAACCGTCTGGATCCCGATACCTTTTATGCGATTGCTGACCTGCGCGAAGAAACCTCCAACATCGATCCAACGGCAGAGGCGCCGCTGTCGACGCTGGTTCCCAGTTTTTTGCTGTCCGAGATCTCGCGGGCCTTTCAAATCGGCTTTCTGGTCTTCCTTCCCTTCCTGGTCATCGATCTGGTGGTGGCGGCGGTGTTGATGTCGATGGGGATGATGATGGTGCCACCGGCGGTGGTATCCCTGCCGTTCAAACTGGCCTTCTTTGTGGTCGCAGACGGCTGGAGCCTGATCGCAACCGCCTTGGTGCGCAGCTATTATCCCTAGCCACTAAAATAAGACATAAATCCCGCATGTCCCTGTGCGTGATCCCTGCAAAACCCCGGCCCTGTGCCGGGGTTTTGTACTTTCAGGACAAAGTTGACCCCATGCCACGCCAGTGGAAAGCAAAACCTCTTGCATGTAGTTATATTATAACATTACAAGCATTCATTGAGAATTTTGCTTATCCCAGACATCCAAGGACTCAAAGAAATGCGTGATTCCGCCTCACATGATGCCCGCCTCCCCGTAACCGTGCTGTCCGGCTTTTTGGGTGCCGGCAAGACAACGCTTTTGAACCGCGTGCTGAACAACCGGGACGGACGGCGCGTCGCCGTCATCGTCAACGACATGTCCGAAGTGAACATCGATGCCGACTTGGTGCGCGAAGGCACGGAACTGTCCCGCTCTGAGGAAACACTGGTTGAGATGTCAAACGGCTGCATCTGCTGCACCCTGCGCGATGATTTGCTAAAAGAGGTGCGTCAACTCTCCGAAGAGGGACGGTTTGACTATCTTCTGATCGAATCCACCGGCATTTCAGAGCCGCTCCCGGTTGCCGCCACCTTTGATTTTCGCGATGAACAGGGACACAGCCTGTCGGATGTGGCGCGCCTCGATACCATGGTGACCGTGGTTGACGCAGTGAACCTGCTTAAGGATTTCTCCAGCCATGACTTCCTGACAGATCGTGGCGAATCCCTAGGCGAAGAGGACGATCGCAGCCTGGTCAGTCTTCTTACAGAGCAAATAGAATTTGCTGATGTCGTTATCCTCAACAAGGTCTCAGATGCCGGGCACACGCGCACGGAAAATGCCCGCAAAATCATCCGCGCACTGAATGGCGACGCCAAGATCATCGAAACTGATCACTCAGAGGTCTCCTCCGAGGCCATCCTCGACACCGGCTTGTTCGACTTTGACACCGCGCATGAACACCCGATGTGGGCGAAAGAGCTCTATGGCTTTGCCAATCACACACCAGAGGATGAGGAATACGGTATCGAATCCTTTGCCTATCACGCCCGCGCGCCTTTTGATCCGCAAAAGCTACATGCGATTCTGAACGGCACACTCCCGGGCGTGATCCGCGCCAAAGGCCATTTCTGGATTGCCACCCGCCCCGAATGGGCGGCCGAGTTCAGTCTTGCAGGGGCCCTGTCTTCGGTCTCTCCCTTGGGACGTTGGTGGGCCTCAGTCCCAGAAGATCGCCTGCCCACACATCCCCAGGCGCAGGCGGAAATTGCACGCAACTGGGTGGAACCCTGGGGCGATCGGCGGCAGGAGCTGGTCTTTATCGGGGTTGGCCTTGACCGCGAGGCGATCTGCAAGCGACTGAATTCTGCGCTGGTCGATACGGAAGAGTTTCAGCCCTGGGCCTGGGCCGATATGGCAGATCCCTTCCCGCAATGGGGGCTACGCTGATGCAAGATACTCTTTTGCGCAGTCCACTGCAGAATGTGCCGGCAGGTGTCAGCGTCACTGAATTGGCAGAGGATCTTTCTGTGATCCACCGCCACGACTGCTCTGCAGCAATCTGGAACAGGACTCCACTCTCCACGTTTCAGGCCTGGATAGACGCGTTGGATCCCGGGCAGCTGCCCAAAGCACGCCTCATCTTGCGACCAGGGGCGGTCGATCAAACCCTCACTCATATTTTTGACAGTGCCGAAATACTGCGTTGTCCGGAACGCGACCGCCTGTCGATGGGCATTTCAGCATTGGTTGAGCTGTTTTCCGGCATAATGTCGACACGCTATATCAGGTTGCGACTGGATGTGGTCCGAACCAACGCCTGCAGAAAGTTCCATATCGACGCCGTACAGGCACGCCTTGTCTGCACTTACCGAGGCACAGGCACACAGCTGGGAATTCAACGCGAAAATGGTGAACCCCAGTGTCTCCTGACTGTTCCAACAGGTGCACCCGTCCTGCTACGAGGCACAAAATGGCCGGAATACCCCAGGTCCAATCTCTTGCATCGCTCCCCTCCGATCGAAGGAACCGGCGAGACCCGCTTTGTTGTTGTTATTGATCCCGTAAATGATCCCGATCTCGAGATCTGAGTCACAAGAAATCCCGGACCATTTCAAATGGTCCGGGACTACAGTTAAGCGTTCGTTCTGACAGTGGGGTCAGCGCACTACAAATTCGGCGTGCAGCGCACCGGCGGCTTTCAGGCTTTTGAGAATATCGATCATATCCCGCGGGGACACACCCAAGGCATTGAGGCCTGCGACCACTTCCGACAGCGAGGTCGTTTCGCGGACTTCGGCCAGTTGAATGCCCTCTTCTTCATCGATGGCGGCGGTGGTGCGGGGCACCACAACGGTTTCGCCATCGGCAAAAGGATTGGGCTGTGACACCAGCGGTGCTTCTTCGATCCGCAGGGTCAGATTGCCCTGGGCCACGGCAACTCGGGAAATGCGCACATCACTGCCCATCACGATGGTGCCAGAACGCTGATCCACAACCACCCGCGCCTTGCGCTGGGGTTCAACCAACAGGTTCTCCATCCGTCCCACCGCATGGGCGGTAGAGCGCGCATTGGTGCGTTTGATGTCGATCTCAACGGTGCCGGAATCGCGCATCAAGGCAACGCCTCGGCCAAATTCATCGTTCACCGCGCGCTCAATACGCTCAGCGGTGGTGAAATCCGGCTCCCGCAGGGCCAGGCGCATGGTGGAGAGCGAGGACAGATCAAAATCGATCTCCCGCTCAACCCGTGCCCCCGATGGGATACCGCCAGAGGTGGGCACGCCCTGGGTGACGCTGGCGCCCTCGCCTTCGGCCACGGCCCCACCTGCCAGAATTGTGCCCTGTGCCACTGCGTAGATCTGGCCGTCAGCGGCATTCAACGGCGTCATGATCAGGGTGCCGCCCAGCAGGCTTTTGGAATCACCAATGGCGGAGACCGTGACATCCACGGTTCCGCCAACGCGCGCAAAGGGGGGCAGGGTTGCGGTCACAAAAACCGCCGCCACGTTTTTGGGCCGGAACTGCTCACCGGTCACATTGACCCCAAGCCGTTCCAGAATATTGCTCATGATTTCCTCGGTGAAAGGTGAGTTGCGCAACCCATCCCCGGTGCCGTTGAGACCCACCACAAGACCATAGCCAACCAGGTCATTGCCGCGCACCCCGTCGAATTCGACAAGATCCTTGAGCCGGATTGCGTTGGCCTGCGCCAGGGTTGGAAGCAACAGGCAGAGCGTCAGAAGGCGAAGGAATTTCATCATCACATAAACTTCACTAGGCTGAGTTGGGCGCTGCGCGCGGTCACCGTATAAAGGATCTCCAGCTGAGTCTCTGTCGACTTCAGCTTGGAAGAGACCTCATACTGATCCGCCAAAACGATGTCATTGAACGCAAGACTGAGACTTGTTTTGGTGGCCTCATTGCGGGTGTTGACCCGTTCCAGCTGCGCCTCCATGAAACCAATATCAGCCTGAACGTTGATCAGCTTGTTGGTGCTATCGGCCATTTCCGTAACGCTGGCGTTTGCCAGTTCCATCTTGGTGGCATCGGACAGTGCCAGCGATGGCTCGTCCAGCAGCGCAAGGATCGCATAGCTTTGCAATGTATGCGTCAGATCAGGATCATCTGCCCGAAGTGTCAGAGCCACGGTTTCACCATCCCCAATTTCAACCGGAGACATGTCGGTGGCAGACCCATTGTACATTGCTGCATCAAAGCCGGTGGGATCCGCAAACCAGTCTTTGACTGCAGTGATAATGTCATTTGCATCTGTTAGACCGGCGGTCTCGCTCAACAATTCTGTCATCATGACATCAGCACCATTCAGCGGCGAAGTCCCCGTTGCCGTACCTGCAAACAGGCTGCGTCCACCGGCCCAGCCATTGAGAGCGCTGATGGCACCACTCAGCTGCAGCTCAGCTTCGGCAGAAAAACGTTCCGCGTCAGTCGTCGTCATCGTGGGGGAAACCGTAAGGATCGAATCCCGCAGTCCCTGTGTTCCCTCCTGAAGGCGGGCCAGGTTGGTCTGCATGCTCAGGGCAAACAACGTGGTTTCTTCGACAGCAACTGTCTGACTGGCAATCCGATTGAGACTACTCTCGATGTCAGCCAGATATGAAAAATCCCCCCCCAGTTCAGCGGTCAGGTTGGACTTCTTGCCCGTGGATACCTCTTCGGAGAGTGTGGCGAGATCCATGTTCAGCTCTGCATTCCGGTTACGCAGATAACTGTGGGTGGTCAGGTCACCGTAGGAAGTATAGATCATTTATGTAATCCCCAGAAGAGTTTGCAGCATTTCATCGACCGCCGCCAGCATCTTGGCGTTTGCCGCATAGGCGTTCTCGATGACCATCAGGTTCTGCAGTTCACCATCCGAGTCGACCCCAAGGGCCAACTCTGCCTGTGCCATTTCGGTATAGCTGGTGGCTGTAAAACTCAGCGTGTTGTTGGTGCTGTCACTGTCGCGCGCAAAACGGGACATCACCGAGGCACTTAGCGTGGTGAGATCCGAAGAAATGGTCCCCAGTTTGATTGTCGAGACTGTCCGATTCTCGGAAATGGCATCGGCATAAGCAATCAACTGGCTGCCATCGCCGGGGTCCCCGGAGGCGGCAGCATAAAGACCGTCACGAAACCGCCAGGTTTCCGCCTGGCCATCCATTGCAACCAGATCGTTCAGTTCCAGTCGGGCCGAAATCCCGACGATGTCGGTTGGATCATAAAAGCCACCGTCATCAGTAAAGATCCCGGCATCAGTGACGCCAATGGTGGCGTCCAGAGCCGGATCCTGAAAGCGTTCGATCAAATCGGCTGCCAATGCATCAAGGTCGTTCTGCGCCTCAACTGCGGCATTGTCGCGAATGTCGAACTGCGCCACCAAAGTGCCGCCTCGCAGAGGACCCGTCGAAGAGGTGTCGATCGCCTTGCCATTAATTTCCAGCCCTGACAGCAAACCGTTGTCGAGCGTCATATGAGGCTCAATGTTGCGATTGGCATCAAAGGTTATTTCCGACGCCTTACCATCCAGCAAGGCCACGCCCCCCACCGAGTAGAGTGCCACCCGACCCTGATCGCGTTGAACGACATTGACCGGAATCATCGCGTTCACCGAATCGATCAATAGATCGCGCTGATCTTCCATTGCTGTGGTGGACGTGCCGGCAGCCTGGGACACAACGATCCGGGCGTTGAGCTTCTCAATTTCCTTCAGCTGGTCGTTGAGGTTGTCGACCTGAACATCAATGGAGGTATCGGCCGCGACACGTTGCTTGTTCAGACCGTCAGCCGCGTTGGTGATCGATTGAACAACCAGATCCGCCTGAACTGCAAGATCATGCAGGCGTTCGGTTGAATCCGGGCGCGAAATCGCTTCCACCAGAGCGGCATCAAAGTTCGAGATCTGCGCCGTTATCGAAGTCTCGTCATCCACGGTCCCGACAAGACCAGACATGACAGAATAGAAATCGGCATAGACTTGGGTTTTGAGATATTCAGCCTCGGCCTGACGGGCCGAGGACTGCAACGCCGGGTCAACCCGGCGTTGGATACCGTCAACGCTGACTCCCCCAGTATTGGCGCTGGTGGAGAGGTTCAACATCTGGGCAGAGTAGCCTGGCGTCAACGCATTTGCCAGGTTCTCCGAAGTTACTTGGGACAGTCGCGCATTTGCGGTCAGCCCCGACATTGCGGAGTTTAGTGCACTTGTGATGGACATGTCAGGCAGCTCTTTCTAAGCATTTATCGAGGTATCAGCGATGTTTATCGCTTGATGTTGGTGGTTTCCTGCAGCATCTCATCAACAGTCTGGATCACCTTGGCGTTGGACGAATAGGCCCGCTGCGTCTTGATCATATCCGTCAATTCAGTCGCAACATCGGTGGCGGATTCCTCACGCGCATAAGAGGCAATTTCACCAGTTGGTCCATCACCCGCATCCCACAGGAAATAGGATCCACTTTGCGACGAGGGCAGATAGGTCTGCTGATCCAGCGCCGTCAGGCCGTTTTGATTGGGAACATCCACCAGCGGCACCTTAAAGAGAATGCGGCTGGCACCCGAATCGTAGTTGGCACGTACATAGCCCTGGGCGTCCACTTCGATGCCAACCATGGTCCCCACTTCATTCCCGTCTTTGGTGATCGAGGCCGGTGCAAAGGTGTCTGACAGCTGCGTGAACCCATCACTTTCGCCAATCATGCCAAGGTTGATTTCCATCGGACCACCGTCGACATTGACCACGACGCTACCCGTCGTGGCATCATAGGCCCCACCGGTGACTGCTGCGACTGCAGCCAGAGAGCCACCCGCGGTCCGGCTGTCGTCAAAGGTCATGGTATATTCCCCGATCACAGCGCCGCCAGAGGCACTATCGGTGATCTGCATCGTCCATTCGTTGGAAGAGCCTGCGCCTGGAACCGTTGGCGTGAAGGAGATGTCCAAGGTCTGTGAACTGCCCAGGTTGTCGTAATATTCAACCGTCAGAGACTCAACATTGCCAGCGGAGCCCGCCTCGGTTGAGGTCGCAGGCAGGTTCACCCCCATCGAAATCTCGGTGGTTGGCTCCCCAGTCAGCTGGTTCATGTTGTACTGTACAGGTTCCAGGCCTTCAGCTGTATCGCGTGGACCATCTGAGACGGTACCATCTGGCTCGGCCGGCCAACCCAGCAGAACCAGACCGGATTCCGTGGTCAGATAGCCATCAGCATTGGTTCGGAAAGACCCGGTTGTGGTCAGCTTCATGGTTGGAGAACCATTGCCTGCTTCCACTTCGGTCAAAGAGGCCACGGGCAGCATCCCGCGCTCGGTCACTGCCAAGTCGGTCGCATTCGTAGTGCCCACCAGGGGGCCCCGCTCATCGATCAGGCGCACATTGCTGGAGCTCACGCCACCAGCTGTGTAAGTCCCGCCGGAAGACCCGACAACCATGGATTGGAAATCTGTCTGAACCCGCTTGTAGCCACTTGTGGAGGAGTTCGCGATATTGTCCGAAATTGCGGCCAATGAGCTCGCATTTGCACTCAATCCGGAGACACCGGCATTCAGGGCGGAGGAAATGGTCATGTTGCGCCTTTCTGCTGCAATAAGTCCTTCTGGAGCAACAGGTAGCGCATCAGCACTTAACGGGCGGCTAACAGATAAAATGCAATTCATCTGACGCCGCCCTGGGGTAGATTTCACACAGCACTCACTCGCGCAAAAGGACGATTTCGACCCGGTTATTGCGAACAGCCATTGGGTTATTCGCTGCCAGCTTGCGGTCTGCGTGACCAGTGATCCGGTGAATTCGACTGGATTTCATGCCACCTGATTCGAGCAGGGTCCGGGCAATATTTGCCCGCTCATGCGACATTTCCCAAACCGGGTTCTGTGCCAGCACCACCGGCTGCGACTGAATATGGCCACTAATCGCGATATCATTGGTCACACTTGCACTGACCCGTGCAACCATACGCACCAGATCCCTGAACAAGGGTGTCGGCTCTGCACTGCCCGGCGCAAACAGAGATACGCCATCGGTCTCGAACAGCTCGATGATCAGGCCTTCATCCGATACGCGGGTGACAATGTGGCGCGCCATTTCGACCGAAACCATGCTTTCGCCACCGCGGCCCTGAAGCTGCTCTTCGATCGCGCGAAACTTGGTATCTTCCTCGGCCTGCTCGGCATCGCTGACACCGGTTTCACCCTGCGCCTTTTGGGCATCCATCGGATTGACATCAGAGGCACCGGTGCCGGACTGGGGCTGAATGTCTTCGGTAAACATGCTGTCGCCCTGGAAGGCCCCATTGCCGCCACCCGAAATCCGACTCAGCGGAATGGAGGGCGAGAAATAATCCGCCAGACCTTTGCGTTGCTTCTCTGTCGTTGCGTTCAACAGCCACATCAACAAGAAGAACGCCATCATGGCTGTCACAAAGTCCGCATAGGCCACCTTCCAGGCACCCCCATGGTGGCCACCGCCACCTGAGACTTTTTTCTTCTTGATGATAATAGGCGCCAAATTCCCTTGTGCGCTCATATCCACCACCACTAATTTTCACCCACTAAAGGGTTATCAGGTGGGGTCTTAATTGGCGCTTAACAGTTAAACTTGCCGGCAGTTAAGACATCTAAAAGGAAGGTTTGCGGCCAATTTTGTGGCCACAATGGCTGCATTCCAGTTAATCAAAGGCAAAGGTCCCTACCCCCGGGGAACAAAATCCGGGGGTAGGGCTGTTTCAGCTGTCCAGCAGGATATCACCAAACGATTCGCGCAGTTTGTTCTTCAAAACCTTGCCGGTTCCCCCCAAAGGCAGTTCAGTCACAAAGACCACCCTGTCAGGAATCTGCCAGCTGGCCACTTTGCCCTCATAGTGAGAGAGCAACGACTCTTCGGTCAGTTCGCTGTCCGATTTGATCGCAATCAGCACCGGACGCTCGTCCCATTTGGGATGCTGGGCAGCAATTGCAGCGGCCTGGGCAACCTGCGGATGTGACATAGCGATATCTTCCAACTCAACGGTCGAGATCCATTCGCCACCGGATTTGATGATATCCTTGGAGCGGTCGCGGATAATCATATAGCCATCCGGATCGATGGTGGCGACATCGCCGGTGTCAAACCAGCCATCCATGGTCAGCGCGCTGTTGTCCTGGCCAAAATAGGTATCAATGATCCAGTGGCCGCGGATCTGCAGCTCTCCCTGTGTCGCACCGTCTTCGGGCAGCACATGCCCGGCTTCATCCACAATGCGCAGCTCCACCCCGTAAGGAGGACGTCCCTGGCCCTCGCGGATGGCGCCCTTTTCGGTGTCTGACAGGTCATTGTGCTTTTGCAAAAGCTGATTCAGCGTGCCCAATGGGCTGGTTTCCGTCATGCCCCAGGCGTGGATCAGATCAACACCGTATTTGTCTCGGAAGGCCGGGATCATCACCGTTGGCAGCGCCGAGCCGCCCACAACGGTACGGGTCAGGCTTTCGGCTTTGCTGCCGGTTTTCTCTAGTGCCTGCAGCAATCCCATCCAGATGGTTGGGACGCCCAGCGCCAGAGTCACCTGCTCGCCATCAATCAGCTTGACCAGGCTTTCGCCATCCAGGTTCGGTCCCGGCAGCACCAGTTTGGCACCAACCGCTGCCGCGATATAGGGCACACCCCAGGCGTTGACGTGGAACATCGGCACCACCGCCATGACCGTATCCCGGGCCGCAATCGCCAGGCCGTCCGGCTGGTTGCCACCCAGGGAATGCAGAACCGTGGTGCGGTGGGTATATTGCACACCCTTTGGATTACCGGTGGTACCAGAGGTGTAGCACAGGCTGGACGGCATGTTTTCTTCCAGCTCCGGCCAGCTGTAATCCTCACCCTCTGCCGCAATCAGCTCATCAAAGAACAGAATGCCCGGCACCGCCGCTGCGGCGGCCTCATCGAGTGGTCCCATCAGTACGATATGTTTAAGCGTCTTGAAGTGCTCTTTCAGTTTCCCAACAGCGGAAACAAAGGTCGCATCAATAAAAAGAACCTGATCCTCTGCGTGATTGATGATGTAGATCAGCTGCTCCGGCTTCAAGCGCGGGTTGATGGTGTGGCAGATCATGCCTGCACCGGCGACGCCAAAGTAGATCTCCAGATGCCGTCGGTTGTTCCAGGCAATGGTGCCGCAACGCTCGCCTTGGGACACACCCAGACGTTCCAGGGCCGCGGCCAACTTGCGCGCGTTTGTGTCGATTTCACCCCAGTTTGAATGCACCACCTCGCCCGAGGTCTCAACCGAAGTCACCGTGGTTTCGCTGTGATATCGACCCGCATGTTCAATCAATGAACTGATGGTCAGCGATTTGTGCATCATTTTGCCAAGCATATCAGCCTGTCTCCTCAAAAATCATTCAGCGGCCAGGGCCACCTTACCACGGATCATATCCGCAGCCTTTTCAGCAATCATGATGGTGGGCGCATTGGTATTGCCGCCGATCAGCCTGGGCATCACGGAAGCATCCACAACGCGCAGCCCCTCCATGCCGCGCACTTTCAGTTCCGGGTCGACCACGGCCATCTCGTCCTGGCCCATCTTGCAGGTTCCCACCGGATGATAGATCGTATCTGAGCGCGCCCGGATGTGCTGCTCCAACGCTGCGTCATCCGGCTCCCCATTGATAAAGAGTTCTTTTTTGATGAAACCAGCCAGGGGGTCTGCCGCCATGATCTGCCGGGTTTTGCGGGTGCCCTTGATCAAGGTCGCCAGATCATCCGGATGCGACAGGAACTGCGGATCGATCCGAGGGGCGGCAGAAGGGTCGCCTGAGTTCAGGGATACAGTGCCGCGCGACTTGGGTCGCAGCACACAGGTGTGGCAGCTAATGCCATGGCCCAGGTGCAGCTTGCGGGCATGATCATCAACAATTGAGATGACAAAATGCAACTGCACATCGGGACGCTCCAGGTGGCTTTCGGTTTTCAGAAAGGCCGCACCTTCGGCAAAGGGCGTGGCAATCATGCCGCGCCCTGTCTTGCGCCAGTTGGAGACATGTTTCATCAGCGCCACGCCCCCCGGCAAAGAGATGCCAAAATTGTCGCGGTCATGGGTCTTATAGGCAAGGGTGAAATCCAAATGGTCCTGCAGGTTCTGCCCCACTCCGGGCAGCTCGTGGACCATCTCGATACCATGGGGGCGAATATCCTCCGCTCGCCCAACACCCGACAGCTGCAACAGCTGAGGTGAGTTAAAAGCCCCGCCACACAAGATGACTTCGCGGCCTGCTGTGACCTGCTTGTCCTGACCTGCCTGCCGATAGGCCACACCCGTGGCGCGCTTGCCCTCAAACAGCACCTTGGAGGCTTGGGCCTTGGTGATTACGGTCAGGTTCTGACGCCCCATCACAGGATGCAGATAGGCGGCTGCGGCCGAACAGCGTTCGCCGTTCTTGTCTGCGGCGTGAAACTGGGTGACCTGATATTCGCCAATGCCCTCGTTATCACCGCCATTGAAATCCGCCACCTCACGCAATTGAAGCGACTGCCCGGCCTCGACAAAGGCGCGAGTCACCGGGCGCGGGGATTTCTGGTTGCTCACCTGCAAAGGGCCGGCATCCCCATGGCTGGCATCCCCGCCGCGTTCGTTGTGTTCCGAACGCTTGAAATAGGGCAGCACCGATTGCCAATCCCAGCCGTCGCACCCCAGATCAGCCCATTCATCATAGTCACCAGCGTGGCCGCGCACATAAAGCATGGCATTGATGGCGCTGGATCCGCCCAGCGATTTGCCCCGCGGCTGGTACCCCTTGCGCCCGTTCAATCCCGGCTGCGGTTCTGTCTCATAAGCCCAATTGTTGATCTTTGGACGCCCCGGCAACATGGCAACAACCGCCGCAGGTGCCCGCACCAGAATGCCGTCCCCTTTGCCGCCAGCTTCAAGCAAACAAACCGAGGTTCCGGGATCTTCGCTGAGACGGGATGCAAGAGTGGACCCCGCAGATCCCCCTCCAACGATAACGTAGTCAAACTGCATATTTCCCCTCCCGGCTGCACCCATTTTTGGCAAAACTTCACCGCATCAGGAGGCGACCTGTCCAGTCTTACTCAGCGTAACGGATCAATTGCCGCCAGAGGTCAGGGCGTGAGATCCCCTTCCAGACAGAAAAGGGGCGCTTGTTTTCAAGCGCCCCAGACGTCCAAAACCCAGAGAGGAGGTCGCCCTGGCTTTGGGACATTCGCTCTAAAAGTCCTCTAGACCATCTGCCCTATTTGCTAACGCGGCATTAAGCATTGAAAGCGCAAACAGGTTTCACTTCACCTTTAACGGTATTTTCCTGACCTTCGCGTGGTCAGGACTGTTTGGCGCAATTCACAGGGGCACGATCAATAGCGGCGCAGATAGGCCGAAACCTTCTCCAGGCCTTTTTGCAAGATGGCAGGCGTATTGGCGTAACCGACGCGGATATAGCCCTCCATGTTGAGCGCCGATCCCGGGGTGAACATCACGCCGGTCTCCTGCAACAGGTCCAGACAGAATTGGCGCGAAGTCATCGGCAGATCGTATTTCAGCAGGGCCGTGGTGCCGGATCTCGGCTTGACCCATGAGATCAGCGGCTCTTGCTCTACCCAATCCTGTAACATCGCCAGATTTCCCCGGGTGATCATCTGGCTGCGCGCCAGAACCTGCTCCTGATGCTCCAACGCAAGGGCAGCAAAGTGATCGTCGATCATACCCACAGAGATGGTGTCATAATCGCGGTGGATGGACACCGCATCGATCAACTCTTGTGGGCCGGCGATCCAGCCCAGCCGCAAACCCGCCAGCGAAAAGGCCTTGGACATGCCCGCCGTGCTGATTCCTTTTTCATAGAGATCGGCAATCGAGACGGTCATGCCCGCCCCCTCTTGATCCGTGCCGCGATAGACCTCATCACACAGGATCCAAGCCCCGGCGGTGCGGGCGATTTCGACAACCTCCTCCAGCAGGGCGCGATCCATCAACGCCCCGGTTGGATTGTTGGGGTTGTTCAGTGCAATCAATTTGGTGCCCGGCGTCACCAAGGCGCGCAATTGATCGAGATCCGGCAAAAACCCGTCTTCTTCGCGCAGTTGCAGGCAGTGCAGATCCGCACCGATACTGGCTGGGATCGAATAATGCTGCTGATAGGTCGGCACCACCGCCACCACCCGATCGCCCCGTTCCACCAAGGTTTTATGCACCAGCATATTGGCCCCGATGGTGCCATGGGTGGTCACCACATTCTCCGGCCTCTGCTGATCATACAGCGCGGCGATGGCCCGGCGAATCCGATCCGAGCCCTCAATTGCGCCATAGGTCATCTTCATCTCCAGCAGCTCCGACAGGTCGCTGTGGTTCTTGCCCGCAAGGGTCAGCAATTCAGCGATGGTCAGGCTTTCCACGCAGGTCTCTGCCAGGTTCAATTCGCACCTGGTTTCCCATTCGTTCATCCAGATTTCGACACCAAAAGGCTCAATATGCATCAGACAGTTCCCTCGTGAGTGGTGGTTTGGTGGCACTGAAACAGGGCATTGGCGATGGCAATATCTTCCAGCCCCAACCCGACAGAGCGGAAAAACACCGGCTGCGCCCCATCTGGCCGCGGACAGGCCCCTGTCGCCAGCTCTGCCAGATCACCGCGTAGATCTTTCGAGTCCCAGCCGTGGTCTCGAGCGGCCAACCGCATCTCGCCAGCGGTCTGCGGCGTCGTGGCCCGATAGTCGCAATAGACCTGCGCGCGGTTCAAAAAGGCAGGATCGACCTCATGGGCCTCGGCGACATTGGTGCTGATCGACGTCACCAGCGCCCCCGGTGACAGCGCCGCAACATCCAGGACCGGCTGCCCCGAAGAGGTACACAGCATCACCACTTCAGCGCCCTGGGCCGCATCCTCGGCACTGTCGCAAATCTGAACATGGGGGCAAATCTCACGCCACTGCGCCTGTTTCTTCGCATCTTTGGCCAGGCGCGGCGAATACAGCGTGACAGAACGCCAATCACGCAAACCAGAGACATGGTGCCAATGCGCGGCGGCAATGGCACCGGACCCGATGATCGCCAGCCTGTCGGCCTTGCTCACTGCCAGATAGTCCACAGCCAGGGCCGTGGTCGCCGCGGTGCGCTCTGTGGTCAGCCGCCCGGCATCACATAGCATCAGCGGCTGCCCCGTCTTCATCGACATCAACAGGGTCCAGGCCGTAATCACCGCAGGCCCGTCCTGCACCAGATAGGGAGATAGCTTGGCGCCAAAGACACCAGCCCCACTCAGGGCCCCCAGATAAGTAATGAAATCACCCTGTCCCTTGGGCAACAGGGTGAGGCTCTGCGGCGGCTGTTCCGCCTCCCCCTTGCCCAGTTCAACAAACAGGCGGCGCATTTCGTTCACGACATCAAGTCGCGGCAAGAGCGCGTCCACGGCGGCAGCATCAAGGGTCATCGGGGCAAAGGGCATCTATCGGGCTTTCTGTTGTGACCCAGTCATCTATGCCTTTGCTGCCAGGTTTTGCTATCATCCCAAGGGAGGATGCACCCCCCCAGCGCCCGTGCTAACACAGGACCAAAGGAGAGCTGCGTGCCAAATATTAAAGGCTATATCGAAGCTGGCAGTATCGAGGCTCTGAATCAGCATCTGTGTCGGCTGATCGAGGGCAACGGCTGCCCACAGGAACTGATTTCCGCCGCCTCCTATGTGCTGCCCTTTACCGCCGCATTTGTGGTGGTCAACAGGCGTGGACAATGCCCCATTCATCTTTGTGACACCTATGCGCCCGGCCCGCCAAAAGAGGCGGTGCAGCGCTATGTCTCCAGCACCTATCTGCTCAACCCGGTCTACAACGCCTTTCTCTCCGGGCTCGCACCGGGACTGCATTCAATGGCGGATTTGGCACCGGACAACTGGAGCCATGCTGATCTCACTACACCGGTATTGCCAGACATCCGCGAAGAAATCGGCTATCGCACGCCAGGCTGGCCCGCAGGACTGCAAGAGCTGTCGCTGACGGTTGATCTGGATGCAGATACCATGGGCGAAGTCAGTTTTGCCCGCCCGGCCAGCCAGGGCGGCTTCCCCCCAGATTTGATCGTGCCATTGCTGCCCTTCTATCCGCTGTTTGCCACCGGATTTCGCGCGCTTTGGTCCAGGCACCCGCAAAATACTGGCCGCCCCGAGGCCTCACATCCCGTGCTGGAGGATTTCGCCCGTGACCTGCTGTCCCCGCGTGAACAGCAGGTGGTGCAGATGATCCTCAAAGGACATTCCAGCCTGTCGATCAGCCTGACACTGGATATCGCGGTGCCGACGGTCAAAACCCACCGCAAACACGCCTATGCCAAACTCGGGATCAGCACCCAGCAACAGCTGTTCGGCGCTTTTCTTGCATGGCAGACGGGATCAGCGTGATCCCGCCCCATCCAAGCAAGGCGCGCGCAGACCCTGCTGCGCGCCGGACTGGCTTCATTTGCCCGCGACGCGTTCAGCGACCGCAGATTGGGACGCGACCTCTGCATCCTCGAACCCATCATCTGCCTCAATCACTTCAGCTTCGCCGATCTCTTCCTCGGCGAGATCCACTGCAGTCGAGGCCCCAGCGCCGGTGATCAGCGGCAGCATATAGGCTGCGGTGACGCCGGTCAGTTCCGGTGTCTCCGGACGCTGCCAGCTGAGGGTGTCAAAGCTGGTGCAATGCTCGCAAACCGGAGCCCATTCCGCGTGGATGTGATTGCAATTGTCGCACAGCCACTGCGGGCCGCGTGGGGCGCTGAGGGCCCGGGCCAGCCAGGCCTGGGTAATCGCATCCTCAGCACCTTCGCCTTTTTCAATCGCTGCCATCAGCGTCAGCGCGCGGGCATCCGGGGCCCGTTCCAGCAGATCACCAAGGCTGCGTCGGGCTTCGGGGAAATCCTCGGCGACGATATGCAGCTCTGCCATGATCAGGCGGGTTTCATCATCCTTCGGCTTAAGCCGCGCCAGCTGTTCAAAACGTTTCACCCGCGCAGCAGCACTCTCATCGGGTTCAACCGCTGCAAAGACATGCGCCAGATCCGGGTGCGGCTGGGCCTCCCAGGCCTTTTTCAAAACCTTGATGGCAGGGCGTTTCTTGCCCTGTTCCAGATAGGCACGCGCAGCCATGGCAGCAGCGGGAACCAGATCCGGCGAGAGCCGGTTCGCCTCGATAGCCTGTTCGCGCTGCTCAAGGCTTGCGCCCTCTTCCGCCACGCCCTGCGAGGCCGACAAGGCCAGCACTGCATCGCGGCGCTTGAAGACATCGCGCGGCAAGGTGCCGGTCTTGAGCTTGGTCGAAAGCGTCTTGCGTGCCCCTGCCCAATCCTCGGCGCGGGCCTGCAATTGCAGCAGTGTATCCTGAACCTCTTCGTGTTTGGGACGCAGCGCCAGCGCCTTTTCGGCCAGCTGCAGCGCCGTTTCGCTGTCACCTTCCGAAAGCTTCTGCTTCATGATCCCGCGAACCCCAACAAAGCGCGTATTCTGATTAGCCAGCAACCGCTTATAGGCTTCGGCCGCCTTTGGACTATCGCCCGCCATCTCTGCTGCCTGGGCGGTCAACAGGTCGGTCAGCTGCGGATTATCCAGATACCGCGCCGCCCGCGAGGCCTTGGCCAGGGCCAAACGCCCTTCCCCCGAGGCCAGCGCCATCAGGCCATCCGACAGCGCCTGATAGCCCTTCTGCTCGCGCCCCTTGTCAAAATAGCGCGAGATCGCGGTCTCATCGCCATTCAGAAACTTGAGCGTCGCAATCAACAGCGACAACAGTTTGAAAAAGACCCAGACGAGCACCACCAGAACGCCCAGCGCCAGCACCGATTGCAATGCGCTCAGGGTGTATTCCGTGCCGGCAACGGTGATCTGTACCCCGCCGGCGGTTTCCATCAGGATTCCAAAGCCAAAGGCCAGCAGCGCCACAATGGCAACAAAGACGAGAATTTTCAGCAAAGACCAGAGCATGTCAGCTTCCTTATTTGGCGTTCAGGCTTTGGGCCAGTTGATCTACAGCGGTCAGGGCCGCCAGACGGGTTTGGGCCGAGGCCTGCCAATCAGCTAGCGCTGCGCGGGCGCTTTGCGGCAAGGCTTCGATTTCGCTCAGGGCCGCGCCCAGCGCACCAGATTTCACTGCCGCTTCGGCACGCGAAAGCACCGCGTCAGCATCATCGCCTTCTTGGGGGGTCACCGAGCGCGCGCCCAGGTACCGGTTGACATAGGCCGTCAAGCCCCCCCCGTCCTTGGACTCTTCCCGCGCCAGCGCCAGGGCCTCGCGGGCGGCAGGGGTAAAGGCCTCGCGCAGACCTTCCAGGGTCACGACACCGGTTTCGGCACTGCCGGACAGGGCTGCTGGGACGGTGACCTGCTGGGCCTGCAGGTCCGCCACCGCAGACAAATAAGAGCCGCCGCTGTCCATAATGGCACGGATCTTGGTGAGCGCGGTCTGCGCACTGGCCACACGCGCGGCTTCGGCGCTGGCCAATTCCATCGCGCGGGCCTCGGCCAACATCTTTTCGACCTCACCGCGCTGCGCCGCCAGGCTGTCCTGCAATTTGGCCAGTTCCGCTTCAAAGGCGGCTGTAACCTCTGGCGAGGTGCCTTGGGTGATGGGACGGCTTTCCAGCTGGTCCAGTCGCGCAGCCAAGGCGGCGATTTCGGCGGTGCTGTCCACGCCGATAGCAGGGGCCTCTGACAGAGCGTTCAAAGCACCTTCAACGGCATCAATCCGCTGATCCAGTGGCGCAACATCCGGCAGTTTGATTTCGCCTAACTGCGCCTGAAGGGCCGCGATCTGGTCTTTGAGCGCGGATTGTTCCGCCTCGATTGCCGCCATGTCCACGGCGCCCGTTTGCAGGCTTGCGGGCAGAACCGAGTTCAGAACCCCGCCCTGGCCAACAACAAAGCCCAGCGCTGCCGCAATGACGCCCCCCAAGAGGGCCGGACCAAATCCACCGCGCTTTTCCACGATCCGCTCAATCTGAGGCGCGGCTTGCGGTGCGGGTTCCTGTTCAACGGTGCTTTCAACCTCCGCATCTGCGGTCTCGGTCTCGGTCTCGGTCTCGGTCTCGGTCTCGGTCTCGGTCTCGGTCTCGGTCTCGGTCTCGGTCTCGGTCTCGGTCTCGGTCTCGGTCTCGGTCTCGGAAGAAACAGGCTTGTCCACCTCAGCAACGTCAACTGATGTTGTGTCGACCTGATCCTGAGGCGTTTTGGGTCTCTCTTCAGAGGTGGGCGCACCACCGTCGAGATCCTGCGCGCCGGTCTCCGGCTTGTTCACGTCATCCGCAGTCTTGTTGTCAGCCACGCCGACCTCCCCTTCGATTCCCAAATCACTTGCTCAGCACAATATCTCGCGAGCCTACTGCGCAGGGTTGTCACCCTCAAGGTGCGTCAACCGAACTGCGGCATCACGGACCATCGCGGCCATGCCAATCGCATCTGGCGTCTTACTTACCCGCAAGTCCTTGCAGTTCAAGTCTTTCAACTCTGCAGCTACCGCATCGCTTAGCGCAATCAGAGACAAATTAACTTGATCCAACCCCAGGCTGGCGAAATGCCGCGCAGTGCGTGGTGAAAAAAGCGGCACCATCACATCACTTTGCGCGGAAATCTCCTGTTTGATCTCCAGGCTCAGCGGCAAAAGCTGTTGCTCATAGATGACCTGGCTGGAGCAGGGTAGCCCCAGCTCTGTCAACCGCGTGGCCACCTCACCGCGGGTATGACGCCCATGCAGATGCAACAGCGGCACCGGCGGGCGCAAATCCCTCAGCCCTGCCACCAGTTCCGCCGCTGCCCCGCCACAGACCTGCGCTTGCCAGCCTGCTTTTTTCGCAGAATTTGCGGTCCTCTGACCTACACAATAGACGGGCAGCCCGGCCACGGGTTTGCCGGCGGCGGCCACCCCATTGGCAGAGGTAAAGATCACCCCGGCAAAACCGGCGTACTCTATCTTGACCTCCAGCGGGCTGATCTGCAGCAGCGGTGCATGGATCACCCTAAGCCCCGCCAACAGCGCCTCTGGCAGCTCAGCAACAAATCGCTGCGAAGCCGCCTGCGGGCGGGTCATCAACAGCGCCACCTGCGCTGTGCTGGGGGGTCTCTCTGCGCCCATGCCATGCTCCCGGGATTGTTTGCGTGCCCCATTGGTGCTAGCTCCACCTGCAATCTGATGCAACGGGTACACCATGACACAAAGCCTGACTCTTCTGGGGCTGGAAAGCAGCTGTGACGATACCGCCGCCGCCGTGGTCCGGCAAGAGGCGGGGCAACGGGCCCAAGTGCTCTCCTCCGTGGTCTTTGGCCAGACCGAGTTGCACAGCGCCTTTGGCGGCGTCGTGCCCGAGATCGCGGCCCGCGCCCATGCCGAAAAGCTGGATCACTGCGTTGTCGAAGCTCTGGATGCTGCCGGGGTCACGCTGCAGGATCTGGACGCGGTGGCAGTCACCGCCGGGCCAGGTCTCATCGGGGGGGTGGTCTCTGGGGTGATGTGCGCCAAAGGCATTGCCGCCGCCACCGGATTGCCGCTGGTTGGGGTCAACCATCTGGCGGGCCATGCGCTGACCCCGCGCCTGACGGATGATATCGCCTATCCCTATCTCATGCTCCTGGTCTCGGGCGGGCATTGCCAATATCTGATCGCGCGCGGACCCGAAGATTTCACCCGGTTGGGCGGCACCATTGATGACGCCCCCGGCGAAGCCTTTGACAAGACCGCGCGGCTGCTGGGTCTGCCGCAACCGGGCGGTCCTTCGGTGCAGAAAGAGGCCGAAGCAGGAGACCCCAAGCGGTTCCGTTTTCCACGTCCGCTGATCCAGCGGGACGACTGCAACCTGTCCTTTTCCGGATTGAAGACTGCGCTGATGCGGATGCGTGACCAGATCGTGGCGGAAAAATCCGGCCTCACGCGGCAGGATCGCGCCGACCTTTGTGCGGGGTTTCAGGCGGCGGTTTCAGATGTCCTAGCCTCCAAAACCCGCCGTGCACTGGCGCTGTATCTGGCAGAAAATCCCGCCACCCCAACCCTGGCTGTGGCCGGTGGTGTTGCCGCAAATACCGCGATTCGCGCCGCGTTAGAGACTGTTTGTGCGGATCTCGGCACCACATTTGTGGCACCGCCGCTGGCGCTGTGCACCGACAATGCCGCGATGATCGCCTATGCCGGGTTGGAGCGGTTCAAGTCCGGGGGGCAGGATGACATGGGATTGAGTGCGCGCCCGCGTTGGCCGCTGGATCAAACCGCACCATCGATGCTGGGATCGGGTCGCAAGGGAGCCAAGGCATGAGCGTTTCCGTCTTTGGTGCCGGTGCTTTTGGCACCGCCTTGGCGATCTCATTGGCCAAGCAAGCCCCGATCACCCTCTGGGCGCGCGACGCTACACATGTCGCCGCAATGCAGGCCAGGCGCTGCAACAGCGCCCGCCTGCCCGATGTGCCGCTGCCCGACGGTCTGTCGCTTACCAATGATTTTGCAGAGGCCGCCGCAGCGGATGCGCTGCTGTTGGCGGTCCCGATGCAGAAACTGCGCGCAGTCCTGCAAGATCACGCCTCTGATCTGGAGGGCAAGATCCTGGTGGCCTGCTGCAAGGGCATCGAACTCCAGACCGGGCTGGGTCCCATCGCCGTGATCAACGAGGTCTTGCCAAAGTCCAAGACAGCCCTGCTGACGGGGCCCAGCTTTGCTGCTGATATCGCCCGGGGCCTACCCACCGCGCTGACATTGGCCTGCGGCGAGGCCGAGAGCTGCCGCAAGCTGCAAGAGCAGCTCACCACCGCCAATCTCCGCCTATATCGCACCTGCGACACCACCGGTGCCGAACTGGGCGGGGCGTTGAAAAATGTCATTGCCATTGGCTGTGGCGCGGTGATTGGTGCGGGCCTGGGTGACAGTGCCCGCGCCGCCCTGATGACGCGGGGCTACGCCGAGATGCAACGCATGGCGCTGGCCTGCGGTGCCCGGCCTGAAACCCTGGCCGGGCTTTCGGGATTTGGCGACCTGACTCTCACCTGCAGCTCCACCCTGTCGCGCAACTATCAGCTGGGCCTGTCGATTGGGCGCGGCGAGGACTTTGACCCCAAGATCACCGTCGAAGGGGCCGCCACCGCCCGCGCCACCGCGGCCAAGGCCAAAACCATGGGGCTGGACATGCCCATCACCGAAACCGTCGTTGGATTGCTGAATGGTGACTTGACGATTGCCACGGCCGGCGCTCAACTGCTGGCACGCCCGTTGAAAGAGGAATGAAATGCTGATTGCCCTGATCGCCCGCGACAAGCCGGATCACCTGCAAACCCGCGTCGACAACCGCGCCGCCCATCTGGCCTATATTGACGAGACCGGTGTGGTCGCCCAAGCCGGCCCGCTGCTGGACCAGGACGGGAACATGGCGGGCTCTCTGGTCATTCTGGAGGTCGAAGACATGGCGGCCGGCGAAGCCTGGGCGGCAAATGACCCCTACAACAAGGCCGGCCTATTTGAGGCAGTCGAGCTGATCACCTGGAAAAAGGTCATCGGCTGATGCGCTATTGGCTGTTCAAATCCGAGCCTTCTACCTGGAGCTGGCAAGACCAGATCGACAAGGGCGAGACAGGTGAGGAATGGGACGGCGTGCGCAACTACCAGGCGCGCAATTTCATGCGAGAGATGCAGCTGGGCGATCGCGGCTTTTTCTATCACTCGCAAAAGGAAAAATCGGTGGTGGGTATTGTCGAGGTCTGCGCCGAGGCGCATCCCGACAGCACCACCGAAGATAACCGCTGGGACTGCGTCGACATCAAGGCCGTGCGTCCGTTTGAGCAACCGGTGAGCCTGGATCAGATCAAAACCGATCCACGGCTGGAAGAGATGATTCTGGTCCGCAACTCCCGACTGTCGGTACAACCGGTGACCGAGGCCGAATGGCAACTGATCTGCGCATTGGGGCAGACAGAGGCGGGTTGATCTGCCAATCTTTGCCTGACGTGCAAGCGGAAACGGGAGAGAGTAACAGTGGAATTTCTGAATGTTCTGGTGGCGGCGCTGGCGGGTTTTGCGCTGGGTGCGGTTTATTACGGCATCCTGGCTGAGCCCTGGATGGTGGCCGCAGGCATCAAACGTGGCACAGATGGGAAACCGGAAAGCGGCCAAACCCCGGCTGTCTTTGCCCTCAGCTTTGTTCTGCAATTGGTTGTCGCCGGCATGATGCGCCATGTCTTTGCGCTCTCCGGTATTTCAACGGCGGGTGCCGGTCTGGTGGCTGGCCTTGGTGTTGGGTTGTTTTTCATCAGCCCCTGGATCGCCCTCAACAACCTATACGGGGGCCGGCCGGTAAAACTGACATTGATTGATGCGGGCTATGCCAGTCTGGCCTGTGCTGCAATCGGGCTGGTGCTTACCCTGTTCTAGGACCAATCGCCCTAGCTACATAAGGTCTGGAAAAAATAAAAAAGGGAAGACCCAACCAGATAGAAGGATCTTCCCTTTCACCCCGCGTGCTCCACTATCCACCACACGCGTATGAAATTTCGGTCCAAGCCATCCTAGCTGGTATCTTGTGGATAACCCACTTCTGGTTGTCTTTGCAAATCATATGCTTGGACAATACCATTCAAATGCGAAACACCCGACGCTAGGGTCGGGTGCCGATCGTTCGCAGTACGGACATTGGCCAGATACAGGGGCTTTTCGCCTTAATCGGGACCGTAAAATCAGCCGTAAACGGATTCTTTTCCAAAATGCTTGGTCAGCATGTAATAGACCACGGCACGATATTTGTTGCGCTCGGATTTGCCATAGGTTTCGACAACCTTGTTGATGGCCTCCATCAACTCAGGACCTTCCGACAGGCCCAGTTTCTTGATCAAAAAATTCTCTTTCACAGTTTCCAGCTCGCTCTCTTGGCTGGAAGCCACAGTAGAGGCATCTGCATTGTAAATTGCCGGGCCACAACCGATGGTCACTTTGGTCAGCAGATCCATATCAGCATCCATGCCGCATTTGTTTTTCAAATCATCGGCATATTGCGCGATCAGGTCGTCTCTCTTACCCATAAAAATTCTCCAGTTACTGTGATGAGATTGGTCAAAGTCAAGAAATTGCAGAGGCTTAACGAAAGACTAACGCCTGAGCACAAAGACACAAAGGAAAAGTTTCCCCCGCTTTTCCCCGCTGATGGTGGCCATACCCTTTTGCCTTTCATGCCCGGCTCTGACAGTTTGCCAAATATGCGCTTGACCAGACTGGAGACAGCGATGCCGGAAATTCCCATACGCGCCTTTATAGTCTCTTTGGTTGCGATCCGAAAATGTCAGGGGCAACACCAAGTACTGCTCATGCAGCGCACCCAGTCCCTGGCCGGAGAATGGTGCCAGATCGCCGGCAGTCTGGAACCGGACGAAACCGCCTGGCAAGCCGCCCTGCGTGAACTCAGGGAAGAAACAGGGCTAAGGCCCAAAAACTTTTATTCGGCCGACATCTGTGAACAGTTCTATGAGGCCGACCGCGATGCCATCACTATGGCCCCGGTCTTTGTCGCTTTTATCGATCCTGAGGCTAAAGTCCGGCTGAATCACGAGCACAGCACCTTTCGCTGGGTTTCCTTCGACGAAGCGAGAGAGATGGTTGCCTTTGGCGGGCAACGCAAGGTACTGCGCTGGGTCGAGGAGGAATTCATTCAACGCCAACCCAACAAGCATTTGTTGGTCAAGTCGGGTTTGGACTAACCACCTAGCGACTTTGGAGGTTTCAAATGAAAACGCCACCCAGGATTTCCTTGGATGGCGACTATTTGTAGACAAACCAATGTCAGGCCCGGCTGACAGGCCGGGCAGCGCCCGACCCTCCCCACGGGAGGGCGCTTGCGCACCCACCCAGGGTCAGGCGATCCCCTATTAGGGATCTTAGTAACGGTAGTGCTCTGGCTTGAACGGGCCTTCGGGTGTGACACCGATATAGGACGCCTGCTCAGAGCTCAGGGTCGACAGTTTCACGCCGATGCGGTCCAGATGCAGGCGCGCAACCTTTTCATCCAGATGCTTGGGCAGGATGTAGACTTCGTTTTTGTATTCCTCACCGCGGATCCACAGCTCGATCTGGGCCAGAACCTGGTTGGTGAAGGACGCCGACATCACAAAGGACGGATGACCGGTGGCGTTGCCAAGGTTCAGCAGACGACCCTCAGAGAGCAGGATCAGACGGTTGCCCGAAGGCATCTCGATCATGTCCACCTGTTCCTTGATGTTGGTCCATTTGTGGTTCTTCAGGCTTGCGACCTGGATTTCGTTGTCGAAGTGACCGATGTTGCCAACGATGGCCATGTCCTTCATCTCGCGCATGTGCTCGATGCGGATCACGTCCTTGTTGCCGGTGGTGGTGATGAAGATATCCGCGTCCGAAACCGCATCTTCCAGGGTCACAACCTCAAAGCCGTCCATGGCGGCCTGCAATGCGCAGATCGGATCCACTTCGGTGACTTTGACACGCGCACCAGCACCGGACAGCGAGGCAGCAGAGCCTTTGCCCACATCGCCATAGCCACAAACCACGGCAACCTTGCCAGCCATCATGGTGTCGGTGGCGCGGCGGATGCCGTCAACCAGTGATTCCTTGCAGCCATATTTGTTGTCGAATTTCGACTTGGTCACGGAATCATTCACGTTGATCGCAGGGAAGGGCAGCTGGCCGGTTTTCTGCAGCTCATACAGGCGGTGCACGCCAGTGGTGGTCTCTTCCGACACACCCAGGATGGCCTCGCGGGTTTTGGTGAACCAGCCGGGGCTTGCCGCCATACGCTTTTTGATCTGCGCAAAGATAGCCTCTTCTTCTTCCGAAGTGGGCACTGCGATCAGATCGGTCTCGCCGGCCTCGACACGGGCACCCAGCAACACGTAAAGGGTCGCATCACCACCGTCATCCAAGATGAGGTTGGCCCCTTCAGGGAACATGAAAGAGCGGTCCAGATAGTCCCAGTGCTCGACCAGGGTCTGGCCCTTGATGGCAAAAACCGGCGTGCCACCGGCCGCAATCGCAGCTGCGGCGTGGTCCTGGGTGGAGAAGATATTGCAGGAGGCCCAGCGCACATCAGCACCCAGCGCCACCAGGGTTTCGATCAGAACCGCTGTCTGGATCGTCATATGCAGAGAGCCGACGATGCGTGCGCCTTTCAGCGGCTTCTCTTCACCGTATTCGGCACGCAGCGCCATCAGGCCTGGCATCTCGGTTTCGGCGATATCGAGCTCCTTGCGGCCAAAATCCGCCAGCGCGATGTCTTTTACAATATAATCCTCAGCCATGATCCGCTCCGTTCTGGTTCCGAGATATCTTTGATGCCGGAGGTAACACCGCAATGGTTTACAAGCAACGAAGATGGGCGTCATGAGAACAGGATGGGCCAAATTGGGCGGGACTTCGGTGTTTCAATTGGTCTGACCCGGAAGAACCGCTGAGGTAGGCACTTCAAAAAAGTGCTGTCCAGAGGCAACGATGCAGCTGATTCCCGAAGGGTGGGTGACCAGAACGGTAAAGCTGCCGGTCTCCGCCGAGGACCAGACCTCGATCATCGTGTCGACCGGATGGGATTTCTGCAATCCGCCTGCGGTGAGGGTTTCTGAATAGCTCTGTTGCAGCCGTTGCACCACACCATCGCGGGGCGCACAACCGGCAGCAAAGGCAGGCGGGGCAACCGCCGCCATACCAAAAATCAGAGCGCTGGAGAAAAGACGTTTAAACATGACAGACTCCTTTTTTGTTGAGTGTCGTCTCATCAAAAGGGCCGTGCCATTGGGCGAACTAGGCCCCTGCAGTACTAATAATATTGGGTCTTTTCTCTCTGTTTTCAATCTCACGGGCGTTCAACTGACTGTTGGTCGATTTGTGGAACGCCTGCAGTCCGGCCTTGATCGGGCCGCCAAAACTGCTTTCGTCAGCGCCTGCAAACAGCTAGGCAGAGACAGTATTGAAACCACCGGAATGCCCCATGCCTGCTAAACCCGCCCGCGCCTGGCAACGTATGCTTTCAGGACGTCGCCTTGATCTTCTGGACCCAACACCAATGGATATCGAGATCAGTGACATCGCCCACGGGCTGGCCTTTGTGGCCCGCTGGAACGGCCAGACACGCGGGGATTTTGCCTATTCGGTGGCCGAACATTCCTTGCTGGTCGAAGAGCTGTTTGGCCGCATGTACCCCAAGGCTCCGGTTAAATGGCGTTTGGCCGCATTGCTGCATGATGCCCCGGAATATGTGATTGGCGACATGATTTCTCCGGTGAAAGCCGCCGTTGGCTCTGGCTACGGCGAACTGGATCAACGCCTGACCGCAGCCATTCACATCCGATTCGGCCTGCCCGCCCAGCTGCCCAAAACCATCAAGGCACAGATCAAACGCGCTGATAAGGTCAGTGCCTGGATGGAAGCGGTGCAGATAGCAGGGTTTTCAGAGGCGGAGGCCAATAAGCTGTTTGGCCGACCCAAGACAGAAGTTACCGAAGGGTTGGCTATTGACCTGCGCCCGCCCCTGCAAGTGCGCAAAGCCTTTGTCACCCGTCACCTGGATCTGTTGCGCCAGCTCTGAGCACCAGGCGTACGCCCAAGTGGTTTTACAAGGACCGATCAGCTCTGGATTTCGAGGCCTCAACAAACCCCGCTTGCCCGCCCAGCCCCTTGTCTTCCAGAATTTGGTTGCGCTCTTCCTCGCTTAGCGCCGACCATTTGGCGTGGCGAGAGATAAAGCCAAGGCGGGCAAGGTTAGCCCCAATGATCTGATGATCCAGCTCGCCAAAGCTGAGGCGACTGGAGCGCTGTTTCTTCTCCGGCACCCATTCGGTGCGCAGACCGCCGATCACCACCGGATTGCATTTGCAAAAACTGGCGACATTCATCGCCAACAGGTTATTGGCCCCGGAGTTGCGCCGCAGGATCATCGCCACCTGCTGATCTGCACGCCCCACCATAGCAAAGAGATGCAGGGCGGATCCGTCCGCCGCCACCACCTTTTTGGCCGCTTTGTAGCGCGCGATCTGATGGCTCAGGCTGTGCTCCTGGGGATGGTAAACCTCATAGCCTTCGGCCTCGAGCAGGCTCTCCAATTGCTCTTCGCCCAATAGCCCGCCTTTGCCCAAACCAAGTTTGGAACGCGAAATATAGAGTTTTTCAGGGCCATCAGGGGCCACATCCTTTGCAAAACGGCTGTGAACGCTGTCGCGAAACCGGCGCGTTCCCAAAGTGATCTTGCCCAGGCCAAAACCCTGACCCGGGACCACCAGTTCCTGCACGCGGGTGGGTTTGGTCAAAACCTTGATCGGCAGATCGGTGCCAAACAGCGATAGATATTCCCGATGGTACCCACGCACCTCTTTGCCCACGGAGGGGCGCTTGGGGATAAAGATGATGCCCTTTATGTCTTCTTCCACCTGCGGCAGCGCCCAAAGCCGCGAGGAGCTTTCCACCAGGAAATGTCCAAAATGCGCCCAAAGGACCCCGCCCCACAACCATCGCCCCTGCAGGCTGTGTTTGACCGCCTGCGGTGGCTCTGGCTCAGTGGTGATGGGGCGGTATTTGCGCCACAGGGCCGCCTCTGGGCAATAGCTGCCATCGGAGTACAGAACCCCGGCGGGTTGGATCATCGCGCTGATCTTTGGTGGCACCACGCAGGCATCCGCCAGGGTCAGTATCCGTTCTGACCAGCCGCCACTCGGCAAAGGCTGGGTGTCCGGGTTGCCGGACTGTTCACCGGCCGCGACGGGGGCGCTTTCAAACATCTGTTTTGCTATCGCGGGCTGCGTTTTGCCAGGATGCGCTGCAAGGTGCGCCGGTGCATGTTGAGTCGCCGTGCAGTTTCAGAGACATTGCGATCACAGAGTTCGTAGATGCGCTGAATATGTTCCCAGCGCACCCGGTCTGCACTCATCGGGTTTTCCGGTGGCGGCGGCAATTCATCGTCCCCACTCAGCAGCGCATTCATGATATCCGCTGCATCCGCAGGTTTCGACAGATAGTCGGTGGCACCGATCTTAACCGCGGCCACCGCCGTGGCAATGGCACCATAGCCGGTCAGCACCACAACCCGGCTGTCGGGGCGCTTTTCACGCAGCACTTCGACCACATCCAGCCCATTGCCGTCTTCTAGCCGCAGATCCACCACCGCAAAGGCAGGGGGGCGGGCGGTGGCAATTGCGCTGCCACCTGCAACGGAATCAGCGGTTTCCACGTCAAATCCCCGCTTTTCCATCGCTTTGGCCAAACGTCGCAGGAAGGGTTCATCGTCATCGACCAGCAAAAGGGACTTGTCCGGTCCAATTTCCTGCAGTGCAGTCTCGCCCATGCCGGTTCTCCGCCTGTTACACGCATTTTCTCGAATGTGATATTAGCGACCAGGCCGGGAAGGTCAAACAGCTCGTCTCTGTCCGAAAGACGGCTTACATGTTGTCGACAAAGCAGCCGATCTTGTCGGCCATCTGTTCCGGGGTCTCATCACGGCGAAAGAATTCGACAAAGCCAACTTCGGGCAGCACCAGATATGAAAAGGTCGAATGATCCATCAGATAGTAGTCCTCATCGCCAGGCTGCTGCTTGAAATAGGTTTTGTAAGCACGGCTGGCGGCTTTGACCTGGTCCATCGACCCGGTCAGACCAATCATCTTTTCGTGGAGATTGAAGGCAAAATCCCCCACCACTTCCGGCGTGTCGCGGGCGGGATCGATGGAGATGAAGACCGGCGTGGTGCTGATGCCGCGATCGGCCAGCACATCGATGGTCTCTGAATTGCGCGACACATCCATCGGGCAGATGTCCGGGCAGAACGTATAGCCGAAATAGACCACCGAGGGTTCGGTAATGACATCCTTGTCGGTCACCGTCTCACCCGCTGCATTCACCAGCTCAAATGGTCCGCCAATGGTCCCGGCCCCGCCGGCGATAGCACTGCTGCGGCATTGCGCAAACTGGTCGCCGCCTGCGCTGTCGGCCCGTGTCAAAAACCAGGTTCCACCGGCCAGGGCAGCAACAAACAGGGCGGCAAGAAGTGCATAGAGGCGAGTCATGGGATCACACTTTGTGTTGGAGGGATGAGTTGATCGTTTCCGCCGTCAGACCTATCAAGAAACTCAGGCAATGCAACCTGCCCATAGTGCCACAGCTCACTTGGGATCTTCACAGGTTTGCGATCCGCCCCGATACCACCCAAAGCTCCAGGAGCTTCACCATGAGCGACACACAATTTGGTCTGATGCAGGGGCAGGAACGCAGCCATTGGATTCGCCTGCGCACCCTGATCGTTCTGCGCTGGTTTGCCATCGCCGGACAGGTGATCGCGGTCAGCGTGGCACAGCAGCTTTACAATCTGCAGCTGGAGCTGGGTCTCTGCTTGCTGGCGATTGGTATTTCAGTGGTCGCCAACCTGCTGGCGATCTTTGTCTTCCCGGAAAACAAACGCCTGTCCGAGTTCGAAAACCTGCTGATGGTGCTGTTCGACCTGCTGCAGCTGGGTTTTCTTTTGTATCTCACTGGCGGGCTCAACAATCCCTTTGCGCTGCTGGTGCTGGCGCCGGTGACCATTTCAGCGGCAATGCTGGGGCTCCGCTCCACTCTGGTGGTGGGGGGAACGGCCATCATTCTGGTCACCCTGATGGCCGAATTCCACCTGCCCCTGCGCACCGAACAGGGCTTTATCCTGCGCATTCCCGATGTCTTCATCTTTGGCAACTGGACCGCCATCGTCATCGCCATCCTCTTTATCGGCGCTTATTCCTTTCGCATCAGCACCGAAATGCGGCGCATGTCCGATGCGGTTTCCGCCACCCAGCTGGCCCTGTCGCGGGAACAGAAACTTACCGATCTGGGTGGCGTTGTTGCCGCTGCCGCCCATGAGCTGGGCACGCCGCTTGCGACCATCAAGCTGGCCAGCGCCGAGTTGATCGAAGAACTGGAGGACCAACCCGAGCTGCGCGAAGATGCTGCCCTGATCCGGGAACAGGCAGACCGGTGCCGCGATATCCTGCGCGACATGGGACGGGCAGGCAAAGACGACCTGCATCTACGCCAGGCCCCGCTGTCGACTGTCATCCATGAGGCCGCCGAACCACACCTGAACCGTGGCAAGGAGATTCTCTTTGACGAAGGTCCGTTGGAAAACGGCAGCCTGCAACAACCCACAATTCTGCGTAAACCAGAGATCATTCACGGGTTGCGAAATCTGGTGCAGAACGCAGTGGATTTCTCCAAAACAACCGTCTGGATTGAAGCCGGCTGGAGCGAGGAGCGGATCTGTCTGCATATCTATGATGATGGCCGTGGATTTCCACCGCACCTGCTGGGTCGGATCGGCGATCCTTTCATGCGCAGACGCCGCAGCGAAAGCGATCGCAAACAAAGGCCCGAATATCAGGGCATGGGTCTGGGCTTGTTCATCGCCAAAACCCTGCTAGAGCGCACCGGAGCGGAACTGAAGTTCTCCAACGGCGCTGGAAAACCACCGCCGCATATGCAAGAGCGCCGCGGTGCCATCGTCGTGGTGTCATGGCCCCGAGACAAGATTGACGCGCTGATCGGCGAGAATGCCGTTCCCATGGGGGAAAATAAATGGATAGAAGTTTAGATATTCACTTTTAGGTAATCAATTAAACTTGATTTAACCTTTTATGGGTCACCATAGGAAAAACAAGCACTGACATAGGCAGGATAATATGCAGAACATCATCTCGATCGAGTGGTTTATGCTGGCCATACTTTGCTGCGCCACCGCCGCAGTGGCTGTCTGGTGGCTTTCACCCGCGCAAAAGTCGCAGGGCATGGAGCAGGACCTGCTGATCGGCGACGGTCGCACCGATGCGGTTTTTCTTTTTGATGACACCAATCTAATTGGCTGGTCCTCTGGGGCCCGCAAGTTCATTGGCGAACATGCAGAGCATTTCAGCTGGAACATGCTGCGTGATCAACTTGCACGCAACTACCCGGGCCTGCCACAAAGCCCCGGTTTCCTGAAAGATGTCGGCCCACTGGTGCTGTCGGGAACCGCCTCCGCTGAAAGCCGCGAGGCCCATTGCGAGTGGATCGATGGCGTGACCCGCGTGCAGCTGCGCCGCAGCACCCTGGAAGAGCAGAACAAGAGCCTCGATCAAGAGCTGACCACCCTGCGCGCCGCCGTACATCAGGCCCCCTATCCCGTCTGGCTGCAATCCGAAGAAGGTGCCGTGACCTGGTCGAATCTGGCCTATGACGACCTCAGCCACAAGATTCGCGGTCGTGATGCCGAATTCTCCGAGCCCCTGTTCGACAATCTGGAAGAGCCCAAGGCCAGCGGCAAGCCAGAGCGGATCTCGATCCCGATGCCCGAAAGCGACAAGCGCCTGTGGTACAATGTCTCCACCACCGAGACCGAGGCCGGCTGGCTGTGCCACGCGGTGGACGTCAACGCGGTTGTGGATGCCGAAATGGCCCAGCGCAACTTTGTGCAGACCCTGGCAAAAACCTTTGCCCAGCTCTCTATCGGTCTTGCCATCTTTGATCGCAATCGTCAGCTGGTGCTGTTCAACCCGGTGCTGATCGACCTCACCGCCCTGCCCGCCGGTTTCCTCAGCTCGCGCCCAACCTTGATGACTTTTTTCGACCGGCTGCGTGATCAGCGAATGATGCCGGAACCCAAGAACTATTCCAGCTGGCGTCACCAGATCGAAGACCTGCTCGAGGCGGCCGCCGAAGGGCGCTATCAGGAAACCTGGTCGCTGCCGTCGGGGTCCGTCTACTCGATCTCAGGCCGTCCCCACCCCGATGGGGCCATTGCCTTCCTATTCGAAGACATCACCGCCGAAGTCACCCTGACACGCCAATTCCGCTCTGAATTGGAAATGGGCCAGTCAATCATGGACCAGATGGGCGAAGCCATTGCCGTCTTTGCCAATGACGGCACCATGACCTTCTCTAACGCCACCTACCACGAGCTGTGGAAAATGGATCCCGACGCCAGCTTTGCCAAGGTTTCGATCATGGATGCCGCCCGGGTCTGGCAGGATACCTGCAGCGCCACGCCGGTCTGGGGCGAAATCCGCGACTTTGTGGCCGGCAGCGAGGCGCGCACCCCCTGGTGGTCGCAAGTCCAGCTGCGCGACGGCACGCCACTGTTGTGCACCGTCAAAGCGATCCAGAACGGTGCCACCATGGTCACTTTCCAAGTCCCAGAGCCCGGTTTGCCGCCAGCGGATCAAGAAAAATTTGCCATCACTGACCAAAGCGGTTCTTCCTGAGCTTGCACCACATAGGTAACTGAGAAGGGCGCGTTCCAAAAGAGGGATCGCGCCCTTCTCGCTTGCAGCACGCGCAGCCCAAAGGCATTGTGCAGCCATGATCAAAAATACCAATCAGCCCTCTGACCAAACCGACACCTCCTATGCCGTTCAGGACCGTGGGCGTTCAGACCTGGGGCCGAGATCGCTTCGTCTTGCGCTTCCCTCCCCTGAGGCAACGGCCGATCTGGCGCAGCGTATCGGCGCAAAGCTTCGCCCGGGTGACTGTCTGCTGCTGGACGGGCCGATCGGTGCGGGCAAAACCCATTTTGCCCGCAGCCTGATCCAATCGCTGATGGATTTCCCCGAAGATGTGCCCTCGCCCACCTTTACCCTGGTGCAGTGCTACGATGTTGCGGCCGGAGAGCTGTGGCATGCGGATCTCTATCGCCTTTCGGCGCTGGAAGAGATCGAGGAACTGGGCCTCACCGAGGCCTTTGACGATGCCATTTGTCTGGTTGAATGGCCCGATCGGCTGGCGGAACTGACCCCCAGCCACGCCCTGCACCTGGCGCTTTCACTGGATCCGGAAGAGGAAGAGGCCCGCCTACTCACCCTGACCTGGAGCGATGCAAAATGGCAGCGCCTTGTAAAAACCTCCTGTAAAAGCCTCCTGTGAATGAGACCGCCCATGACCAATCGCGAAACCCAAATCAGCGAATTCCTGCACCGCACCGGTCGCGGGGGCTGGAGCCGCGCGCCGCTGGCGGGTGATGCCTCGGCGCGCCGATATGAGCGTCTGACCAGCCCGGATGGTCGCAAACTGGTGCTGATGGATGCCCCACCAGACGCCGGCGAAACCATCCGCCCTTTTGTCCGCATCGCCAATTACCTGCGCACCCAGGGGCTCAGCGCTCCGGCCATTATTGGCGAGGATCAGAACAACGGCTTTCTGCTGACCGAGGATCTGGGCGACGCGCGTTTTTATGAGATCCTTGAGCGCGATCCGACCCAGGAGCACCCACTGTACGAAATCGCCACGGATCTTTTGGTGCACCTGCATCAGGGCCATGTGCCAGAACTGCCACCGCTGGGCCCCCGCGCCATGGCAGAGCTTTCCGGTCTGGCGATCGAGCGCTACCACGGCGCCATCTCCGGGGCACCCGACACCGATCTGCAACGCCGGTTCGAAAACCAATTCGAAGATATCCTGCGTCAGACCGTGCGCGGCGACGTGGTCTTTGTTCATCGCGATTTTCACGTGCAAAACCTGATGTGGCTTCCCGAACGCGATGGCATTGCCCGCGTCGGGGTGATCGATTTTCAGGACGCCCGCTCCGGCCATCGCGCCTATGATCTGGTCTCCCTGTTGCAGGATGCGCGCCGGGATGTGCCTCCTGCCATCGAAATGCAGATGATCGACCGCTACATCGCGGCCACTGGCGTCGATGCTTCCAGTTTTCGCACCGCCTATGCCGTGATCGGATTGCAGCGCAATCTGCGTATCCTTGGGGTTTTTGCCCGCCTGTCGCTGGACCATGGCAAACCGCAATACCTCGATTTGATGCCGCGCGTCTGGAACCATGTGATCCACGGGCTGGAGCATCCCGCCGTCGCGCCGCTGGCCGCCTGGTTGCTCAACGAATTGCCCGCCCCCACCCCTGAAAACCTGGAAAAACTGCGCCCATGAGTGCCGCCCTGCCCCAGAACGTCATGCTCTTTGCGGCCGGCTTTGGCACCCGGATGAAGGCGCTGACCAAGACCTGCCCCAAGCCGATGATCCCGGTGGCAGGTCGGCCCCTGATCGACCATACGCTGGACCTGGTACAGGCACTGACACCGCAAAACATCGTCGCCAATCTGCATTACCTGCCCGAGGTTCTGGCCGCGCATCTGACCCCAAAAGGCGTCAGACTGAGCCATGAAAACCCGCAGGTTCTGGATACGGGCGGCGGATTGCGGCACGCGCTGCCAATGTTGGGTGCAGATCCGGTGTTCACCGCCAATACCGATGTGATCTGGAAAGGCGCCAATCCCTTTCAAGTGGCGCTGGACGCCTGGGACCCGGCCCGGATGGATGCGCTGTTGGTCTGCATTCCCAGCGCGCGCTGTCATGGCCGCAAGGGGCCTGGGGATTTTTCCTGCGACAAACAGGGCCGCCTGCACCGGGGCGGCGATCTGGTCTATGGCGGGGTGCAGATCCTCAAGACTGATGATCTGGCAATGATCGAGGAAGAGGTCTTTTCTCTCAACCTGCTGTGGAACCAGATGGCGCAGAATGAACGACTTTTTGCGGTGGAGTATCCCGGTCACTGGTGCGATGTGGGGCACCCCGAAGGAATTGCCCTGGCCGAGGATCTGATCGCCAATGATGTTGTTTGAACCGCAGGACAATCCGCGCATTTTTGCGGTTCCCAATGGCGTCGACTTTCCCCGTGCGCTGGCACAGGGGTTGGTCCAACGCAGCAGATCCATGCCACCCGAGGGCCTGGCGCAGGTTGAGCTGATCGTCAATACAGCGCGGATGATGCGCCGCTGTCGGGGCCTGTTCGAAGAGGGCCCCGCCTTACTGCTGCCCCGCATGCGCCTGCTCACCGATCTGGCACAAGAGGCCAGCCTGCAAGGTCTGCCCCCGGCGCTGCCGCCCCTGCGCCGTCGGCTGGAGCTGTCGCAACTGATTGCCAAGCTGCTGGACGCCCAGCCCGACCTTGCCGCGCGTTCCTCGCTTTATGATCTCTCGGATAGTCTTGCCGCTCTGATCGATGAGATGCAGGGCGAGGGTGTCAGCACCGATGTGATCCGCAATCTTGATATCTCTGACATGTCGGGCCACTGGTCCCGCGCCCAGTCCTTTATTGGCATCGCAGATGAATTTGTCGACGGGCACGACGGGGCCATGGATAGCGAGGCCCGGCAGCGTCAGGTTGTGCTCAACCTGATCGACGCCTGGCAGATCAACCCGCCGCAACATCCCATCATCCTGGCAGGCTCTACCGGGTCGCGCGGCACCACATTGATGCTGATGCAGGCCATCGCGCGGCTGCCACAGGGGGCCGTGGTGCTGCCCGGTTTTGATTTTGAGCAACCGGCTGAGGTCTGGGACCACCTGCATGATGCATTGACCGCCGAGGACCACCCGCAGTACCGCTTTGCCAAGCTGCTCACGGATCTCGAGATCATCCCCGGCGAGGTCCAGCGCTGGAGCGCAGATCAACCCGCCTCCACGCCGCGAAACCGGCTGGTGTCGCTGGCCCTGCGCCCTGCCCCGGTCACCCATGCCTGGATGAGCGAAGGCCCAAACCTGCAAGATCTCGGTGCGGCCTGCGCCGATGTCACTCTGGTCGAGGCACCCAACCCACGTGCAGAGGCCCTGGCCATCGCCCTACGCCTGCGCAAGGCCGCCGAGGACGGCCAGACCGCAGCGCTGATCTCACCGGATCGGATGCTGACGCGTCTGGTTTCAGTCGCGCTGGATCGCTGGGGTATTCTGCCCGATGATTCCGCCGGCCTGCCGCTGCAGCTGACACCCCCCGGACGGTTCTTGCGCCACGTGGCAGAGCTGTTCTGCAAACCGCTGACCGCGGATGCGCTGCTGACCCTGTTGAAACACCCGCTGACCCATGATGGCACCGCTGAGCAGGCCGCACGCGGCGACCATCTGCGCCACACCCGCGATTTTGAACTGGATCTGCGCCGCTATGGCCCCCCCTTTCCCGCAGCCGCAAGCTTTGAGGCCTTTGGTTCCAAACGCGATCTGATCCCTGGCTGGACCGACTGGCTGACGCAGAATTTTGCCGACCAACAGATCATGGCGCCGCTGCACCTCAGCGAGTGGGTCGATCTGTTGCGCCAGCGTGCCCAGGCGATTGCTGCGGGCAGCCAGATCTTGGGAGCGACGGAAAGTGGCACCCTTTGGGACAAGAAGGCCGGTCAAAAGGCGCTGGAGATCTTTGCCAATCTGGAGGCCGAAGCCTCTCATGGCGGCGAGATGTCGGCGCGTGACTTTGCCGATCTTCTGTCGGCAATCCTATCCCAGGGTGAGGTGCGCGACCGCGATGCGCCCTATGGCTCGATCATGATCTGGGGCACACTGGAGGCCCGCGTTCAGGGCGCTGATCTGGTCATTCTGGGCGGTCTCAACGAAGGCAGCTGGCCCGAGGCGGCCAAGCCTGATCCCTGGCTCAACCGTCAGCTGCGCCACCAGGCTGGTTTGCTGTTGCCGGAGCGGCGCATTGGCCTCTCGGCGCATGATTTCCAGCAGGCCATTGCCGCGCCTCAGGTCTGGTTGACCCGCGCCGCCCGCTCGGATGAGGCCGATACCGTGCCCTCGCGCTGGCTGAACCGGATGACAAACCTGCTGTCAGGCCTACCCGATCAGGGGGGCAAGGCCGCACTGGAGGCGATGCGCGCCCGGGGACAGGACTGGCTGGACTGGGCCGAAGTCCTGGAAGAGCCGTCAGAAATTCCCGCCGCGCCGCGCCCCGCGCCGCGCCCACCGCTGGCCTCCCGGCCGCGCCGGCTGACCATCACCGAAATTCCGCGCCTGATCCGCGATCCCTATGCGATCTATGCCAAACATGTGCTGCGGCTGCGCCCCCTGAACCCGCTGGTGCAGGAACCGGATGCATTGCTGCGCGGCACCGTGGTGCATGAAATTTTCGAACATTTCATCCGCGACAGCCTGGAAGATCCCACACGGCTCACCCGCGAATATCTGGTTGAGACCGCTCGCGCCCTACTGGAACAGCAGGTGCCTTGGCCAGTGGCGCGGCTGCTGTGGCTCAGCCGGATCGAACGTCTGGCCGGGGCTTTCATCGTTGCGGAGCAAGAGCGCCAAACCCGTGGCAGGCCCCTGAAGCTAGAGGTCATGGGCGAAGCGCGGCTGGATCCGCTCGATTTTACCATCGCCTGCCGTGCCGACCGCATTGATCAGGACGATCGCGGCTTTTTGCATCTTTATGATTACAAGACCGGCGCACCGCCCTCTGAAGCCCAGCAAAAGAAGTTTGAAAAACAGCTGCTGATCGAGGCCGCCATGGCCGAGGAAGGCGCGTTCAAGGGCATCGGCCCCGCTGAGGTCGCCCGCGCCGCCTTTATCGGCTTGGGCAACAGTCTCAAGGAGGTGCCCGCGCCCCTGTGCGATGAGCCCCCCGCCAAGATCTGGGAAGAGCTGAAGCAGTTGATCGGTGCCTATTTTGAATTTGAGCAGGGCTATTCCAGCCGCCGTATGGTGCACCGTGATGATCTGGCCGGCGACTATGATCACCTCGCCCGCTTTGGCGAATGGGACCGCAGCGCCACGCCCGCGCCGGAGGATCTGACATGACTAGCGCCCCAAAACATCGTGACGCCGCCTCGGAGGCGCAGTTTCGCGCAGCGCGCCCGGATGCCTCGACCTGGCTGGCAGCCAATGCCGGCTCTGGCAAGACCAAGGTGCTGACCGACCGGGTGGCGCGGCTGTTGCTCAAGGGTGTGCAGCCGCAGCACATTCTGTGCCTCACCTATACCAAGGCCGCCGCCAGCGAGATGCAGAACCGGCTGTTTGAGCGTCTGGGCAAATGGGCGATGCTGCCAAATCCCGACCTGACAGAGGCCCTGGCTGAACTGGGTGAGGTCAATACCGGTGCAGAAGATCTGGCCCAGGCCCGCACCCTGTTTGCCCGCGCCATCGAGACCCCCGGTGGCCTCAAGATCCAGACCATTCACTCTTTCTGCTCCTCCCTGTTGCGCCGCTTTCCGCTGGAGGCCGGCGTCAGCCCGCAGTTTTCAGAGATGGAAGACCGCGCCGCCACGCTGTTGCGCGCCGAGATTGTCGAGGATTTTGCCAAGGGCGATCTGGCGCATCTGGTAGAACCCCTGGCGCGCCACGTGGGCGGCAGTGATTTCGAGGATCTGACCGCTGCTCTGTGCCACCGCCGCGCCGATTTTGACACGCCATTGGATTGGCCGGGACTGCTGGCCCGGTTTGACTTGCCCGAGGGCTTTGATCAGGCGGCACTCGAATCGCGCGTCTTTATCGGTGGCGAGGCAGAGCTATTGTTGCGCACGCGCAGGATGCTGTCTGAAGGCGGCACCAATGATCAACGCGCCGCCGCCAAACTGGCCGGAGTTACGGAACCCGGCCTTGGGGATCTCGCCACCCTGGAAAGCGTCTTTTTGACCGGTGCCAGCGCTACCGCACCCTTTGCGGCCAAAATCGACAAGTTTCCCACCAAAAAACTGCGCGAGGCCAATGTCAGCCTGATGGACCAGCTGGAGCCCTTGATGCTGCGGGTGGAAGACGCCCGCGCAAAGCGGCTGGCGCTGGTTGCGGCACAGAAATCCCATGATCTGCATCGGTTTGCCGCCGCCTTTCTGCCGGAATATGAGGCTCGCAAACAGCAACGCGGCTGGCTCGACTTTGACGATCTGATCCTCAATGCCCGCCAATTGCTGAATGATCCGGCGGTGGCGGCCTGGGTGCTCTATCGTCTGGATGGGGGCATCGATCACATTCTGGTCGATGAGGCCCAGGACACCAGCCCGGTGCAATGGGACGTGATCGAAAAACTGGCGCAGGAGTTCACCGCTGGCGAGGGCGCGCGCTCCGATGTCGAACGCACCATTTTTGTGGTCGGCGACAAGAAACAGTCGATCTATTCCTTTCAAGGCGCTGACCCGGATGCCTTTGACCGCATGCAGGTGGAATTCGCTGACCGCCTCTCGAAAACCGGTGCGGGTTTGCAGAACGCCGCGCTGGAGTTCTCTTTTCGCTCCTCCGCCGCCATCCTGAGACTGGTGGATCTGGTGTTCAAGGACGCGCCGCGCGCCGGGTTTCACAGCGATGCCCTGCATCGTGCGTTCAAAGCCGACCTGCCCGGTCGGGTAGATCTATGGCCCGCCGTGGACAAGACCGAAGAGGATGACGACAGCGATTGGACCGATCCGGTAGATCGGCCCGGCAGCCGTCACCATACGGTGATCCTGGCCGAACGGATCGCGCGCGAAATCAAACAGATGATCGACAGCAAGGTGACCATCCCGATTGATGGTCCCAAACGGGGCAGCTTTCGGCGCCGCCCGGTGCATGCGGGGGATTTCCTCATTCTGGTGCAACGCCGGTCTGAGCTGTTTTCCGAGATCATTCGCGCCTGTAAAAAAGCAGAGCTGCCCATCGCCGGCGCGGATAGGCTCAAGGTTGGAGCAGAATTGGCGGTTAAGGATATCGCCGCGCTCCTGTCCTTTTTGGCCACACCGGAAGATTCTCTGGCACTGGCTGAGGCGTTGAAATCGCCGCTGTTTGGCTGGTCCGAACAGATGTTGTTTGACCTGGCCCACCGGCGGACAGGCCCGCATCTGTGGCCCGCGTTGCGCGACCGCAAGGACGAATTCCCGGGAACAATGGAAATTCTGGATGACCTGCGGGACCAGACCGATTTCCTGCGCCCCTTTGATCTGATCGAACGCATCCTGACCCGGCACCAGGGCCGCCAAAAACTGCTGGGGCGTCTGGGGCCAGAGGCAGAGGATGGCATCAATGCCTTGCTCAGTCAGGCGCTGGCCTATGAGCGCTCTGATATTCCCAGCCTCACCGGGTTTCTGGTCTGGATGCAAACCGATGATCTGGAGATCAAACGCCAGATGGGGGCCTCTGGCGATATGATCCGGGTGATGTCGGTGCATGGCTCCAAGGGGCTGGAGGCGCCGATTGTGATCCTGCCAGATACCGCCAAACGCAACGCCCCCACGGATGTCGAAATCATGGTGGCAGATGGCACGCCACTGTGGAAATTGCCCAAGGATCAGATGCCGGATCTGCTGTTTTCTGCCCGCGAGGCGGCGCAGGAGAAACAGCAGAATGAGCGACTGCGGCTCTTGTATGTAGCGCTGACCCGGGCAGAAAAATGGCTGATTGTCGCCACTGCCGGGACGCTCTCGAAGGAGGGTGACAGCTGGTATCAACGGGTTGAAGCAGCCCTGCGCGAAGGTGGTGCAACCAATTGTGATCTGCCCGGTGGCACGGGGTTGCGTCTGTCCCACGGGGATTGGGAGGGGTTGGAATCTGTCTCGCCGGAAGCCGTGACCAAACCCGCGATCACGCTGCCAGAGGTCTTTGCCCGCCCGGCCCCAGCCTATTCCCCACCCAAGCCCACGGTAAAACCCTCGGATCTGGGCGGAGCCAAGGCCCTGCCCGGCGATCAGGGCCTGGATGAGGACCAAGCCAAGGCACGCGGCACCCGGCTGCATCTGTTGCTGGAGCACCTGCCAGGCCACCCGACTGAAGACTGGCCTATGTTGGCCGATCGTTTGTTGCCGCAGGCCGAAGATCGCGATGAGCTGCTGAATGAGGCCCGCGCCGTGCTGGAAAACCCAGCCCTGGCCCATATCTTTGCCAAGGAGGCCCTGGCTGAGGTGCCGGTAACTGCGCAACTGGGCGACCAGCGTCTGTATGGTATCATTGACCGGCTGGTGGTGACGCCCAAAAAGGTCTTGGCGGTGGATTTCAAATCCAATGCGCAGGTGCCAAAGCAGGCGCGTTTCTGCCCCAAAGGTCTGTTGCGACAGATGGCGGCCTATGGTCATGCGCTGGCGCAGATCTACCCGGATCGCGAGGTTGAAACCGCGCTTTTGTGGACCCGTGACGCCAGCCTGATGGTGCTGCCGCACGATCTTGTGACAGATGCGCTCAGCGAGGTGTTGGAACCTTGACGATTGGTTAAGCTCTACCTAGGTTCCAAGTCCAGTTGCCATAGATCTCAGGAGACATTTCAATGTCCACCGTAGCCGTCACCGACGAAACATTTGACGCCGAAGTCAAGAACTCCTCTGTCCCCGTTGTGGTGGATTTCTGGGCCGAATGGTGTGGTCCTTGCAAACAGATCGGCCCCGCTCTGGAAGAGCTGGCAGCGGAATATGGTGATGCGCTGAAAATCGCCAAGGTTGATGTCGACAGCAACCCCAACGCCGCTGCGGCCATGGGCGTGCGCGGCATCCCGGCGCTGTTTATCTTCAAGGATGGTCAGGTTGTCTCCAACCGCGCTGGTGCTGCCCCCAAGGCCGCGCTGCAAAGCTGGATCAACGATTCGATCTGATCCGCTGGGTCAAGCCATTTCAGAGGCGCTCTCGCAGGAGGGCGCCTTTTTCATTTCAAGGAAACGAGATGACCCCAGAGTTTCGCCAAAAATCCATTGCCATCTGTACCGACAAGATCGCCAAGAAAGGAGAGGGTGTTGGCCTGTCCTTTTATGCGTTTTTCAAAAACCGCAATGATGACCCGGATCTGTTGATGCAAGTAGCGACCTGGTGGATCCAGACCCATCGGCTGGACCATTTTGAAAAGGCCGTAAAAATTCGCGAGATGCTGCAAACCCATGCCTGATCTATCCGCCAGCGGCATCGCGCATATGGGGCTCTGCCCCGTTCAGCCCTAAACGGGCTTCACCCCCCGGGATATTTTTGGCCAAATGAAAGAATTGGGGTTTCCTTTTGGACCGGACCACAGAGAGTGGCACGCGTCAGGAATTTGGAGACAGACATGGCCAAAACACGGGTATTGGTGGAATTCGGCATGGGCACCTCGCTCAGGCGGGAAGACTACACCGAGGCAGCAATGCGCGCGATCAAGGACGCGCTTTGGCATAATTCGGTCAGCCTGGCGGAGCTGTTTGATTTCCCCAAGGAGGCGATGATCATCGATGCCGAGGTGGGGGTTGCCAAACCGGATCAGGTTGATGTCGAGGCGCTGAAAGCAATCTTTCCCTATGGTCAGCCCAGTATCACCGTCACCCGCGGTGGGTTGGATGTGGAAAAACCGCACAGCACCGCCTGCACCGTCATCGCCAATGCCGCGGTGATCGTCTCTTTTGACATGGAGGCCACGAGATGAGTGAAAAACGTATCATTCTGGAAATGGGTACGGGCAATGATCTGTATGGTCAGGATTACACCAAGGCGGCACGCCGCGCGGTGCAGGACGCGCTACATCACTCCTCGATCACCCTGTTTGCCAAACTGGGCATCGATCACAGGGAAATGCGGGTGAATGTCACCATCGCCGTGCAAGAACCCGACAAGGTGGACTGCGACCTGGTGGCCCAGGATCTACCCCGCGGGCGCGCATCGGTGCGCGCGGTGCAGGGCGGGCTCAATGTGCGCGACGAGACCTCGGACAGTCTTCATGTGGTTGCTACCGCAGCCATTGAGGCCTGGCTGCCGGATCAGACAGGAAACTACACACTCAGCTCCTGAAAAAGACAAAGCCGCCCCGAATTGGAGCGGCTTATCTATCTGGCAGGTCTGCGCCGGTTTATTGCAACCAGGCTGCTGATCTTACAGCGCGGCAATATCCGAAGCGGTCAGGCCGATGTCTTCCAGCTGCGCGGCGGAGAGCTGGCTCAGCGCCTTGCGGGTCTGGCGTGCTTCGTTCCATTCCACCAGAGCGGATTTGACGTTGAAGATACCGTCAACGAAGTGGAGGATGGAGACTGCGCCCAGCGGCGCATGGATGTTTGCGGTCGTCATTGCACTAGTCCTTTAATCAGTGTGTTTGGCCTGTTGTTGGCCCGTTGTCAGTCTGTGACCCTCATGTAGGAGAGCCTGCTGAGTCTCACAATTGCCCGTTTGGCAGTCCCGGAATGCACGCATTGCATAACAAATGGGCAAACGGCGAAGATTCTCTGTGCTGGGTTAAAGCGGCCAACCCGCCAGCTGCAGCCGCGCCCGGATCTTGTCCGTAGCGCTGTCCAGCCCGGCGTTGATCGCGTTTTCCTGCCAGAACCAATAGAGATAGGCAGCAAAATCCGGTTGCTGATCCGGGGCCTGCGCCAGGGCATGGGCCACGCCCAGCTCTGCCACATTGCTGGCGATGTGGTGGAAATCCACCTGGCCAAACAGAACCGCGGGTTTACTAAAGAAATAGCCAAAAAAGGCGGCCGAAGAGTTCTGCGTGGCGACATAATCGCAGCCCGCCAGCAAGGTGGCCATATCTGCGCTGCGGATCTCCAGGCGCGGTTCCTTGGCAGCAAGATCCGCAAGTGCGGCGTGCTCTTCGGCGCTGTAGCGCTCTTTTGGGTGCAGCGTGGCAATCACCCGCCGGGTCTTGTCATGCGCCAGGATCTGACCCAGCATCTCCAGCGGGGTACAGCTTTGGAATGAGCGATGATGCAGCAAACGCCCCTGAAGCGGGACATAGACAAACCCGTTGCGCTGCGGGTTGGCAGCCCCGTCACCAAACAGGCGGTTGCGCCAATAGCGGAAAAACCTGTCCACTTCGGCGCGCGGAGCCTGTGGAGGCTGCAACGCGCTACGTGCCACCGGCCATTCCCACCGCTTGGCAGAGTCCTGGATCGACCAAAAGGGAAATTCGTAGACCTTGCGCATGGTCAGCGCCCGGTCATGAAAGGGGTCTTCCATGTGGAACATCGCATGACCGGGACGCGCCGCCGAGGCCAGAAGGCTGTCGGCATCGTGATCGCTAAAGGCAACTGACCAGCCGGATTGCGTCACAACCTCGGAAATCTTGTTGATGAAATTATGCCGCCCGGCCTCGGCGCGGTGACGCAGGCTGTGGTGCAAATAAAATGTCAGCAAAGGAGAGGCGCTCATGGCTCCAGATATAACGATGCCTTGGCAGGGAACAAGCCGGGCCAGGACCAGGTGAACAAGACAGGCCGGTCTTGTACAGCTGCGGCGATGATTCCATATAGGTTGCAACAAATCTGGAGGCATGAATGGCAGAGGATCAATTCCCCGGCTGGCACGGAACCACCATTGTTGGTGTCAAAAAAGGCGGTGAGGTTGTCATCGCCGGCGATGGTCAGGTCTCTTTGGGGCAAACGGTAATCAAGGGAACCGCCCGCAAGGTGCGCCGGCTGTCACCCGGTGGCTTTGATGTGGTGGCAGGCTTTGCCGGCTCCACCGCCGATGCCTTTACTCTGCTGGAGCGGCTCGAGGCCAAATTGGAAGCAACACCGGGTCAGCTGGCGCGCGCCAGCGTGGAGCTGGCCAAGGACTGGCGCACCGACAAATACCTGCAGAAACTGGAGGCCATGCTGATTGTCACTGATGGGACAGAGATGCTGGTGATCACCGGTGCCGGCGATGTGCTGGAGCCGGAGCACAATGTCGCGGCGATCGGGTCAGGGGGGAATTTTGCCCTCGCTGCGGCCCGTGGCATGATGGATAGTGATCGCTCTGCCGAAGAGGTTGCCCGCGATGCCATGGCGATAGCTGCAGATATCTGTGTCTATACCAATGGCCGCCTGACGGTAGAGAGCATCTCTGCCTAACGAAACATGGGGGCAAAGCCGCAGCTCGCCCCCATGTCATCCCGTGAGTGGTGGTCTGAATTAGTTGATCTTGGCCACGCCCAGCGGCACACCAGCAACATCACACCAGATATAGACTTCGTTGTAGCCAGAGATATCAAGCGTCGGCGGCACCGCGTATCGCTGCTTGCCGGTCAGCTCCAGCAGTGCCCCCAGTTTCGAGTTGGGATCATAGGTTCCATCCTTGCCAAAGGCGACACGCGGGTCAGGGCCGCCATCCAGCGAGAAGTTGCGGCCCAGTTCCACGATATAACGACCGTCCTTTTCGACCACTTTCACCGACCCGGAGGTTTCATGATTGCTGAGGCCTTTAAAACTGCCTTTGAGGCCACCTGCCAGAGCAGGGCCCGTGCTGGCCAGTGTCATTGCCATGCCGGATGCGGCAGCTGTCAGGAACAAAGAACGACGTGTCATCATAAGTTGGAACCTCCCATTTGGTCCAAGAGGGCGTGAGTGCCTACGACAGGAGCTATCCGCATCGGAGATGCAAAAGAAAGTGGGGCTCACGGCGTGCTGATAACGCGTGTTTCACACCGCCTTTGTCGTGATCATTGCGTGAGCTTTCTGTTATCCTGCCGTTATCCCCCTGTGATCGCGGCGTGATCATCTTGTGTTTTCCGCAGCCATGCTTAGGTTCGCCCTAGCCCAACAGATTTGAGTGTTCATGACCGATTTGCCCGCCCGCGACACAATCTCAGAAAAGACCGATAACCTGGTCGGACAGAATGATATCCGCGCCGCAGTTGGATCAGGTCTGATCAGCGAGGCGCAGGCGGCGTCCTTGCTGGCCCTGGCCCATAGCCGACGCGGCGCCCGCGAAGGTCTGGCACCGGGGGATGAACCTTTTGAGCTGTTTCGTGGCTTCAATGAGATCTTCATTGTCATTGGCATGCTCATTCTTGCCTCTGGCTGGGCTGCCGTCACAACGGCCTATATCGCCGGCAGCCTGGGCGGCTATGTCGACAAGACCATTTATTCTGCGGCCCTGGGCGCGGTGGTGATTTGGGGGTTTGGCGAATACTTTATCCGCCGCCGCCGTATGGTCGCCCCGGCCATTGCATTGTCGCTGCTTTGGGCGGGCAATGCCGGCGCTGGCATCACCGCCTATTTCTCCGAACCCTTCATGGTGGCGCAAAGCGACTTTTCCAGCCTGCCTTTGCCCATGGGCCTGACCACCCTGGCGGTGGCCCTGTTCTGGTTCCGCTTCCGGGTGCCCTTTGCCATGGCGCTGATTGCGCTTGGGGTTTTTGCCGTCACCCTGATGATGGCGGCAGAACAGGCAGGCAGCCCCGGTGGCATCAGTGATCTGTTCCTGCTGTCGGCCTCAGGGCCCTTTGCCTGGGTCACGCTTTTGGTTGGGCTTGGCGTCTTTGCCGTGGCCATGATGTTTGATCTCAGTGATCCCCATCGCGTCACCCGGCGTTCGGCCCAGGGCTTCTGGCTGCATGTGGTCGCCGCCCCGGCCCTGGTCAATACCATCGCGCTGAGCCTGCTGGACAGTGGCACCTCTGGGGCCCAGCTCACGCTTGTTGCGGTGCTGCTGGGCTTTGCCCTGGTGGCCATCGTGATCGACCGCCGCTCCTTTTTGATTGCCGCCATCGGCTATAGTGTCACCCTGGCCAGCACCGTCTTTGACGGCGAAGGTGCCGCCATGACCATTCTTGTACTGGGCTTCTTCCTGGTGATCCTTGGGGCCTTCTGGGCCCGGATCCGGGCGGCCCTGCTTGCTCCCTTATCTGCGGTGCTGCCCCTGCATCGCCTTCCTCCTTCGCACTGAAACGAGACCTGCCATGACTGACCTCACCCCCCGTGAAATCGTTTCCGAACTGGACCGGTTCATCATCGGCCAGAATGATGCCAAACGCGCCGTTGCCGTCGCCCTGCGCAACCGCTGGCGTCGCAAGCAACTGGCGGATGACCTGCGCGACGAGGTCTACCCCAAGAACATCCTGATGATCGGCCCCACCGGTGTTGGCAAAACCGAGATTTCGCGTCGTTTGGCAAAACTGGCCCGCGCCCCCTTTATCAAGGTTGAAGCCACCAAATTCACCGAAGTCGGTTATGTCGGGCGTGACGTGGAACAGATCATCCGCGATCTGGTCGACAGCGCCATCATCCAGACCCGCGAATTCATGCGTGAAGACGTCAAGACCAAGGCCCGTGAAGCCGCCGAAGAGCGCGTCATCACTGCCATCGCCGGAGAGGATGCCCGCGAAACCACCCGCGAGGTGTTCCGCAAAAAGCTCAAGTCCGGGCAATTGGATCAAACCATCATCGAGCTGGAGGTGGCAGACACCAGCAACCCCATGGGCGGCATGTTTGAAATTCCCGGCCAGCCAGGGGCCGGCATGGGCGGGCTGAATATCGGCGATCTGTTTGGCAAGGCCATGGGTACGCGCACCATTCGCAAGAAGATGACCGTTGCAGAAAGCTATGAGGTGTTGATCAGCGACGAGGCCGACAAGCTGTTGGATGATGAGATCGTCACCCGCCAGGCGGTCGAGTCGGTTGAACAAAGCGGCATCGTATTTCTGGACGAGATCGACAAGGTCTGCGCCCGATCTGATGCCCGTGGCGGCGACGTCAGCCGCGAAGGGGTGCAACGCGACCTGCTGCCATTGATCGAAGGCACCACCGTCAGCACCAAACACGGACCCATCAAGACCGACCATATCCTGTTCATCGCCTCGGGCGCCTTCCATATCGCCAAACCCTCTGATTTGCTGCCAGAACTGCAGGGACGTCTGCCCATCCGGGTCAATCTGCGCGCTCTGACCGAGGGTGATTTTGTCCGCATCCTGACCGAAACCGACAATGCGCTGACGCTGCAATATACTGCCCTGATGCAGACAGAGGAGGTCAATGTCACCTTTACCGAAGACGGGATTGCCGCCCTCGCCAAGATTGCCGCCGAGGTGAACCATACAGTCGAGAATATCGGGGCCCGTCGGCTGTACACTGTGATCGAACGGGTCTTCGAGGATCTCTCCTTTACTGCCCCTGATCGCGGCGGTGAGGCCATCACCATTGACGCCAGTTTTGTCACCAAACATCTGGGCACATTGGCCAGCAAAAGCGACCTAAGCCGCTATGTCCTATAGCCGGAAGCGCACCCTCGAAAACAGGTGACAGCCTCTGGTTTTCATCTGGCCACATGCACAGTAGCCTGTGGCCAGATTTTGAATCTATCCAAGCGTCGACGCCTTGACGCCAACAGAGGTTGGTTATGGTATTATTGCGTTTTGCGGCCGCTATGAGCCTTTGCCTGGCCTTAGGCTGCACGGATCGCAGTTTTACCCCCGTCATGCCCGAAGCCCTGGATGTTGGCACCGCAAAGACCATCTTTGCCGCCACCAATCGGGCCGAACTGCCGGATGGCTCCTTTGGACCAGAGCGCAGCGCGGCCTACAACCTGCTGGAGCTGACAGTCTCAATCCCGCCCAATCACACGCCCGGAAATCTGGAATTCGGCTACGCCGAACCCGATCCCACAATACAATTCACCCTCGCCGGGCGGCACAAGTTTGACCAGCCCTCGGATTTTGACCTCCGCCTGCAAGAGGAGCTGAGCAAACTGGCCCCAACCGAGCGCGAGGTTACGGTCTTTGTACATGGATTCAATTCCACCCAGACTGAAACGGCCTTTCGCGCGGCACAACTGACCCATGACATCAAAACGCCCGGTGTCACGGTGATCTATTCCTGGCCCAGTCTCGGCAGCCCGCTGGGCTATGCCTATGATGGCGACAGTGTACTCTTTGCCCGCGACGGGTTGGAACAACTGCTCCGGCATCTGCAACAAGCCGGGGCACAGCGGATCGTGCTGGCGGCGCATTCCATGGGTTCGGCGCTCACGATGGAGACCCTGCGGCAGATCGAAATCAAATCCCCGAACTGGTCGCATCAGAACCTTGGCGGGGTCATCCTGATGTCGCCGGATCTGGATCTGGACGTCTTTCGCAGCCAGATGAACCGCTTTGACAAGGTGCCGCAGCCCTTTGTGGTTTTTGTCTCCCGCAAGGACACCATACTCAACATCTCGCAGCGAATCCGGGGAACCCACAGCCGGGAGCGTCTTGGCAATCTGGCCTCCGTGGATGCGATTTCAGACCTGCCAATCGAGATCTTCGACACCACTGCCTTTTCCGATGATGCTGCCTCCGGGCATTTTGTCACCGCAACCTCACCCGCCCTGCTGTCCTTGCTGAACCGGGCCCCCGCAACCAGAAATGCCTTTGAGCGCAGACGTGGCCCTGTCGACATCGCCGAGGTTCTGCCTGGTCAGGTGCTGCAACAGGAACTGGTCAATCAGGTCTCCCTGGTGACCTTTGCTGGCGGAAACCGGTAATACAGGCGCGATCTTAGCGGTTGCGCCGCAGATAGACATAATAGGCACCCGCCCCACCATGGGTGACATGGGCCTGGGTGACCTGCAGAACCGCCTGCGCCAGCGGGGGCAGCGCCAGCCATTGTGGCACATGATGGCGCAGCACCCCACGGGGCACCGGGATCGGCCCCGGCTCGTCACGGTCCTTGCCTTTGCCTGTCACCACCAGAACCAATCGCTTGCCCGAGGCCTGCGCCGTCAGAATGAACCGGGTGAGTGCCGGATGGGCGCTGTCCACCCGCATGCCATGCAGATCCAGTTTGCCATCGGGTTTCAGCTTACCTCGTTTCATGCGACGAAAGGCCTTTTCATCCATCTGCAGCGGGCTGCCTGCCAGCGCCTTGGCGGGCGTTGGCTTCAGATCATGACGGGCGGGTTTGGATTTGGCCCGGCTGCCCAGCTCAAAAACCTCCAGCAGGTTTTCGCTGCGCGCCTGGGGTGTCTTCATCGGCTTGGGTTTGGGCAAGGGCAGGGCAGGCGGATGCGAATGGCTGCCCGGATGCAGCCGCTCGGCATGCTCCACCACCTGATGCCAAAGATCGACCTCTTCAGAGGTAAGTTTGCGCCTGCTCATCAGAATTCGTCCGGCAAAAGCGCAAAAGCGCGTTGAATGGGCAGCAGCACCACCATGCGCCCCGGATCCCGCAACCGGCCCGCCGCCTGGCCGGCCTCGTCGCCGGTGCCATAAAACACATCTGCTCGCTGCGCGCCCTTGATAGCGGAGCCGGTGTCCTGTGCAATCATCAAACGGCGCATCTTGGTCTCGCCGTCCTTCTCCATCCAGACCGGCGCCCCAAGCGGCGTAAATTTGGGATCAACCGCCAAAGAGCGCAGGGTGGTGACGGACCGGTTCATCGCCCCAAGTGGCCCCTTTGACGGGCGGATTTTACGGATTTCGCGAAAGAATACATAGGAAGGATTGTGCAACAGTAGCTCGTGCCCATCGACCGGATTGCGTCGCACCCAGGATTTGATCACCTGAGCGCTGACCTGATGCGCATTGTAGATGCCACGGCGCACCATTTCGGTACCGATCGAGCGATAGGGATGCCCATTGGCACCGCCATATCCCACCCGTACCGATCCGCCCCCGTTCAGACGAATGCGGCCAGATCCTTGAATTTGCAGAAAGAACAGCTCCACCGGATCATCTACCCAGGCAATCTCGAGCCCCCGTCCCTGCATCACGTCACTGTTCAGGATTGCCCTGCGGGGCAGCCAGGGAGAGCTGCGCTTGGCCTCGGGTGGCATCTTGTACACCGGATAACGATAACGAGAGGAGCGGTAACGCGACCCGTCCAGTTCCGGTTCGAAATAGCCTGTGAACAATGCAGGGGTGCCATCTTCGATCATGACCGGGCGAAAAAACAGTTCAAAGAAACTGCGTGCACCGGCGGCTCCCCCGGCCTGAACCTGGGACTGCGCCACGGCGCAGAGGTTCTGCCAATCCTGATCCTTCAGATCCATGCAGGTCTCAAGAAACACCTTGAGAGCGGCGGCATGATTGTCTTGCTCCCAGCCGTCAAGCTGGGAGAAGTCCAACATCTTGTAGGTCGTCTCGGCCCCAGCATCAGAGGCAGTCATGGCAGCCCCCGCTAGTGCCGCTGCCCGGAAAACATCCCGGAGCGTTGAAATCATCCGTCCGTGGCCACCAGCTGCCAGTTGGGATCATCCGCGCCCATGTTGCGGGCAAAGACCCAGGTATCCTTTTGACGTTTGACCGCCTTGGGATCACCTTCGACAATCTCGCCCTCGCGATCACGCACAACCGATGTCAGCTCAGCGACAAAGCGCATGGTGATTTCCGCCAAACGGGTGCTTTCGTCAAAACTGGCATTGATCAGCGCAGTTTCACGCACGCCAATGAATTCTGCCGCGATGGTCAAGCCCTGATCTTCGCGCTGCGCCACCGCTTCGACAAAGCTGTCAAAGACATCTTCCGCCAAAAAGCCCTGCAGTGAGTCCAGCTCACCTTTTTCGAAGCCCATCAGGATCATCTCATAGGCACCGCGAGCGCCCTGGACAAATTCGCCTACCTGGAACGAGGGCTCGACCCGCTTCATCGCCGCAAGCGCCGTGGCCTGCGCCGAACCGTCTTCGACATAATCCGTGATATCGAGGTCGGGCCCACCTTCGATCACCTCAAGATCAGGGCGATTGCTGCGCTTTTGCGAGGGCGCGACCGGCGGCTTTTCAAAGCCCTCGCGCGTGCCCAGAACGCTTTTCAAACGCAGGATCAAAAACACCGCAATACCGGCTAGAACCAAAAGACTAATCAAAGGCGACTCCATAAGAACCTCTCGTTGGATATTCCTTGCCCGGTTTGAAACCTGGGCCTTCTGTCCTTATGTAGGGGCTCAAGGGTGGCAAGTCTACCGTACAGCCTGTGATCAAGGAAAACCGCCAAATGTATCTTTTTCTCGCCTTTTTGATGGTGCCTCTTATTGAAATTGGCCTGTTCATCCAGGTTGGCGGTGCCATTGGGCTGTGGCCCACGCTAGCCATCGTGGTTCTGACTGCGATTCTTGGCACTTCGCTGGTGCGCTCGCAGGGGCGGCTGGCGCTGGGGCAGATGCGCAATTCCTTTCAAACGCTGTCAGATCCGGCGGAACCGCTGGCCCATGGCGCGATGATCCTCTTTGCCGGCGCGCTGCTGCTCACGCCTGGCTTTTTCACCGATGCGCTCGGCTTTGCCTTGCTGATGCCGCCGGTGCGGATGGCGGTCTACCGCTACATCAGCAAGCGGATCACCGTGTCCCAATTTCAGATGGGACCCGGATCGGCGCAGGGACGTCACTCCCCAGGTGGGCCAGCAAACCATCAGCCGAACAACAGTGATATCATCGATGGAGACTTTGAAGAAGTTGCCCCCAAACGGCCTGGCAGCAAGCCCTCGGGTTGGGTTGAAGGACCGAAATAAGCACCATCTCTGCAAGCCATACCCGTAACCGTTGAGATACCGGAACCAAGCTGTTAAGCACGGGGCAAATCTATTTCTTGAGGAGTATCGCAATGGCCGAAAACGGCGCAAGCGAGGGCGCACAACAGCCCCAGGTTCAAATGAACATCATTGGTCAATACATCCGTGACATGTCGTTTGAAAACGTCATGGCACAAAAGGGTGCCGGTGGCGAAGTTCAGCCCGACGTCAATGTCGCGGTCAATCTGGATGCCAAGAAACGCTCGACTGAAAACCAGTACGAAGTGATGACCAAGCTGAACATCGAGTCCAAAAACAAAGAGGGCGGCGACGTTCTGTTTGTTCTGGAACTGGAATATGTTGGTGTCTTCAATATCGCTGGCGTGCCCGAAGATCAGCTGCACCCTTTCCTGCTGATCGAATGCCCTCGCATGACCTTCCCCTTCCTGCGTCGCATCGTATCGGACGTGACCCGCGACGGCGGTTTCCCACCGCTGAACCTCGACAATATCGATTTCGTCGCGATCTACCGCAACGAGCTGGCCCGCCGTCAAGCCGAAGCCGCGCCACAGCAATAAGCTACCCCAGCACCCGAATTGAAAAAGCCGCTGAGAATGATCAGCGGCTTTTTTATTGACCAGATGATGCAGATGGTATGCGCCCGCTCACCCGGTTTTCTGATTCCACAGGGCTGCTTCGCCCATTTTGGCCACAAAGGCCTCATGGGCTTCTTGTTCCTGATCCGTAATCCGCGCGGGCAGGGGGGTTGCCCTTTGGGATGGCCGCCAATCCTCCTGGATCTGCCCCGCACCGCCGCCACTGGAAGAGGTTGAAAGACCAAAATCCGGCTGTCGGCCACCAATCAGCTCCAGATAGACCTCAGCCAGAATTTCGGAATCGAGCAAAGCCCCGTGCAGGGTCCGGTTGCTGTTGTCGATGCCAAAGCGACGGCACAGCGCATCCAACGTAGCCGGCGATCCGGGAAAGCGCTTGCGCGCAATCGCCAGGGTATCCAGGGCCTGCTCCATCGGCAGTTTTGGCAGCCCCATCCAGTCCAGCTCAGCATTCAGAAACTTCATGTCAAAGCTGGCGTTGTGGATCACCATTTTGGAATCGCCAACAAAATCAAGAAAGCTTTGGCCTACCTTGGCAAAAACCGGCTTATCCCGCAGCAGGACCTGACCCTTTTCAGGCTTTTGTGGCGGCTCCAGCAGGTCGGGGCCAATACCGTGCACGCCAAAAGCCTCTTGTGGCATGCTGCGTTCCGGGTTGATGTATTCGTGATAGGTCTTGCCGGTGGGCATATGGTTGAACAGCTCCACCGCACCAATTTCCACGATGCGATCGCCGGAAAACGGATCAAAGCCGGTGGTCTCGGTATCGAGAACAATCTCACGCATGTCTCAGGGTCTTTCTGATCTGGTTGAGCACAGATTGCACCTGCGCCGCCGCATGTTCGGGCGTATCTGTTTCAATCTCAAAATCGGCCCGGGCGCGTTTTTCGTCAATGGGCATCTGTTTGGCCAGGATTTGTGCAAACTGCGCCTCGCTCATTGTACCGCGCTCTAGCACGCGCGCGCGCTGGGTCACGGCATCGACCCAGACACAAGCAATGCCGTCCATCGCCGCATCGCCACCGGTTTCAAACAGCAGCGGGATATCAAAGACAAGGATATCGCTGGTGGCATTCTGTCGAAAAATCTTGCGATCCTCGGCCAGCAACGGATGCACAATGGCTTCGATCTGAGCGAACTTCGAAGGGTCCGCCATCAGGATCTGTTTTAGCATCTGGCGATCGACGGACCCGTCGATGATGGCCCCCGGAAAGGCCTCTTGCATGGGGCCCACCGCAGCGCCGCCCGGGGCATAAAGTCGATGCACCGCCGCATCCGCATCCCAGACCTCGCAACCGCCTTCGGCAAAGAGTTTCGCGGTGGTGCTTTTGCCCATCCCGATAGAGCCGGTCAGCCCAAGCAGGTATGTCATCTCAGCGCTGCCGCACGTGTGGCCACATCCACATTGGGGCGTTGACCAAACCAGCGTTCAAAACCCGGCACTGCCTGATGCAGCAACATGCCCAGACCATCCACCACGGTACAGCCAACTTCTTCGGCAGTTTGCAGCAACTCGGTCTTGAGGGGGGTATAGATCAGATCCGTGACCACCTGATCCGGGCTGAGCCCGTCCAGCGGTACCCGCAGACGCGGTTTTCCCACCATGCCCAGGCTTGTTGTGTTCACCACCAGTTTGGCCTCTTCAATGATATTGCCGGCCAGAACCCAATCAACAACCTTGATACGTTTGCCAAATTCCTTTTGTAGCTGTTCTGCCCGCTCACGGGTCCGGTTGGTCAGCAGGATCTCTGGCGTGCCGGCCTCGATCAAAGAGGCTACAACGGCGCGACAGGCCCCACCCGCACCCAGAACCGCAGCTGACCCGCTGGTCGGATCCCAATCCGGTGCGCCCTGATGTAGATTGGTAATAAACCCGTAACCATCTGTATTATCAGCAAGAATACTGCCATCTTCGCGAAATATCAGCGTGTTGGCGGCCCCCATCAGCTTGGCGCGATCCGTCACCTTATCAGCGATTTTCATCACTGCTTCTTTGTGCGGGATTGTCACATTGGCCCCAACAAACCCGGCCTGGGGCAGGGTGCGAATTACCGTCTCTAGGTCCCCCGGCTCCACGTGCATCGGCACATAATGGCCTGCAATCCCATGGGCCGTCAGCCAGTGGCGTTGCAGCTGCGGTGATTTGGAATGCGCCACAGGACAGCCAATCACGCCAGCCAAAGGAATTTTTTTGTCACTCATTGATCGATGACTCCCTGTAAGCCCAGGTAGTTGAGCAGCTCCACCAGAGGTAGACCCAAAACATTAAAGTAACTACCGTCTATGTTCGAAAACAAGCGCACACCTTCCTCTTCGAGCTTATAGGCCCCCACGGCATCTTGGATGCTGGGCCAGTTCCGCTCTACATAAGACGTCAGATACTGGTCAGAGCAATCATGCATCCGCAACCGGACTTGGCCAACATGACGCCAGATCGGTTCTGCATCGCGATAAATTACCGCTGCCGACAACAACATATGGCGCTTGCCCCGCATATCGCTAAGCTGTGCCAATGCCTCTTCGGGGGATTTTGGCTTGGACAGCAACTGCCCTTCGAAATCGAGCACCTGATCACAGCCAAGAACCAGCACTCCAGGATGTTTTGCGCTCACTTTGCGGGCCTTTGCTTCGGCCAGAGCATCGGCGATGTCGCGCGGACTGGCCTTTTCGGCCAAAAGCGCAGCCTTGATCGCCTCTTCATCTACACGGGCGACCAAAGCCTCAAACGGCACCCCGGCCTGACGCAGAAGCTGCGCCCGGATTTCAGAACCGGAAGCCAACAGGATGTGGGCAGACATGTGGAAAACCCCATGGAAAAGATGCGCAAGTTTCTAGGATGGTTTGTATGGTTTTCCCCCGTTTTGGCAAGTGCACAGGAGATCGGCAAATTCCACCGATCTACTCTCTGATTCCTCCTCGGGGGATTGGGATAACTTTGAAAACCGGGATATCTCGGATCTCCACGATTCCTCCAGCAGTTATCCCCATAGTAATCTCCGTTAACAAAACCTTAATTTCCCTTATTTCCAAGGGCGTTAACTAAAGTGTCACCAATGTGGCACCCGTAAGGCTGGTTGTTATCTCTGCTGGGGATAAGGCAGTGAGGGACTCAATTATCCACCAAAAACCATAGGCCCTACAAAAACATCATCCTTTAAATCTTTCTTTATTATTATAAGGGTGGCCCATCAGAGCGGAGAGACAGACCCATGGACCTGACGGATATGATGTTTACCCTGTACCCCTATGCCAAGGCCTTACACATCATGGCCGTGCTCAGCTGGATGGCAGGTCTGTTCTATCTCCCACGGCTGTTTGTGTATCACGTGGAGCAGGCAAAGAAGGTGCCAGAGGCCTTGCCGATCTTTGTCACCATGCAGGACAAACTCCATCGTCTGATCATGCGCCCAGCCATGCTGGTGGCCTGGGCAGCAGGGCTGTTCATCGTGGCAACACCAGGAATTGTTGACTGGGGGTTGCTTTGGCCCTGGACCAAGGGAATAGCAGTGATTGCAATGACCGGGTTCCATTTCTGGCTCTGGTCCTGTCACCAACGTCTGCAGGCTGGAGAAAACCAGCTGACTGGGCGACAGTACCGCATGATGAACGAGGTCCCGACGCTGTTGATGGTGGTGATTGTTGTTTCTGTCATCTTCAAGTTCTGACGCCGTGCCGCCAAAGCAGGACCAATGCTGAGAGGCGCTGAGAGCGCCGTTAGGAGGGGTTTAACCCCTTCATGGTGACTATGTTTGACTTGGCAAGTTACAGCGCCTATGTATGGCGCCCAACAGGCCCGTCCGGGCACTCGTGTTCTCCGAACTTGAAAATTGATCTCTCCCCGACAGCTGGGGCGCAAAGGCCGTATATTGATGACCGTCGAATCCCTAAAATTGTCCGATCTCAAGGCGCAAAGCCCCAAGAACCTGCTGGCTATGGCCGAGGAACTGGAAATCGAAAACGCCTCTACGATGCGCAAGGGCGAGATGATGTTCCAAATCCTGCGCGAACGCGCAGATGAAGGCTGGGAAATCGGCGGCGATGGCGTGCTCGAGGTGCTGCAGGATGGATTCGGTTTCCTGCGCTCGCCAGAGGCCAACTATCTGCCGGGTCCGGATGATATTTATGTTTCGCCAGAGATGATCCGCAAACATTCCCTGCGCACCGGTGACACAATCGAGGGGCAGATTAAGGCCCCGCTGGAGGCAGAGCGCTACTTTGCCATGACCAGTGTCACCAAGATCAACTTTGAAGAGCCCGAAAAGGCTCGTCACAAGATCGCGTTCGACAACCTCACGCCGCTCTATCCGGATGAGCGTTTGAAGATGGAAGTCGAAGATCCCACCATCAAGGACCGCACCGCGCGGGTGATTGATCTGGTGGCCCCCATTGGCAAAGGCCAGCGTGGCTTGATCGTGGCGCCGCCACGCACCGGTAAAACGGTGATCTTGCAGAACATCGCCAATTCGATCGAAAAGAACCACCCAGAGTGCTATCTGATCGTTCTGTTGATTGATGAACGTCCCGAAGAAGTCACCGACATGCAGCGTTCGGTGAAGGGCGAAGTGGTTTCCTCCACCTTTGATGAGCCGGCAACGCGCCACGTTGCGGTGTCGGAAATGGTCATCGAAAAGGCCAAGCGTCTGGTAGAACACAAACGAGATGTTGTGATCTTGCTCGATTCGATAACCAGACTTGGTAGGGCCTTTAACACCGTTGTGCCCTCCTCTGGTAAGGTTCTGACCGGTGGCGTGGATGCAAATGCCCTGCAACGCCCCAAACGTTTCTTTGGTGCCGCACGTAACATCGAAGAGGGTGGGTCGCTCACCATCATCGCCACCGCGCTGATCGACACCGGCAGTCGCATGGACGAAGTGATCTTTGAGGAATTCAAAGGCACGGGTAACTCGGAACTGGTTCTGGATCGTAAGATCGCCGATAAACGCGTGTTCCCGGCCATCGATATCCTCAAATCGGGCACCCGGAAAGAGGATCTCTTGGTCGACAAGGGCGACCTGGCCAAGACCTTTGTTCTGCGCCGTATCCTCAACCCGATGGGCACCACCGATGCTGTGGAATTCCTGCTGGGCAAGTTGAAGCAGACCAAATCCAACTCGGATTTCTTCGACTCTATGAACACCTAAAACGCAGGCCGGCAGAAGAGGAAGGCCAACATGGATACGATCTTTGCGTTGGCCTCTGCCCAGGGCAAGGCCGGGGTATCGGTTTTGCGCATCTCCGGCCCGATGGCGCTGGCAGCGGCAAATCAGATCTGCGACCGTCCTATGCCAAAACAGGGCCGGGGCCTACGTATTCTGCGGGAGGCCAATGGCGATCGTCTGGACGAGGCCTTGGTGCTGACATTCGCCGGGCCGGCCAGCTTTACCGGTGAAGATATCGTTGAATTTCAAGTACATGGAAGCAACGCCGTGGTGTCTTCGGTGCTTGACACCCTTGCTGCTGCGCCGGGATTGCGTCTGGCAGAACCGGGGGAATTCACCCGGCGCGCACTGGAAAACGGAAAGCTGGATCTGGCCCAGGTTGAGGGGCTTGCAGACCTGATTGACGCCGAAACAGAGGCTCAGCGCAAGCAGGCGCAGGTGGTTCTGGCCGGTGGATTGGGGCAATTGGCGGAACGCTGGCGGCAGGATTTGATCCGGGCTGCCTCTCTTATCGAAGTCACCATTGATTTCGCAGATGAGGATGTGCCGGTCGACGTCACCCCCGAAGTCACGCAGCTGCTGCATGGCGTTGAACAGGATCTCATGCGAGAAACCAAAGGCGTGAAGATTGCCGAGCGAATTCGCGATGGATTCGAGGTTGCGATTATTGGCGCACCGAACGTTGGAAAATCTACTCTTCTCAATGCATTAGCTGGCCGAGAGGCAGCAATTACCTCCGAATATGCGGGGACTACCCGGGATGTCATCGAGGTCCGAATGGATCTGTCTGGCCTGCCGGTGACCTTGTTGGATACCGCAGGTCTACGAGAGACAGATGACCATGTCGAAGGCATCGGCATCGAATTGGCGCGTAAGCGGGCAGATCAGGCAGATCTTCGGGTGTTTCTGGCAGAGCCGGAAGAAAAGTTGGACGTTGCGATGCGGGCCGGCGACGTCCGGCTTAGCCCAAAGGCGGATCAACGAAAGGTCAGCACCGGTGCCATATCTGGAAAAACCGGGCAGGGAGTAGATTCCCTAGTAGATCATATCTCGGGCACCCTGAAAGAGCGTTCAACACAGGTTGGCATTGCAACCCGGGCGCGTCATCGCGATATGATGCAGTCGGCATTGCAAAGCCTCAAGGAAGCACAGCAGGTGTTGCAGCGCGGATCTGAGTTTTATGATATAGCAGCCGAAGATATGCGATCCGCCATCCGATCGCTTGAAATGCTGGTTGGCCGTGTAGGCGTTGAAAACTTACTGGATGAAATCTTCTCCAGTTTCTGTCTTGGAAAGTAGGGAGTGTTTCACGTGAAACATTCAGAGTTTGATGTTCTTGTCATTGGCGGTGGTCACGCCGGCACCGAAGCCGCGCATGCGGCTGCACGTATGGGCGCACGGACCGCTCTGATCACGCTGACGCGGGAGAGTATTGGTGTGATGTCCTGCAATCCGGCGATTGGCGGTCTTGGCAAGGGTCACCTGGTGCGCGAGATTGACGCAATGGACGGTGTCATGGGGCGCGTGGCCGACCTGGCGGGGATTCAGTTCAGATTGCTCAATCGGCGCAAAGGGCCGGCGGTGCAGGGGCCCCGGGCACAATCCGACCGCGAAATCTATCGTCGTGAAATGATCAAAGCGACCGAATCGCAGCCAGGTCTTGAAATCATCCAAGGTGAAGCGACAGACTTTCTGATGGATGGACCCCGCGTTTCGGGTGTTGTCCTGGCGGATGGGTCTGAGATTCCCAGCCGGACAGTGATCCTGACATCTGGGACCTTCCTGCGCGGTGTAATCCATATTGGCGATGTCTCCAAACCCGGCGGACGTATGGGGGATAAACCCTCGGTGAAACTGGCGGAACGCCTGGATAGCTTTGAACTGCCCCTGGGGCGTTTGAAGACCGGGACGCCGCCACGTCTGGATGGCAGGACAATCAATTGGGACATCCTTGAAGGGCAGCCGGGGGATGAAGATCCTACCTTCTTTTCTTTCATGACCAAATCCCTCTCTGCCAAGCAGGTGGTGTGCGGCATTACCCATACCAATGAAAAAACCCATGAAATCATTCGAGAAAACCTGACGCGCTCGGCAATGTACGGTGGTCACATCGATGGTGTCGGACCCCGGTATTGCCCATCGATCGAAGACAAGATTGTCCGCTTTGCCGACAAGACCTCACATCAGATTTTTCTCGAACCCGAGGGGGCAGAGGATCACACGGTCTATCCCAATGGAATTTCCACCAGCCTGCCTGTGGATGTTCAGAAGGACTATGTTCAATCGATTGTCGGTTTGGAGCATGCTGAGATATTGCAGCCTGGCTATGCTATTGAATATGACTACATTGATCCGCGCGCGCTGACGTTGCAACTGTCGCTCAAGGATGTTCCTGGCCTCTATCTCGCGGGACAGATCAATGGAACAACCGGGTATGAGGAGGCCGCAGCCCAGGGATTGGTTGCGGGCTTGAATGCTGCAGCGGCCTGCCTTGGCAAGGACCCGGTGATGTTTGGGCGTTCGAACAGCTATATTGGGGTGATGGTTGATGATCTGACCACCCATGGGGTGACAGAGCCCTATCGCATGTTCACATCGCGCGCTGAATTCAGATTGTCTCTGCGGGCCGACAATGCCGATCAGCGGCTCACGCCCTTGGCTATTTTCCTTGGCTCCGTTTCCGAGGATCGCAAGAAAGTCTTTGGCGACAAAATGGAGAGGCTGGATTCCACCCGATCTTTGCTGAAAGAATCTATTTTCACCCCAAAGCAGATCTCGGAAGCGGGTATTCAGATCAATCAGGATGGCAACAAGCGGAGTGGCTTTGACGTTCTTGCCTTTCCGGATGTGAATTTTGAAGATCTGATTCCTTTGATGCCGGAAAGTGAAGATGCGGATGAGGTCACGCGTCGTCAGCTGGAGCGTGACGCGCTCTATGCGCATTACATTGAACGCCAAGAGCGGGAAATCGCGGCGGTTAAACGCGACGAGAATCACAAGATTCCAGTTGATTTCGACTATGGCGCGATCGACGGCCTGTCCGCTGAGCTGCAGCAGAAACTGTCCCAATCGCGGCCTGAGACCCTGGCAAAAGCCAGTCGCATCAATGGGATGACGCCAGCTGGACTGGCTTTGGTTTTGGCGCGATTGCGGCGAGGCAACAAGGCGCAGGAGAAAGCCGGATGAGTCAGGGCAGGGATGCAGAATCGTTGAATGTTTCACGTGAAACATTGGAGCGGTTGCAGATCTTTGAATCCGTTCTGTTGAAATGGAATCCAAAGATCAACTTGGTTTCAAAAAATAGTCTGGAGCATTTGTGGCAACGCCATATCGTCGATTCGCTTCAGGTCTATGATTGCGCCGGGACCATCGGACAGACTTGGCTGGATATCGGCAGCGGTGGCGGCTTTCCAGGCCTGGTTGTGGCCATTCTGGCAGCGGAACGATCACCTCAGACCAAGTTCACTTTGATCGAGAGCGATCAGCGCAAGTCCGCCTTCCTGCGTACCGCGGCCCGGGAATGCGGCGTTTCGGTGAGTGTTTTGAGTAAACGGATCGAACAGGTGCCTGCCCTAAATGCAGATATTCTTTCGGCACGTGCTTTGACAGATTTGGACGGGTTGCTTGAATTTGCGGAAAGACATCTGTCCAAAACAGGTACTGCCTTGTTCCCCAAGGGGGAAAGCTGGCAAAATGAAGTGGATAAGGCTGAGCAAAGATGGCGATTTGATGTTGAACCGATTACAAGTTTGACTGAAACTGAAGCAGTTATTCTAAAGATCAAGGGAGTCGCTCGTGTCTGATCTGTCCCGCCCGGAGGGGCCACGAATTATCGCGGTTGCAAATCAAAAGGGTGGCGTAGGAAAGACGACAACGGCAATCAACCTCGCGGCGGCCTTGGTGGAAACTGGCCTTCGGGTATTGGTGGTGGATCTGGATCCGCAAGGCAATGCCTCCACCGGATTGGGTATCGACAGCTCGGATCGGGATGCCACAACCTATGATCTCTTGGTTGACGATGCCCCGCTGAGCGAGGTGATCCGCGCCACAGAAATCGAAGATCTTTGCATCATCCCTGCCACCGTAGACCTCAGTTCTGCGGATATCGAGCTTTTCTCCAATGAAAAGCGGAGCTTCCTACTGCATGACGCGCTGCGGCAAACGGCGATGGATGACTATGATTGGGACTATGTTCTCATCGATTGCCCACCGTCGCTTAACCTGTTGACGGTGAATGCGATGGTTGCCTCTCATTCGGTTTTGGTGCCGCTGCAAAGCGAGTTCTTTGCTTTGGAAGGGGTGTCGCAATTGCTGCTGACAATCCGCGAGGTGCGGCAATCTGCGAATCCGGATCTTCGGATCGAGGGGATTGTTCTGACCATGTTCGACAAGCGAAACAATCTGTCCCAGCAGGTTGAGAAAGACGCGCGGGACAATTTGGGGGAGCTGGTGTTCAAGACCAAGATCCCCCGTAATGTCCGTGTTAGCGAAGCGCCGTCTTATGCCTTGCCAGTGTTGAATTATGACAGCAATTCCCTTGGTGCCAGGGCTTATCGTTCCTTGGCGGAAGAGGTGATCTCGAACAATATGAAAATCGCGGCCTGAGAGCGGAGCAGAACATGTCTGACAAAAGAAACAAACCCCGTGGATTGGGTCGTGGCCTCTCTGCCTTGATGGCGGATGTGAATCCAGAGCCGGTGAGCACTGAGACCCAGAGCCCCCGTAATGCCGAGGTTGTGGTTCCGATTGAGAAGGTTGTCGCCAACCCGGATCAGCCTAGACGTCAGTTTCTTCAGGAGGATTTGGATGATCTGACCGCGTCGATCAAAGAAAAAGGCGTATTGCAGCCCCTGATCGTGCGTCCGCGTCCTGGCGGCATGTTTGAAATTGTCGCGGGCGAACGGCGCTGGCGTGCGGCGCAGGCGGCGCAATTGCATGATGTCCCGGTTCTGATCCGGGACTATTCTGATGTTGAGATGATGGAAGTTGCCATTATTGAAAACATTCAGCGGTCTGATCTGAATGCGATGGAAGAGGCCACCAGCTATAAGCAACTGATGGAACGCTTTGGCCACACGCAGGAAAAGATGGCAGAGGCGCTTGGGAAAAGCCGCAGCCATATCGCAAATCTTGTGCGCTTGTTGCATTTGCCCGAAGATGTGCGCGCCCTGGTCAATGAACGCAAACTCTCGGCTGGCCATGCACGGGCCCTGATCACCTCTGACAACGCGTCGGAATTGGCCAGCAAGATTGTCAAAGGTGGATTGTCAGTGCGCGCCACCGAGGCGCTGGTGAAAAAGGATGCTGCAGGCCTGCAATCAACAGCCCCGCGCAGGACCCGCCCTGTGGTGGAAAAAGATGCTGATACCAAGGCGTTGGAGGGGGATCTTTCAGCAATCATTCGGATGAAAGTGTCGATCGACCACAAAACAGGTGGTGAGAGTGGGTCTGTGACGATCAGCTATGATTCGTTGGATCAATTGGATGAACTTTGCAATATTCTGAGCAAGTGATCAGCTCTCCGGGCGCGTCCATATAAAGGTCAGAACTGCTGTCAGAACCAGGGCTTGAATGATCAGAACATGGTTCGGGGCACCCAGGCCCAGCGACAATAGAAGCACGGCGGCAATCGATACGGTTGCCGCCTTTTTTGCGGGCGTCCGAATGGCACCGCGTTCATTCCAGTCTAGGATCATCGGGCCAAAGGTTCTGTGACTGACCAACCAGGAATGCATGCGTTCTGAGGATTTGGCAAAGAAGAAGGTGGCCAGAAGCAGGAAGGGCACTGTGGGGAGCAGGGGGAGGATCACGCCGATCATGGCCAGGCCCAATGACAGAATTCCAAGCCCGGCGTAGATCAATCGCATCTTCGTAATCCATCTTAAGAAAGGGTTAATCCACCAGCAATTCGCGCAGGATGGCATTTAGAACCGCGCGGCCTTGATTCGTTGCCCGCAACCTTTGATTGGAGATAGTTACCATGCCTAATTTGACAAGGTCATCGATACGATCGCCGGGCAGTTTCGTCCCTGAAAGCGCGGTATAGCGGGGGATATCCATGCCTTCTCTCAGGCGCATGGACATCATCATGTATTCAATGGCGGTATCTTCACGGGGCAGCGACTGACAGAGGCTCTCGCCAGACCCATCTGAAACGGACTTCAACCAGGCCCCGGGCGCGCGATGGGCCTCGGTTGCATAGCGTTGGCCGTTGAGCGTGAGGCGGCCGTGGGCTCCGGGGCCAACGCCAACGTAGTCGCCATAGCGCCAATAGATCTGGTTGTGCCGTGATTCCTCGCCGGGGCGCGCATGGTTGGAGACCTCATAGGCCGGCATGCCATAGGTGCCGCAGATATCTTGCGTCGCCTGATACATGTCTGCGGCGCTGTCATCGCTTGGCAGATCACGCAGTTTGCCACGGGCATAGCGATCACCAAAGGCGGTGCCTTCTTCGATGGTCAGCTGGTAGAGCGAGAGGTGATCGATCGCCATGGAGAGGGCTTCGGAAAGTTCGCTTTTCCAGTGCTGCAGATCCTGGCCCTGACGGGCATAGATCAGGTCAAAGCTGACCCGGTCGAAACAATTGCGGGCAATATCAAAGGCAGCGCGGGCTTCGGACACGGAATGGATCCGGCCCAAACGGCGCAGGTCTTCATCGTTGAGCGCCTGAATGCCCATGGAAATCCGGTTGACCCCGGCGTCGCGGTAGCCGACAAAGCGGCCTGCTTCGACAGAGCCGGGATTAGCTTCAAGAGTGATCTCCATGTCATTGGCAAAGGGCCAGATTTCACGTGCAGCATCAATTACGGCTGCAACGGTTTCCGGCATCATCAGCGAGGGCGTGCCGCCGCCAAAGAAAATCGAGTTCAAGACTCTGCCAGAAAGACGCTCAGACTCTCGCTTGAGCTCGCTCAAATAGGCTCTAACCCAGGTCTTTTGGTCGATTTTTGCGGTAACATGACTGTTGAAATCACAATAGGGGCATTTGGCCTGGCAAAAGGGCCAATGCACATATAGGCCAAAGCCCCCATGGCGCCAATCATCCACCGAAGCACCCTTTGACAAAAGCGCTGACGGCGCGGCCGCGATGGCTGATGCGGTTCTTTTCTTCTTTGGCCATCTGGGCGCAGGTGACGTCATAGCCTTCGGGCATGAACATCGGATCATAGCCAAAGCCACCTTCGCCGCGGATTGGCCAGACCAGATCTCCGGGCATCACCCCTTCAAAAACCTCATCATGACCATCGGGCCAGGCCAGGACCAGGGTGCAGCGGAACTGGGCGCTGCGTGGAGCATCGGAACCCTTGGCGGTGATTTCGTCATTGGCGCGGGTCATCGCCATCATGAAATCGCGGCCATTTCCGGTTTCAGCCCAATCGGCGGTATAGACGCCGGGGGCGCCATCCAGCGCATCAATGGTGATGCCACTGTCATCGGACAGTGCAGGCAGACCGGTTGCCTTGGCGGCAGCATGGGCCTTGATCCGGGCATTGCCGACAAATGTGTCTTCGGTCTCATTCGGTTCTGGCAGATCCATCTCGGCGGCACCGATGACCTTGACCCCATAGGGGGCCAGGATCTCGGTGATTTCCTGCAGCTTGCCGGCGTTGTGGGTGGCGACCAGGATCTGGTCGCCTTCAAACTTTCGGGTCATGCGCAGGCGGCCTTTTGCAGCGCGGCCAGCTCAGCTGTGCCCTTTTCGGCAAGGTCCATCAGCTGGTTCATCTGATCACGCGAGAAGACAGAGCCTTCGGCAGACATCTGAACTTCGATCAGCTTGCCGGAACCGGTCATGATGAAGTTGCCGTCTACACCGGCCTCGGAATCTTCGGGGTAGTCCAGGTCCAAAAGGGGCTGGCCGGCATAGATGCCGCAGGAAATGGCAGAGACCGGGTCCATCAGCGGGTCGATCTTGACCTCGCCGGCCTTCATCAGTTTGTTCACCGCAAGGCGCAGGGCCACCCAACCGCCGGTAATGGCAGCGCAGCGGGTGCCGCCATCGGCCTGCAGTACGTCGCAATCGATGGTGATCTGGCGTTCGCCCAGGGCCACCCGATCAACGCCGGCGCGCAGGGCGCGGCCGATCAGGCGCTGAATTTCAACGGTGCGCCCGCCTTGTTTGCCGGCCGCCGCTTCGCGACGCATCCGGGTATTGGTGGCGCGGGGCAACATGCCATATTCGGCGGTGACCCAGCCCAGGCCGGATCCCTTGATGAAGGGCGGCACCCGTGGCTCCAGGCTGGCGGTACAGAGCACGTGGGTTTCACCCATCTTGATCAGGCAGGAGCCTTCAGCATGTTTGGTGAAACCGGTCTCGATGGAGACGTCGCGCATTTCATTCAGTTCTCTTCCGGAGGGTCGCATGGGCTATCCTTTAATTGCTGCTCTTCCGATAGCCGTCGGGACTGCGGGGATGCAAGCATGATTGACCTTTTACCTGATCGCTCTTTAATGCAAATTGGTGCCGGGAGCGCCCTCAATCCAGAAAATGACCGTAAAAACGCGATGACTGACGCCAAAGAAATACTGAGTGACATGAATGACCGTTCGCGCGAGGTCTTTCGCACGGTTGTCGAAAGCTATCTCGAAAGCGGTGATCCGGTGGGCAGCCGGACCTTGACGCGATCGATGAGCGAAAAGGTCAGCGCGGCAACTGTGCGCAATGTGATGCAGGATCTGGAATATCTCGGGCTGTTGGACAGTCCACATGTGAGTGCCGGACGCATTCCGACCCAGATGGGGCTGCGGATGTTTGTCGATGGGTTGCTGGAAGTCGAAGATCTGAAGGCGCAGGACCGTGAAAAGATTGATGCGACCCTTGGTAAAAACGCAGGCGATGTGGGCGGTATGCTGGATCGGGTGGGGTCGGCCCTGTCCGGGGTAACGCAGGGGGCCTCACTGGTTTTAACGCCGAAACAGGAAAGCGAAATCCGCCATATCGAGTTTGTCTCACTGGCGCAGGACCGGGCATTGGTGGTTCTGGTTTTTTCAGACGGGCATGTGGAAAACCGCCTGTTCACACCGCCGCCGGGTCAGACCCCCAGTTCGATGCGCGAGGCGGCCAATTTCCTGAATTCCCTTATCGAAGGCCGCACCTTGGGCGGATTGCGGCAGGATATGCAAAAGGAAATTGCAGCCCGGCGCCAGGAAATCGACGTGTTGGCGCAGGATATGATCGAAAGCGGGTTGGCGGCCTGGGAGGATGACGACAGTGAGAAGGCGCGGCTGATTGTGCGCGGGCGGGCGAATCTTTTGGGCGAGGGCGGCGCAGCGGAAGAATTGGATCTTATTCGTAACCTGTTTGACGATCTTGAGCGCAAGCAGGATATCGCCGAATTCCTCGAACTCACCGAAGATGGCGAAGGTGTGCGCATTTTTATCGGTTCCGAGAACAAACTTTTCTCACTTTCGGGTTCCTCTTTGGTGGTCTCTCCCTATATGAACTCGGATCGAAAGATCATTGGCGCGGTTGGGGTGATTGGCCCGACTCGCCTGAATTACGGACGGATTGTGCCGATTGTGGATTACACGGCGCAACTGGTTGGAAAGCTGCTTTCCGACCGGACATAGAGGTGAAAAATGGCTGAGCCCAGAAACGACGATTTTTTGGACGATATCGCAGATGTCGAAGCGGAAGAGCTGGAAGCGGAGATGGCTGAAATGGACGACGCCGTGATCGAGCTTGATGAGCTGCGTGCCGAACGCGATGAATATAAAGACCGCTTCATGCGGGCCCTCGCGGATGCCGAGAACGCGCGCAAACGTGGCGACAAGGCGCGGCGCGAAGCAGAGCAATATGGCGGCTCAAAACTGTCACGTGACATTCTGCCAGTGTTTGACAATCTCAAACGCGCGGTGGAATCGGCAACAGATGAGCAAAAAGAAGTCTCGGCGGCGCTGATTGAAGGTGTTGAGCTGACCATGCGCGCCCTTCTGGGTGTCTTTGAAAAGCACGGGGTTCGCATTGTGTCGCCACAAGTGGGTGATCGCTTTGATCCACAGGTCCATGAAGCGATGTTCGAAGCCCCGGTTCCCGGAACCCGGGCCGGTGATATCATTCAGGTCTCAGCCGAAGGTTTCATGTTGCATGATCGTTTGCTGCGCCCGGCGCAGGTAGGGGTGTCCTCCACACCGGCCAGCTGATTGAAGCGAGCCTGAGGGCCCGTTGCCTGCGGCGCAGGTATTTGTTGGCAAAATGAAAGAGCGGTCCCGGTTGGGGCCGTTTTTCTGTTTTAGCCGGCCGCGTCTTTCAGCCTGTAGAGCGTCTCCAAAGCTTCGCGGGGGCTGAGGTCATCCGGGTGGATTTCTGCGAGCAGCTGCTCCGCAGGTGAAGGTCCGGTGGCGGGTTTGGGCTGCGGTGGTGGTGGCGCGGCAGCAAAGAGCGGCAGGTCATCAATCTGGATCTTGGCCCCGGCGCCTTCTCGGCTGCCCTGTTCGAGAATGTCGAGCACATCTCGGGCGCGGGCGACGACGCTGGCGGGCAAGCCGGCCAATTGCGCCACCTGGACCCCATAAGATCTGTCCGCCGCGCCTTTCTTGACCTCATGCAGAAAGATCACTTCGCCTTCCCATTCCTTGACGGTGACGGTGGCATTTTCCACACCGGACAGTTTGTTCGAAAGCTGGGTGAGCTCATGGTAATGGGTGGCAAACAAGGCGCGGGAGCGGTTGACTTCGTGCAGATGTTCCAGGGTGGCCCAAGCGATGGAGAGCCCGTCATAGGTGGCGGTGCCGCGGCCAATTTCGTCCAGGATGACCAGGGCGCGATCATCCGCTTGGTTGAGGATTGCAGCGGTTTCCACCATTTCCACCATGAAGGTGGAGCGGCCGCGGGCCAGATCATCCGAGGCCCCAACCCGGCTGAAAAGCTGGCTGACCAAACCGATATGGGCAGCCTCTGCGGGCACGTAGCTGCCCATCTGCGCCAAAAGGGCAATCAATGCGTTTTGGCGCAGGAAGGTCGATTTACCGGCCATGTTGGGGCCGGTCAGCAGCCAGATGGCGGCACCATCGCTGGCACTCAGATCGCAATCATTGGCAACAAAGGTCTCGCCGGCCTGCTGCCGAAGCGCCCGTTCCACCACCGGATGACGGCCGCCTTCGATATGAAAGGCACGTGAGTTGTCGATTTTTGGTCGGGTCCAGTTTTCGCCGCGCGCCAGATCGGCAAGAGAGGTGAGCAGATCGAGCTCCGCCAGCCCGCGCGCCGCCGCATTCAGGCGTGGGGCGCGCTGCAAAATAGCTTCTGAAAGCTCTGTGTAGAGCCGCTTTTCGATCTCCAGCGCACGATTGCCGGAGTTCAGGATCCGGGTCTCGATCTCGCTGAGTTCCACCGTGGTGAACCGCACTTGATTTGCGGTGGTTTGACGGTGGATGTAGGTTTCGGAGAAGGGCGCAGAGAGCATTTTTTGTGCGTGGGTTGCGGTGGTCTCGATGAAATAGCCCAGCACATTGTTGTGTTTGATCTTCAGCGTGGTGATGCCGGTGTGTTCAGCGTATTGCTGCTGCATCCCGGCAATGACAGAGCGGCCTTCGTCGCGCAGGGTGCGGGCTTCGTCCAAGTCTGTATTGTAGCCCGACGCGATGAAACCGCCATCGCGGGCCAGCAGCGGTGGTTCTGCAACAAGTGCTGCCTCGAGTAACTCGAGCAGGCTGTCAAATCCGGTGAGATCGGCGGTCGCAGCGGCAATCAGGGGCGGCAGGTCTTCCTCTGCATTTCGTGCGGCAATGGCTTCGGCCTGGGCCAATCCGTTGCGAATTGCGGACAGATCGCGGGGGCCTCCGCGATCCAGCGCCAGACGCGACAGGGCGCGATCCAGATCGGGGGCTTTACGCAGGGCGCTGCGCAGCTCTTCGCACAAAGGATCACGGTCTACAGTGAAATCCAGCGCTGCGAGACGGGCGTTGATAACATCCAGATTACGCGAGGGGCTGGACATACGCTGCTCCAGCAGGCGGGCGCCGCCCGGCGTGACGGTGCGATCCACCACCGAGAGCAGGGAGCCGACGCGCCCGCCCGAAAGGGAGCGCGTCAATTCCAGACTGGCGCGGGTGGAGGCATCGATCTGCACCACCCGGTCTTCGGCCTCTTGTTGGGGCGGTTGCAACAGCGGCAGTTTGCCCTTTTGGGTGATTTCCAGATAATCGATCAAAGCACCCATGGCCGAAATCTCGGCGCGGGAAAAGGTTCCGAACCCGTCCAGCGCGGCGACGCCAAACAGGCTACAGATCCGTTTCTCTGACGCGGTGCTGTCAAAACTGGCCTTGCCCAGAGGGGTCAGCGGGATCTTGTATTCATCGGCCAGCGGCGCGGTGGTTTCAAAAGGCGCGCCTTCGGCAACAATCAGCTCTGAGGGCGCAAGGCGGGCCAGTTCCGGCGACAGGCGCACAGGATTGATCTGCATCACGTGAAAGGCGCCTGTGGAGATATCGGCCCAGGCCAGGGCGGCGGCGTCGCGCAGTTCGGAATATGAGACCAGGAAGTTATGTCGCCGCGCCTCGAGCAGGGAATCCTCGGTCAGGGTGCCGGGGGTGACCAAGCGCACCACATCCCGTTTCACCACCGATTTGGAGCCGCGTTTCTTGGCCTCGGCCGGGCTTTCCAACTGTTCGCCCACGGCGACGCGAAACCCTTTGCGGATCAGTGACAGCAAATAGCCTTCGGCGGCATGGACGGGGACGCCGCACATGGGGATGTCTTCGCCATTGTGTTTGCCGCGTTTGGTCAGGGCGATGTCCAGCGCCTCGGCGGCGTTGACGGCATCCTCAAAGAACATCTCGTAGAAGTCGCCCATTCGATAAAAAAGCAGAGCATCGGAATGGGCTGCCTTGATCTCGAGGTACTGTGCCATCATGGGCGTTACGGTCATGCGCGGTCCCCCAGCTAGTCGCAGCACGACATTTACAGTGGCGACCTGAGAAGGAAAACCGGAATATGCCCCTGCACAGGGGCGCAGTCAAACTATCTGGTTTGATTCAATTGCAGCAGCCGCTCAGAGGCGGAGTTTGCGATCGACAGCGAGATGACGCCCAGCTGGTGCTGAACCTCCAAGGCGATCATCCGGGTGGCAACTTCCTCCAGATTGGCATCGGTTAAATTACTGATGCCCATGCGCATGGCGTCAGAGAGTTTGCCCAGATAGTCATTCTGATCGGAAATTCGACTGGCGCTGGCCCCAAGGGCTGCGGCACCGTCCACGGCATATTGCAAAAAGCCCTCGATTTCACCCAAAGCCGTCAGCGCAGAGGCACCGTCCGTAATCGTGGTGCGATTGTTGATGTCAAAGCTGGCACTGCCTTCCAAATCCAGGCCGTCCACGCTTAGGGTGGAAAGGACCGGGGAGGTGGATCCTTGACGGTCCAATGAGGTGGCAACCGTGAGGGAGGTGCTCCCGTTGCCATCCACATCCGTCCTGAGCAGGTTGACTCCATTGAACTGGGACGCGGATATGATGGAGTTGAGCTGTTCAGTTTTCTGCGCCATCTGGGCTTCGATCTTGCCGTGATCCACATTTGCGCCCGTCGCGGTGATGGCCAGTTGTTTCATCTCAACCAGGATATCTGTGGCGTATTCGGCACCAACGGCGGCAACGGTAACCGTAGCCTCATTGAGAGAGAGGGAGTCGGAAAGCGCCGAAAAACCGGCCACATCGGCCTGCATGACCTGAGAAATCGCCCAGAGAGCTGCATTATCCTGGGCGGTAGAGATGCTCTTTCCGGTGGCAATTTCTTCCTGCACGGTCTCCTGTGCCTGGGTTGTGCCGCCCAGCATTTGCAGTGCCGTCAAGGCCCCACTGTTGGCATTGGTGAACATGATCACTCTTCCTTGCTGTCACATGGGGGAGACTGGATGGTCTCTAACAAAGGGAAAAACCGTCATTCTGACGCGCGGATCTGGCCGTATCTTCCGACACTTTGACCACAAGATGCCATGGTCTGGCCTGAGGTGTTAAAGCTTGCGAAAGGTTTCTGGCGCTGCGGTGTTGGCAATATGGCGCAAATGTGTCGAAAGCGTCGGCATTTTAGTTGCATTTGTTTGAAGCACTTCCTTGCAGAAACTGCACTTGCGCGGATTGAGAGGTTGGAAAGCCTGCGATAAGACAGTGCGGACACTGAGGAGGACATTGAGACCCCATGCCCAAAGCCAAGATTACCGACGAAGAAGCTCTTGCCTTTCACCTGGATCCGACACCAGGGAAATGGGAGATCAATGCCACCGTTCCAATGACCACCCAGCGGGACCTGTCGCTGGCCTATTCGCCGGGTGTTGCGGTCCCCTGCGAGGCCATCGCGGCGAACCCTGAAACCGCCTATGACTACACCAACAAAGGCAACCTTGTTGCGGTGATCTCCAACGGGACTGCGGTTCTGGGTCTGGGAAATCTCGGCGCGCTGGGCTCCAAGCCGGTGATGGAAGGCAAATCGGTTCTGTTCAAACGGTTTGCCGATGTGAACTCGATCGACATCGAGCTGGACACCGAAGACCCGGACAAATTCATCGAAGCGGTCAAGCTGATGGGCCCGACCTTTGGCGGGATCAACCTCGAAGATATCAAAGCGCCGGAATGTTTCATCATCGAGCAAAAGCTCAAGGAAGAGATGGATATTCCGGTCTTCCACGATGACCAGCACGGCACCGCGGTGATTTGTGCCGCCGGTCTGATCAATGCGCTGCATATCTCCGGCAAGAAGATCGAAGATGTGCGCATCGTTCTGAACGGGGCAGGGGCGGCGGGCATCGCCTGTATCGAACTGTTGAAACGCATGGGCGCGCGGCATGAAAACTGTGTCGTCTGCGACACCAAGGGCGTGATCTACCAGGGCCGTACCGAGGGTATGAACCAATGGAAATCCGCCCATGCCATCACCACTGAGTTGCGCACGCTGGAAGAAGCCATGGATGGCGCCGATGTTTTCCTTGGCGTTTCGGTCAAAGGCGCGGTGACCCAGGAGATGGTTGCCAAGATGGCCGACAATCCGGTGATCTTTGCCATGGCCAATCCAGATCCGGAAATCACCCCCGAAGAGGCCCATGAGGTGCGCGTCGATGCCATCGTGGCCACGGGGCGTTCGGATTACCCCAACCAGGTCAACAATGTACTTGGGTTTCCCTATCTCTTCCGCGGGGCGCTGGATATTCACGCCCGCGCCATCAACGACGAGATGAAAATCGCCTGCGCCCATGCGCTGGCGGCGCTGGCCCGTGAAGATGTTCCGGATGAGGTGGCGCTGGCCTATGGGAAATCGCTGACCTTTGGCCGCGATTACATCATTCCGACGCCCTTTGATCCGCGTCTGATCCACCGTATTCCGCCTGCGGTTGCCAAGGCTGGCATGGACACAGGCGCGGCCCGCCGACCCATCATCGACGTCGAAGCCTATGAAATTGGCCTCAAAGGTCGGATGGACCCCACTGCCTCGATCCTCCGCGGCCTCAACGCGCGGGCCCGTTCCGCCCAAAGCCGGATGATCTTTGCTGAGGGCGATGATCCACGGGTGCTGCGCGCTGCGGTCAATTATCAGCGTTCCGGGTTTGGCAAGGCCCTGGTTGTTGGGCGCGTCGAAGACGTCAAGAGCAAGCTGGAATCAGCAGGCATGGGCGATGCGGTTCGCGAGCTGGAGATCGTCAACGCCGCCAATACAACGCATTTGTCGACCTACAAGCAATTCCTCTACAAACGTCTGCAGCGCAAAGGGTTTGACCGTCACGATGTGCACCGGATGGCCGCACGCGATCGCCATGTCTTTTCGGCCTTGATGCTGGCCCATGGCCATGGCGACGGGCTGGTGACCGGGGCCACCCGCAAATCGGCCCATGTTCTGGATCAGATCAACCATGTTTTTGACGCCGACCAGAACCAGGGCTCTGCGGGGGTAACAGCGCTGCTGCACAAGGGACGTATTGTGCTGATTGGCGATACATTGGTGCATGAATGGCCCGATGAAAACGATCTGGCCAATATCGCGGAACATGCGGCAGGTGTTGCCCGCCATATGGGGCTCGAGCCCCGAGTGGCCTTTGTCAGCTTCTCGACCTTTGGCTATCCGGTGTCGGAGCGGGCGGAAAAGATGCATCTCGCTCCCGCCGTTTTGGACAAACGCGGCGTCAATTTCGAATACGAAGGCGAGATGACCGTTGATGTGGCGCTCAATGCCGCCGCGCAAGAGGCCTATCCGTTCCAGCGTCTGACCGGCCCGGCCAATATCCTGATTGTGCCCGCCCGACATTCGGCCTCGATTTCGGTGAAACTGATGCAGGAAATGGGCGGTGCTACGGTTGTGGGCCCGATCCTGTCCGGCGTGCCCAAGCCGGTACAGATCTGCTCCACCACATCGACGGCAAATGACATCCTGAACATGGCGGTTCTGGCTGCCTGTAATATCGGATAATCACATGGCGATTTGGAACCTGGGATCAATCAACGCGGATATGGTCTATGCCATGCCGCATCTGCCAACAGCCGGAGAAACTCTGGCGGCCACAGGATTGGACCAGTTTCTGGGCGGCAAGGGGGCCAATATGTCGGTCGCTGCCGCCCGTGCCGGCTCACGGGTGCATCACATCGGGGCGGTGGGTCCCGAAGGTGCCTGGGCCGTTGCGCGTCTGATGGAATATGGTGTTGATACCCGCCGTATCGCCACGCTGGATCTGCCCACCGGTCATGCCATCATCGCAGTGGAACAGGGTGGCGAGAACCAGATTATCCTGTTCCCCGGTGCCAATCGGCACATCAGCCGCGATCAGATTGGCCAGGCCCTGTCCGAGGCCGCAGCTGGCGATATTCTGGTGCTGCAGAATGAAACCAACATGCAGGCTGAGGCCGCCGAAATGGCGCGGGATCTGGGGCTCAGGGTTGCCTATGCCGCGGCGCCTTTCGACGCCGCTGCGGTGCAGGCGGTTCTGCCCTATCTGGATCTGCTCTTTCTCAATGAGGTCGAGGCGCAGCAGCTGCAGCAGGCAGGTGGAAAGGCCCCACAGGATCTCGGCGTGGCGCATGTCATTGTCACCTTGGGGGCCAAGGGCGCGCGTCACTTTGATGGGGGGACCGGGCAGATCACGGATGTTCCTGCTCTTTCTGTCACCCCGGTTGATACCACCGGGGCCGGCGATACCTTTACCGGCTATGTCCTGTCGGGCCTGGACCGGGGCCTGCCCATGGCGCAGGCCATGGCGCAGGCCGCACGCGCCGGGGCCCTGATGGTCACCCGGAACGGCACTGCAGATGTCATCCCGGATCTGAAAGAGGTGCAAGAGGCCCGCTTCTAAAACACCGATTTTCCGATTTCATTTGGCCAGAAATATCCCGGGGGTGAATTGCGCATGGGGCAAGAGGGGGCTGGCCCCCTCTCTTCCTTGAGTATTGGCTCAGTACCCCTTGGCAAAGGGCGCGGCATCGCCCCATAGCTGGCGCAGCCGTGCATCCCGGCCGCAGGCCTGACGGTAGCGTTTGTAGGCAGCGGCCTGGCGTTTGGGCCCAAAGCGGGTGAACACCAGATTGTCCCCCTTGTAATAGTTCTGATGATAGTCTTCGGCGCGGTAAAAGGTCTGGGCTTGTAAAATGGGCGTGACAATTTCTAGCCCCAGATCTGCCTGGGCCTGGGCCACGGCCTGTTCTGCCAGTGACTTTTCGCCCGCATCAGAGACAAAAATGGCGGTGCTGTAGACTGTACCACGGTCACAGAATTGGCCCCCGGCATCGGTGGGGTCAACAGAGCGCAGAAACATATCCAGCAGGGTTGCGCGGCTGACGCGGGATGGATCATAGGTGATTTCAACCGCTTCAAGATGACCGGTTCCGCCCTTGCCAACCTGCTTGTAGGTTGGGTTCTGGGTGGTGCCGCCGGTATAGCCCGAGACCGCTTCGATCACGCCCGGTACGCTTTCGAAATCGCTTTCCACACACCAGAAACAGCCGCCCGCTACGGTCAGAGTTTCGGTTGATTGCGCTTCTACGCTATGGCCACGCAACACAAGAGCCAGCACCATGAATGCGCCCAGGGCGATGGGCTTGGCAATGGGCTTGAGGATCGCAAGGATTTTCATGATAGCCTCCGTTTTCACCACCCTGCCGCGCGCGCTTGGGGCTCTCAAGCCGGTGACATCAAATGTCACGTGGAGGTGAGCGTAAGTTATCGATTGTAAATTGGATCCAATCCTCATAGCGTGCGGCCAAGGAGGACCCCATGACAGAGAAAATGAGCACGCATCAGGCGACCGAGGATCAACGCAACGAAGACATCCTGATCTATCTGAACGGCAAAATTGTCCCCAAGGCAGAAGCGACTGTCAGCGTCTATGACTCAGGCTTCATGTTGGGGGACGGGGTCTGGGAGGGGTTGCGTCTGTACAACGGGACCTGGGCCTTCGTCGAAGAGCATCTGGACCGGCTGTTTGAAGCGGCCAAATCCATCGATCTGAACATTGGCCTGGATCGTGAAGGCGTAAGAACTGCCCTTTTAGAGACACAAAAAGCCAATGGCATGACCACGGATGCCCATGCACGTCTGATGCTGACACGCGGGGTAAAAACGCGACCTTTCCAGCATCCTTCGCTGTCGCAGCAGGGGCCGACCATGGTGATCATCATGGAACATTCCAAGCCCAATTTGCCACGTCCCATTCGCCTGGCGACAGTGCCGCACCTGCGGGGATTGCCGATGACTCAGGATCCAAAACTGAATTCACATTCCAAGCTGAACTGCATCCTGGCCTGCATTGCCGCCGAAAAAGCCGGGGCGGATGAAGGGCTGATGCTGGATGTAAACGGCTTTGTGAACACCACCAATGCCTGCAACTTTTTCATCGTGCGCAAGGGCGAGGTTTGGACCTCTACCGGGGATTACTGCATGAACGGCATCACCCGCCAAAAGGTGATCGACCTGTGCCGCGCCAATGATATCCCGGTGCATGAGCGCAACTATTCTTTGGTCGACACCTATGGCGCCGACGAGGCGTTTCTGACCGGCACATTTGGAGCACAGACCCCGGTGGGTGACATCGACGGACGCCAGATTGGCAGCGGTGAGATGGGCCCCATGACCAAACGCCTGCGCGGGCTTTACAAGGATCTGATCGACAGGGAGTGCAGCTGATGCGGATCGCGATGTGGTCAGGACCGCGAAACCTATCGACGGCGATGATGTATGCCTTTGGCAACCGGGGCGATTGTGCGGTGGTGGATGAGCCCTTTTATGCCAGCTATCTGGCGATGACGGGCCTGGTTCATCCGATGCGCCAAGAGATCCTCGATAGCCAACCCCAGGACCCGGAGGTGGTGGCTGAGGCTCTGCTTGGCCCGGTGCCGGCTGCCAGGCCCTACTACTATCAAAAGCACATGACACAGCACATGATCGAGGGTGTCCCGCGAGAATGGATGCGTGAGGTCTCAAATGTCTTTTTGATCCGCCATCCGGCGCGGGTCATCGCCTCTTATGCGGCGAAACGGGAAAACCCAACGCTGGAGGATATCGGATTTCGCCAACAGGCCGAATTGTTCAAACAGTGCCAGGATTGGGGCTTGGACCCCATTGTGATCGACAGCCACGACATTCGCAAAGATCCCGAGACCAAGCTGGAGCAGCTTTGTGAGGGGATCGGAATGCCCTATTCGCCCAAAATGCTGGGCTGGCCCAAAGGCGGGCATGCCAATGACGGCGTTTGGGCACAGGTCTGGTATGGGGCGGTTTGGAATTCGACAGGGTTTGCCGGTCCGGAGGCGGCCTTGCCCGACGTAGCTGAGCCCCTTCAGCCGGTACTGGAGGCCGCAATGCCCTATTATGAGGACATGAAGGCGCAGAAGATCTAAAGGAAAAGGGCTCTGATATGGTCAGAACCCTTTATTTTTCAACTTTTTGGTGGGCGACAAGTGTACCAGATGCTGGTTGCAGGGCGCTGCGAGCCATCGGCGAGATTCGCCATTGTGGCTTCCGCTGGCCTTTTGGTGAAGGCTTGGGTTTTACCTGTGTGTTGAGAGCAGTAACGTGCCACGCGCTTGCTTACTGCGCCTTCGGAAACTTCATTTGGGAAGAAGATGATCTGCATACTGGAATAATACCCAAAGGATTCGATGGGGAATACCAAATGTAATCCACGCTGATCAGCAGGTGCTGGGAAAATGTGCTGGATAAGGGACTGACGGCGATCGGCTGCAGCTTGCGGATCAACCGAACATGCTGTCAATGCTGCCGTGATGAGCAGCCCAGTAAGAATACGTTTCATGAAAACCTCAATTATTGCGTGAATATCTGATACAAAAATCTCATTATGATTGCTACGATTATCATAATGCTATCACAAACTGATAGATATTTAGCCGATCAATTTACCCAGCTTCATTGCGGTGGCCATATCGCCTGAGATCTTGAGTTTGCCCATCATCACCCCGGTCATCGGGTTCAGCTTGCCGGTCAGCAGCTTTACCAGATTGTCCTGGCTGATGGCGATGGTGCAATCGGTTTCCCGGTCCTGGGTGCTGGCGGCACCATCTGCCAGGATGATCACGCCATTGTTGCCACAGTCGAACTTGAGCGAGCCGTCAAAGCTTTTGCCCTGCAAGCCGTCTTGGATTCGATCCGCGATTTCCTGTAGCGCCATTGTTCAACTCCCTGACAACCCAAGCCAAGGGGTAAGAGAGCGCATTCATCCAGGCAAGCGTGACCGCGGGGAAGGGAAAGGCCCGCTGTCAGAGCGCATCATGTGGTCGGGTAAACTGGGTCATGTGATGGCTTGCAGGGTCACATCGCAGGGGGTGGCGGCAAAATGCACTGCCAGGATCTCGGCAAAGGCATCAGGCGCGCTGGGTACCGCTGCAAACAGGGTCATGGATGAGCGCAGTTTCTTGGCGTCGGTAGAGCCAAAGATGTCTTCGGCAGATCTGTCCTGATGCGACAGAACCAATTCACTGACCTCAACCAACCGGGCAAGCAAGACATCATGGCCCAAATAGGCGGTGGCCTCTGACAGATCCTCAATGCCATAGAGCTGGGCCATATGGGATTGCCCCAGTTCGGCCAGTTGTGGAAACACGAACCACATCCAATGGCCGGTTTTCTTGCCCGCCTTGAGCTCTGTCAGAACATCCGGCCAGACAGTGTCCTGGGCTTCGACAAACATCTCCAGCTCTTCCGCAAAGTCATCCTCAAAGAGGTCATCCTCTTGATCGCTCATGTTTAACTCCGTCTGCGCTGGTCTTTTGCCGACCCTAGCCCAAGCGGCGTTACTGCGCCAGTCGCTGATTGAATTCCTCAATGTTTCTAATGCGGTCGCGGCTAAGCGGATGGCTGGAGCGCCAGTCGCTCTTGCCGTCATAGGACTTGATTGCCTCGAAAAAGCGTTGCAGGCCGGTGCTGGAAAAACCGGCCTGTTCAATCAGATGCAGCGCATAGCTATCCGCATCCAGCTCATGTCGACGAGAAAAGGAAAGGTTGATCACCGTCTGACCTTCCAGAGCGATACTGTCCAGGATTGGCCCGACATCGCCGGCAACCAGTGCGATCAGAAGGTAGATGGACAGGGAGTGATAGAGCTGTTTGAGACTGTGATTTTCGGCCACATGGCCGATTTCATGGGCCAGAACACCGGCGATCAGATCCGGGTCATCACCAAATTGCGTGACCAGATCGTCGGTCAGGATGAGAGTGCCCCCGGGCAGGGCCAGGGCGTTTGGACCTGCGCCTGGGAGAGCGCGGAATTTGAGAACGATGTCACGACCTGGCAGATCCACATGGCGCAAAAGCTGTTGCATCAGTTCTTGCTGTTTTGCGCGCTGGTCCAGCGACAACTTGCTGTCTTTGGCCATGATCAAGTCAAGTGAGGCCAGAGTAGAGCTGTCAATCTGGCGTACCATATTGTCAGGGGTCATCCAGACCGCCAGAGCCACCAGTACGGGCAGCCCCCACTTCCAGACCATAAAGATGGCGCCAAGGGCGGCGGCAATCACCAGGCCAAGACGGGGGCTGAAAATCTCGAAATGACGCAGCAGGCGACTGCTCAGGGGCTCTTGCAGGATGATGGAGACCTGCGGATCTTCGGTTTGAAACATCCATTGGTCTGAAAAATGAACATTGCGCGGGCCAGTGCCGACCGGGGCATCAAATCGGACGTCATTGCGAGGCACGCGGGACAGAACCTTGTTGGTGTCCGGATCTATCAGGTAGATCGTGTCTGGCGTGGCTGTGAGTTCGGCGGTGACAAAGGTAGAGGAGCCGGGCGCAAAGGCCCGACCCCTGACTTTTGAATTTGGAGGATGGCTCAAATCGAGAGACCCAGATCGATCCCTTCGATATCCGAATAGGCATCCCCAACCGCATTGGTGTCGCTGATGATCTCACCGGTGAACTCTTCCAGAGTGCCATTGGGCAGCAGGGCGGTGTTCTGTGCCATGTAGCGATGCATGCGCACCTGTGCCCAGGGCAGCATCAATCCGGCGGTGCAGATGACGGCCAGTGCATTGGTCAGCGCAAGCCATAGCATAGCGCCTGCCGAGATGGTGGAGCGAAAACCGTGTTGCTTGGGGCCCAAAGTGGTCGCCGCATAAACGATGTTGCGCAGCATCGTGACGTAGATGATCCCACCCAAAATAAGCACCACCAGAAGAAAGATATATCCAACCGTCATCACGGTGACGATTTCACTTTGAGAACTAGCACCAGGTGCCTGGGTGAGAGCCATGATGCTGGGGATGACGTAGAACCCGTAGCCAACCATCCCGATAACGCCAAAGACAACCGCTACAAGAAAGGCCTTGTAGAAAGGGCCAATGGTGCTGTCGAAGTGAAAACGGGTCTTACCCAGGCTGTGCCCATTGATACCAAAGCGCTGGACTGCCCGTTCCAAAAAGGGGAAGGCGGTGTAAAGGCTGAGGCCGACAAGGATCGGAATGCCCATGTAGACCCGGTAAGCATCCCCGGTTTCCCCATCAAAATTGAACCGCACATTGCCCCAGCTGCTGTTGCGTGCGTTGAACTTGGCGCTGCGTACAATCAGGATCGGCATGCAGATCAGCACCGCCAGAATGATGACAAGGGCCAGAGGTGGGGCAAAGGCCGCACTCAGCGCATAGGCAAACAGCGCAGCAATCACGATCAGGCGGCCAATCAGGATTTGTTTGCCAGTGGCGTGATAATCAAAGTTGCGCCCGGCTACCCAGGTGTTCTGGTAAAAATACTTCTTGGTGCGGACCTTGGCCCAGGCTGAGTAAATTCCCAGGGTGAGAACCGACAACAACAGATTGACGATCCAGATACCGAACCACTCACCTGCCTTGCCACGAAATTCAAAATCTTCCTGTGACGACATCATAAAACTCCAGAATAACAATGCGACGAGGGGTAATTCTGAGGTTGAAATCAGTAAAGGTAGCTGTGCCTCTAAGTTGCTCGTATCCTCTGCGTGTTGCAAAAAAGGGCCACACCCAATGAGGTGCAGCCCTTTAAAATTTCTTTTTCCAGAAGCTCTTACTTCTTCAGGCGACGCTCGCGGGCGGCCAACAGCTTCAGACGCAGCGCGTTGAGCTGGATAAAGCCCGCCGCATCGGTCTGGTCATAGGCGCCGGCATCTTCTTCGAAGGTCACATGGGCCTCAGAGTACAGCGTATGATCGGACCAGCGGCCAACACAGGTGGCAGAGCCCTTGTAGAGCTTCAGACGGACGGTGCCGGTGACATGGGTCTGGCTGGCGTCGATGGCGGCCTGCAGCATTTCGCGTTCTGGCGAGTACCAGAACCCATTGTAGATCAGCTCTGCGTATTTTGGCATCAGCTCATCTTTGAGGTGCATCGCGCCGCGGTCCATGGTGATGCTCTCGATACCACGGTGGGCTTCCAGCAGTAGGGTGCCGCCGGGGGTCTCGTAGATGCCGCGCGACTTCATGCCAACAAAGCGACCTTCAACCAGGTCGAGACGACCACAGCCGTGTTTGCCGCCATATTCATTGAGCTTGGTCAGGATCGTGGCGGGTGACATCGCCTCGCCATTGATGCTGACGGCATCACCCTTTTCAAAGCCGATTTCGATGAACTCGGGCTCATTTGGGGCGTCTTCGGGGTTCACGGTGCGCTGATAGACGTAATCGGGAGCCGCGACCGCTGGATCTTCCAGAACCTTGCCCTCAGAGGAGGTGTGCAACAGGTTGGCATCGACCGAGAAGGGCGCTTCGCCGCGCTTGTCCTTGGCAACGGGGATCTGGTTCGCCTCAGCGAATTCCAGCAGACGGGTGCGCGAGGTCAGATCCCATTCGCGCCAGGGTGCGATCACCTTGATGTCGGGGTTCAGCGCATAGGCGGCCAGTTCAAAACGAACCTGATCATTGCCCTTGCCGGTGGCGCCATGGGCGACCGCATCGGCACCGGTGGCTTCGGCGATCTCAACCAGACGTTTGGAGATCAGCGGACGGGCAATCGAGGTGCCCAGCAGGTAGAGACCCTCATAGACCGCATTGGCGCGGAACATCGGGAAGACAAAATCGCGCACAAACTCTTCGCGCACGTCTTCGATATAGATGTTTTCCGGCTTGATGCCGAGCATCTCAGCCTTTTTGCGGGCGGGCTCCAACTCTTCACCCTGGCCGAGATCGGCGGTGAAGGTGACAACTTCGCAGCCATATTCGGTTTGCAGCCATTTCAGGATGATAGAGGTATCAAGGCCACCGGAATAGGCCAGCACAACTTTCTTGGGCGCGGACATGGAATTTCCTCTCAGGACAGATCGACTGGGCGATAGCCGGTTTCGCACGTGAGGGCAAGCTTTGCTGGGGTTTTCATTCAAAGCGTGCTCGCTTAGCGTGCGACCAAATTGACGCATTCATTTGAAGGGTAGTTGGGCGCGATGGGCTGGAAGATATTTTCTCACTCGGTGTTTTTGCTGAACCATAATTTGAAGGATGCCCTGCGCATTTCTTCGCCGCTGATTGTGGCCATGGTTCTGAACCTCGTGTTGGGCGGGGCCATGGCCATCGATAACCTTGAAATTGGGCAATCGCCAAACACGGGGGCGAACCTGTTGCTGCAGCTTCTGACAGGGATTGCCGGTCTGTGGGTTGCCGTGGCCTGGCACCGATTTGTGCTGCTGGAAGAACACGGTGGCAGCCTGCCGAATTTTCATGGCGCGCGCATGTTATCCTATTTCTTTGTCATTTTGCTGATGACAGTGGTTCTGGCCGTTGTAGGCGCCGTAGCAGGCGGCGTAGCGGGTATGCTCTTTGGCAGTTTTACACCGCTGTTTTTGGTTGTGCTTCTAGGGATAGCTGTTTCAGCGATGTGGATCTTTTACCGTTTGTCTCCCCTTCTACCTGCTGCTGCATTGGGGAAATCCATGGGGGTAAAACAGGCCTGGGAGGCGACCTCTCGTATCTCTGGAGCAGTTCTGGCTGCCGCTTTGTTGCTGATCTTTTTCAGCCTTCTCAGTGGCGCTGCCGCAGCCTTGGTCATGTTCCAGGTCAGCGTTCTGATTGGCGTGGTCATGATAGGTGTTTTGCAATGGGCCTATACCATGGTGGGCATCAGCATTCTGACCACCATTTACGGCATCGCCATTGAAGGCCGCGATATCTGATCGCCTTTGACCTTCGTCACTCGGTCTTTGGTTAAAGGAGCCAGTTCAAAACCAGTTTAAGGAAATTGCCATGATCAGTTGGAAAATTATCGTCCATTCCCTGTTCCTGCTCCGGCATAATTTCAGCGAGGCCTTTCGGGTTTTTGCGCCTTTGGGGGCTGCGATGGGCCTGGGGCTCTATATTGGCGGGCCGGATCTGATTAGAAGCCTTCATTCTGGTTTCACTGCGCAGGGCTCGATGCATCACGTGATGTTGCTGGTCTGCACCTTTTTTGCGATCTGGGCGGCGGTCGCCTGGCATCGCTTTGTCTTGCTGCAGGAGCGCGGCGGCGCCTTTCCAGCGTTTCATCCCAGGTTGATGGTGGTCTATTTTGGCAAGAGCCTGTTGGTGCTGGGCTGCGCGCTTTTTGCCTGCGTGATCATCGGCTTTGTGGTTATCGCCTATAGTCGCCAGGTGGATGTGTTGTTCTTTGCCGGAATGGCAGCGGCCTGGGCAACGGGGCTGTGGCTGTTTTACCGCCTGTCCCCGGTACTGCCAGCTGCGGCGATGGGCTATCCAATGCGGCTGGAACAGGCCTGGAGAGCCACCGCCGGCAAATCGGCCGCACTGTTTCTTGTTGGTTTGCTGCTGATGGTCTGCCATCTGCTGGGCTCGGCCGCGGTGATCATCTTCTTTGCCGAGATCCACAGGCTGGTCGGAGCCGGGCTGTTTGTCATGGTGCAATTGATCAGTTTGACCTGGGGGCTGTGCATCCTCACCACCATCTATGGCGTTACGGTTGAAGGCCGCGAAATCTGACTAGGCACAACAGGTGCGGCCCCTGCTTCCCTGCGCTTTCTGGCTTTCTGTTGAGCAGCGCTGGACCGGGCGCTCCGGTCGATTTGTGTATTCTTCGGTATGCTTTGATTCTGCCCTCTTGCCATGTCGGCGGGCTTGCGCCACTCAAGGGATATGACTGATTTTATGACCCAGGCCCGTGCGGCCGAGGCGGCGATGCGCGATGTGTTTCCGCCCACGCCGCTGCAGAAAAACGTGCACTTGTCCGAACGATTTGAGGCCGAGATCTACCTCAAGCGTGAAGACCTGAGCCCGGTGCGCTCTTACAAGATCCGCGGCGCGTATAACGCCATGCGCAAGCAGGCGGATCAGGCCCTGTTTGTCTGTGCTTCGGCGGGCAATCACGCCCAGGGCGTCGCCTTCATGTGCAAGCACATGGGCAAGCGCGGCGTGATCTTCATGCCGGTGACCACGCCGCAGCAGAAGATCCAGAAAACCCGGATGTTTGGCGGCGATAATGTCGAGATCCATCTGATTGGCGACTATTTCGACGATACATTGGCAGCGGCCCAGGATTGGTGCACGCGCGAAGGCGGGCATTTTCTGTCACCCTTTGATGATGCGGATGTGATCGAAGGTCAGGCCTCGATCGCGGTGGAAATTGAGGCTCAGCTGGGGCGAGTGCCTGATCACGTCATCCTGCCGGTGGGCGGCGGTGGTATGTCTGCGGGTGTGACCAGTTGGTTTGGGGACAGGGCGCATTGCTTGTATGTGGAGCCCGAAGGCGGCGCCTGCCTGCGCGCCGCCTTGAAAGTCGGCAAACCTGTGGCCCTGGATCATGTCGACACCTTTGTGGATGGGGCCGCGGTGGGACGGCTGGGCGCGCTCCCCTTTGAAGCGTTGAAACATGTGCCGCTGCCGGATGTTCTGGCGCTGTCCGAGGATCGCGTCTGCGCCACCATGATCGAGATGCTGAATGTCGAAGGAATCGTGTTGGAACCCGCCGGAGCACTGGCGATTGAGGCGCTGGGCGATGTGCGCTCCTGGATTCGCGGCAAGACGGTTGTCTGCCTCACTTCGGGGGGGAATTTTGACTTTGAGCGTCTGCCAGAGGTGAAAGAACGCGCCTTGCGATATTCTGGGGTTAAAAAATATTTCCTGCTGCGGTTGCCGCAACGTCCCGGCGCCTTGAAGGATTTTCTCGCGATTCTGGGACCTGAAGACGACATCGCCCGTTTTGAATACCTGAAGAAATCCGCCCGAAACTTTGGCTCTGTGCTGATCGGGATCGAGACCAAACGCCCCGAGAATTTTGTCGATCTGTTTGAACGGCTAGAAGCAGCTGGCATGGCCTATACGGACATCACCAGTGATGAGACCCTGGCCCAGTTCCTGATCTGAGGCTGAAGCAGGCGCAGTTCGGGTAAGGCCGAGCCGATGCATGGGCTGAGACAAACTGAGGGACAACGCAGACATTTATTCGGTGGCTGATAGGAGGAGGTTGTCGGTCTCGAGGTCTGCCGAATATAGGTGGTAAATATCTGTAAATAATTAATATTTGAAGGAAGGCACCTCTCTCTCGCGCGCATGACAGTGCTATTTCAAGTTCGGAAGATCCGCCAGAAAACGCTGCTTTGAGGTTTCGAATTTGTCCAGAATTTCGGCCAGATCGACGCCTTGGGCATCGCCCTCAGCAGATTGACGCTCTCCGATCTGGCAGAGTTGGGAGAAATCTTCAAAGCCCAGATTAAGAGCGCTGCCCTTGAGGAAATGCAGATCCTGTTCCAACTGACTGCGGTCACCGCTGCGCAGCTTGCCGACCACTTCTTCAACTTCCTCCAGGAATAGCTCGACAACTTCGGAAAAGTCGTCCGGTCCGATTTCGTCCTTCAGTTCCTTTACACGGGGCCAGTCAATCATCGTACCGTTCCTATTTCCCTTCAGCATGAGAAGGACTCTTAGGTTGTATGTAGTAAATTTATGGTGAAAAACGGAGATCGAGATAAATTTTAGAGTTCATAACCTGTTAAAGGTCTATCCCGATAGTGTCTGATGTAACGAGACCAATACAATTTTTGATGAGGTGCCGAGGGTGCTGCCAGACAGTTCATTGGACAATGAGGAGCACGCCGTGAGCGGGTCGATCAGCCGTGTGTTGGTTGTCGATGATAGCCGTTTGCAGCGGCGTATTCTTGTCGCCTCTCTCAAGAAGTGGGGATTTGAAGTTGTCGAGGCTGAGAGCGGCGAAGTGGCGATGGAAATTTGCCAGCAGGATCCGCCAGATCTGATCCTCAGCGATTGGATGATGCCGGGCATGAACGGGCTGGAATTTTGCCAAGCCTTCCGGGAACAATCCAAAGACAATTACGCCTATTTCATTCTGCTGACCTCCAAAAGCGAGAAAAACGAAATTGCTGAGGGGCTGGATGCCGGGGCCGATGATTTTCTGACCAAACCGGTCAGTTCGGATGAGCTGCGCGCCCGGATTTCTGCTGGGGAGCGCATTCTGCGGATGCAGCGAGAGCTGTCTGAGAAAAACCGCATCGTCTCGGATACGCTTGACGAGTTGCAGCGCGTCTACGATGCCATCGACAAGGATCTGATCCAGGCGCGCAAGATTCAGGAATCGCTGGTGCCTGAACTGTCGCGGGATTTTGGCTCCTCCACGGTCAGCCTGCTGTTGAAGCCCTGTGGTCATATCGGCGGTGATCTGGTGGGCATGTTCTGTCCCGGGGTGAACAGGATCGGATTTTATTCCATCGATGTTTCGGGCCATGGCATTACCTCGGCGATGATGACTGCGCGCTTGGGGGGCTATTTGTCCTCGACCTATTTCGACCAGAATGTCGGGATGGAGCGTAGGTTCAACCGGTTCTATGCCCTGCGCCAACCGGAAGAAGTGGCGCGGTTGCTGAATGCGCGGCTGATCGCGGATACCGGTATCGAAGAATATTTCACCATGGCCTATTGCATTGTCGACCTGCGCAGTGGTGTGCTGAAGATGGTGCAGGCTGGCCATCCACATCCGCTGCTGTTGCGTCGGGATGGCAGTGTCGAGTTCCTAGGCAAGGGCGGAGTGCCCATCGGTCTGGTCCCGGATATTGGCTATAGCCAGGTCGAGGTCAGTCTCGAAAAAGGCGACCGGCTGTTGCTTTATTCCGATGGCTTCACCGAAGCGCGGTTGGAAAATGGCGAAATGCTGGAATCTGAAGGGTTGCTGGATCTGATCGAGAAATGTGACTCTCGTCAGAGCGGCAAGGAATTCCTGGATGATCTCTATTGGAATCTCACCCAGATCATGTCGCAAGAACATGGGCTCGAGGATGATATTTCTGCCACCCTGTTCGAATATGAAGGTCCCTGAGGTCCCCAACGGCCAGATGTTGGGGGCAAGTTTGCTGCCAAAGAAGCGCTCTGTGAATAGATCTGCGGAGAAGGTCTCGTAGGGCTCCCGCCAATCGCCAGGTTTTCTAAAGAAAATCTGCTCTTGTTGGGCCTGGCAGCCCGCTGCGCGGGCTGCGGTCACACAGTATTCTACCTGGTTTCGACAATTTTCTGGTCTTGCTAGGGAAAGCTGCAGCACCACGCTTAGGCGTGGTGCCATGCCCAACCCTGTTGAATGGCGTCAGCCATTGCAAAAAGGGGCGGGAGCCATTCGCAGACGGCTCAGTCCGGGCAAACCAGCTTAGGCATTGGCAAAATAGCGCAAGGCAAAACTGCGATCCCCCGAGTTTCCAAGGTTTTTGATGGCTGCACCCGGATCCATCCATAGGGCCTGATGTAGGCTCTCGCTTGGGGGGCCAAGGCGTCGCACAGGCCGTGCAACGTAGATATGGCAGAGCTTTTCCGCCCAGAGATTATATTCCGGCATGAAGGTATAACGCCGGAAGGCCCCCAGCTTTTTGGGGGCAGAGATCGACCATCCGGTCTCTTCAAAAACCTCGCGGTGCAGGGCGGGCAGGGGCGATTCTCCGGGATCAATGCCGCCTCCGGGCAGCTGGATCTCGGGGCCTGGTTCCAACTGACAGGTGACCAGCAGCTGCCCGTTGCGAGGCAAGAGCGCATAGACCCCTGGCCGTAGATGATATTTCTGCCCGCGCCGCGGTTGTTCGCCAAATCGCTTGATCCCGAATTGTCTGATCACAGACGCCCCCTTCACTCCAACGCGTAAAATCCTATATAGGCTCGATATGCCAACCTCCGGCGTTTAAGGAAACCCCATGACTCTTGGATCAAAAATCACATGGGACGATACCGTCCTGCCCTTTCAGCTTGATGCCTCGGATATGCGTGGCCGTGTGGTGCGGCTGGATTCGGCGCTTGATGGCATCCTGAAACAGCACAATTACCCACCGCAGGTCGAGGCCCTGGTGGCCGAGATGGCGCTGCTGACAGCCCTGATTGGTCAGACGATCAAGCTGCGTTGGAAACTGTCGTTGCAGGTGCAGTCCAAAGGACCGGTGCGGATGATCGCCACCGATTATTACGCGCCTCAGACCGAGGGGGAGCCCGCGCGCATTCGTGCTTATGCCAGCTATGACGCGGAGCGGCTGACGGATGCCGCGCCCTTTGATCAGGTTGGTGAGGGGTATTTTGCGGTGATGGTGGATCAGGGCGAAGGCTCCAAACCCTATCAGGGGATTGCGGCCTTGGATGGGCCCTCCCTGTCGGCCTGTGCCGGGGCCTATTTTGCCCAATCCGAGCAGCTGCCCACTGTCTTTACCCTGAGCTTTGGAAAATCCTCCAGCCCAGGTGTTGCCGAACATTGGCGCGCAGGTGGCGTTATGCTGCAGCATATGCCCAAAGCCTCACCTTTTGTTGCCTCGGACAGCGAAGGCAATGGCAGCACCCTGCAGCCTGAGGATCTGCTGGAGGGCGAAGCCGAGGAAAACTGGAATCGCGTCAACACCCTGCTGAGCACGGTAGATGAGCTGGAGCTGATCGGTCCGTCAATCACCCCGTCCCAACTCTTGCTGCGCCTGTTTCACGAGGAACAGCCACGGGTTTATGATGCCCAAGCCGTTCATTTTGGCTGCACCTGTTCTGAGGATCGTGTCCGCCAAAGCCTGTCGATCTATTCGGCCAAGGACATCGCAACCATGACCACCGAGGACGGGCGCGTCACTGCTGATTGCCAGTTCTGCAGTGCCCATTACGATCTGGACCCTGCGACAGTTGGCTTTGAAGCGGAAACCGCATCGGGTGAGTGATCTGCGGTCGAAATTGCACCGGGCCCTGTCGGCGCAGGGGGAGGGGTCTTCGGATTTCGACCTCAACCCCGATCTCGCCGTACCGGGCGCGCGCAGGCTGCGTCCGGCCGGGGTTTTGGTGGCGATTTCGCTGGTCGAAGACAGGCCGCGTGTGATTCTGACCAAGCGCTCATCCGCTCTCAAGCATCATCCCGGCCAGATCGCCTTTCCCGGTGGCAAACAGGACGAGTCAGACGCTGATGTCACCGCAGCGGCGCTGCGCGAGGCATGGGAAGAAATCGGTCTGCCACCTGAGCTGCCAGAGGTGATCGGCCATCTTCCCAGCCATGAGACCGTGACCAGCTTTTTGGTTACTCCGGTGGTGGCGCTTTTGCACGAGGGGTTTGAAATCCGCCGCGAGGCGGGCGAGGTGGCAGAGGTGTTCTCTGTGCCGCTGTCGCATGTATTGGACCCGGACAATTATATCATAGCGGCGCGCAGTTGGCGCGGCACACGGCGGCATTACTATACGGTTCCCTTTGGCCCCTATTACATCTGGGGGGCCACGGCGCGCATGTTGCGCGGCCTGGCCGGAGCGATGGCTGAATGACCCAGCTCAAGCAGCCCTGGTTGGCGGATGCCGGGACGCAAAGCGTCTGTGCGGCCCTGACTGCCCGGGGCGCGCAGGCGCTGTTTGTCGGGGGCTGCGTGCGCAATGCCCTGATGGGGGTGCCGGTCTCTGACCTCGACATCGCAACGGATGCCACGCCGCAAGAGGTCATGGCGCTGGCCAGGGCGGCGGGGATCAAGGCAATCCCGACGGGGATCGACCATGGCACCGTCACCCTGGTGAAAAACCACATCCCGCATGAGGTGACGACCTTTCGCAAGGATGTCGCCACCGATGGACGCCGCGCAGTTGTCGCCTTTTCCAAGGATATCGCCGAGGATGCCGCGCGGCGTGATTTCACCATGAATGCGATCTATGCCCACCCCGATGGCAGTGTTGTCGACCCGTTAGGGGGTATGGCGGATCTGCTGGCCCGACGAGTGCGTTTTATCGGCACCGCGCAAAACCGCATTCGCGAGGATTATCTGCGCACGCTGCGGTATTTCCGCTTTCACAGCTGGTATGGCGATGCGGACATCGGTTTTGATCCAGAGGCCCTGGCGGCCATTGCGGCCAATCTGGAGGGGCTGAGTCAGCTCTCCCTGGAGCGGATCACAACTGAACTGCTGAAACTGCTGGCGGCCCCGGATCCGGCACCCTCGGTTGCGGTGATGCGCCAGATTGGCGTGTTGGGGCAGATCCTGCCGGGATCCGATGATCGGGCTCTGGCCCCACTGATCCATCTGGAGGCGGCGAATGCGGCAGATTCAATCCGGCGCCTGGCGGCGCTGGGCGGAGAAGATTTGCTGACCGGGCTTCGGCTGAGCAAGCAGGACGCGCGAAAGCTGCAGAATCTGCGAGAGGCAGCCACCGGGACCATGTCTGCCGCAGAGCTGGCTTACCGGTTTGACGCAGAGGTGGCGCGCAGTGCGGCCTTGCTGCGCGCGGCCTTGCTGGAGCAGCCTGTTTCCCCTGATTTAGAGACAGATTTGGCACGTGGCGCGGCGGCGGTTTTTCCAATTGTCGCGGCGGATCTGATGCCCGAACTTTCGGGGGCGGCGCTGGGCGCTGCGCTGAAACAGTTGGAGAAAAGCTGGATCTCTTCGGGATTTTGCCTGACCAAGGCAGAGCTGTTGGATCAGTTGAAATAGAGACACAGAAATCCCGCCTGACGGGAGGTTGGAAAAATATGTTGGTGACAGACGGCGAAATCTGTGGCTAATTCGGCGACAGCCAAAACTCATGCCGGGAGGAATGCGAATGTATTACGGGATCTGGTTCAGCTAAAACCACGTCGCCCGTTTGACCGGGGGGCCGTGGTACGGCTCTTTGTCTGCATATTGCATTCCCTATTTGCTCAAACTTCTGGAGCACCGCTGCATGTTTCGTTTTTTTGAAAATCTCATTGATCCCTATTGTGACTATCCCCAGACGGATCAGCCGCCGACCCGGCTTTGGCCCTTTCTCAAAGCCTATTGCGCCCCCTTCAAGGCGATATTTGTCCTGACCGCCATGATGTCGGTGGTGGTGGCCTCGATCGAGATCGGGTTGATCTACTACATGGGGCGGGTTGTTGATCTGTTGTCCGGCTCACCCGAGCAGGTCTGGCAGGACCACGGCACTGAGCTCCTTCTGGTGGCGCTGTTTATCCTGTTGCTGCGGCCCATTCTGCAGCTCGCGGATGTGCTGCTGCTCAACAACACCATTCTGCCCAATCTGGGGACGCTGATCCGCTGGCGGGCGCATCGCCATGTGCTGCGCCAATCGGTGTCCTGGTTCGAGAATGATTTTGCTGGCCGGATCGCCAATCGGATCATGCAGACCCCACCGGCCGCCGGTGAGGTGGTGTTTCAGGTCTTTGATGCCATTGCCTTTTCGCTGGCCTATCTGGTGGGGGCGGCGATCCTGCTGACGGTTGCGGATCCCCGTTTGATGGTGCCGCTTGCTATTTGGTTTGTGCTCTACGGGTTTTTGGTGCGCTGGACAGTGACCCGCGTTGGCCCGGCCAGTCAGGCGGCCTCGGATGCGCGCTCTACCGTGACCGGGCGGGTGGTGGACAGCTATTCCAACATTCATTCGGTCAAGATGTTTGCCCATGATGACCGGGAGCTGTCCTACGCCAAAGAGGCCATCGAAAAGTCCCGCAGCACTTTTCAGGTCGAGATGCGCATTTTCACGGTGATGGATGCGGTGCTGGTGTTTTTGAACGGGTTGCTGATTGTCGGCGTGGTCGGCTGGGCGCTGCATCTGTGGATGAGCGGTTCTGCCTCCACCGGGGTGGTGGCGGCGGCGACCGCCTTGACGCTGCGACTGAATGCGATGACCGGCTGGATCATGTGGGCGCTGACCTCGTTTTTCCGCCAGTTGGGTGTGGTGGCCGAAGGCATGCAGACCATCGCCCAGCCGATTGATTTGGTGGATGCGGCCAAGGCCTCGCCCCTGCAGTTGACCAAGGGCGAGGTCGCCCTGAAGGATCTGTCGCATCACTACGGGCGTGACGCGGGCGGTTTGGATCAGCTTAACCTCACCATAAAACCGGGCGAAAAGATTGGTTTGGTGGGCCGGTCTGGCGCTGGTAAATCGACTTTGGTGAAACTGCTGCTGCGGTTTTACGACCCCGACGCCGGGCAGATCCTGATCGATGGCCAGGACATTGCCGCAGTGACACAGGACAGTCTGCGCAGTCATATCGGCATGGTGCAGCAGGACAGCGCGCTGTTGCATCGCTCGGTGCGTGACAACCTGCTTTATGGTCGTCCTGATGCCACTGAGACCCAGATCGTGGCGGCGGCGAAACAGGCCCAGGCGCATGATTTCATTCTGGATCTGGAGGATCCGCAGGGCAGGCGTGGCTATGATGCCCATGTGGGTGAGCGCGGTGTGAAACTGTCTGGGGGGCAGCGGCAGCGGGTGACTCTGGCGCGGGTGATCTTGAAAGATGCACCGATACTGTTGCTCGATGAGGCGACATCAGCGCTGGATTCCGAGGTTGAGGCGGCCATCCAAGAGACCCTATATGGCATGATGGAGGGCAAGACGGTGATCGCGATTGCACATCGGCTGTCCACCATCGCACAGATGGACCGCATTTTGGTACTGGATCAGGGCCGGATCGCGGAACAGGGTCGTCATGAGGATCTGTTGCAGGCGCAGGGGCTATATGCCCAGTTCTGGGCGCGGCAGTCCGGTGGCTTTTTGAACATTGAGGCAGCGGAATGAAGTTAGGCAATTTGATTGATGCGTTTCAGCCCGCCAAGGGCGCCCCGCCGCGACAGTTGGGGGCATTTCTAAACTGGTGCCTGTCGGGTGCTTGGCCCATGCTGATTGCGGCGGCGGCAGTGTCCGCGCTGGCCGGGGCGATGGAGGCCGGGACCGCCCTTATTCTGGGACTGGTGATCGACACCGCGCTTGCCAGTGGACCAGAGGCGTTTTTCTCCAGTCAGAACATGCTGATCGTCATTGGCGCGATGGGCTTTTTCCTACTGGTGCGCCCGGTGCTGTTTGGGCTTTCGGCGGCCGCCAATGCGATTGTTGTGCAGCCGAATGTGAACCCGCTGGTGCTGTCGCGACTGAACACTTGGTCGCTGGGACAATCGGTGCGGTTCTTTGACGATGATTTTGCAGGACGCATTGCGCAAAAGCAGATGCAGACCGCCTCTGCTGTGACCTCTGTGGCCACTGAAATGATCAACGTTGTGGCCTTTGCCCTGGCGTCGCTGGTTGGATCGGTGGCGCTGTTGGGGGCGATTGATTATCGCATCACCCTGCCGTTTCTGGTTTGGTTGGTGGCCTATTTTGCCCTGATCCGCTGGTTTTTGCCGCGCGTTCGTCAGCGGTCTGGTCGCCGGGCCGGGGCCCGCGCCATGGTCTCGGGCAAGGTGGTGGACACCATCACCAATATCAAAACCGTCAAACTGTTTGCCCATGCCAGTTTCGAGGAACGCAGCGCGCAGGATTCGATGGCAGAGTTTCGTGGTGCAGCCCTGCATTTTGGTTATCTCGCGGCCTCTTTCCGGTTCTGCCTGATGTCCCTGGCCGGACTTTTGCCGGTGCTTTTGATCGGATCGACGCTGCTGTTGTGGCAATCAGGGTCGGCCACCGAAGGCGATATTGTCGCTGCCGGTGCGGTGTCGATCCGCATTGCACAGATGACCGGCTGGGTCAGTTTCACCCTGATGGCGATCTACTCTAACTTGGGCGAAGTCGAAAACGGCATGAAGACCCTTGCCCGCCCGGATAGGGTCGAAGACAGAGACGATTCCAAGGCGCTTACAGTCTCTGAGGGGCAGATCAGCTTCGACTCTGTTGGCTTTGCCTATGGGCGCGATATTGGCGGTGTGCGCGACCTGAACCTGACGATCAAACCGGGGGAGAAACTGGGCATTGTTGGGGCTTCTGGTGCCGGAAAATCCACCTTGGTCTCATTGCTGTTGCGGCTGTATGACGGCGAAGAGGGCCAGATCCGGATTGATGGCCAGGACATCGCCGATGTGACCCAGGAAACGCTGCGGGGGCAGATCGGCATGGTCACCCAGGAAACCGCGATGTTCAATCGCTCGGCCCGCGACAACATCCTTTACGGACGCCCTGATGCCAGCGAAGAAGAGCTGATTGCGGCTGCAAAACAGGCAGAGGCGCATGGCTTCATTCTCGAGCTTGAGGACAGCAACGGGCGCGCTGGCTATGATGCCTTTCTGGGTGAGCGCGGCGTCAAACTCTCGGGAGGGCAACGCCAGCGTATCGCCCTGGCCCGCGCCATTCTGAAAGATGCGCCAATCCTGATCATGGATGAGGCGACCTCGGCGCTGGATTCCGAAGTCGAAGCCCTGATCCAAAGCGCGCTGGAACGGGTGATGCAGGGTAAGACGGTTCTGGCCATCGCTCACCGTCTGTCCACGCTGAGCGAAATGGACCGGATCGTGGTGATGGATCGGGGCCAGATTGCCGAAAGCGGCAGCCATGCAGAGCTGCTGGCGGCAGGTGGCCTTTATGCGCAGTTCTGGGCTCGTCAGTCGGGTGGTTTTATCTGCACCGATGAGGAAAGCACAGCCGCTGCCGAGTAAAATTGTGTTTCTGGGCGGCGAACGGGGGATTTCACCTTTTTTCGCCGCCCGGCAGCCGCTATCTAGCGCGGATGACAGATGTAGCCAGAACCACAGCCACAATCACCCGCCTTGGTCATCAGGGCGATGGTGTTGCCCTGGGCCCGCTTTTTGCGCCCCGTACCCTGCCGGATGAAGAGGTGAGCGGTATTGTCGATGGTAGCCAGCTAACCGATATCCGTATCGAGACCCCATCCGAGCACCGCGTTCAAGCGCCCTGTCGGCATTACAAATCCTGCGGCGGTTGCCAACTGCAGCATGCCAGCGATGAGTTTGTTGCCGATTGGAAGCTGGAGATCGTCAAAAACGCGCTCACAGCCCAGGGGCTAGAGGCTGAGTTTCGCCCTATTCACACCTCGCCTGCGCAATCCCGCCGACGTGCGACATTGGCGGTGCGGCGCACCAAAAAGGGGGCCATGGCGGGCTTTCACGGTCGCGCCTCCGGGGTAATCACGCCAATCCCGGATTGCCTGTTGCTGGATCCTGCGCTGATTGCAGCCATCCCCCTGGCCGAGGCACTGGCGATGGCGGGGGCCAGCCGCAAGACGCCCCTCTCGGTGACGCTTACTACTTCTGAAACCGGGCTGGATGTGCTGGTGCGCGAGGGCAAGCCGTTGGACAGCACCCTGCGCGGCACCTTGGCCGCATTGGCAGGCCAACACGGGGTGGCGCGTCTGACCTGGGAGGATGAGCAGGTCGCGATGGAACAACCGCCCCTTCAGGCCTTTGGCAGTGCCCGCGTCTGCACGCCGGCGGGATCCTTTTTGCAGGCCACCCGTGATGGTGAGGATGCCTTGCTGGCCTCTGTTCTCGAAATCACCAAAGGCGCCAAGCGCATCGTCGATCTCTTTGCCGGCTGCGGCACCTTTTCTCTGCCGCTGGCCGCCAGTGCAGAGGTCTACGCACTGGAGAGCGAACCCGAGATGATCGCCGCGCTGGAGGCCGGGTGGCGCCAGGGCAAAGGGTTGAAAAAGCTCAAATCCGAAGTGCGCGATCTGTTTCGCAATCCGTTGCTGCCGGAAGATCTCAAACCCTTTGGTGCCTTTTACGAGGCCGCCGTGATCGACCCGCCGCGTGCCGGGGCGGAAGCCCAGGTTGCGCAGCTGGCAGAGACGCAGATCCCGACCATCGCCTATGTCTCCTGTAACCCGGTGACCTTTGCCCGGGATGCCAAGGTTCTGGTGGCGGCGGGCTACCGCCTCAATTGGGTGCAGGTTGTTGACCAGTTCAGATGGTCGGCCCATACCGAAGTGGTCGCCAGTTTCACCCTGGATGGCTGATCTCTTGGACCTTTTGTTGCGACTGGATTTGGAAAGATATCGATGACTGTGACAGCGCGCCTGGCCGGGCTTTTGGAAAATCCCCGTTTTACCCGTTTCATCATGGCGGTGATCATGGTCAATGCCGTCACCCTGGGGCTTGAGACCTCTGATGTGGTGATGGCGCGGATGGGCGGGGTGATCCATCTGGCGGATAAAATCTGTCTCGGCATCTTTATCGTCGAGATTCTGATCAAGCTGTTTGTGCGCCGGTTCAGCTTTTTCCTCAGCGGCTGGAGCCTGTTTGACTTTGTCATTGTTGGTATCGCTCTGGTGCCGGGGGCTCAGGGCTTTTCGGTGCTGCGCGCGCTGCGGATCCTGCGGGTGTTGCGGGTCATCTCGGTCGCCCCCAGTCTGCGCCGGGTGGTCGAAGGTTTTGTCACCGCGCTGCCGGGCATGGGCTCGGTCTTTTTGCTGATGGCGATCATTTTCTACATCGGCTCGGTGATGGCGACCAAACTGTTTGGCGATACCTTCCCCGAATGGTTCGGAACCCTGGGCCGATCCGGCTATTCACTGTTCCAGATCATGACTTTGGAAAGCTGGTCGATGGGAATCGTGCGTCCGGTGATGGAGGTTTTCCCCTACGCCTGGGGCTTTTTCGTGCCTTTCATCATGGTCACGACCTTTGCGGTGGTGAACCTGCTGGTGGGCCTGATCGTCAACTCGATGCAGGATGCCCATTCGGCCGAAGAGGGTGAGCGCACCGATGCCTATCGCGATGAGGTCTTGGCCCGTTTGCAGGCCATCGAAGCGCGTTTGCCCGAGAGCCGACCGGTTGATGCGGCGGCGGATGGGACATCGGGCCGGGTCTCAGACCGCAAGTTGTGATTTTGAATTTTCCCCGATTCGGGGTATGGCGCTAAAAACGAGCGAGCAGGACAAGAACAATGGATAGACGGGCATTTGGGTTGAGCGCGGTTGCCAGCCTGGCAGTGGCAGGCTGTAGCGCTCCCAAGCAGGTCAGCCGTTTCAAAGGCTATGACGGGCCCGAGGTGACCAGCGTTGTGGTCAACAAGGGCGCGCGCAAGATTTACCTGTTGAGCGGCGAAGACATCCTGCGGGAATATGAAATGGATCTGGGTTTTGCACCCCTGGGGCCCAAAGAGGTCGAGGGCGATGGCAAGACGCCGGAGGGGCTCTATCAGATCAACCGGCGCAATCCCAACAGCGCCTATCACCTGTCGATCGGGATCTCCTATCCCAATGCCGAGGACCGGGCCCATGCCCGTGCGTTGGGCAAACGTCCCGGCGGTGAGATCTTCATTCATGGAGAGCCCAATGACGCCAAGGCCCGCAAACGTGCGGCTCGGGTGTCGGATTGGACCGCTGGCTGCATCGCGGTGAGCAACGAAGAGATCGAAGAGATCTATGCCATGGTCAAGGATGGCACCGTCATCGCCCTACGGGAGTGAGCTTTGCCTCGTTCCAAGAAACAATCTGAAAAAGAAGAAGGGGCCACGCAGGGCCCCTTTTGGTTTGAGTATCCGTGATCAGGATCAGTTGGCCATGACCGGAGTCATCAGTTGGCCATGACCAGGGTCCACCAGATCTTGCCATTGTTTTCCTGGAACCAGGCAAAGCCCATATTGATGGCTTTTGGGTCCAGAATCACGGCGCGGGTGGTGGGATCTTCCATCCAGGCGGTCAGGGTCTGCAACTCATTCTCGTAGGTTTCAGAGATGTTTTCACCCTGGACCGTGCCTACATAGCCAGTGCGGGCAACCCGGTCCAAAGGCGAGGAGCCATCAGAGCCGAAATGCCAGGGCCGGTTTTGCACCGACATATCCCGTGAATGGGTGGCGGCGGCGGCGTTGAGCTGGGCATTGAGCTGCACCTGCATGGTTCCCGCTGCCTGACGCAGGGCATTGACCGAATCAATCATCCGCAGTTGCACCTTGTCGGCATTGCGTATGCGGTAGACGCCCGCGCTGTTGCCACCGGTATCGGTGACTGGCGTACAGGCGGCGGCCAGGGTCAGGGTTGCAGCCATCAGAATCAGAAATACGCGCTTCATCTTGTCTCTCGCTTTCTCGCTTACCCATGCACTTATCGTCCCTGTTGCACGGGCGCAAATGCCCCTGCAGAAAACTGCCACCCAAACCCATGGTTTGATTTGCGACTGCGGCTTTCCGGTCATATTATTGCCGCCAGCCCGCATCCAAACGCGCAGGATATTTCAGATGACCCGTATTCCATTTAGCAGCAGCACCCGTCGGCAGTTCCTTGCCGGTTCTGCTGCGATGATTGCCTCGCCCGCCTTGGCGCAAGTGGCGCCAGAACCTGAGGAAGAACAAGCCTTTGACCCGCTGCGCCCACCACCCGAGCCGGAGCCTCCGGTCAAGCGCAACATCTCGGCCTTCAGGGCCAAACGCTGGGAGCCCTACTTTGATCATCTGCGCAAAGGGGCGATTCTTGTCGACATCGACAGCCGGGCTTTGCACTACTGGTCCGAAGATGGGAATAACTACCGACTTTTCCCCTCATCGGTGCCTTTGTCCGACGATCTGACACGCAGAGGACGCACGTCGATCATCCGCAAAGTCGACGGTCCCGGTTGGGCGCCAACGCCAAATATGCGCAAGCGCAATCCCGAATGGCCGGCATATATTCCGCCAGGCCCTGATAACCCATTGGGAACACACGCTTTATATCTGGGGTGGAAGTACTACCGCATCCATGGAACCCACGATACGCGCAAAATCGGTCGCAAATCTTCCAATGGCTGTATCGGGCTCTACAACCAGCACATCGCGGAACTGTTCTCTTTGACCAAGGTTGGCACTCAAGTGTTGCTAATTTGACCACATAGCCATTGTGGGAAGGCGGAAAACCGCAACAAGCAATTGCAATTCCGGGGTTTTACTGGTTAGAAAAAATCACGAGGTAAGTCTTGGGTGCGCGGATCATTTTTCGGTTCCGCGCTAATTCTGGAGGTTAACATGAAGAAACTTGTACTCGCAGCCGCTCTGACTGCTGCTGCATCCACCGCAACTGCCGGCAACCTGGCAGAGCCAATCGTAGAGCCCGTAGTTGTTGTTGAAGAAGCAACCAGCTCTTCCAGCGGCATCCTGCTGCCCCTGCTGCTGCTCGTCCTGGTTGGCGCAGCTGTTGCAAGCAGCTAATTGCTGTGGACACGAATTTAAAAAGGCGGTGGTTTTCCACCGCCTTTTTTATTGCCTGAAGGGATCTGATCCAAGACCCGCAAACAAGGTGCAGGCTCATGGCTGGGCCTGGTCGCTACGCCGTGGTCAGGCTCAGCCCGTTGTGACTTCGGCCAGGATCCCATCCAGGGATGTGAGGATCATCTCAACCCCTTCGGTATCGATGGTCAGCGGAGGGCGGATTTTCAGGATATTATCCTTGGGGCCTTCGCTGCCGATCAGAATGCGATGATCTCGCATCCGGTTCTTCACGTAAGAACAGATCTGCGCCGCCTCAGAGCCATCCGCATGGATCAGCTCCAACCCCAGAAACAGCCCCATGCCGCGCAGATCGCCAACGCAGGCGTATTTGGCTTCCAGGTCTTTCAGCCCGGCGATCAGATCAGCGCCCATTTGGCGGGCATTCTCCTGCAGCCCCTCGTCGTCGACGATATCCAGCACTTCCTTGCCCATGCGGCAGGACAGGGTAGAGCCGCCAAAGGTGGAGAAAAACTCTGGCCCTTTGGCAAAGCTGTCAGCGATCGCACGGGTGGTAACCAGAACGCCAATTGGGTGACCGTTGCCGATGGGTTTGCCCATGACCACGATATCCGGGCTGGCGCCCTGATGTTCAAAGCCAAAGTAATACTCGCCCAGACGCCCCAATCCGGTCTGCACCTCATCGGCGATGCAGATCCCACCGGCGGCGCGGATCTTTTCATAGACCGCAGGTAGATAGCCCTGCGGAGGGATGATCTGCCCACCAACGGAGGGAAAGGTCTCGGCGATGAAGCCGGCGATGCCGTGTCCGCGCGCTTGCAGGGCTGCGATGGCTGGGTCGACCAGATCAGCAAATCGCTGCGCCCGGTCGGGATCATTGCGCCGATAGCTGCCGCGATAGTCATCCGCCACTTCAACCAGCTCTACCCAGTCAGAGGGGCCAACACCGCCTTTGGCGTTGAACTTATAGGCGGAGACATCAATCGCTCCGGTGGTATTGCCATGATAGCCGTGATCTGGCGTCACCATGCCTTTGGCCCCGGTATGGGCGCGGGCTAGGCGCAGGGCCAGCTCATTGGCTTCGGTGCCGGAGTTCACAAAGAAACAGACCTCCAGATGATCCGGCATTTTCGACAACACCTTGTCGGCAAAGGCGGTTTGGGCTGGGTGCAGGTAGCGGGTATTGGAGTTCATCCGTTTCAGCTGGTCCGCCGCCACCGCCTGCAGGCGCGGATGGGCATGGCCCACGTGCGGTACGTTGTTATAGGCGTCCAGATAGGGGCGGCCCCATTCGTCAAACAGATGATGCTTCCAGCCGCGCAGCAGCATCACCGGATCGGTGTAGGTCAGGCTGAGATTGCCGCCAAAGTGATCCTTGCGACCCTGGCGGATTTCTTCCTTGTTGGTGGGGGTATAGCGGCATTTCTCATCGGGCAGGTTCAGCAAGGCAGCCGGGTTGGGGCAGATGGCGCGCCACATATACATCTCGTCCGGGTCGCCAACGCCGGGCCAGTCGGTCTCGATGCCCTGGGTTGTCAGGGCCAATTGGAAATGCACATGCGGGGCCCACCCCCCGTTCATGCTCGCATCCCCCAAGCGGCAGAATTCGGCCCCTTTTTCGATGTGGTCACCAGGTTTCAAACGGTTGCAGCACTCAGGGTCGAGATGGCCATAAAGCGTGTAAAAGGGATCTCCTGCCGGCGTCACGTGGCGCAGGATGATCACTCCGCCGTAGTCGAGATGCCCGGTGCGGTTCTCGACCACAAAGACCTCGCCCGCCAGTGGCGCAAACATCGGGGTGAACTCTGGGGCAAAGGCATCCACCGCCAGATGCACTGTGCGCCGGTTGCTGGCCTTGTAGGGGCCTTTGCGAAAGGCGGGTTCGGCATAGATCAGCCGGGGCTCGTGGTAATACCCCAGCCAGATCCGGCCCTCGTTTTCGAATTCTTCACCGACGCGGGCGGCCTCCGCTAGGGGCATGTGGAACGGGTTCTGCGGCCAGGTGGAGTTTTCAACCGAGAGCGAGCCCATCGGAGCATCACCCAGGTCGCTTCCCATCAGCGGGGCAAAATTGCCGCGCTCGGCTGCCAGCCAGTCCATCACACGGTCAGCGCCATCGACCACCGGCAGATCGCAGGCGGCGCGCAGCCGGGCCGAGAGCAATCCGGGATGGATCTCCACGCCTTCCAGAAAACGCCAGGCCGGGGCCTGCGAGATGGTCACATAGGGATCATCGGGGTTTTCCAGGGCCATCAGGGTGGAGTTGACCACGCTGACCGCCAGCCGTGCGCGCAGCAGCGGGTAGACCAGATCGACCTCTTGTGGGGTCAGCGGATAGGCGCCGTGATAGCCCGCGACCAGGGCGGCCAGCGCGCCCTCAGGGTCGGAGTGATCCAGCACGATATAGGCGGCAGCAATGGCCAGGTCGCAAATGCGCGGCGCTGCACACATATCGCCCAGATCAATCAGGCCCGAGACACGGCGGGGCTCGGTCAGCTCTCCCGCCACCATGATGTTGTAGTCATTGGCATCATTATGGATCGCCTGTTTCGGCAGAGCCTGCAGAACAGGCTCTAACTTGGCGAATTCAGTGTCGATTTGCCGTATGAGACTCTGCCGGACGGGATCAGTGATCGAGTCGAGTTCAGAGCCGATCCAACCCGCTTGCATCAGATCCCATTTGAAATCACGGGTCAGCCCCGGGTGTTGGAAGTCCGCCAGGGCCTTGCCAGCGCCGCCCAGCACTGCACCAACTTCATGGATCAGCTGCAGCGTCTTTGGAGCACATTCAGCGTAGCATCTACCGGGCAGGCACTCGAGCATCCAGCACAGTCGCTCAGAGCCTGTTTCGTCGGCAATAGAGAGCATTGCAGAGCCTGCAGAGGTGGCAATCACCCTTGGGCAGGGCAAGTCCGGTGCGGTCTCTGCGATGTGTTGGAAGGCCTGAACCTGCATCTCGACCAGGTCAGCCTCGCAGCCGGGGCGCATGGCCTTGAGGATATAGGCGGTGCCATCTGCAGCTTTGGCGCGAAAGTTCAGATCATATTCGCCGTCCAGGCGGTGCAGATCTGCGGTGATGCCCCAATGGGTTTTCAGGGCATCCGCCCAATGCTGTAGGTTCATTGCAATCGTCTCCCCGTCTGCCAAAATCGGCAGTCCAATATTGGATCCTATTTGGACCGGGGAGGGGAGATTAGTCCAGCCAGCCTTTGAGATTATTCTCGATCACTCCCGCAAGCGCGGCAATGTGATCCTCATCATCGTTGAGGCAGGGAATATAGAGGAAACCCTCGCCGCCAGCCTCCTCAAAGCTTTCTTTGATCTCTTCGTTGATCTCTTCCAGGGTTTCGATGCAATCGGCGGAAAAGGCCGGGGCCATCACCGCGATGTTCTTTTTGCCCTCGCGGGCGAGGGTGGCGACGTGATCGACGGTATAGGGTTTCAGCCATTCTTCGGGGCCAAAGACCGATTGGAAGGTGGTGGTGATCTGGGTGTCATCCCAGCCCAGACGTTCGCGCAGCAGGCGCGTGGTTTTCTGACACTGGCAGTGATAGGGATCGCCCTGCATCAAGTAGCGCTTGGGCATGCCGTGATAAGAGACCACCAAAATGTCGGGGCGTTTTTCGGCTTGTGCATAGGCCTCTTCCACCGATCGGGCCAGGGCTTCGATATAGGCGGGTTGGTCGAAATAGGGCTCAATGGTGCGGGCGGCTGGTTGCCAGGTCTCTTTCATCAGGGCGCGGAAGAACTGGTCGTTTGCGGTGCCCGAGGTGGCGCCGGCATATTGCGGGTAAAGCGGCACAAACAGGATCTTTTGGCAGCCGGCCTCAACCATGGCGCGGACCTTGGATTCGGTTGAGGGATTGCCATAGCGCATGCAGAAATCCACCATGACCTGATCGCCGTAGCGCTGGGCCATGACCTGCGCCATCTTGGTGGTCTGGTCTTTGGTGATGGTCATCAGCGGGCTTTCGCCCTTGTCGTGATTCCAGATCGATTTATAGGCGGAACCAGAAGAAAAGGGACGCTTGGTCAGGATGATCAGCTGCAGCAGGGGCTGCCATTTCCACGCCGGGTAGTCGATCACCCGCTTATCCGACAGGAATTCACTCAGGTAGCGGCGCATCGGCCAATAGCTATAGTCATCCGGCGTGCCGAGGTTGGCCAAGAGAATGCCGACTTTCTCGGCCTTGATCTTTGGGTGATCCGCAGGCGCATGGGCGGGGCGGGTGGCGGTCATGGAAGAATCCAGCATGAAAGAGGCGGTCCTGTATCTGCGGCGAAATCTTAGGTTTGGAAGTAGTGGCGAAAGCACGATTTCACCAGAAGATAAGCTGTTACGGTGGCAAAGACCAATTGGATCACATTGGCACAGGGATAGGGTCACCCTATCGCCCTGCTGGCGATTTCTAGTCCGGCAGTTTGGTTTCCGGCACTTTCAGGGCTTCGGCCAGGCGGGTCTTGGCGGAACCCGGTCGCAGCGGCTGGGGCTGGCTGTCGGAGGGCGACCATCCCGTAAGGCAGACCAGCTCGAATGTGGCGGGCAATTTGCCATTGGGCAGTTCAAAATGCTGGCGATAGATCGCTTCGGTCTGGGCAAACAGGGCGCGCGGGCTGGGATGGCGCATGCGCTGGGTCATGGCGTTGCCTTCGCCCATGGCGCGCAGCTCTTGCATCAGGTGCAGGCTGTCGCGGTACTGCGCCGTCAAGGGCACCACATCGGCCACCGGCAGGGCAAGGCCCGCCCGCTGTAACAGCCCGCCCAGATCGCGGATCTCGCCCATGGGTGCAATCCGGGGTGACAAGCCGCCCGAGACTGCGGCTTCGGCTTCGGCCAGGGCGCTGCGCAACTCATGCAGGGTGCGCCCGCCCAGGGTGATGGCCAGTAGCAAACCGTCCTCTGACAGGGCGCGGCGGCATTGGATCAACTGGCCCACCGGATCATTGGCCCAATGCAGGGCCATGGCATGCACCACCAGATCATGAGAGCCGGGCGTCAGATCCAGCAGTGTGTCATCGGGCACAATGCGGGCATCTGGAAAGGAATCTTGCCAAATATTAGCAAAAGGAGACACGATCGCCGGCTTTGTAAAGGTTCTGTTAACCAGTGTTAAGCGATCCTCAACCTCGTCCCGTGCCAGTTCGTGAAGGAACAATGCCTCAGGCTGGTGGCGGGCGCGATGGATCGCCAATGCCTGGCGGTCAAACAGTTCTGGCTGTGATTTGGGTGCTTGTGTCATGGGGGCTATTTAGATGTTGCGAGCGCAGTTTCAAACCGCTGTTTCACTGGTTTATCCGCCCAAATGCCTGGGCTGCGACGAATTGGTGGAGCAGGACTTTGGCCTTTGCGGCTCTTGCTGGGGGGAGGCGCATTTCATCAGCGGCACCACCTGCGAGGGCTGTGGGCTGCCATTGCCGGGGGATTCGGATGGATATCGAATAGAATGCGATGAATGCATGTCGATGCCACGCCCCTGGACCCAGGGCAGAGCTGCCCTTTTGTATAAGGACAAGGCGCGCAATCTGGTGATGGCGCTGAAACATGGCGATCGCACCGATCTGGCAGCGCCAGCCGCCTCCTGGATCGAACGGGCTTCGGGACCGCTGCTGCGGGATAATCCACTGGTCTGCCCGGTGCCGCTGCATTGGTCGCGGCTCTTGCGACGTCGCTATAATCAATCGGCCCTGTTGGCGGAAAACCTGTCGCGTCAGGCGCGGCTGGATTACTGGCCGGATATGCTGAAACGGGTCAAGGTGACCCCCAGCCTGGAGGGCAAGACCCGGGCGCAGCGTTTTGCGGCTCTGCGCCGTGCCATCGTGGCACATCCGCGCCATCGTGCGCTGATGCAGGGGCGGGTGGTGCTGTTGGTGGATGATGTGATGACCTCGGGTGCGACGCTGACCGCCTGCGCCGACGCCTGCCTTGAAGCTGGCGCTGCCGAGGTGCGGGTTGCGGTCCTGGCGCGGGTCACACGGGCGTGATGGGCGGGCGTTTCCACTGGCAATGATTGCAATGCGTCCCCATATGGCGCAGAACCTTCGCAACCAGATCAATGGAGACCTCTATGAAATCGGTCGAAATCTATACGTCGCCGCTATGCGGTTTTTGCCACGCGGCCAAACGCCTGCTGAATCAGAAGGGCGTGGAATTTTCCGAGGTCGATGTTTTGGCCAATCCCGGACGCAAGCCGGAAATGATCCAGCGCGCCAATGGTGGCTATACCGTGCCGCAGATCTTTATCGGTGAAACCCATGTTGGCGGCTGCGATGACCTATTTGCACTGGAGCAGGCTGGTAAACTGGATCCGTTGCTTGCCGCCTGAGGCAAAATATCAATTCAAAGAGAGACCCCGATGCGCGCGGCCTTGTTGCAGATCACCTCGAGCGATTCCCCAACCGAAAACCTGGAGACGATCCAGGGCATGATCGCCGAGGCGGTGGCCAATGGCGCTGGCTTTGTGCTGACACCCGAGGTGAGCAACTGCGTCTCCCTTAGTCGTGCGCATCAGCAAGAGGTGCTGCAACACGAGGAAGACGACTCCAGTCTGCGCGCACTCTGTGCGAGCGCGGCAGAACATGGCATTTGGCTGTCGCTGGGCTCATTTGGGGTCAAGACGCATGACGATGACGGAAGGTTTGTCAATCGTCAGTTCCTGATCTCGCCGCAGGGTGAGATCACTGCGCGCTACGACAAGATCCACATGTTTGATGTGGAGGTGACCCCGGAAGAGACCTTTCGCGAATCCGACGGCTACCGCCCGGGAACGCGGGCGGTGCTGGCAGAGACTCCGTTTGGTGCCCTGGGTCTGACCATCTGCTATGATCTGCGCTTTGGCCATTTGCACCGGGCCCTGGCCCAGGCCGGGGCGGAGATCCTGATCGCACCTGCGGCCTTTTCTCCGGTGACGGGTGCGGCACATTGGCATGCTTTGCTGCAGGCCCGCGCCATCGAAACCGGCTGTTATGTGCTGGCCGCGGCCCAGACCGGCCGCCACAAAACCAGCCGGGGGGCGGTGCGCAAGACCTATGGGCATTCACTGATCGTGGCCCCCTGGGGGGAAATCCTGTCCGATGCCGGAGAGGCACCGGGCATAAGTTACGTTGATCTTGATAGGAAAAAAGTGGCAGAAGCGCGCAGGCGTGTGCCTTCCCTGACCCATGACCGAGAGTTTGACGGACCCTGATGGAAGATTCCAATTCCCTGGCAATTTCGCTGTTCAGCGAGATTTTGATGGCAGATCAGCTGGCGCGCACGCGTCTGGGCAAAGCCCTGCCCAAAGGGATGGAATTGTCGCATTTTTCCGTGCTCAACCACCTGACCCGCACGGGTGTTGAGCGCTCGCCGGCGCAATTGGCCAAGGCCTTTCACGTGACCCGTGGGGCGATGACCAATACGCTGAGCAAATTGGAAGTGGCTGGCTATATTCATATTCGCCCGGATTGGGATGATGCACGACGCAAAATGGTGGCCATCAGCCCGGCGGGCCGCCAGGCGCGGGATGCAGCGCTTGCCAGTATCGTGCCGCTGATTTCCGAGGTGGTGAATGAGCTGGGCGGGGACCGGGTGCGGGCTGCCCTGCCGATCCTGCGCGAGCTGCGGGTGAAACTGGAAACCACCGCTTGAAAACTGAGATTCAGGCCTGTTTCTGGCCTGTGTTTTGGCAAAGACTCGCGCTGAAAATTCGAAAGGGGGTGCTCGTTCCAGCACCCCCTTTCCCCATTTGAACCTTCTGTCGTATGTGAGTGGTGGCAGAACCAAAGCCAGGCTTTGGCGCAGGTTTCAAATGGGGTCGTCCTGAACGGTGTGCGGGGACCGAGGGGACGAAAGGAAAAGTTTAGTACAAAATGAATCTATCCCTTTCGAGCCCCGTTACCAATATGGCAAAAGGTTGCCTACCTATCCTAAAGTCTAGGTGTTCCCGGCGTGGACCGCCGGGTCGCAGCAGGTTTTATGAAGGTTTTACGCTAGCGGTGACATAGTTCACCGACAGATCCCGATCCGAGATCGACCAGTTCCAGCTCAGCGGGTTGAAAACAAAGCCCTTACGATCAACGGGAGTCAGCCCGGCCTTGCCCAGCAACTCAAACAGTTCGTCAGGGGTGATGAATTTGTGCCATTCATGGGTGCCGCGTGGCAGCCAGCGCATTACAACCTCAGCGCCAAAAATCGCCATGGCATAGCTTTTGGGATTGCGGTTGATGGTTGAGCAGATCTCCAGCCCACCGGGTTTGAGCAGGTCTTTGGTGGCGGTCAAATAGGTGAGCGGGTCGGCGACATGTTCGACCACTTCCATATTGAGCACCACGTCGAACTGTTCCCCCGCTGCGGCCATATCCTCAGCCGTGGTATGGCGATAGTCGATCTGCAGACCAGTCTGTTCGGCATGCAGGCGCGCCACCGGTAGATTGCCGGCCGCGGCATCGGCGCCGGTCACCTCCGCCCCCAGCCGCGCCATGGGTTCACACAACAGACCGCCGCCGCAGCCGATATCCAACAGCCGCAGCCCCTCAAAGGGCTTGGGCTGGGTAAGGTCGCGGTCAAATTCGGCGGCAATCTGACTGGTGATATAATCCAGACGACAGGGGTTGAGCATATGCAACGGTTTGAACTTGCCGTTGGGGTCCCACCACTCTGCTGCCATTGCTTCGAATTTTGCGATTTCCGCCGGGTCGACTGTGGATTGAGGCGCTTGCATTCCTGTCTCCGTGTGTTCTTGTGTAGGCTCAGGTTTCATCTAGGTCAGTAATGGACAAATACTCGGATCAAAAGCGCGCAGTGCATTATCTTTATCCCCCCGTTGATACATTTGATCAGCGGATGCTCGAAGTGGGCCAGGGGCACAGGATATATATGGAGCAATCGGGTAATCCGCGCGGCATCCCGGTGGTGGTTTGCCATGGCGGCCCGGGCGGTGGCTGCAGCCCGGCAATGCGGCGCTATTTTGATCCCAAGATCTACCGGGTGATTCTGTTTGATCAACGGGGCTGCGGGCGCTCGCAGCCCCATGCCTCTTGCAAGGACAATACCACCTGGCACTTGGTTGCAGATATGGAGGAGATCCGTCGGCAGCTGGAGATCGATGCCTGGGTTGTCTTTGGTGGCAGCTGGGGGGCGACACTGTCGCTGATCTACGCCCAGACCCACCCCGATCGGGTGACCCAGCTGGTGTTGCGCGGCGTCTTTTTGATGACGAAGGCAGAGCTGGACTGGTTCTACGGCGGTGGCGCTGGGCGCTTCTGGCCGGAGCCCTGGGCAAAATTTGTTGCCCCTATCCCGGATGCGGAGCGCGGCGATCTGATCGCGGCCTACAACAAGCGTCTGTTTTCCGGCAAAGTCGACGAAGAGGTCCGATTGGGTCGCAGCTGGTCTGCCTGGGAGAACGCGCTGGCATCGATCCATTCCAATGGCACCTCGGTCGAAAGCCCCGGCGATTATGCCCGCGCCTTTGCCCGGCTGGAGAACCACTATTTCATCAATGGTGGGTTTCTCGATTTTGACGGTCAGATCCTGGCCAATATGGGGCGCATCTCGCATATCCCCGGCACCATCGTTCAGGGGCGCTATGACATGATCTGCCCGCCCTCTTCGGCCTGGCGGTTGAACGAACTGTGGCCAAATGCGGAATTGATCATGGTGCGCAATGCAGGGCATGCTTTGTCAGAGCCGGGAATCAGCGCTGAGCTGGTGCTGGCCATGGACCGCATTGCCGAGGAACTCTTGCCTTGACCCGTATCGACCGTCGCGCCCTGTTCACCTCTGGTGCTGCTGCTGCCCTTTTGGCTGCCACCGGCACCTCGCTTGCGGCTTCGCCCCGGGCGGGTGGTGCGCTGCGTCTGGCCTTGCCGCGTGATGGTGGCCTGCTGGAGCAGGTGGCGCGTGGCGCGGTGTTGGATTGCCTGACAGAAGTGGCCCCGGACGGGGTGCTGCGCGGGGAACTGGCCACCAATTGGCGCAGTGTTGAGGGTGCGCGGATCTGGCGTTTTGACCTACGCTCGGACGTTCAATTCCACACTGGCGACCCCTTGCTGGCCTCGGATGTGGTTGCCGCGTTGCAGGGCCGGTCGGTTGCCGGTGCAGCACTTGCCGAGGTCACGGCCCTGAATGCGCATCAGGTAGAACTGGTTCTGACCCAGGACAATCCGCATCTGCCCTATCTGCTGGCGGGTGCCGATTATGCGATTGCGCCGCAGGGCCAGGGCGGTCAGCCGCTGGCCCAACTGGTGGGAACCGGCTGTTACCGGGTAGAGCGCGCCCAGGAAGGTCGGCATTTTCGCGCCACCAAGGTGGCGGGCCACTACAAAGAGGGGCAGGCGGGCTGGGTTGATAGCCTGGAGGTGATCGTCATTCCCGATCCGGCGGTGCGGGCTGAGGCGCTGCGGGATGGTTTTGTCGATGTTGCGGCGCTGCCGCAGCCACAAGAGCTGCTGAAACGTGGCGGTTTCCGCTATCACCCCTCAGCCGAAGACATGGCCCTGGCCAGCCGATCCGATGTGGGCATTCCCCGTGTGGTTGGCCGTCAGGCGGCGCTGGATGATGGCCGTATTTCTGAACGCTGGTGGCGCCTCTAGCGCTCTGTTTGGGGTGGCGGTTTTTGGGCCCAGCCGTTGCCTCTTGGGCGAACTGAACTGAAGGGTTGCAGATTCGCAGCAAGGGGCGTATATGCCAATTCAACAGCGGCGTGTTGAGCTCTGGTTCAAGACACCACCGGATTAGTTCAACGGGCCGCGCGCCCGTTTTTTTGTGTCCTCAAAAGACGCAGAGTCCAAAGCCCAACCCGATTGTGGGAAGTCAAATGACCAACGACCTGATTGCCAAAGCTGCGATTGACCGCCGCCTCGCTGAGCTTCTGATCCCGGTGATCGAAGACCTCGGCTATGAGCTGGTGCGCATTCGCCTGATGTCTGGCAAAGTCACCACGCTGCAGATCATGGCCGACAAGCCCGATGGCGGCATCGAAGTGGATGATTGCGCTGCAATCTCCAATGCCGTCAGCGCGACACTGGATGTTGAGGATCCGATTCTGGATACCTTTACGCTGGAAGTCTCCAGTCCTGGGATCGACCGGCCCCTGACCCGGCTCAAAGACTTTGACATGTTCGAAGGCTATGAGGCCAAACTCGAAACCGAGGAGCTGGTTGGCGGACGTCGCCGCTTTAAGGGCGAGCTGGCCGGCACCGAAGAAGATGAAGTTCTGATCAATATCGAGGATCAGGGCCAAACCGTTACCATCGGTCTGAAATTTGATTGGCTCTCGGATGCCAAGCTGGTTTTGACCGATGATCTGATCACGGAAATGCTGCGTCAGCGCAAAGCTGCCGGCACATTGAACGAAGATGCATTCGACGAGATCGAGGCCGAAGGGTCCGAAGAGGAGAACAAGTAATGGCTATCACCTCTGCAAACCAGCTTGAGCTGTTGCAAACTGCTGAAGCTGTGGCGCGCGAAAAGATGATCGACCCCGGTCTGGTGGTTGACGCGATGGAAGAAAGCCTCGCCCGGGCGGCCAAGAGCCGCTACGGCAGCGAGATGGACATCCGCGTGTCGATCGACCGCAAGACCGGCAAGGCGACCTTTACCCGCGTGCGTTCGGTTGTTGAGGATGAGGCGCTGGAAAACTACCAGGCCGAAATGACCGTCGAGCAGGCCAAGCAGTATATGGCCGACCCGCAGGTGGGTGACACGTTTGTCGAGGAAGTGCCTCCGGTGGAAATGGGCCGGATCGCGGCGCAATCGGCCAAGCAGGTCATCCTGCAGCGGGTGCGCGAAGCAGAGCGGGATCGCCAGTTCGAAGAGTTCAAGGACCGCAACGGCACCATCATCAACGGTCTGGTCAAGCGCGAAGAATATGGCAATGTCATCGTTGACGTGGGCGCCGGTGAAGGCATCCTGCGTCGCAACGAAAAGATCGGCCGCGAAAGCTATCGCCCCAATGATCGTATCCGTTGCTTCATCAAGGATGTGCGCCGCGAGCCCCGTGGCCCGCAGATCTTCCTGAGCCGGACCGCGCCTGAGTTCATGGCCGAGTTGTTCAAGATGGAAGTGCCGGAAATCTATGACGGCATCATCCAGATCAAGGCGGTGGCCCGGGATCCCGGTTCGCGTGCCAAGATTGCCGTGATCTCCAATGATGGCTCGATTGATCCTGTCGGGGCCTGTGTTGGTATGCGCGGCTCGCGCGTGCAGGCTGTGGTCAACGAGTTGCAGGGTGAAAAGATCGACATCATCCCATGGAACGAAGATCAGCCCACTTTCCTGGTGAATGCTCTGCAGCCTGCAGAAGTCTCCAAGGTGGTTCTGGATGAAGAAGCCGGCAAGATCGAAGTTGTGGTTCCCGAAGAGCAGCTGAGCCTGGCGATTGGCCGTCGTGGTCAGAACGTACGTCTGGCCTCGCAGCTGACCGGTCTCGACATCGACATCATGACCGAAGAAGAAGAATCGGCGCGTCGCCAGAAGGAATTCGAAGCCCGCACCGGTCTGTTCATGGAAACTCTGGATCTGGACGAGTTCTTTGCTCAGCTTCTGGTCTCCGAAGGCTTCACCAACCTCGAAGAGGTGGCCTATGTGGAGCTGGACGAGCTTTTGGTCATCGACGGTGTTGATGAAGCCACGGCAGGTGAGCTGCAGGCCCGTGCCCGTGACCATCTGGAAGCCAAGGCCAAGGCGGCGATCGATGCGGCCCGCGCATTGGGGGCCGAGGACAGCCTGATCCAGTTCGACGGTCTGACCCCGCAGATGATCGAGGCGCTGGCCAAGGATGAGATCAAGTCGCTGGAAGATTTTGCGACCTGCGCCGATTGGGAGCTGGCCGGTGGCTGGACCTCTGACAACGGTGAGCGCGTCAAGGATGACGGTATTCTCGAACCCTTTGGGATGAGCCTGGAAGAGGCGCAGACCTTGGTGATGACCGCACGGGTCATGCTGGGTTGGGTCGATCCTGATGATCTGATCAGCGACGAAGACGCAGCAGAAGATGTCGCCGAAGAAGGCGAAGAGGACGCCGGAGCATAAGGCTCCGGGGGTCCGAACAGGAGAAGCAACATGGGTCGCGCAGGCGCCAGCAAATTTCGCGAAGACGGTGCGGAGCGCAAGTGCATCGCAACCGGTGAGGTTCAGCCCAAGCAGGGGCTGATCCGCTTTGTGATGGGGCCAGAGGCCCAGGTTGTGCCGGACGTCTTTGGCAAATTGCCAGGGCGCGGGGTCTATGTGACAGCCAGCCGTGAGGCGCTGGAGTTGGCGGTAAAGAAGAAACTCTTTGCCCGCGGCTTCAAGGTTCCGGTCACGCTGCCAGCGGATCTGGTGAATGAGGTGGAACGTCAGACGCTGCGCCGTCTGGTGGATTTGCTCAGCCTGGCCCGTAAATCGGGCGATGCGGTGGGTGGATATGAAAAGGTCAAGGATTGGCTAGGTAAAGAACACGCCACAGTTCTGATTCAGGCAAGCGATGGATCAGGGCGCGGCAAATCGAAATTAAGTACCCCTCATCGGGGAAATTTCATCGGCTGCCTCACCGCAAATGAGCTGGGGATGGCATTTGGGCGTCAAACTGTGATACATGCGGCGCTCGCCTCTGGTGGACTCAGCAAACGTGTTGTAGACGAGGCGCAACGGTTGCAGGGTCTGCGCGAAATGGTGGGCGGCAGCGGCCGCACAGAAGGATAAAGAGCTTTATGAGCGATAGTGACGGCAAAAAGACCTTGGGTCTACGTGGCGGCGGTTCCCGGCCTGGGAACGTAAAACAGAGCTTTAGCCATGGGCGGACCAAGAATGTCGTGGTGGAAACCAAGCGCAAACGCGTTGTGGTCCCCAAGCCGGGTGGCAACAAGGGCGGCAATGCTGCTCCTGCGACTGACGGATCGCGTCGGCCTGCCGGGATTACCGATGCAGAGATGAGCCGCCGCCTGAAGGCGTTGCAGGCTGCCAAGGCCCGTGAGGTCGAAGAAGCGGCCAAACGTGCGGCGGAAGAGAAAGCCCGCGAAGAGGATCGTGCCCGCCGTCGTGCCGAGGCCGAAACCAAAGAACGCGAGCAGCGCGAGGCCGAAGAAAAGGTTCGCCTGAAGGCCGAAGAAGAAGAGCGCAAGAAGCGTGAAGCTGCAGATGCGGCCAAACGTTCGGCAGAAGCTGCTGACAGCAAAAAGGCAGCTCCTGCTGCTGCGGGTGGCGCCGCCGCCGCGCCACGCGGTCCTGCCTCCAAGCCCGCGCCTGCACAGACGCCTCGCAAATCCGATCGCGAACGCGAAGAGCGTGGCCGCAGCAACAAGGGCCGTGCCGGCGATGACAACCGTCGTTCCGGTAAGCTGACTCTGGGCCAGGCCACCGGTGGTGCGGGCAACCGTCATCGCTCGATGGCCTCGATGAAGCGTAAACAAGAGCGCGCGCGTCAAAAGGCGATGGGCACTGTTGAGCGCGAAAAGGTCTTGCGTGAAGTGCAGCTGCCCGAGGCGATTGTTGTCTCCGAGCTGGCAAACCGGATGTCCGAACGTGTTGGTGCGGTTGTCAAATCGCTGATGAACATGGGCATGATGGTGACACAGAACCAGACCATCGATGCCGATACCGCGGAATTGATCATCGAAGAGTTCGGCCACAAGGTGGTTCGGGTTTCCGATGCTGACGTGGAAGACGTGATCAACGTCGTGGAAGACAAGGCCGAAGACCTGAAGTCCCGTCCGCCGGTGATCACCATCATGGGCCACGTGGACCACGGTAAGACGTCGATTCTGGATGCCATCCGCAATGCGCGTGTTGTGGCAGGCGAGGCCGGCGGCATCACTCAGCACATCGGCGCCTATCAGGTGACCACCGAAAGCGGCACCGTGCTCAGCTTCCTGGATACGCCGGGCCACGCGGCCTTTACCTCGATGCGCTCGCGTGGGGCTCAGGTGACGGATATCGTGGTTCTGGTTGTGGCGGCGGATGATGCGGTCATGCCGCAGACCATCGAAGCCATCGCCCACGCCAAGGCGGCCGAAGTTCCGATGATTGTTGCGATCAACAAATGCGACAAGCCTGCGGCTGATCCGATGAAAGTGCGCACCGATCTGTTGCAGCACGAAGTCATTGTGGAAGCGATGTCCGGTGAAGTGCAGGACGTTGAAGTTTCGGCACATACTGGCCAGGGTCTGGACGAGCTGCTGGAAGCCATTGCGCTGCAATCGGAAATTCTGGAACTCAAAGCCAACCCAGAGCGCGCTGCCCAGGGGGCTGTGATCGAAGCCCAGCTTGATGTTGGTCGCGGACCGGTTGCCACTGTTCTGGTTCAGAACGGCACCCTGCGTCAGGGCGATATCTTTGTTGTTGGTGAGCAATACGGTAAGGTCCGTGCGCTGATCAACGACAAGGGCGACCGCGTTGAAGAAGCTGGTCCCTCGGTTCCGGTCGAGGTTCTGGGTCTCAACGGCACACCCGAAGCGGGCGATGTGCTGAACGTGACCGAGACCGAAGCGCAGGCGCGTGAAATCGCCGAATACCGCGCTCAGGCTGCCAAGGACAAACGCGCTGCTGCTGGTGCTGCCACCACGCTTGAGCAGCTGATGCAGAAGGCCAAAGACGACGAAACCGTCTCTGAGCTGCCGATCCTGGTCAAAGCCGACGTGCAAGGCTCTGCTGAAGCCATCGTTCAGGCGATGGAAAAGATCGGCAACGACGAAGTCCGCGTGCGGGTGCTGCATTCCGGTGTGGGTGCCATCACCGAGACAGACATCGGCCTGGCCGAAGCCTCCGGTGCACCGGTCATGGGCTTTAACGTTCGTGCCAATACTTCGGCGCGCAACACTGCCAACCAGAAGGGCGTAGAGATCCGCTATTATTCGGTGATCTATGATCTGGTCGACGACGTGAAAAAGGCCGCTTCTGGTCTGCTCAGCGCCGAGATCAAGGAAAACTTCATTGGCTACGCCCAGATCAAGGACGTCTTCAAGGTGTCCAACGTTGGCAAGGTTGCCGGCTGTCTGGTCACCGAAGGTGTTGCACGCCGCTCGGCGGGTGTACGTCTGCTGCGCGACAACGTGGTGATCCACGAAGGCACGCTGAAGACCCTGAAGCGCTTCAAGGACGAAGTTCCCGAAGTCCAGTCCGGTCAGGAATGTGGTATGGCCTTTGAGAACTACGAAGATGTCCGCGCAGGCGATGTCATCGAGATCTTCGAGCGTCAGGAAGTCGAACGTTCGCTCGACTAAGACACTGTGAAATATTTGAAAAAGCCCTGGCCTTTGCGCCGGGGCTTTTTGTTTTCCGGGTGTTTGTTTGGTGGGCTATCGCTGGTGGTGATCGTGTAGAGGCCAGGCCTTAGGGGAATTCTGCATCCCCGCCCATTTCGTAGTCTTTTCTCAGAATTTTGGGGACTGAGGTGGGGTGGGGGCCTGGTCCTGCTACGCTGGCCTTATATCATGGAATGGCCAGATCAAGTGCCACGCTTTGGTATGGTAGGCGGGGCATTGGGATGGATTGGGCTGAAAATTAGACTGTGGTCTGACTGTGGTGGCCAGTGAGTTGGGCAGTGGGGCAGCTTGCTGGTGAAGATCGTGCCTTGGAATTCAGGCCTGAAAACCAGATCGCTCAACCAGGCGGGACAAATAGGCCCAACAGAGAGAGGGGCAGCCTGTGGCTGCCCCGTTCCGTGAGTGAGTGGTGGTCTTTCTGCACGTCGGCGGTGTTTCTATTGGGTCTTGTCGCCGCGCGTGCGGAGTACTGCCTGATCAGGTTGCGCCTGTATGATCCTGCCGAGGATCTGTCTTGGCCTCCCGGGGAGAACAGGAAGCCGTTGCAGATCCTCTCAGGGGTAGAACTGCTGCGACCAGTTTGTTCGTACTTCGTCCAGACTCTGCCCAAATGGTTAACAAAACCTTTCCAAGCAAGCCGGGGAAGGCAGTTTTCTGTAGATTTTTTGGAATTTCTCGTAGGTTATACAGGGTATTTCTACCAGATATTGTGGGTGATCCCATCTGTTCCGTCTGGGACTGCAGCAGCGAGGCCGGCCTGAAAGTCGGCCCCTGTGTTTAACCGGAATCTCTGTGTGAGGCCGGGATCAGAGCCAGTCGCGCAGGATCGGAATCAGCGGGATATCAGCTGCAGGCATGGGGTAGTCACGCAGGTTTTGCGCACGCACCCATTTCAGCTGCTGGCCTTCCTGTGCCTGGGGAATACCCTCCCATTTGCGGCAGGCAAACAGAGGCATCAACAAATGAAAATCATCGTAGCTGTGGCTGGCAAAGGTCAGTGGCGCCAGGCAGGAGGACCAGGTGTTGATGCCCAACTCCTCCTGCAATTCACGCACCAGGGCGGCTTCGGGGGTTTCACCCGGCTCCACCTTGCCGCCGGGAAACTCCCAGAGACCGGCCATGGATTTGCCCTCTGGACGCTGCGCCAGCAGCACTCGCCCTTCAACATCGATCAAGGCAACGGCGGAGACCAGAAGGGTATTCATGACCGATAGTCCGCGTTGATGGTGATGTACTGGTGGGTCAGATCGCAGGTCCAGACGGTGCAGATGCCATCGCCGAGGCCCAGATCCACCTTGAGGATGATCTCATCGCGGGTCATCTGCGCTGCGCCGTCTTCTTCGCGGTAGTCGGGGGAGACCCAGCCTTTTTCGGCCACCAGCACCTCGCCAAATGAGATCGACAGCAGATCGCGATCTGCGGCAGCACCTGATTTACCGATGGCCATGACAACGCGCCCCCAATTGGGGTCTTCCCCTGCGATGGCGGTTTTCACCAGCGGCGAGTTGGCAATCGCCAGCCCATGCACCTTGGCGTCGCTATCTGAGGCTGCACCGGTGATCTGAATCTCGACAAATTTGGTCGCGCCTTCGCCGTCCCGCACCACCTGATGGGCAAGATCCAGCATGACGGCTTCGAGTGCCTGCGAAAATTCGGCATTGCCGGTGGCATCCACCCCTGAGGCACCAGTGGCACAAAGCATCAGGCTGTCAGAGGTCGAGGTGTCGCTATCGACCGTGATGCAATTGAAGGTGCGATCACAAATCCGGCTCAGCTCTGCCTGCAGGGCGGTCTGCTCCACGCGGGCATCGGTGAAGATATAGACCAGCATGGTGGCCATATCCGGCGCGATCATGCCGGACCCTTTGGCGATCCCGGCGATCTCGATGGTCTGGCCCTCGATGGTGACCTGGGCAGAGGCTCCTTTGGCAAAGGTATCGGTGGTCATGATCGCATTGGCGGCGGGCTCAAGGGCGTTTTGGTCCAGGCCTGCGTTCAGGCTTTGGATCTGGGCGATGATGCGATCATGCGGCAAGGGCTCACCGATGACGCCTGTCGATGCGGTAAACACGCGAGCCGTGGGCAGATCGGTGATCTTGGCCACGGCACTGGCGATCTCATCGACCGATGTCTGACCATAGTGTCCGGTAAAGGCGTTGGAATTGCCGGAGTTCACCAGGATGGCTGCGCCAGCGGAAGTCTCGCCCCCGAGCTTGGCCTGGCAATCGCGCACCGGGGCCGAACGGGTTTGTGAGCGGGTGAAGACCCCAGCAACGGCAGTACCGGGATCCATCACCGCAAGCATGACGTCATCGCGGCCCTGGTATTTGACCCCGGCGGCCCCGGCGGCAAGGCGCAGGCCCTTGATTGAGGGCAGTGCGGGAAAGGCGCTGGGGGCCAGCGGTGAGCGAGGCAAGCTGTCAGCCATGGTCAGTTCCTCACCAGGCTGAGATCGCGCAGGATGGCGGGGTCGAGATCTTCGATCTCAGGGCGTTCGATGACGGCAGAGGCGGTGAGATCGCTGACGCGGGCCTCAACGGCAGCATCCTGCAATTCCTGGGTCAGGGCACCGCGTACCTCCTCAAAGGAAGGGGCGGCTGTCTTGCGACGTTCCTTCAACAGGATCAGATGCCAGCCGAACTGCGTCTCAACCGGGGCCGAAATCTCACCAGCGCGCATGCCCAAAACCGCCTCTTCGAACTCAGGCACCATGCGGCCCTTGGTGAACCAGCCGAGATCACCGCCATTGGGGCCAGATGGCCCGGTGGAGCGTTCTTTGGCCATGATGGAAAAATCGGCACCGGTGTCCAGCTCCGCCTTGATTTCGAGGGCGTCTTCCTGGCTCTCGACCAGGATATGGGCGGCGTTGAATTCATCTCCACCATCGCCATCAGAATATTTGTCGTCATAGGCCTGGCGCAGGGAGGCTTCGTCGCTGGCGGCTTTCATCACCGTTTCGATCACATTGGCGGCCAGCAGGGCACGGGATTCGTTTTCGATCGCCAGTTTGACATAATGGGGCACGCCGCCATGCAGCTCCTGCTTGAGCGCGGTCTGCTGCACCAGTTGATCGAGAATGGCATTGTAGAGCACATCATCGGGCAGTTGCTTGTATTGTTCGGGCAGGCTGTCGCGGGCCATGATCATGTGACCCAGCGTGATGTCCTCGCCATTGACGGTCGCAATCACCGTATTGGCATGTGGCGCGGCCAATGCAGGCAGCGGCAGGACCAGCAATGCAGCCACTGCGGCACCTTGCAAAAAAGTGAGACCTTTGCGCATTGAATTCTTCCTATTGCAGGGCCGCGAAGGGGCGCGGCGTTGACACTTATTTTCCGGACCCTTATCTCCCGAGGAGGCCTGGGGAAGGACCGTCGTTTCCCCCATTGTTTATGGGTTGCGACCACGGCGGGCAAGCCTGCCCGACATCAGGACTATTTGAGGAACGCTGGAGAACACATGCTGGGTATCGGAACACTCGCCAAAAAGGTTTTCGGGACACCGAATGACCGCAAGATCAAGGCGACACGGCCGCTGGTTGCAGAAATCAATGGGCTGGAAGAGACGTTCGAGAAACTCAGCGACGAGGATCTCAAGGCCAAGACCGAAGAGCTGCGCGGGCGCGCGCAAAAGGGCGAAAGCCTGGATGCGCTGCTGCCCGAAGCCTTTGCCAACGTGCGGGAAGGCGCGCGCCGGGCCCTGGGCTTGCGTGCGTTTGATACCCAGTTGATGGGCGGCATCTTCCTGCATCAGGGCAATATTTCCGAGATGAAGACCGGTGAGGGCAAAACCCTTGTGGCGACCTTCCCTGCTTACCTCAACGCGCTGACCGGCAAGGGCGTGCATGTGGTCACGGTGAACGAATACCTGGCCAAGCGCGACAGCGAATGGATGGGCAAGGTCTTTGCTGCGTTGGGTATGACCACGGGCGTGATCTGGTCTGGTCAGCCTGACGAGGAAAAGATGGCGGCCTATGGCAGCGATGTCACCTATGCCACCAATAATGAGCTGGGCTTTGACTATCTGCGGGACAATATGAAGCCCTCGCTGGATCAGGTGTTCCAGAAGCAGCATAACTTTGCCATCGTCGATGAAGTTGATTCCATCCTGATCGACGAAGCGCGTACCCCGCTGATCATCTCCGGCCCGGCTGAGGACCGTTCTGAGCTATACCTCTCCATCGACAAGGTAATTCCGCTGTTGTCGGATGAGCATTGCGAACTGGACGAAAAGACCCGCGGCGTCACCTTTACCGAAGAGGGCAACGACTATCTCGAGCGATTGCTGCTGGAGCAGGGGCTGTTGCCAGAGGAGGCCTCGCTCTACGATCCCGAAAGCACCACCGTGGTGCATCACGTGAACCAGGCCCTGCGCGCGCATAAACTGTTCCAGCGCGACAAGGACTATATCGTGCGCGACGGCGAAGTGGTGCTGATCGACGAATTCACTGGCCGGATGATGGCCGGTCGGCGTCTGTCCGAGGGTCTTCACCAGGCCATCGAAGCCAAGGAAGACGTCAAAATCCAGCCGGAGAACACCACGCTGGCTTCGGTCACTTTCCAGAACTATTTCCGCCTCTATGACAAACTGTCTGGCATGACGGGTACTGCCCTGACCGAGGCTGAGGAATTTGCCGAGATCTACGGGCTGGGGGTGGTCGAAGTGCCCACCAATCGCCCAATTGCCCGTCTCGATGAAGATGACCAAGTCTATCGCACCGGAATGGAAAAATACCGGGCGATGATCGAAGAGACCAAGAAAGCGCATGAAAAGGGCCAGCCGGTTCTTTTGGGCACCACTTCGATCGAGAAATCCGAACTGCTGAGCGAGCTGCTCAAGCAGGAAGGCATCAAGCACAACGTGCTGAATGCCCGCCACCACGAGCAGGAAGCGCAGATTGTTGCGGATGCCGGCCGATATGGCGCGGTGACCATTGCCACCAACATGGCCGGTCGCGGCACCGACATCAAACTGGGCGGCAATGTCGAATTCAAGGTGCTGGAGGCCATCGCCGCCGAACCTGAGGGCGATCACGAAGCCATCCGCAGCAAGATCGAAGAGGGCCATGCCGCTGACGAAGACGCGGTGAAACAGGCCGGTGGTCTGTTTGTCATGGCCTCTGAACGTCACGAGAGCCGCCGTATCGACAACCAGTTGCGCGGACGTTCCGGTCGTCAGGGTGACCCTGGTCGCACCGTATTCTACCTCAGCCTCGAAGATGATCTGATGCGGATCTTCGGCTCTGAGCGTCTGGAAAAGGTCTTGTCTTCACTGGGAATGAAAGAAGGCGAGGCGATCATTCACCCCTGGGTGAACAAATCTCTGGAACGCGCCCAGGCCAAGGTTGAAGGTCGCAACTTTGACATGCGTAAGAACGTGCTCAAGTTTGACGATGTGATGAACGACCAGCGTAAGGTGATCTTTGGCCAGCGCCGCGAGATCATGGCGGCTGAGGATTTGTCCGAAATCGTGGGTGATATGCGTCACGAGGTGGTCGATGAGTTGATCGATCAATATATGCCGCCCAAGACCTATGCGGATCAGTGGGATATCGAGGGCCTGCACGCTGCGGTTCTGGAAAAGCTGAGCATGGATGCGCCGGTGGCCGAATGGGCCGCCGAAGAAGGCGTCGATGATGAGCATATGTCAGAGCGTCTGTGTGAAGCCAGCGACCAGATGATGGGTGAAAAGGCCGCCGCCTTTGGTCCCGAAAGCATGCGCAACATCGAAAAGCAGGTCCTGCTGCAGACCATCGACGCCAAATGGCGCGAACATCTGCTGACGCTGGAGCATCTGCGCTCGGTGGTGGGATTCCGTGGCTATGCGCAGCGCGACCCGCTGAATGAGTATAAGAACGAAAGCTTTCAGCTGTTTGAGACCATGCTTGATTCGCTGCGCGAAGACGTGACCCTGCAGCTCAGCCGGGTCCGCCCGATGAGCCAGGAAGAGCAACAGCAGATGCTGGCTGAAATGGCGGCCCGACAGGCGGCCATGCAGCAGATGGCGCTGGGCTCTGCACCCGAGCAGGCCAACCCCGAAGATGCGGCCCCCGGATTTGTCGAGGATGATCCCGCAACCTGGGGCAACCCCTCGCGCAATGACAAATGCCCCTGTGGGTCTGGCAAGAAGTTCAAACACTGTCACGGGCGTCTGGCCTGAGGGCTCCAAACCAGGGCGGTGAGCGCCGCCACAAAATGATCTGAAAAATGACCCCGGCCTTTGGCTGGGGTTAATTTTTATGCGCTAGCCTTTGGCCTGCAAATGCAGGTTTGCAGCAGCCGAACAGGCAGCCTTCGCCTCAAATTGCATGTAAATGCCTGAATTTCTTCAGCTGGAGGCCGCAATCTGGCCGCCATTTTCACATCTACTCTGAAGGCCCAAGTCAGGTTTGAATTTTGGTTTTGGAGGGTGAAATGTTGAACAAACGCATGATTCTTGTAAGCGCGGCAACTGCGGCCTGCGCGCTGGGAATTGGGTTTCTGATGCAGCCCTCCACCTCATTGCCGTCCTCAACGGCGGCGGCCCTGGGGGATGGGGTGCCGCAGGATCCAGCGGTACCAGCGCCACTTGCGATCGAAAAAATCACTCTGACATCGGCCAATCAAACTGCAGCGCAAACACAGCCTGCTTTGGGTCTTGATCCGGGCGGGCAGCAGGCCCCGGCTGCGGGCTGTGCCATGCAGGCCCGTGCGACGGCGCATCCCGGTGCGCTGGTGGCCCTCTATATAGCCGCGCCTTGTCGCGCAGGAGAGCGGATCACCCTGCACCATCAGGGCATGATGGTGACAGAAACTCTGGACGCAGAGGGCAGTCTGGACCTGCTGGTGCCGGCGCTGGCCAGCACGGCCGTCTTTATCATCGAGCCCAGCCTGACATCGCAGAGCCAATCGACCGGTGCGGTGGCCCAGGTTGAGGTGCCGGATATGGCAGAGGTGGACAGGGTGGTGTTGCAATGGGGCGGCAACAGCGGGTTTGAGATCCATGCCCGCGAATTTGGGGCCCAGTATGGCGCGCTTGGCCATGTCTGGCATGGCGCGGATCAAGTCGGCAGTGCGGGTGCCGGGCAGGTGATGCAGCTGGGCGATGCCGGTCAATTGGCACCGCGACTGGCTGAGGTCTACAGTTTCCAGCGCAGCGCCGCCGAGGTCTCAGGTGTGATCGAGATCAGCGTCGAGACGGAGATCTCAGAGATCAATTGTGGCCGGGATATTTCTGCGCAGACCCTGCGGATATCCGGGGATCAGGTGCAAACACGCGATTTGACCCTGTCGATGCCGGATTGCACCGCGACAGGTGACTTTCTGGTGTTGAATAATTTGGTGGAAAATCTGAAAATCGCCGCCAAGTGATTTGCGATCCATTCAGGAACTCTCATGTTAGATTTTCGTGTGGCGATCTGCGCCGCACTTTTACTTTTTGGTGCTCCTCACACCGTTTCGGCGCAGGATGTCACCCTGTCGTCGCCTGATGGCGTGGTGGAGATTACCGGTAACCTCTTGGGGTTCGACGGAGAATTCTACCGGGTTGAGACCAAGTTTGGCGAGTTGACGCTGGATGGCTCCGGGGTCAGCTGCGAAGGGCCGGGCTGCCCCAGCCTGTCGGATTTTGTCGCTGAGGTCACACTGTCGGGCTCTGCCAATATGGCCGAGGTGCTGCTGCCTGCGCTGATCGAAGGCTTTGCGCTGCGCAATGGCTACAAAACCCGCCGCGAGGCTATGGCGGGCGGTGATTTCGACTATCTGCTGCTGCGCGACCCGGGGCGTCCGGTGGCGCGGTTTTCCTTTCTGGTCAGCACCACGGATGCGGGTTTTGTCGATCTCATCGCGCAAGAGGCCGATATCGTCATGGCCCTGCGTGAAATCCGCACCACTGAGCAAGAGGCGGCCCGCGCCGCAGGCAGGGGTGATCTGACCACCGTGCTGCGCAGTCGGGTGGTGGCGCTGGATGCCCTGGTACCGGTGGTCTCGCCCGAAAACCCGGTGCGCCGGATATCGCTGCCAGATCTTGCTGCGGTGTTTTCGGGAGAGATCGACAATTGGCAGGCCCTGGGCGGAGTGGATGCGCCCATTGCGCTGCATCTTCCGGTTCCGGGATCCGGGCTGACCCAGGCCTTTGAGGATCGGGTCCTGGGGGCCGCTGGGATGCAGATGTCGCCGGATCTGCGATTTCATGAGCGCGGTGACCGATTGGTGCGTCGGGTTGCCACCGATCCCTTTGCCATCGGGATTGCCAGTTTTTCCAATACCGGAACGGCGCAGATGCTGAGTTTGACCGGGAGCTGCGGCTTTGATCTGCGCGCCAATCGGCGGGCGATCAAGACCGAGGACTATCCTTTGACCGCGCCAATGTTCCTGTATTTGCCGCAGCGCCGCCTACCCAAGGTGGCACGGGATTTTCTTGCCTATGTGCGCGGACCCGGAGCGCAGATCGTGATCCGGCGGGCAGGTTTCGTGGATCAGGCCCCGGAGAAGATTTCGATCAATGTCCAGGGGGACCGGCTGGCCAACGCGATCCTGGCGGCAGGGTCTGAGGTCAAGCTGAGTGAATTGCAGCATGTGCTGAGCACCTTGTCCGGGTTTCGCCGTCTCAGCAGCTCGTTTCGATTTGAAGCGGGATCGGCCCGTCCAGACGCCCAGTCGCGCAGCAATATCGAGCAATTGGCCCGCGCTCTCGAGACCGGGCTTTATGATGGCAAGGTGCTGAGCTTTGTTGGCTTTTCCGATGGGGAAGGGGCTGCCGCAGCCAACCGCAAGATCGCCTTGAAACGTGCCGAAGGTGTGCGGGATGCCGTCCTGGCTGCGGCTGAGACCGTCAGCCTGGGGCGGGTGGAGCTGCAGGTAGCAGGCTTTGGCGAGGCCTTGCCGATGGCCTGTGATGACAGTGATTGGGGCCGTCAGGTCAATCGCCGGGTTGAGGTCTGGGTTCGGTAAAGCGCGGTGCTCTCCCGCAGCAGGCGGGCGCTCCCGCGGCTTTTGAGATCCTCAAGAATGATTCAAAGCGCCTTGGGCCGGGCGCCGCTGGCGCGGCGCGGAAATGCTAGTAGCCGATGCTGTGGGCAAATACCTCGGAGGTGGGCGTATCAGAGCAGCCCTTCGGCACGAAAGCTCAGCTCTGCCGCGCTGCCGATGATGAGATGGTCGTGCAGGGTGATCCCAAGGGGCGTCAGTGCCTGGTTCACCCGCTGAGTCATGTCGATATCCCCATCTGAAGGGGTTGGGTCCCCCGAGGGGTGATTGTGCACCAGGATCACTGCGCTGGCATCCAGCGCCAGCGCGCGTTTGGCCACTTCACGCGGGTAGACCGGCACATGATCGACGGTGCCCCGGGCCTGTTCTTCATCGGCGATGAGGCAGTTCTTGCGATCCAGAAATAGCACCCGGAAATGTTCGGTGGCGCGATGGGCCATGACGGTGTGGCAATAGTCCAGCAGCGCATCCCAACTGGAGATCACCTGGCGCTGCATCACCTTGGCCCGGGTCAGCCGCTGGGCAGCAGCTTCCAGCAGTTTGAGATCCGTCACCACTGCCTCGCCGACCCCCTTGACCTGCAACAGTCGCTCCGGTGCGGCGCTGACCACCCGGGCAAAATCGCCAAATTGCTTCAACAGCCTATGGGCCAGCGGTTTGACATCCTGTCGTGGCAGGGAGCGAAACAGCAAGAGCTCCAGCAACTCGTAGTCAGGCATCGCCGCAGCTCCACCATCGCGAAAGCGTTGGCGCAGGCGCAGGCGGTGGTCCTTGATGTAAGAAGGCAGGCGCGCAGAATTCAGCGCTCCAGAAGGCGCTGGCGCCTGCGCCAGAACTTCGTCCGAGAACAGTGGCAGCGTCCCGTTGCCACCTGCCTTGTTGCCCGTCATTTGATGCCCCTTCCCAAAAGGTGCGACCGGAAGAAGGCTAGACAGGAATTGGAGGCGGGCAAAAGAAAAGCGCCCAAAATGGAGCTTTTTTGTGCTGAGGTAGCGGAGCAAAGGCGAACTCAAGCGCCGGATCACAAAACACAGTGCGTGTTAAGGACTGTTTTGCCGAATCGAATTGTAGAAGCCGTTCCAGCTTTCAGGTTCTGGGAATTCTCTTTCAAACCTGTGCTGTTGATCCTGAGACAGGCGAGAGAACCATATTCGGAAACTCACCATAAAGTCCTCACCACTCCCCATGCGCCAACCCATAGACGCCCGCTCATAGCCCGGATTGATGACCCATGGTGGCTTTGCTCCGCAATCTCCAAAAACCTGATCAATAGCCGAATCCCTTTTTGAGGAGGCCCTGTTCAGGATCTCCATCAAGGTTTCATTGCCATCTTCTGGCCGCCACAGATTTTTCGACATCAGAAGGTCTCCCACACGAGAAAACGCCCCAAATATGGGGCGTCTTCCGGTAGTTTTCAATCTGTCGTTTTTTTGAGGGCATAAGTTGCCTGGGCTCCGCCCGTTCGGCGCTGAAACGATCCACTGGATCGTTTCCTGAACACGCCTCACCCCTTCATGCCGTCCCAGAAGCCTTTGACGGAGGAAAAGAAGCTGCGGGATTCGGGGTTGGTTGCATCCTCGGAGAGGTCCTCGAATTCGCGCATGATTTCTTTTTGTCGGGCTGTCAGTTTGACCGGGGTTTCCACCGCCAGTTCGATGAACATGTCGCCCACGCCGCCACCGCGCAGGGCGGGCATGCCCTTGCTGCGCAGACGCATCTGGCGGCCGGATTGGCTGCCTTCGGGGATCTGCACGCGACCGCGGCCACCGTCGATGGTGGGCACCTCGATGGCGCCCCCTAGGGCAGCCTTGGCCATGGAGACAGGCACGCGGCAGTAGAGGTTGTTGCCATCGCGTTCAAACAGGTCATGTGGTGCGACTTCGACAAAGATGTAGAGATCGCCCGGAGGGCCACCACGCATGCCGGCCTCACCTTCGCCAGCCAGGCGAATGCGGGTGCCGGTTTCCACACCTGCGGGGATATTCACCGACAGGGAGCGGTCCTTTTCGACACGTCCATGACCCTGGCAGGATTTGCAGGGGTTCTTGATGATCTGACCCAGACCGGAACAGGTCGGGCAAGTGCGTTCAACGGTAAAGAAGCCCTGCTGCGCGCGCACCTTGCCCATGCCGGAACAGGTGGGGCAGGTGGTGGGCTCAACCCCGCCTTCGGCGCCGGACCCGTCACAAGAGCTACAGGCGACCGAGGTGGGCACTTTGATGGTCTTGTGCAGTCCCGAGAAGGTCTCCTCTAGGCTGACACGCAGATTGTAGCGCAGATCGGCCCCGCGAGAGGCGCGCTGGCGTCCACCGCCTGCCTGACCACGGCCACCCATGAAATCGCCAAAGAGGTCGTCAAAAACATCGGAGAAGGCCGAGGAAAATTCTCCGTTTCCGCCGCCCATGCCACCGGGACCACGACCGCCGCCGCCGCCCATGCCGTTTTCAAAGGCGGCATGACCAAAGCGGTCATAGGCGGCTTTTTTCTCGGCGTCTTTTAGAACTTCATAGGCCTCATTGGCCTCTTTGAACTGCGATTCTGCTTCCGGGTTATCGCTGTTCCGGTCAGGATGCAGTTCCTTGGCCTTCTTGCGAAAGCCCTTTTTGATCTCATCAGCGCTGGCCGCTTTGGCCACTCCGAGAACATCGTAATAATCGCGTTTCGACATCGGTTTACCCCTGCTGCCTCAACGACAACGAGCCGGTCCGTGGTCGGACCGGCCCGCCGAGGCCAAGTGTTCAGACCTTAGCGTTTGTCGCCGTCCAGATCTTCGAATTCGGCATCAACGATGTCGTCATCACCAGGCGCACCAGCTTCGTCAGCTGCGGACGGCTCATCGCCTGCCTCATCCTGTGCGGCCTTGTAGATCGCCTCACCTAGACGCATGGCAGCCTCTGTAACGTTCTGCACGCCTGCCTTGATTTTCTCGGCAGTCGAATCTTCTTTTTCGAGATCGTCACGCAGCGCGGCCAAGGCCAGCTCAATGGCTTCGACAGTGGAAGGATCCACCTTGTCGCCATGCTCTTCGACGTGCTTTTCGGTCGAGTGGATCAGGCTTTCAGCCTGGTTGCGGGCTTCGATCAGCTCGCGACGCTCTTTATCCGCCTCGGCGTTTTCTTCAGCATCCTTGACCATCTGGTCGATGTCGGAGTCCGACAGACCGCCAGAGGCCTGAATGGTGATGACCTGCTCTTTGCCGGTGCCCTTGTCCTTGGCCGAAACCGAGACGATGCCGTTGGCGTCGATGTCAAAGGTGACTTCGATCTGCGGCAGGCCACGCGGTGCCGGTGGGATATCCTCGAGGTTGAACTGGCCCAGCATCTTGTTGTCAGCCGCCATTTCGCGCTCACCCTGGAACACCCGGATAGTCACAGCCGACTGGTTGTCTTCGGCGGTCGAGAAGACCTGAGACTTTTTGGTCGGGATGGTGGTGTTGCGGTCGATCAGGCGGGTGAAGACACCGCCCAGAGTTTCGATGCCCAGGGACAGCGGGGTCACGTCGAGCAGAACAACGTCTTTTACGTCGCCCTGCAGAACGCCGGCCTGAATGGCGGCACCCATGGCAACCACTTCGTCAGGGTTCACGCCTTTGTGGGGCTCTTTGCCAAAGAATTTGGTGACCTCTTCGATCACTTTTGGCATCCGGGTCATACCACCAACCAGAACGACTTCGTCGATATCGGAGGCAGAGAGACCTGCGTCTTTCAGAGCGGCAGCACAGGGCTTCATCGAAGCTTTGATCAGATCGTTGACCAGGCTTTCCAGCTTGGCACGGGTCAGTTTCATGACCATATGCAGCGGCTGGCCCGAGGCGGGATCCATCGAGATGAAGGGCTGGTTGATTTCGGTCTGGCTCGAGGAGCTGAGTTCGATCTTGGCTTTTTCAGCGGCTTCTTTCAGACGCTGCAGGGCCATCTTGTCTTTGGTCAGATCAACGCCGTGCTCCTTTTTGAACTGGTCCGCCAGGTAGTTGACGATACGCATGTCAAAGTCTTCACCGCCCAGGAAGGTGTCGCCGTTGGTCGATTTCACTTCGAACAGACCGTCGTCGATTTCCAGGATGGTCACGTCGAAGGTCCCACCACCAAGGTCATACACCGCGATGGTCTGGGTTTCTTCCTTGTCGAGACCATAGGCCAGCGCAGCCGCTGTGGGCTCGTTGATGATCCGCAGCACTTCCAGACCGGCGATCTTGCCGGCGTCTTTGGTGGCCTGACGCTGGGCGTCGTTGAAATAGGCCGGAACCGTGATCACCGCCTGGGTTACTTCTTCACCCAGGTAGGACTCTGCGGTCTCTTTCATTTTGCCCAGGATGAAGGCAGAGATCTGCGACGGGGAGTATTTCTCACCCTTGGCTTCGACCCATGCATCACCATTGCCGCCGTTGATCAGCGCAAAAGGCAGGTTCTTTTTGTCTTTTTCCAGATCGGCATCGTCAAACCGGCGACCGATCAGGCGCTTGACACCAAAGACGGTGTTGTCCGGGTTGGTGACAGCCTGGCGTTTGGCGGCTTGGCCAACCAGACGCTCGTCGTCGGTGAAAGCGACGATCGAGGGGGTTGTGCGCGCGCCTTCGGCGTTTTCGATCACGCGCGGCTGCGAGCCATCCATGATGGAAATGCAGGAGTTGGTTGTTCCGAGGTCGATCCCGATAACTTTGCTCATGTTTGATCCCTTTTACTTACTAAGGCGATTACCCGCGGCCCGAACCCGTTTTGGCATCCTGGCCCCGATTTAGTTGCAGAAGGCTATGCACCGCACTGCGTCACGGCGTATATAGGGAGCAGTAATTGCCCCTGCAAGCGTCAGAACGCATCGAGAAATGCGATTCACCGCGCTTTTTTGCACGGGATTTGGTTAAGAACGGAATAATCACCATGAACGTGCTGCGATTGCGCGGATTTGAGATCTACAAGGGGCATTTGGGCGCAGAGGGGCAACGCACATTGGTTGAGGCCCTGAGGCCTGTTTTGAAAGCCGCGCCGCTGTTTCGGGCCACCATTCCCGGAGGGGGCAAGATGTCGGTGCGCATGACCTCGGCCGGGGACTATGGCTGGTTTGCTGATGAAAGCGGGTATCGCTACGTGGAGACCCATCCCAAGGGTGCGCCCTGGCCGGAGATTCCGCCGATGCTGCTGGATCTCTGGCAGGAGGTCACCGGGATTGATCGCCAACCTGAATCCTGTCTGATCAATTATTACGATGGCGACGCCAGAATGCGGGTGCACCAGGATCGGGATGAGGCGGATTTTTCCTATCCGGTGGTGTCGATCAGCCTGGGCGATGACGGGTTGTTTCGCTTTGGTGGCAAACAGCGCAGCGACAAGGTCGATTCAATCTGGATCAACTCTGGTGATGTCGTGGTGATGGGCGGGGAGGCGCGGCTGGCCTATCACGGGGTGGATCGGATCCGGTTTCAGTCTTCACGGCTGTTGCCAAAGGGCGGACGACTCAATCTGACATTGCGGATGGTGACCTGATTTTCAAACCAGTGGGGCCTGTACTGAGGCAAGGCGCCTTATCGGCGCGCGTTCCAGCTGATGGAGACGTGGCGGCGGGTATAGAACTCGCCCATCAGTCCGATCATCACCAGCGCTACAGCGATCCATGCCGCATATTCCCAGCTGCTGTAATGTGGGTTGTAGTTGATGAAGACGTAGCCCCGCGCCTGATCGATGCAGTGAAACAGCGGATTCCAGTCAAACATCGCCAGCATGAAGCTAGGCAGGGTATTGGCTAGGAACATCTTGCCCGAGGCAATCATGTTGGCGCGTTGATAAATGGTGGTCAAAATGCCGACAAATCCGGGTGCCCAGGGTTTGATCACCAGAAACACCAGACCAACAGCGGCCCCGGTGATCCAGGACAGCAGGACCATACCATAGGCCTGGATCGGTTGTTCGATCACCAGCGGCGTAAAAGCCACATGGTAGACGAACAGGATGAGAAACAGCGATACCGTCTGGATATAAAGCGACCCCAGCGCGGCCGAGAGGATCGCGATCATGGTGTTCATGGGCGCGTGTTGCATCATCGGGCTGGCAGGGCCTTCGGCACCAGCCACAGCGCCCACGGTTTTGGTATGGGTCAGGAACAGAAAGATCCCGGACATCACGTAAAGCAGAAAATCACCGCGAATGGCTGAGCCCCTGAGCCCGAGCACCGCAAACATCACATAAAAAAGGGCGACGAACATGACCGCCTGCATGATGTTCATGCCCAGGGCGATCAGGGCATTGTTGTGTTTGGAGCGAACACTGCGGACAATAGAGTGGTAAACCACTTCGAATATCGAGATGGCACCGGACAACCACGTCTGCTGTTTGCGCAACTGAAACATTCTGCCTGTGATCCGTTTTTGTGATCGTTGTGTGAAATGTCACCTTGGGACCAAATAGCCCGGGCAAGGTGCAAATGGACTTCTTGCTGATCCATGCTCAAGTCACCATAAGGGGGCAGAGGCAAATTTTCAATTAACCCTTTCGGGTGGGAGTGGTTGTGTGACCTACGAAGAGCTTATTCCAGTGATCCGTCGTCTGGCGATCGAAGCCGGCAGCAAGATCATGGAAATTTACAATTCCGACGATTTCGATGTGAAGGTGAAATCTGACGATAGCCCGGTGACGGCCGCGGATGAAGCAGCGGATGCGCTGATCTCGGCTGGCCTGCGTGCTGCTTTTCCGGATGTCTTGTTGGTGACAGAGGAACAGGCCGATTCGCATAAGGCACAGGGCGACACTTTCCTGATTGTGGACCCGCTGGATGGCACCAAGGAATTCATCCACCGCCGTGGCGATTTCACCGTCAACATCGCGCTGGTAGAACAGGGCGTGCCCACCCGTGGCGTGGTCTATGCGCCCGCCCGTGAGCGCATGTTCTTCACGCTGGCTGATGGCTCCGCTGTCGAAGAGACCGGGGCCTTTGATCCGGCGGTGATCGGCGCCACCAGCCCGATCCGGGTTGCCAGCAGCGACAATAGCGCGCTGATGGTGGTGGCCTCCAAGTCGCACCGCGATCAGGCGACCGAGGATTACATCAACAAATACAGTGTCAAAGACAGCAAGAGTGCCGGGTCTTCGCTGAAGTTCTGCCTGGTAGCCACCGGTGAGGCGGATATCTATCCCCGTGTTGGCCGTACTATGGAATGGGACACCGCCGCCGGTCACGCAGTGTTGTCCGGGGCCGGGGGCAAAGTTGTCCGTTTTGACGACCATTCCCCGCTGATCTATGGCAAGGACGGCTATGCCAATCCCTTCTTTATTGCCTATGCTCCTGATGTTGAACTGAAAGAAGCCTGATGTCTGTTCTGATTGTCATTCCGGCCCGCTACGCCTCCACCCGTTACCCCGGCAAACCCCTTGTGGAACTAACCGGAGCAGAGGGCGACAAACGCACCTTGATCGAACGCTCCTGGCGGGCGGCCTGTGCGGTTGGCGGTGTTGATCGGGTGGTTGTGGCAACAGATGATGATCGTATCCGCCGCGCCGCCGAGGGCTTTGGTGCCGAAGTGGTGATGACCTCGGAGGCTTGTGCCAATGGCACCGAGCGCTGCGCCGAGGCTCATGCGGCACTGGGCGGCGGCTATGAGGTTGTGGTCAACCTGCAAGGCGATGCGCCATTGACGCCGCATTGGTTCATCGAGGATCTGGTGGCGGGGCTGCGCTCTGCCCCCGGCATGGGGTTGGCGACGCCGGTGCTGCAATGTGACGGTGCCACGCTCAACAGCCTGTTGGCGGATCGCGCCGCCGGTCGGGTTGGTGGCACTACGGCGGTTTTTGGCAGCGATCACGGCGGGCTCTATTTCTCCAAGGAGGTCATTCCCTTCTGCGCCGAGACATTCGAGGATGAGGCCAAGACCCCGGTCTTTCACCACGTCGGCGTCTATGCCTATCGCCCGGATGCTTTGGCCAGTTACCCCAGTTGGCCCACGGGTCCGCTGGAGCAGCTCGAAGGGCTTGAACAACTGCGCTTTTTGGAAAACAGCCGCCGCATTCTCTGTGTTGAAGTCGAGGCGCGCGGTCGTGAGTTTTGGGAATTGAACAATCCCGAAGACGTGGCCCGTATCGAAGCCATGATGGTGAAGATGGGCGAGAAATAGCCCAGATTGTAGCGATCGAGCTACAATCTTCGCCCTCTTTGCTACGGAGGAGTTGAGCAGGATCACGAAGAATTTGTATTTTTCAGCTATCCTGTATCGCGAGGATCATGCAGTCAGGCAGACCATACATTCGATGATGGCCAGTCTGGTTCAATCTAAGAAAAATTGCCGCCTTAAATATGAGCGGCACCCTTGAAGCAGATGAGCAGGCCCCGTGAGGCAGAACAAATGAGTGAGACCCATGCGTAAAAAAGTAACAAAGGCGATATTTCCGGTTGCGGGTCTGGGGACGCGGTTTTTGCCTGCGACCAAATCGGTGCCCAAGGAAATCATGACCCTGGTTGACCGCCCGCTGGTGCAATATG
>JADFAE010000004.1 GCA_015665415.1 Roseobacter sp.
CACCTATGTCGAAGGCGCAGAGCTGACCGAACGCGCCAGATCAATCAAATCCCCTGAAGAGGTGGAGATGATGCGTTGGACGATCCGGGTCTGCGAGGCGGGCATGGCGCGGATCTATGAGCATTCGGTTGCCGGTACCACCGAACGCGAACTCTGGGCCCACCTCCATTTTGAAAATGCCCGCTCCGGCGGCGATTGGCTGGAAACCAAGCTGCTGACCTGCGGGCCCAATACCAATCCCTGGTACAAAGAATGTTCGGACCGTCAGTGCCAGCGCGGAGAAATGATCGCCTTTGATACCGACATGATCGGCCCCTATGGCTATTGTGCCGATCTGTCACGCAGCTGGACCTGCGACTACACTCCGATGAATGACACCCAAAAACGGATCTACTCCACGGCGCTTGAACAGATCGAACACAACCTCTCGATCCTGCGCCCGGGGATGAGTTTCGCCGAATACAATGACAACAGCTGGCGCATTCCGGCAAAACACTCCGATTACCGCTATTCGCTGGCGGTTCACGGGGTCGGAATGGCCGATGAATGGCCCGTCATTCCCCTGCATGTCGATTTTGATGACAGCGCCACATCCGGGCAGATCGAACCCGGCATGGTCCTGTGTGTAGAAAGTCTGGTTGCGGAAAAAGGCACCGAAAGTGTCAAACTGGAAACCCAGGTGCTGATCACGGAAACCGGCTATGAACGGCTGGATAGCTTTCCCTGGGAAAGCCCCTGATCTGCCCCCTCCCTCAAAACCGAAATCCTTTGACCCAAGGCCTCCCATGACAAGCACTCCCTCGTCCCTGCCGTCCAGCACAATTGTGTTGGACGGCACCTCGCTGACCTGCGACCAACTGGTGCGTGCCGCAAACCGGCAGGCAAAAATTTCGATCCCCCAAGAGGCAAAGGACCGGATCATCGAGGGTCGTGAGGTGGTGCAAAGCGTTGTGGCCAGTGGCGCCTCTGGTTATGGGATCAACACCGGGGTCGGCTCTCAGAAGGATTTTCAGGTCGCCGCCGATAGCATGGGCGATTACAACCGACGACTGGCCCGCGCCCATGCAACCCACGCCGGTGGGGCCATTTTGCCAAAAAGCCGGGTGCGAGCTGCGCTGGTCGTCCTGGCAAACGAATTCTCGCTAGGACTGTCCGGGGTTTCAGAGCCCCTCGTCCAGTTGATTACCGATCAGATCAACGACGCAGAAATGCCCGAAGTCTCTTCCTATGGAACTGTTGGTGCCGCCGACTTGATTCCGATGTCCCAAATCGCCAACTGGCTACAAAGCAAGCCAGAAGCATTGGAGCGAGGCATTCCCGGCCCCAAGGAAACGCTCTCTCTGATCAACACCAATGCGATCACGCTGGCGGCAGGTGCAGAGGCCTTGATGGAAGCCCGCGCCATTCTCGACCTGGCCAATCTCTCTGTGGCCTTTGCCCTCGAGGCATTTCGCGCCAATCTCAATTCGGTCTGCGAAAAGGTCAATATGGCCCATCGGCGCAGTGGTCAGGATCAGGTCAGCGCCGAGATCCGCCAGCATCTGCACGACAGTGCATTGTGGCAAGAGGGCGCTGCGCGGCGGATCCAGGACCCTCTCAGCTTTCGCTGTGCCTCCCAGATCCAAGGGGCGCTCAAGGAATTGCTGGATCGGGCGGTAGAGGTCTGGGATCAGGAACTAAATTCGGTCACCGACAATCCCATTGTGGATACCCAAGACCAATGCGTGCGCTCCCACGGCAATATGGATTCAACTCGCATGACCTTGGCGATAGACGGGCTGCGGCAGGTCTTTGCCAAAATGCTCGATATCTCTGGCGAGCGGCTGCACAAGCAGCAATGGACAGAGTTTTCCGGTCTGCCGACAGGCTTTGCCGATGCCAACAGCCCGCTGGGTGGCGTGCAGTTCCTGAACCTCGGACATCTGTCTGCCTCCCTGATCACCTCTGCCAAAATTTGGGCCGCGCCTTCCCTGCTGTTGTCGGTGGGCCAACTGGCGGATGGGGTGGAAGATACCGCTAGCCATGCCTTGCATTCGGTGGCAGATTTTGAGCGCATCCTGGAAGCCGCCCGGCTGGTATTAACCATTGAAATTCTGGTTTCAATCTGGGCCATCAACAAGCGCGGATTGAGTGTCGACTCCTTGGGTGAAAACCTCAGGCCCTATGTCACAGACATCACCCCTTTGCTGCCAATCGGCAGGGAAGGCGCAGAGGTGTTCTCGATCGAAAGGATTGTGGAAGTCCTGCGCACATGATGTCGAAACCAGAACATCGTCGCGGGATAATTCCTGTGTTTGGCGTAGATACAAAAACCCTGTGTCTGTCTTGCTGACACAGGGTTGCATAGCGTTGTGGCTGAAGGCATATTCTCTCTCCAATACGTAGACTTCCGAGCCAATCTGACTTCTCTTGTCGCGATCTGCAATAATGGGATAGTATAGACGTTTGGGAGCAATTGCCTCGACCTTCTGTAGTGTCTGCTTTGGAGACGCTGCAATTCCGCAAACGCTTCAACTCCCTGCTCACCCATTTCTTATCAATCATCTGCCTCAACATTCCCCCGCTCCGGAAAAATCCCTCCCGTGCGGCAAAACTCTCTACAAATTAACGATCACTTCACGCATTTCCATCATAGACTGATCAAGCTCAAGTTGTAAGACACTACTAAGCTCTCCTTCGTATTGCTAAGTTCTGAGAGCAGGCAGGTGTGATCGCCTGCCTGTTTTTGTTGGCGCGAGGTACGGGCCCCTGCTTACTTCAATGTCCCAACCGGTGCCGCCAGTAGTCCGCGGCATCCAACAGGCTCCTGACGGTTTTCAACTCGTCTCCTAGCTCTCTAGAAATCTCTGTATCGGAAGCTCCTAAATCGCTTAGACGCAGGAAGTAGTCCGCCGCAAACTGCTGCGAGCCCTGGGCTTTCGCTGCCCGGCCCGGCACCACATTGCGCAGGCCCGCGCGCACCTCGCCAAAGGCCTTAATCATGGCCCGTTCCAACTGCTCTACCGGCACGACCTCATCTTTTGGATTTTGCGAGATCCAACTCAGCTTGCTCGGTCTCGGCAGCCAGTTTGCGCAACAGCAATTCGTCTTTCGTCGCGTGTGTCGTGTGGCTGGACTCGGCCCGAATGTCGTCCTCGCGCCAGTTGCGCACCTCGGCAGTGTTGAATTGCCAGGCCCGCCCGCGCCCGCCACGCTGCACAACAGGGCAACCACGCTTTACCCAGTCGTCAATGGTGGGCATGGAGACGCCGTTGATTTCGGCCAGCTCAGCGCGGTTTACTACTCGTCCGCGCGTTTTCTTATTATTTACAGCCACTTGGCCTCCTGACGGAAAAAACCGGCTCTTACCCAAAAGAGGCCTTGTTTTTACATTCGAAATTCAGATCACCGTTTTGTTTCAGATGGTTGCGCGATCTATATAATAAGCAACCCCTCCTCCCAGCGGCACGCACACATAAATTTCTGCGTATCTGACTACCAACAGAGCGTTACCCCCCGGGAAGGACCCGCGAAAACAAACCGCATGCGCCAGACCAAGCGGACAAACAGATCTGGCGAGGCGTCGGCGCCAGCCACCCAACCAAGGCAAGCAGCAGCAACCAGGCCGGTGGATCTTCCCGCACGATCAGCGTCTCAATGCTCTCGCTGCGAACACCGGTACGGCCAGCACTTTGCTCGATGGTTCGGGCTTGCGGACGCACGATCCGCTGATCAGAGAACTCGGCATTGCCAAGGGTCTGGGCATTGGTGCGTCCGGCCTGCACATTGGCGGCGACATTGGTGCCCCCGCCCGCAAGGTCAGCTAGCTGCCCAACAGGGGTGCCGCATGAGACCAGCACCAACAGTCCCGGAAAACATGCGCGCAGGGCCATCAGGTGCGGCCGCCTTTGGCCTTGACTACCCGGGACACCGCAAATGTGCCGCCTGCCACCAGCAGACCGCCCAAGACCTCTGCCAGTGGCTCGATCTGCAGGGTGATTGTGCCCGCAGCCTGATCAAAAGAGGCATATCCTTGATTGGCCAACCACCCGCCCGCAAAATACAGGCCGATGCGCGCCAACAGTGCAATATTGCTATTCATTTCACGCCTCATTGTTTGAAATTGGGATTCCGTTTGATGCGACCAAGACCGGCTTGCAGGTCACCTGTTCGCCACGCGGCCAACGCGCGCTCAAAAGGCGGCTTTTGGCTATTCGGGTCACGTTGACAGAATTGCTCTGATTGCCGCCCAGTACATGAAAGTGCGTTTTGTCTTCGGCGTGGTAAAAACCAACATGACCTTGCCAGGCCGCCTTTGAGCCACGCCAGAACACCAGCGTTGCGCCTAAGACTGGCTTCACTTCCTGCCCCCAACTCTGCCAGTTCCGCGCGCCCAAAGAGTTTTTTGGCAGCTCGATACCCGGCAAGGCTTTGCGGTGGCAGGTCGCCACAAAGGCACCGCACCAGGCCACTTCACGCGGGTCGATCCAGCTCACCGATTTGTCAAACCACTGCCGCAAGCGGGACGTGTCAACGGACACGATCTTGCGCAGGTGCGGCAGGTAGCGGGCGGCCTGGCGGGTGTGAACCCAATCAGCATCGAACAGCAGCCAGGTTGGCCGAATGGCTGAAAAGTGCAGGATCATCGGGTGAAGGATGAACCGCGACCAAGCCGGGTTAGTGATTATGTGGGTGGCGCCTGTAGCGTCCACATCGCTGCGGCAGGTGGCCAAAGCATCCAAGCGAAAAACCCGTTCGTCGCGTGGTTCGATATTACTGGGGACAACACATTCGAAGCCGTGGCGCTCAAGGTGGTTCACCAGATCCAACTGACCGGCGCAGGGCTCCCAGAAACGGCACCAGAGGGGCAGATGCCCCAAGAGCGGGGCAACGGCTGCCTCTGGTGTGTCGTAGGTATCCAGAGGCCTGCGTTTGAAGGCGCTGCGCTTACCCATGACGGTATTCCCGTTGAAGTGTTGGCAGTGACGGGAGAACCCGCCTCTGGTGCCTGCCTGCGCCCCGGTGATTGCACTTTCCGGCATCTCTGCCACCGCGCCGGGTCCGGATATCAGTGCAATCTTGTTGTTCCGCTGTCCCGTGATGTTCAGCGTGAAAGATTCCCGGCGCGTGTTCGGGAATGGAAAAAGAGCCAGAGGCGCGCGATTGAGAATCACGAAACCCTGCAATTCTTGAAAACCGAGGGATGCGCGACAGGTACTGACCCGAACGGCCCTGACAATGAGCGCAAGAGAACCTGCTTCTGGCTGCGCAACTTGCCGCCTCTGGCAGCTACCGGCACGCTCGACGGCTCCACGTCACGCGACAGCGTACACAAGGCCAGCCCCGGCGCAGAGCGTTGGAAGTTGCGAAGCAAGTTCTTCCCCGGCATCGCTGCAGCAATGGCAGTCCAGTGGGGCAGGCACGCCTCTCGAATGGAGCGGGCGGCATGAACTTCCCCAAAACCGCTTCAAACCAACCCGGAGAGCCGCATGGGACGCGTTGAACGAATAGCTGTCGCTGAAAAGACCGCTGCAAAGCTTATGGATATGGCGCCAATGGAATTTCGCCAGCTCGTAAAATCCGGCTCTCTGCCTTCGCCTGTAAAAATTACCGGTAACTTTGAACGCTGGCGGGTTTCCGACCTTGAGGCAGTGCTCAATGGTGACGCAATGAATGAAGATGATTTCTCATGGTAAAGAAAAACGCCAAGCCGTACCTCGCCTGCATTCGCCACGGCGGGAAAGACTACTGGTATTTTCGACGGGGAGACACCCGGATCAGGCTTCCTGACGACCCTGACAGCCCGGAATTTGATCGGGCCTATTGGAACATCCGATCGGGCAAGGCCAACAAAGAAATTGCTACGACATTCGAGGCGGTGATCGTCAGCTACTACCAAACCCCGCGCTTCATGCGCCTGAAGGCGGGCACAAAAGCAGAATACCGCCGCACACTTGAACTAATCCGCGAGAAAAACGGGTCCAAGGATTTCACTAAACTGCGGCGACGCGATGTGATCGCTGCCCGTGACCAGTATGCAGACCAATGGCGCAAAGCGAATGCAATGGTCGAACAGATTTCGATTCTGGCACGGCATGCAATTGATCTTGAGTGGATCACAGCAAACCCCGCCCAAGGCGTGGAAAAACTCAAAGGTGGCAGTTACGAAGCCTGGCCAGAGGTGAAGCTTGCGGCCTACGAGCGCCACTGCGAAGAACAAGGACTTTCGGTTGAAAGAACAATATTTGAACTCTGCATTGGAACCGGCCAGCGGATCGGCGACGTGGTTGCTATGGAGTGGGGCCAATTCCAGGGTGGCTACATGGAAGTAGTGCAGGAAAAGACAGGCGTACGGCTATCCATCTTCTGCCCAGAGCGCCTGCAGTCATATCTTGCACGGTTGCCTAGAGCGGGTCGGCACATTCTTGCAAAGAACCTCACTCAACATTTGAGCAAGCGCCGGGCGCAGTTTCTTGTGTCAGGAGTGCGGGAGACAATTTCCGCCAAGGATTATGTGATTCACGGTTGGCGCTACACAGCAGCCAAGGAATTAGCAGAGGCGGGCTGCTCGGACACAGAGATTCAATCTGTAACCGGGCACAAATCGCTCGAGATGGTCAAGAAATACCGGCAGCAGGCTCGACAGAAGCAACTTTCAAAGACTGCACAGCTGCGCCGGAACAGAACAAAAACAGAATAAGAACAAATCTCAAAGTGTAAAACGAAGTGTAAAACTTCAAAATCACACCTGAAAAATCAAAGAGACAAGTTGCCAATTTTTCGTTTAAAATCAATGTGGTGCGGGTGAAGGGACTCGAACCCCCACGCCTCGCGGCGCCAGAACCTAAATCTGGTGCGTCTACCAATTCCGCCACACCCGCACGTTCGCAAATCATCTGTTGCGTCGACCGGTGGATAGCAAAGCTTGAAACCGGATGCGAGCAGTTTTTTCGCCCGATCAGAAAGGAATGCTAACGCCCAGCCCCCAACCGGCAACCTCCCCTTGCTGTCGGGGGTAAAACAGAATGGAGCCGGGAGAACCCAAGTTGCTTCCGCAGTCCTTTCAAACCCTAAATTGCCAAAATCCAGCGCTGCGCCCTGGACTGCGCTAACTTTTCAGCCTGCGAAAAACAGCGGGCAGCTGCTCCGGCAAATCCTCGGCAATCAGGCCTGGGCCAAACTCCAAAGCACATTCCACATGCAGCCAGGCACCGATTTCTGCAGCCTGCATGGGCATAACCCCCCGCGCCAAAAGCCCCGTGATATAGCCGGCCAGCACATCGCCGGATCCGGCGGTCGCCAGCCAGGGAGCAGACCGCTCATAATGCGCCGAGTTCACCGTGCATCGCCCATCCGGCGCTGCAATCACCGTGTCAGCCCCTTTGAAGAGCACCACACAGCCTGCCCGCGCGGAGGCCTCTCGGGTGGCATCAACCTTGGAATAGGCCGGACCGACCTCAGCCGGGGCGTTCAGCTTGTCGGAAAGGTCGGGAAACAGTCGGGCAAATTCACCGCCATGGGGCGTAATCACGCAGCCCTCATGCAACAGATCAAACAGCACCTGCGGGTCGCGCTCAAACCGGGTCAGCGCGTCCGCATCCAGGACCGTCGCCCGCTGTTCCTTGAGCGCCGCCACCACAACCGCCTGGGTATCCATGCCCCGCCCCAGACCGGGTCCCAGACAGAGCGCGTTTATACGCTTGTCTTCCAGCAGTTCGCTTACACCATGGGCGCCGTCGATCTGATGGAGCATGATCGCCGTCAGATGTGCCGCATTCTCCAACATGGCTGATCGCGGTGAACCCAGCGTCACCAGCCCGGCCCCAATGCGCAAAGCCCCCCGCGCCGCCAGCCGCGCCGCCCCGGTCTTGCCATGTCCGCCGGACAGAACCAGAGCATGACCATGGGAGTATTTGTGGCTGCCGACTTTGAGAGCGCGGCGGTCAAGCGCTTCGATCAAATTCACCGTGCTGTTCGGGCTGCCCTGATCGTTCAAGCCGATAGATTTCCGTTTGACTTTGCCGGAGCCAACTGCGCCGTTGCGAAGCCGGTGTCCCAATTTCTCACTATGAAAACTCACTGTCAGATTGGACATAACTGCATAATCGAATGGGTTGTCTTGATCACCACCAAGATATTGACCACTGTCCGAGCAAATTCCACTGGGAATATCGATGGAGACAACTTTTGGCGCGCCACTGCGCTTGGAAGCTGCCTGCCAATAATTCAACTCCATTTGTACCTTTGCAAGATCCGTGAACGGCCGTGTTAATCCTGTTCCAAACATCGCATCAATTGCTATTTTGGTGTCAGGATGGTCCTCCCAGTAGCCTTCAATGCTTGCGTCGCTGAGCTCAGAAACACCTCCATGCTCCTGCCAGCGCTCATAGTTCCCCCTGGCATCCGGCGGTAGCTTTTCTGGATCCCCATACAAAAACACCTCCACCGCCCAACCGCGCTGGTGCAACAGCCGCGCCACCACAAAGCCATCGCCGCCATTGTTGCCTGGCCCACAGAGCACCACGGCACGTCGCTTTGCAGCCCCCGCTTTCATTTGGCCGGAAATATCCCGTGGGGAAGCCGGAGGCTGGGGGGCAGCGCCCCCCTCATCGTTAAAACCTGGGGCAGCGCCCCTCTCCTCGGTTTCAAAGGGCTCCGCCAACTCCGGCCACTCCTCAAAGATGGCCTCCACAACCCCCTGCCCGGCGCGTTCCATTAGCTCCAGACCAGTCACCTCCCCCGACTCGATAGCGGCCTGCTCGATGGCGCGCATCTGGGCAGCGGTCAGCAATTCAGTCATGGTGTTTCCTTTCGATCCGAGCCTTGCGATTCACTTCCGCACAAAATTTGAGCATATCGCCCATTTTTTAGACTCTCACCCTCAAATAGATCGCTCCGCCCGCCCTGAGACAGGAGAGCGCATTGTCGTCCCCATTTAGAAGTGATCTGAGGACACTCGACAAGGTTGCGAGGAGCCCAGAGATGAAAAAGATCGAAGCCATCATCAAGCCGTTCAAACTGGACGAGGTGAAGGAAGCGCTGCAGGACGTCGGCGTTCAGGGCCTCTCCGTCATCGAGGTAAAGGGCTTTGGTCGCCAGAAGGGCCACACAGAGCTCTATCGCGGCGCCGAATATGTTGTCGACTTCCTGCCCAAGGTGAAAATCGAGGTGGTTCTGGAAGCCGACCAGGTTGAGGCCGCCATTGAAGCGATCATCGATGCCGCTAAAACCGACAAGATTGGCGATGGCAAGATTTTTGTCTCGCCTGTTGAGCAAGCCATCCGTATCCGCACCGGCGAAACCGGTTCGGACGCGCTGTAACCAATTTTACCTGACATCAAACTCAGAAGGACCAAGGGAATGAGCACAGACGCAGTTCTCCAGATGATCAAAGACGAGGATGCGGCCTATGTCGACATCCGTTTCACCGATGTGCGCGGCAAGCTGCAACACGTGACCGTGGACGTGGATCTGGTTGATGAAGATTTCCTCGAAGAAGGCTTCATGTTTGACGGCTCTTCGATCGCCGGCTGGAAGTCGATCGAAAACTCCGACATGAAACTGATGGCAGACACCACCTCCGCCTATGTCGACCCCTTCTATGCGGAAAAAACCATCTGCATCCATTGCTCCATCGTTGAGCCCGACACCGGCGAAGCCTATGAGCGCGACCCCCGCGGCACCGCCCAGAAAGCCGAAGCCTATCTGAAGGCCTCTGGCATTGGGGATGTGGCCTACATGGGCCCCGAAGCCGAGTTCTTCCTGTTTGACGACGTGCGCTATTCCAACTCGATCAACAAGGTCTCCTATGAGGTCGACGCAACCGACGCCTCCTGGAACACCGACACCGAGTACGAGATGGGCAACATGGGTCACCGCCCTGGCCTCAAGGGCGGCTACTTCCCGGTGAACCCCACCGACGAAGCTCAGGATCTGCGCTCCGAAATGCTCTCGACCATGAAGCGTCTGGGCATGAAAGTGGACAAGCACCACCACGAGGTTGCCTCCTGTCAGCACGAGCTGGGCCTGATCTTTGACAGCCTGACCAAACAGGCCGACGAGCTGCAGAAATACAAATATGTGATCCACAATGTGGCCCACGCCTATGGCAAATCCGCCACCTTCATGCCCAAGCCGATCTACGGCGACAACGGCACCGGCATGCACGTGAACATGTCGATCTGGAAAGACGGAAAGCCGCTCTTTGCAGGCGACAAATACGCCGACCTGTCGGATGAAGCGCTGTATTTCATCGGCGGCATTCTGAAGCACTCCAAAACCCTGAACGCCTTCACCAACCCGGCGACCAACAGCTACAAGCGTCTGATCCCTGGTTTCGAAGCCCCCGTTCTGCGTGCTTACTCTGCCCGTAACCGTTCCGGCTGCGTTCGCATTCCATGGACCGAAAGCCCCAAAGCCAAGCGCGTTGAGGCCCGTTTCCCCGATCCGGCCGCCAACCCCTACCTGTGCTTTGCGGCTCTCTTGATGGCTGGCCTTGACGGCATCAAGAACAAGATTGATCCCGGCGAAGCCATGGACAAGAACCTCTATGACCTGCCCGCAGAAGAGCTGGCCGATATCCCAACCGTTGCAGGTAGCCTGCGCGAAGCGCTGGAAGCTCTGGAAGCCGATCACGACTTCCTGCTGCAGGGTGACGTCTTCACCAAAGACCAGATCGAAGGCTATATCGCTCTGAAAATGGAAGAAGTTCAAACCTACGAGCACACGCCACACCCCGTTGAATACGGCATGTACTACAGCTGCTGATCCGCACCACGCGTGCAAATACGTGGCCTAAGTAAATTTCAGGCGCCCCGCTGGGGCGCCTTTTCTTTCTCTGAATTGCGGATACGTGAACAAGATTCTCCTCACAGAGCCTCGTCGCTCACATCGCGGCACTGCCTGGCATGCAATATGAATGTCTGGATCAGCGATCTAGGACACTCCGGTCAAAACCCTGTAATCGCCGTATTGTTTCAAGAACTTGGGCACGCTCAACAATACGGTGCTTTGCTTCCCTATTTCGAGCTTCCTGCTTGCTTGAAATACCATAGTCAACAAATTGCTCATAAAGTCGCCCATGAAACACAGCATGCCCAAAATCACCTGTCTTTGGTTTAAAACTATCAATGGCCACCGCCCAATGCTGTTCTGAAGCATAGGAAAACGACAGGTGAACGACCCCATCTTTGTTGGGCCACCAGTTGCCCGGACGTGGATGCCAATCTCGGATCATACAGATAAGCCCGTTTTCAAGAGCTGTATCGACGAGCTCGACCACCTGTGACGTCAATTGCCAATTGCGAGCCAGGTAGGCCCTGGCACCTTGTCGAACGAGAATACCATCTTCTTGGTTTTCCAGTTCAATGCCATGCGAGAAAACTCCTTTCAACATTGCAGCTGATACCCTCTCTGCCCATTTACGACACCAGGCTAAAGCTAAGGCCAGATCCGCCCCAGTAAAATGGGCACAAAGTGAAGCAACAGAACCTGGGTTCATTGCCTCTTGAACACTTGTTTCACCAAGGAGGTATTCGGCAAAAATCGATTTAGTTATCTTGCCACTTGTACACCTGCCCTGTATCTCCGCGCCTTCCCGCTACAGACAGGAGCCACAGATGAGCATCCCCAAAACCCTTGGCATCGATTTTGGCACCTCGAACTCCGCCGCGGGGCTCGCTATTGGAGATCGCCCCTGGCTGGTCGAAATGGAGCCCGGGGAGACCACCCTGCCCACGGCTGTCTTCTTTGAGGAACGTCCCAGCCGGATGCGCATTGGGCGCTCAGCGACGCGGGCATTGATCAATGGCGACGAGGGGCGGTTTATGCGCGCGCTCAAAAGCCTGCTGGGCACGCCCTTGCTGCGCGAAGAACGGCGCATTTACAGCGAGAAAACCGATTTCATCCAGATCATCGCCCGTTTCCTCTCTGAAGTGAAAACCCGTGCAGAGACCGCCAGCCATCAGACATTCACCCATGCCCTGTCCGGTCGTCCAGTGCATTTTCACAGCTCGGATCCCGACCGCGATGCTCAGGCTGAAATCGATTTGCGGGATTGTTATCTGGCAGCCGGTTTTGAGGATGTCCAGTTCCTCTATGAACCGGAGGCCGCTGTGCGCTCTGCAGCCCCGGCACCCGGCATGGGATTGATTGTCGACATCGGCGGCGGCACCTCGGATTTCACCCTGTTCGAACAGGATCCCGCAGGCGCGACCCGCATTCTCGCCTCCCACGGTTTGCGTCTGGGCGGCACTGACTTTGACCGCCAGATCAGCATTGACCATGTGATGCCGCTGTTGGGTCGCGGCAGCCAGATCCGCAATGCCTTTGGCAAAGACACCCTGCCCGCCCCCAACCGGCTGTTCAATGAGCTGGCCACCTGGCAGATGATCCCCTTCCTTTATGCCGCTGACAGTCGCCGTGCCGCGCGTGAACTGGCCAAATACGCGCAAGACCCCCAGCGTCTGGACCGCCTGGTATCAGTATTGGAAGACGAGTTGGGACATGATCTGGCCTTTGCCGTTGAACGCGGCAAGATCCGGGCCAACGAACCAGGCACTGACGTCTCTCGCATTGACCTGCGGATCCTGGAACGCGGGCTTGCCGCTCCGCTAACCACGGCGCAAATGCAGACCAGCCTGGCACGGATGGTGGCCGCCATTGCCCAAAGCGCCGCCGAGACCCTCAGCAAGGCAGAGGTTGCCCCGGCCCGCATCGACCGTCTGGTGATGGTTGGGGGGTCTTCCCTGCTCACCTCGATTGGCGAGGCCTTCCAGCATCTCTGTCCCAATGCGGAAATCGAGAGCCGTAATGCGATGACCGCCGTGGCTGATGGTCTGGCGCTTTCCGCCGCCGGCGCCTTTGCCTGAAGACAGCCCAGGTTTTGCGGCCATGCCGCTGAAAGCAGTATACCGGGAAAAGAGCGGCGCTTTTCCCGCTGGATTTCATACGCTTTGCAGCTAGGTTTTTGGCATTGCTGTTCCCTCCCTTATTTCTGGATGCGCCTTTATGCCAATTCTTGCCCGCACTGCCCTTGCCACGAGTTTTGCCACCCTCCTGGCCCTGTCGAGCCTGGCGCTGCCCGCATTTGCAACCCCCTGCGGGAATACCGCGACAGGTTTCAACGCCTGGAAAGCGGATTTTGCCACCAAAGCCCGCCGGGCCGGGGTCAAATCTTCCGGTCTGCAGGCACTGGCACAGGCGCAATATGCCAGCCGCACCATCGCAGCAGACCGCAATCAAAAAAGCTTTCGCTATTCGCTGGAAAAATTCATGCAGCTGCGAGGGGCCGCGACCATCGTGGCGCAGGGACGCAAACGCCTGGCGCGCGACCCCGACTTCTACGCCGCACTTGAGCGCAAATTCGGCGTCCCGGCAGGTGTCTTGATCGCCATTCATGGCATGGAAACCGCCTTTGGCAATTTCATGGGCGACAGCAAGGTGGTCTCAGCCATTGTCACTCTGACCTATGATTGTCGCCGGTCTGATTTTTTTGAACCACACGCGATCGGGGCTCTGAAGCTGGTGGACCAAGGGGCCATCACCGGGGCCACGCTGGGGGCCAAACATGGTGAGTTGGGGCATACCCAGTTTCTGCCCGACAATGCGCTGAAATTTGGCGTCGACTGGGACCGGGATGGCCAGGTCGATTTCTACAACCAGGCCGATGCCCTCGCCTCAACAGCGCGGTATTTGCAAAAGCACGGCTGGAAACGCGGCAAAGGCTACCAGCAAGGTGACCCCAATTTCCGGGTCCTGAAGGAATGGAACGCGGCCACGGTCTATCAGCAATCCCTTGCCATCATGGGACGCCAGATCGACGGCTGACCCCAGGTGCCGCCAAGCGATGTGCCAAACCGCCTGAAGCCCCTGATTAAAGCATCGTGAAGTTGCAGGATCTACAATCAAGGATTTTGCCGCCAATTGTAGGAGATGCGGCATCAAAGTGGCCTCGCCCCGCCGCCTTCCTGCCTCATTTCCCTCTTTCAAACTGCCGACACACCACGTAAGATGTTGTTTAAATGTGAAAATCCCTGAAATCAAAAGATCAAAACAAAATCTGAATCTTTCTTCATCTATTGTCTCTCTCCGCCTCACTTTTGCGCCCGATAGCGTCCTATTGTTTACCAAGGATGCAGACTGAACGGAGGACCCTGACGGTGGCACAGGTAGAGCAATACAAAGGCAAGCTGGGGTTTAAACACCGCAGCGAAGAAAAACTGGCGCTGGCTTTGACAGAGCTCGTGGATACGCTGGAAGATTTCGGCCATCCCGCCCTGCAAATTCATGCCCGAGAACCTCATCGCATAGGGCTCGACACCGATCAGTACAAGGTGACCCTGCGGCTGCGGCGCATTCCGCTGCGTCTTGGGGTTCGCACGCCAAAAGGGGTGCCGGTGCCTGCGGCCTATATCGAATTGGTGATGACTCCGGTCTTTCCTCAAAACTGTGATCAGGAAATCTCAGAGATCATGCTGGCGATGATCCTACGCCGCTTGACCGAAACCTTGGATCCGCTTGTCATTTTCTGGCAAGAGACGGCAAAAGCACTGGCAGCCAAAGAGTTTCTGGGTGCTTTTGAACAGGAAACACCGCTTGAGGTCGAACCGCTTGTTGCCTCGCCGGCAATGGTGATTGCCGACACCTCCTCCAGGGATCTCGCGGCAGATCAGACCGAGAGCGCTGCTGCTACGGCCCTGATGGAGGCAGCCCTTGAGACCGCGGCTCAACATTCTGGATCCGTCTCTCCCAGATCCGCAGAGGCTGACAGATCGCAACTGAACTTGGCACCATCAGCGCCCGCCAAGCCCGCTACAAAAACCTCATCCGCTGAGGATCGCCTTCGGATGGCCGATCAGGCCCGCGCCGAAGCCGAAGCAGAGCGCACGCGCGGCCAGGAACGTTTTGGCGCCGTCGAGACCACGAGTCCCCTGCTGGAACAGCAGTGCGACAAGATCGAACAAGGTCAATCCACGCAGCTCTCACGGTCAGGTCGCCGGATTACGGGGTCTCGGCGTCGGACACACACCAGTTATCAGAGTGTCTTTGGAAAAAGCCGCCTGGATTGGTTGCTGGCTCCTCCGCGCGCCTTGGTTTCGGCCTCTGCCAATGCCCTGCGCAGCGTGGACCTTGTCCTGTCGCTCCGCGCCGTGATGACAGCCATGGTTGTGTTGTTTCTGCATGGCTCCGGCATGGTGCAGGCCGCCGCCCGCGTTCTATTGCCCTAACCCGTTTTAGGGTTGGGCCGTGCCCTAGGATGGCACGGCCTAGCCTGTGATTTGTCTCCGGCTGGGCAGGTCGCTACCTGCCCCACTGCCGCATCACATCTTCCATATGCACCATGTAGGTGTGGATCGAGAACACCACCGCCCTGGTCTGTGGCAGGCGCAGGATCACCTGTTGCTCGCTGCGCATATAGGGCGCGTTCTGCCCGTGGCTATGGTCTCTTGGGTCATTGATGCTACGGGGGGCAAACAGCTCGGGCGATTGATACCACAACGCATTGAACCGCCACAAAGGCCGCCCCACCTGCACCCCGTCAAACAGACGCTGCACCCGGGCGGCAATGCCCTCATCGTAGCTGTCGATCCGATCGTGAATACCGATCAGAGGGCGCATGAATTTCTCCGAAAGTGTCCAACTGGCTGGAAAACACAGAACCGCGCCGGTCAGCACGTGTTCTGGGCTTCCTTCAGGGCGTTGCAGAATACAGAAGTCCTCTTGGGCGATCAGACCAAGCGTTGCCAGCGGGTCCTGCCAATCAATCGAGATCACGACCCCATCAGGGCGCGTCACCTGCTCTTGCGCCGCCTCATAACGATGTGCCAGCACCAGTTGCAACAATTCCTGTGCGGCCTCTTTGGCGCTCTGATCCATCATCAGAACTTGATCGCGCCTTTCGGACAACAGGGCGTCGCGCTGCGCCATCTGACCAGAAAAAGCATCATCCACAGGCAACCAATCCACCAAATCCAGAGGTTTAATGCCCGGCAGTTTCACGCTTTCCAGGGGATTGTGGGGAATTGACTTTTGCAGAATCATCTGAGGCCTTTCGCACAGCTGTTTCGCATATGCATAACAACTGCGTGCCTGCGAAGCGCGCAAAAACGACGCCCTGAACGGTCGCATGCGGACCTGACACCTCCCCCGCGACTCGCCCACACTGGACAAGACTGTTCAGAAAGGGAGGCCAGGCCGTGACCGAGCATTACCGAGACACCCGCAAGATTGACCCCAACCGAGGCGCTCACCTTGGTGACGGGACAGCAAACGACAATGATCGCATCGAAATCGGACCAACCCAACTGGCCTTTCAGGAATGGCAGGCCGCCGGACTGGTGCTGCCCGATCTGACCCGCATGCGCGACTTTCGCTGGAAACGGCTGGTCAAGGCGATCAATGCCCGCGACTATGGCGGGGTATTGCTGTTTGATCCTTTGAACATTCGCTATGCCACCGACAGCACCAACATGCAGCTGTGGAACACCCATAACCCGTTTCGCGCCCTGCTCATCTGCGCCGATGGCTATATGGTGATCTGGGACTACAAGAACTCTCCTTTCCTTTCGACCTTTAACCCGCTGGTGCGCGAACAACGCTCTGGCGCTGATCTGTTCTACTTTGATCGCGGCGACAAGGTCGATGTGGCTGCCGATGCGCTCTCAAATGAGGTGCGCCAACTGATCGAGGAACACGGCGGCAACAACAAACGCCTGGGCGTCGACAAGATCATGCTGCACGGGCTGCGCGCGCTTGAGGCGCAGGGCTTTGAGATCATGGAAGGCGAAGAGCTCACCGAGAAGACCCGCGCCATCAAGGGTGAGGATGAGATCCGTGCCATGCGCTGTGCCCATCACGCCTGTGACACTGCCGTTCAGGCGATGGAGGATTTCGCCCGCGCCAATGTCGGCGACGGTAAAACCTCCGAAGATGATATCTGGGCTGTCCTGCATGCCGAAAACATTCGCCGGGGTGGCGAATGGATCGAAACCCGTCTGCTGGCCTCTGGGCAGCGCACCAACCCCTGGTTCCAGGAATGCGGCCCCCGCATCACCCAGCAAAACGAGATCATCTCCTTTGATACCGACCTGATCGGGTCTTTCGGCATCTGCATCGACATCTCCCGCAGCTGGTGGATTGGAGATGAGAAACCGCGTGAAGACATGATCTATGCAATGCGCCACGCCCATGAGCACATCATGCGGAACATGGAAATGTTGAAACCCGGGGTGATGATCCCGGAACTCACGGCCAATGCCCATGTGCTGGACGACAAGTTTCAGGCGCAGAAATATGGCTGTCTGATGCATGGGGTGGGTCTGTGTGATGAATGGCCGCTGGTTGCCTACCCGGACAAGGCCGTCGAGGGTGCCTATGACTACCCGCTGGAGCCGGGCATGGTGCTTTGTGTTGAGGCCTGCGTCGGCGAGGTCGGTGGTGACTTCTCGATCAAGCTGGAGGATCAGGTACTGATCACCGAAGACGGCTATGAAAACCTGACTTCCTACCCCTTTGATTCAGCCTTGATGGGAGAGGCCTGACGCATTAGCCACAGCATGTGGGGTACGCCCGCCTCAGAGGCTGCGCAGCAACAGACCCGTTGCAAACAGCGCCACCAGGACGCCGGCGCAGATCTCCAGCATGGGCACCACCTGACGCGCCCGGTTGCTGCCCGCCAACAAGGACAGGGCAGATCCGCGCAGACCAATCGCCGCCAGCCCCACCGTGATGGTGACAGAGGCGGTTCCCAGCGCCATGGCAAAGGCCCCGGCAATACCAGCCAGCGCAATGCCCATCTGCCAGGTTATGATCAGGACAAACAGTGCTCCGGTACAAGGTCTGATCGCTATACCTAAAATTAAAACAAAGGCTTCTCGCCAGTTACTAAGGGAAGAGACCTCCTCCAGGCTGGGGGCATGGCGATGGCCACAATCGGCGCAAACCTCAGCAGTTGTGCTCTCATCCTTTCCGGGATGATCTTGGGGGTGGTGGTGGTGACTGTGGACGGCATGACTGTGGGAGGCATGACTGCGGGGTTCAGGATCACCGTCTGCTGCGCCCGCCTCCGCTGCGGCGGTTCGCAACAGTTTACGTGCGCCGCGGACCAGCAACCAGATCCCGATCCCGGCAATGGCCGCATAGCTGATCGGCGCCATGGTCTTTTCGGCGATTCCAATCATGCTGTCGCGCCCCAGCTGCAGCAGGGAAATTGCACCATAGACCAGCAAAACCGCCGTGACTGCCTGCCCCAGACTGGACAGCAGCGCCAAAAGGCTGAGACGTCTCCAGGGCACCGCCCGCCCAAGACCATAGCCGCCGATCAAAACCTTGCCATGCCCGGGTCCAATGGCATGGAAAAACCCGTAGGCAAAACAGACCGAGAGCAAAACCGCGAGCGCCCCCGGCTGCCCCGCGCGCAGGGCCCGCAAGGCCCCGGCCATGCTGTTCTGGAACTCCCGTTGCTCCTGCGCGGCCCAATCCCCGATGGGGGCCAACAGCCCTCCCGCCTGCGACCAGATCAGCAGGCAAAGCGCAACGCCCCCCAGGGCCAAAAACCAGAGACCTAGGCGTCGGGACATGAAATCAGGATCTCGGTTGCAAAGGCCCCTCCCATCAGCGGGATGTCATTTTCCTCCAGATCGGCACCGGCATCGATCCGCAGCAATTGGGCCTGCATCTGCGCCAAACCGCCGACGATATCCGGCTCTATCCGCTCCAGCATACACTGCCCCTGCAGGCCCGGCGAGAGCGTCACCGGCAGTTTGATTTCATAGGCCGTGTAATAAGAGGGATCAAAGGCCTTGAGCGAGAACGGCCCGTCCTGCTTGGCGATCGGCTGCACCAATTGGCGCACATGGGTGCTGACGATACGTCCCTGGCGCAGCTCGGTTGTGGCCTGCTGTGGCCCGGACAGGGGCACCAGGTCACCATCCACCCGCAGCTCAAGATCGCCGTTGAACCCTTCGTCCCAATTGGTGTCAAACCCGGTCAGCAAAACACCTTCGGCCGGGGTCAGAACCCCATCGCCATCGCGATCAAGTTGCAGATCTTCAGTGATCAAAAGCGAATAGAATTCATCATATTGCCAGGTGACTTTGATCTCGACCAATTGATCCGCAGCGTCAAATTTCAGGAAGAACCCGGCATCAACAAAAACATGCGGATGCGGCTGCACCACAGTCGGAAGCAGCGTGCCAGCCAGCCAGGCCATAGGGAAAAACAGCAAAGGTTTCATAAGGCAGCAACCTAGAGCCTGGCACCTTCCTCTGCAATTGCCCAATCACTTCCAGGCCTGCGTTCTGGCAAGATTGCGCCAAAGGGGCCGTAAAGCACCAGCTTGTTTCACCGCTCTACAGTGCCGCCCTGCCATCCCACGCCCTGGTTCACCTTCGCGTGACGTTTCTTGCAGCTGCCTTGTCCTGCCCCTTGCCAATGCGCAATCTAAAGGCACCCCAACGAACGAGGCGCCACTGATGCCCACCGAACGCATTTCCTTTCCCGGTCACTCCGGCGAGACCCTGGCCGCAAGGCTCGATCTGCCCACCGGGCCTGTGCTGGCAACGGCGCTTTTTGCCCATTGCTTTACCTGTTCAAAAGACATCCCCGCGGCCCGGCGTATTGCCGCCCGGCTGGCAGCCATGGGCATTGCAGTCCTGCGATTTGATTTCACTGGGTTGGGTCATTCCGAAGGTGAGTTTGCCAATACCACTTTCAGCTCGAATGTCGCTGATCTGATTGCCGCCGCACACTATCTAGCGAGCCGCAACATGGCACCGTCGCTGCTGATCGGGCATTCATTGGGCGGCGCGGCGGTACTGCGTGCCCGTGCGGGTATCCCAACGGTCAAGGGTGTTGTCACCCTTGGGGCCCCCTTTGATCCCGGCCATGTCTCGCACCACTTTGATGCCGCCCTGCCTGAGATCAAGGCCAAGGGCCGGGCCGAGGTCAGTCTTGGTGGGCGACCCTTTGTGATTGGTCGCGATTTTGTCGAAGATATTGCCGCAGAGGCCCTGGCCCCGGCCATCAAGGACCTGCATGCCGCGCTCTTGGTGATGCATGCGCCCCGTGACGCCACCGTCAGCATCGACAATGCTGCCGAGATCTTCACCACCGCCAAACATCCCAAAAGCTTTGTTACGCTGGACGGGGCGGATCACTTGATCTCCAAGGCTCAAGACGCTGAATATGCAGCGGAAGTCATCTCCACCTGGGCCAGCCGATATGTTGAAATGACGCCGCCGGCTCCGCCCCCCGGCGCGCCAGAAGGTGTGTTGCGTGTCACCGAGGCAGATGCAGGTGGTTTCCTGCAAGATATCCAGTCCGGCCCCCATCACCACGCCTATGCCGATGAGCCCCTGGCCTATGGCGGCACCAACAAGGGCATGTCGCCCTATGGTTTTGTCTCGGCGGGGCTTGGCGCTTGCACTTCGATGACGCTGCGCATGTATGCCCGGCGCAAGGGTTGGCCACTCGAGAGCATCAGTGTCGACATCTGCCACGACAAGGTTCACGCCCAGGATGCCCTGCCTTCGGGCCCGGCCAAGATAGATCAATTCACCCGTGTGATCCGAGTTTGCGGCGACCTGACCGCCGAGCAGCGCGCCAAACTGTTGGAGATCGCTGACAAATGCCCGGTGCATCGCACTCTGGAGCACAGCTCCAAGGTCACAACAAAGCTTGAAGAAGAAGTCTCACCAGCCTGAATTAACTAAATTTTTACCACCCTCGAACCATCTCGCACCAGCCAAATCAAGCGCAGTGCAAAACTGCGATTGATTCACATCAAAGCCGCAGGATGCATGCCCCCTCATGGTGACTGGATCAAATTGACCCGGTCCAATCTGAGGAGGTACGGCATGGGATTATTTTCAAAACTTGGACAAAGCACGGATCTGGTCGAAGGCATGGCCGATCGGCTGGGCATTGACTATGGCGAGTTGATTGCCAAAGACCCCGAAGCGGAGGGGCGCAAATTCCGGCTAGCGGTGATGAATTGCAACCATTGCAGCAACCAAAGCGGTTGCGCCGAACTGCAGGCGGTGACCCAAAAATTGTCTGAAACACCAGGGTACTGTCGCAATAGCCATATGCTCAGCCACATGCGCAAAGGCTGAAACTCTCTCGACCGTGCCCGGTCGATCGCATCCCGGCTCATGGCGCCGCCCGGGCCGAGATCGAGATGACCTGAGACCCGTCGCGCGGCGGTGGGGCGCGTACACAGCGTCCATTTGCTGCGACATTTTCCATGTTAGCCCTCTCATAGCCCTACCCAGCCTTGCCCATTCGCCCTCCCTCCCGTATGACGCGCCTTATCAACTGGACAATCCCATAAAGGTGCTTTCGCCAATGATCCCTCGCTATTCTCGCCCCGAAATGGTCGCCATCTGGTCGCCCGAGACCAAATTCAAGATCTGGTACGAGATCGAGGCCCATGCCTGCGAAGCCATGGCCAACCTCGGTGTTATCCCGCGTGAAAACGCCGATGCCGTCTGGAAAGCCAAGGATGTCGAATTCGACGTCGCCCGCATCGATGAAATCGAAGCCGTCACCAAACATGACGTCATCGCTTTCCTGACCCACCTGGCCGAGCACGTCGGCTCTGAAGAAGCACGCTTTGTGCATCAGGGCATGACCTCCTCGGATGTGCTGGACACCTGCCTGAACGTACAGCTGGTGCGCGCGGCGGATATCCTGATCAAGGATATGGACGGCTTGCTGGCAGCGCTGAAAAAGCGCGCGCTGGAGCACAAAGACACCGTCCGTGTTGGCCGCAGCCACGGGATCCACGCTGAGCCCACCACCATGGGTCTGACCTTTGCCCGTTTCTACGCCGAAATGGACCGCAACCTGGCTCGGCTGAAGCTGGCCCGTGAAGAAGTCGCAACCGGCGCGATTTCCGGAGCGGTTGGGACATTTGCTAATATCGACCCCGCCATCGAAGACCATGTCTGTGCTCAACTGGGCTTGAGCCCTGAGCCGATCTCCACTCAGGTGATCCCACGTGACCGCCACGCGATGTTCTTTGCCACGCTTGGCGTGATTGCGTCTTCGATCGAAAACGTCGCCACCGAAATTCGTCACATGCAGCGTACCGAAGTGCTGGAAGGTGCAGAATTCTTCTCGATGGGTCAAAAAGGCTCTTCGGCGATGCCACATAAAAAGAATCCGGTCCTGACGGAAAACCTGACCGGCCTGGCCCGTCTGGTACGCTCTGCCGTGGTGCCTGCACTGGAGAACGTGGCCCTGTGGCACGAGCGCGACATTTCGCATTCCTCCGTTGAGCGCGCGATTGGCCCCGACGCCTGTGTCACCCTGGATTTTGCCCTGGCGCGCCTGACAGGTGTCATCGACAAGATGCTGGTTTATCCCCAGAACATGTTGGACAACATGAACAAATTCCCTGGCCTGGTGATGAGCCAGCGGGTGCTTCTGGCCCTGACACAGGCCGGTGTGTCGCGCGAAGACGCCTATTCCATGGTGCAGCGAAACGCGCTCAAGGTTTGGGAAGAGCGTCTGGATTTCCGCGAGCTGCTACTGGCTGACACAGAGGTGGTTGCGGCCCTCGGCGTCGACGGCGTCAACGAGAAATTCAACATGGACTACCACACCAAACACGTCGACACGATCTTTGCCCGGGTCTTTGGCGACTGATCCTGACGACATGTGAAATCGACTGAACGCCCCGCCCAGCTGCGGGGCGTTTGCATTTCATCTGCCCAGCCAGCCTCCACCTTCTTACCTGATTTGGAAATACGCGCCTGGGTTGGGCTGGGCAGAAAGCGGGCACTGATCAGCTGAATCCCTCCTATGTACGGCAATAACCAAAAAGTGCACTGCTCCTGGTGATTTTCCCTGTATCCTGAGGGCGAAACGCCCTGCAGGAGACGCGACATGCGCAATTTCACCCTGACAGCCACCCTGTCGGCTACGCTTTTGGCCCTGCCATTGCTTGGCCTGCCCGGACCCGGATTTGCCGCCGGTGGCGATGATTGGAATCCTCCGAAACCAACGGATACAACCAAAACCTGCAGAGGTAAGCGGGTTTGGGACGCGGAAAAGGGGCGTTGTGTGCGCCCCAAACAGTCTTCTCTCAATCAGGATGAGCTGTTTGATGCCGCCCGCGAGCTGGCCTATGCCGGGCGCATCATAGATGCCCAGGCCGTGCTGGCTGCGATACCAGATCAGGCAGACGATCGGGTGCTCACCTATTGGGGCTTTACTCAACGTAAGCTGGGAAACCTTCCCCTGGCCAATGCCTTTTATGAGCAGGCAATTGCGCAGAACCCCGACAATCTGTTGGCACGCTCCTACATGGGTCAGGGCTTTGTAGAAGAAGGGCAATTTGGCCTTGCACTGGCACAATGGCAGCAAATTCGCGCCCGTGGTGGTGCAGGCACATGGCCGGAAACATCCCTGCGACGGGCCTTGGAAACCGGTGCAACTTCAAGCTATTGAACTTCAGCTTTTCTTTACCGCTTTGGCCTAATTCTGGACCTGACCGAAAAAGAATCTTTTTGGCTAGGGTGCTAGAATGCTGCAAGATGACATGTTGGCGTTACCAATGACCACCGGTGGTGGCGGGATGGGGGATTTCTCTCCCCCGGCTCCTGCGGCTATGGGTGGATCTTCTGCGTCAACGACAAAGTTGAGCGGCAAGGCAAAAGCAGCAATCGTGGTGCGGCTCTTGCTGAATGAAGGTGCCGATATTCCAATCGAAGATCTGCCGGACGAGTTGCAGATGGAGCTGACCCAGCAGATGGGCAAGATGCGTCTGGTCGACCGTGACACGCTTTATGCGGTGGCCGCCGAATTTGCCGAAATGCTCGACAATGTCGGCCTGACTTTTCCCAATGGTCTGGCTGGCGCTCTCACCGCCATGGACGGCCGCATCAGCCGCCATACCGCCAGCCGTCTGCGCAAGGAGGCCGGCGTGCGTCAGTTCGGCGACCCATGGGAACGCCTGAAAGCCCTGCCACCAGAAGACCTCGCCTCGCTGGCCGAGGCCGAAAGCATCGAAGTTGCGGCCGTTCTTCTGTCCAAGCTCGACACAGCAAAAGCGGCTCAGATGCTGGTTCATCTGCCGGGGCCGGTGGCCCGCCAAATCACCTATGCGGTCAGCCATACTGGCAATGTCACCCCTGACACCGTTGATCGCATTGGGCTTTCTCTTGCCGCGCAGGTCGAGGCCCGCCCCGATCTCGCCTTTGAATCCTCGCCAGGACAACGGGTTGGTGCCATCCTGACCGAAGCCGCAGCCGCCAAACGCGATGAGGTTCTTCTGGCGCTTGAAGAGGAAGATCAGGAATTTGCCACCGACGTGCGCAAGTCCATCTTTACCTATGGTCTCATTGCACAACGGATGCAGCCGCTGGATGTGCCCAAACTGATGCGGGTGTTGGCGCAACCGGATCTGGTCACCGCCATCGCCTTTGCCACCGATGAGGACGACGTCGCCACCAACACCTTTTTGCTCGACAATATGTCCAGCCGCATGGCGACCAATATTCGCGAAGAGGTCAACGAGCGTGGCAAGGTCAAGCGCAGCGATGGTGAAACCGCATTTGGCCTGATTGTCTCGGCCATGCGCGATCTGATCAATGCCGGCGAGATCGAATTGAAGTCGGATGAGGACGAAGAAGAATAGTGCCCCAGGGTAGTCTCGCGTTGGCCCTAATTTCTCTGTTTCCCTGCAATTCTTTGACTTGATTTACCTAACAACCGGTCCTGCGACCCTGAGCCCTAACCGAGATCAGGCAGATTCCCCCGCGCCCTTGGCTCCTTGGTTGTGCCTGCCATCACCGGAGGCTATGATCTCCTTCTGATTTTCAGCCACTGCAGGCCGCGCCTTCCATGCCCCTTGATCCCTCCCAGCTTTCGGCCAAACAACGCGTCTCCTATTTTGCCGGAAACATCGCCCTGCGGGGCATTCTGGGGCTGGCCGGGCTGGTGCCCTACCGCTGGCGCGTCCCGATGATGGGAAAACTCATCGGCTCTTTGGGATCGGTAATCGGGTTTGATCGGCGGGTCCGCGAAAACCTCGCCCTGACCTGCCCCGAACTGAAAGAGCCCGAAGTGGCCAAGCTTTGCCGCCAAGTTGGCGACAATGCAGGCCGCATGATCACAGAGCTTTATGCAGGCGATCCCTTTCTTGAACGCGCCCAGGCCGCGCCGATCTCCGGGCCAGGGCTTCAGGCCCTTGAGGAAGCCCGCGCCGCCGGTCGCCCCGTCATTCTGGTCACCGCGCATTTTGGCAACTACGACGCGGCCCGTGCCGGGCTGATCTCGCGTGGCTTTGCCATGGGCGCACTGTATCGGCGCATGGCGAACCCCTATTTCAACCGCCACTACGTGCAGGCCATGGAGCGGGTTGGCACCCCGATGTTCGAACAGGGTAAGCGCGGCATGGTGGAGATGGTTCGGCACCTGAAAAAGGGCGGTATTATTGCGATTGTCGCCGACCTTCATGTACACGGCGGAGAGCTGATCGACTTTTTTGGCAAACCCGCGGTGACCTCCACGGTGCCCGCTGAACTGGCGCGCAAATATGGAGCCGCGGTTATTCCTGTCTATGGCATCCGGCAGGAAAACGGTCTCGACTTTGAGGTGCTGTTGAATGCCGAGATCCCGGCCTCAGACCCGGTGACCATGACCCGCGCAATCTGCGATGATCTGGAAAGCGTGGTGCGGCGTCACATGGGCCAGTGGTTCTGGATTCACCGGCGCTGGAAGCCCTTTGCCCCACCACCCGTTGAACCTGCGCCCCTTGAATCAAGGCCTGAGGCAACGGCCAAACGGGACAGCTAGACGATATTTGCAAGCTCTTTCAATCGGTGCGCGCCTGACCGTGCGTCTCTGGCCTGCGTCCCTGCCGAGGGGCCTATATGTTTTAAGAAAATTTCAATTCACATGAGCCGCAGCCAGGACCGGTCCAAAGGGCCCCTGCTGCACCAGCACGGCAGCGGGTTGAGCGCCCTCAAAGGCCACGGTGATCTCTGTCGCATCCTGCCCGTCCCACAGCGCGACCTGCTGCAGATCATTGACGATATTGGCATAGTCGATGCGGTGCCCGGCCAACTCTCCGCGCGTGATTTCAACAGATTGCAACGGGATGTAGCGCGCGATCTGGATGGTTATGGGCCCGTCCGGTAGATCCACGCGCGGTGCCAAGGACAGGGTCAGCTCACGCCCCTCTCGCCGTACGTCCAGAGCCACCGGACGCGGTTCTCCCTGATACCCCGCGATGGTATCGGCGATCCCCATACCATCGACGCCCGAGATATCCTGACGCCCCATCACGATCATTTGCGGCGTATAGATCATCTTGCGCCCGCCCACCTGGGCATAGCCCTTTTGGCGGTTTGAATAGGCCGGGCTGGCAAAGATATCTTTCCAACCGATGTAATCCCAGTAATCCACATGCAACGCCAGCGCCACAACATCACTGCGCTGCGCCAATTGCTTGAGCAATGCATCCGCTGGCGGACAGGAGGAGCAGCCCTGCGAGGTGAACAGCTCCACCACCACAGGTTCGCGCACCGATTCACCAGTTTGCTGCGCAAACGCACCCCCTGAAATGGCCAATGAAAGGACGGCGGCCAAGGCAAGAATAGATTTCATGACGGGGTTTTCCTGTACCATAGTCTCCAGATTTAGAGCCCGCCGCCGGGGAAGGCCAATCAATCATTCTTGAACCCCCACGAGCGCGACCTGACAAACGCGCGATCTGCTGCCATCCCCCCAGGGTGGCCTTTGATCTATTGAGCAAGCGCCTATGCTGATACACGTAATCCATAGCAATTTTCCTGAAGCATATCCCGGAGGGAGGCCAAAATGACAATTTCCGTCGGTCAGGACACCGCCAAGACACGCCGCAAACTCAGCGTGGATGGCACTTCAATTTCTTATTATTCGATTTCCGCCGCCGCCGAGGCAGGTCTTGGGGATTTCTCGCGACTTCCCGCAGTCCTGAAAGTGGTGTTGGAAAACATGCTGCGGTTCGAGGATGGCGGTTTTTCCGTATCCACCGAGGATATCAAAGCCTTTGCCGAATGGGGGGCCAAGGGCGGCAAGAACCCGCGCGAAATCGCCTATCGTCCGGCCCGAGTCCTGATGCAGGATTTCACCGGTGTCCCGGCGGTGGTCGATCTGGCAGCCATGCGCGACGGTATCAAGGCCCTGGGCGGGGATGCGCAAAAGATCAATCCGCTGAACCCGGTGGATCTGGTCATCGACCATTCGGTGATGATTGACGAGTTTGGCAATCCGCGCGCCTTTCAGATGAATGTGGATCGCGAATACGAACGCAACATGGAGCGCTATCAGTTCCTGAAATGGGGCCAAGGGGCCTTTGACAATTTCCGCGTCGTGCCCCCCGGAACCGGCATCTGCCACCAGGTGAACCTGGAATATCTGTCGCAGACCATCTGGTCCGATGTCGATCAACACGGCGACGAGGTGGCCTATCCCGACACATTGGTTGGCACTGACAGCCACACCACCATGGTCAACGGTGTCGCTGTGCTGGGCTGGGGCGTCGGCGGCATCGAGGCCGAAGCTGCCATGCTGGGTCAGCCAATCTCGATGTTGATCCCTGAAGTTATCGGCTTTGAGCTGACAGGTGAAATGGTTGAGGGCACCACCGGCACCGATCTGGTGCTCAAGGTGGTGGAGATGCTGCGCGCCAAAGGCGTGGTTGGAAAATTTGTCGAGTTCTTTGGTGCAGGCCTTGATCGCCTGCCCCTGGCCGATCGCGCCACCATTGCCAATATGGCCCCCGAATATGGGGCCACCTGTGGCTTTTTCCCAATCGACGGCGAGACCCTGCGCTACCTGCGCAATACCGGCCGCGACGAGGCTCGCATCGCTTTGGTCGAAGCCTATGCCAAGGAAAATGGCCTGTGGCGCGGGGCTGACTATGCACCGATCTACACCGATACACTCAGCCTGGACATGAGCACCATCGTGCCCGCCATTTCCGGGCCCAAACGCCCACAGGACTATGTAGCCCTCAGCGAAGGGCAATCTGCATTCCGCCGCGAGATGGAGGAAACATTCAAACGCCCCATGGGCAAGGAGGTCGCGGTCAAAGGCGAAGGTTACACCCTGGAGAGCGGCAAGGTGGTGATTGCCTCGATCACCTCCTGCACCAATACCTCCAACCCCTATGTGATGATTGGTGCTGGCCTGGTGGCCCGCAAGGCCGCAGCCCTCGGGCTGGATCGCAAGCCCTGGGTCAAGACCTCGCTGGCACCCGGCAGTCAGGTGGTCTCGGCCTATCTGGAGGCCGCAGGGTTGCAAGCGGATCTCGACAAGATCGGCTTTAACCTCGTGGGCTATGGCTGCACCACCTGTATCGGCAACTCCGGCCCCATCCAGACGGAACTGTCCGAGGCCATTGCCGAGGGCGATCTGGTCGCCACCTCGGTGCTGTCCGGCAACCGCAACTTTGAGGGCCGCATCAGCCCCGATGTGCGCGCCAACTATCTGGCTTCGCCGCCCCTGGTGGTCGCCTATGCGCTGGCCGGGACCATGGATATCGATCTCAGCTCTGATCCGATTGCCCAGGACAAGACCGGCAAGGACGTCTACCTCAAGGACATCTGGCCCTCGAGCGACGAAATCGCAGACCTGGTAGAACAGACCGTCACCCGCGAGGCCTTTGTGTCGAAATATGCTGATGTCTTCAAAGGGGACGAGAAATGGCAGGCGGTAGAGACCACCGACGCCGAAACCTACGACTGGCCCGCGGCTTCGACCTACATCCAGAACCCGCCCTATTTTCAGGGCATGGGACCAGAGCCCGGTACCATCAGCAATATCGAGGGTGCCAAGGTACTGGCTGTTCTGGGGGACATGGTCACCACCGATCACATCTCGCCGGCTGGTGCCTTTGCCACCACCACGCCCGCGGGCCGGTATCTGCTGGATCGTCAGGTGCAACCGCGCGAGTTCAACTCCTATGGGTCACGCCGGGGCAATCATGAAATTATGATGCGCGGTACCTTTGCCAATATCCGCATCAAGAACGAGATGCTGAGCCAGGCCGACGGCAGCCCTGTTGAGGGCGGCTATACAAAAGGACCGGACGGACAACAGAGCTCGATCTTTGAGGCTGCGATGGCCCACCAGGCCGCTGGCACACCGCTGGTGGTCTTTGGTGGTGAGCAATATGGCGCAGGCTCCAGTCGCGACTGGGCTGCCAAGGGCACCGCCCTGCTGGGGGTCAAAGCGGTGATTGCCGAAAGCTTTGAGCGTATCCACCGCTCCAATCTGGTGGGCATGGGGGTGATCCCGTTTGAATTCACCAAAGGCGACAGCCGCAAGAGCTTGGGGTTGACCGGGGTAGAGACCGTTTCGATCTCCGGCCTCGACACTATTCTGCCGCTGCAACAGGTGCCCTGCAAAATCACCATGGGCGATGGCGCGGTGAAAGAGATCACACTGAAGTGCCGTATCGATACGGCCCCAGAGATTGAATATGTCGAACATGGCGGCGTGCTGCACTACGTGTTGCGCAACCTCGTCAAATCCTGAGACATAAGTCCTTTCTGACCTTGACGGGCGCCCCATTTGGGGCACCTTCTTCGTTCAGCCACGAGGAGAGAGAAAGATGGTCAAGACAATTTTGATCACAGGCGGCGCTTACGGAATAGGAGGTGCCATTTCCACTGTTTTCCAGCAGGACAACAATGTCGCTCTGACATGGTGCCACCGCCAGCCCAACACAACTCCGCAAGACAACCAATTGTTTCTGCAGGCAGACCTTACCCAAGAGGGCAGCGCTGAGCAGGTTATCGAAGCCACCATGGCACGCTTTGGCCGGATTGATGTGATTGTAAACAACGCCGGATCGCTCAACGCCAGCCCGATAGGAGAATTCGACGCCGCCCAGCAACGGGCCATCCTCGATCTTAACCTGCTGGCACCACAGGCCCTGCTGAGCGCGGCTCTGCCGCATCTCTCAGAGGGAGCGGCCATTGTTAGCATCTCTTCGGTCAATGCCATATTGCCACCCAAAGGCCACGCGACCTATGGTGCCAGCAAGGCCGCGTTGAATCTGTGGACACGCGCCATGGCCAAGGAACTGGGACCTAAGGGCATTCGTGTCAATGCCGTCGCCCCAGGCGCCGTCAATGTACCGGAATCCCCCCGTGAAGCAGAATTGACCAAGCTCTTTACCGATGAAACCGCTCTGGGACGATTGGCCAGCGCCCATGACATTGCACAGGCCGTGTCCTTTCTGGCCTCTGATGCAGCCTCTTCGATCACCGGGGAAGTACTCACGGTATCCGGAGGGTATCGGCTTTAGCAGGCGTGCACAGGCACTGTGAGCGGATACCGAGTTGCATGCGCAACAGCTGTACGTAGGTTTTCAGCATGAAACAAACTGCTACAATCCAGGGCTATCATGCCCATGTCTATTTCGATGCGGCCAGCATTGATCAGGCAAGAACACTCTGCGAGACGGCCGCCGCAACTTTTGACGTTCAAATGGGCCGTATCCATGAAAAAAACGTCGGGCCGCATCCAATGTGGTCCTGTCAGCTAGGGGCTACCCCCACGCAGTTTTCTGAGCTATTGCCCTGGTTGGCGCTGAACCGCGAGGGGCTCATTGTTTTTGCCCATCCCGACACCGGAAATCACCTGCAAGATCACCGCGATCACGCAATCTGGTTGGGCACGGGCCTCGAGTTGGACCTTTCAATCTTTCGTTAATCTACAATAAACTTCTTCGGCTAATCCTTGTGGTTGAAAAAATCACGCTCAAAACACGGAAAGCCCATGAAAGAAGGCGTTCTTATCCGCATATACCCCAAGGAGGGAGCCTTAGAAGAACTCGTACAGCTGGGTTTGGAGATGATTGCACAAGCGCGCAATTTCACGGGATGTCTTCAAGCTCATGCCTTGGAGGCACAGGAACAGCAGGAGCTGTCCATTTTTCAAATCTGGGAGGACAGCGAAGCGTTTAGCGACTATCTCATCTGGCGCTCGAAACAGGCAAACTATGAGCGGGCATATGATTTGTCGGAAAAAGAGCCCGATTTTCATTGCTATACGATCTTGGAGCCTCCCCGCTTCTAGCCCTATTGCTGCTTGGCCCTCTCCAGCGCCGGACGCAGGGTGCCCTCGATCACCCGCTGGGTCACCGGCCCGGCAAAGCGTAAGACAATCTTGCCCTCGCCATCGATCACATAGGTCTCGGGCACGCCATAAAGCCCCCAGTCGAGCGCCATACGGCCGTTCTCATCCCGGCCGATGCCGGTATAGGGATCGCCCAGCTCTTCGAGAAAGGCAGCGGCATTGGCCTGTTGATCCTTGTAGTTCACCCCGTAGATCTTGAGCCCCTCTTTGGACAAGGCTTCCAGACTGGGGTGTTCAACGCGGCAGGGCCCACACCAGCTGGCCCAATAGTTCACCAGTTTCACTTCGCCATCGCGCAGCGTCGCGTCATCAAACAGCGCCTTGCCGGGAAACTCTGTCAACACAACCGGGGGCGCTGGCTGGCCTTCGCGGGCTGACGGCAGCCCGTCCGGATCCTCGCGGTACATGCCAGTCACTGCCAGACCTACAAAGCTGGCAAAAACCAGAACGGGCAGCGCCATCAGCGGTGAAAACTTAGCCATCTTTGCGCATCCTTTGTTCCAGAGCGTCCATCTCGCGGCGCACCCGTGTCCCGCGCCACAGGGTCAGCACCACCAGCAGCCCCAACAGGGCAAGCGAGGCCCCATAGGCCGAGAGCACAGTGTCGCTGTATTTTCCAAGATCTGGCAGCATGATCAGGCCTCCTGCCGCTGGCGTGCCAACAACGCCTTGATGCGCCGGGCTCGAATTTCGGTTCCGGTGCGATAGAACACCATGGCCAGGAAAAACAGCCCAAAGCCAACCATGCAGACATATAGCGGATTGGAAAAGGCATCCGCCACGTTCTCTTTTTCATCCAGCGACAAGGACGCCCCCTGGTGCAACCCCTGGTTCCAGAAGTTCACCGCATAGCGGCTGAGCACCGCAAAAACCGTGCCAACCAGGCAGAGGATCGCGGTCAGATCGGCGGCAGTGTCAGGATTGTCGATCGCCTCCCACAGGGCGATATAGCCGAGGTAGAACAAAAACAGCACCAAGAACGACGTCAGGCGCGGATCCCAGGCCCACCAGGTGCCCCACATCGGCTGCCCCCAGATCGCACCGGTTGCCAGGGCAATCAGCGTCATCACAATCCCTACGGGCGCAGCCGCTTTGGCCGCCAGGGCACTGACGTGATGGCGGCGGATCACCCAGATCAGCGAGGCCACCAACATCATGAACCAGGCATTGATCGCCATCAGCGCGGCGGGCACATGCAGAAAGATGATCTTGACCGTGGAGCCCTGCCGGTAATCATCCGGGGTAAAGAAAAATCCCCAGATCAGGCCCACCGCCATCAGCACACCAGAACTGACCCAGAGATAGGGCATCACCCGTTCCGAGCTGTGCAGGAACTTTCGCGGATTGGCATATTCCCAGATCGACATATTGGCTCTCTCGTTCCCGTCTCTTCGGTTTCTTAAATAGCTAACGCAGATTGATACGCAAGACGGCGGCGCTGGCAAAGGGCATCAGCGCGATGACAGCGGCAGAAATCCCCGCCAGCATCAACACAGGCGTCTCGACTCCCATGCCCATGGCGCCGCGCCGCGCCACTTCGGCGCCAAAGATCAGCGTTGGCACATAAAGCGGCATGACCAGCAGCGACAACAGCAGGCCACCGCGTTTCAGCCCCACCGTGAGGGCTGCGCCAAAGGTGCCTATAACGGAGAGCGCCGGTGTTCCCAGAAACAACGAGATCACCACCCAGCGAAACCCCTCTAGCGGCAGGTTCAACAAGATCCCCAACACGGGCGCGGCCAGAACCAGCGGCAGACCGGTTGTGATCCAATGGGCCAGCGCCTTGATGCTGACCACCGCCTCCAGCGGCAGCGGCGCGGTTGCCAGCAGGTCCAGCGAGCCATCCTCCCAGTCCAGCGCCAACAGGCGATCCAGCGACAACAGGCAGGACAACAGCGCCCCCAGCCACAGCACTCCAGGCGCGATCCGGGCCAGCAACTCGCTCTCTGGCCCTACCGAAAACGGCACCATCACCGTGACAATCAGAAAGAACGCAAGCCCAAGGCCAAAGCCCCCGCCCGCCCGCACCGCCAGGCGCAGATCCCGCAACAACAGGGCAATCACAGGAAGCCTCCGTCAAAATCATCAAACGCCAGGGGGGCCGCTTTGTAGGGGCCGACATCCAGAATCTCAGCCTCAAGCCCCAGGTCGATATGGGTGGCAATGAGCGCCGATCCCCCTGCCCCCAGATGCGCGCGCACCGCCGCTGCAAACAGCGCCACCGAGGATTGATCCAGGCTGACCGTGGGCTCATCCATCACCCAGATTGCACGGCCCGTCACCAACATGCGCGACAGCCCCAGCCGACGTTTTTGCCCCGCCGACAGCGCCCCCGCCGGGCGGTCCCGCAGGGTGGTCAGATCAAAGGCTTCCAAAGCATGTTTGATGGAACGCGTGCCAAAGACATCGGCCCAGAACCGCAGGTTTTCGGTGACAGTCAGGGCCGGTTTCAGCCCATCGGAATGGGCCGCATAGGCAATCTGCTCTTCCCCTCCGGTGATCTGCCCCGACAGCGCTGGCTGCAATCCGGCAATACAGCGCAACAGCGTGGTCTTGCCAATGCCATTGGGCCCGCGCAGGATCAGCGCCGCGCCGGGTTTCAGCACAAAGCTGATCCCTTCGAGGACCGGCAGGCCACCCCGGGCGATGCGCAGATCTGATACATTCAATGTCATGAATACTGGCTTATCTCATTGTTCGCCTGCACAAAAGTCACAAAACCTGAGCGCAGGCCTTGCGACAGGTCAAGATCCTGTCATCTGAAGGCAGAAAATCAGATCGCCAGCACCGCCAGCGCGATGCGACGCCCCTCAGAGAGCAACACATTGTAGGTGCGACACGCCGCTGGCGAATTCATCACCTCGACGCCAATTCCCGCATCCTCCAGGGCGCTGCGCAGATCTGATGGGATATGCGCAATCTCCGCACCAGTGCCGATAAACAGCACATCAATCTTGCCCGCCAGGGCCAAAAGCCTGTCGTGATCCTGGTATCCCATCCAGCCCACGGTTCCCCCGGCATGGGTCAGAACTGACCCCTGGTGCACCGCGCCTCCAATACGAAAGAATCCGGGCCCATAACCATCTACCGGCTGGGCATCGCGATAGTTCACTTCGTTCAGGCGCATCTGCGGGCTCCTTTTCATCTTGTCAAAGAGCCACTGGCTCTTTCATCGGCTTACCAACTACCACGCTCTGCGCTTGATCGAAATAGCAGCTGTACGTCAAAGCAGACCAACCCCATGCGCAAAGAAAAAGCCGCGAGGGTTACCCGCGGCTTTTCAAGTGTTTGGTCATCTGGTGCCTTTAGGCGTCGATATTGGAGAACTGATTGCCCGTCGTCGTGACCTGCTTGCTCCAGTCCCGTTTCACGCCCAGGCGCAACAGGATGGTGGAGGCCACAAAGATCGAGGAATACGTCCCGACAATCACACCCCAGATCATTGCAAAGACAAAGCCACGGATCACGTCGCCGCCCAGCACATAAAGCGAAATCAGCGCCAGCAAGGTGGTGACAGAGGTCATCACCGTCCGGCTCAGAGTTTCGTTGATCGACAGGTTCAGAACTTCGCCGAGATCCTTTTTCTTGTAGCGCCGCAGGTTTTCACGCACCCGGTCAAAGACCACCACGGTATCGTTCAGCGAATAGCCAACGATGGTCAGCAGCGCCGCGATGATCGCCAGATCAAACTTGATCTGCAGCACCGCAAAGATACCGATGGTCAGCACCACGTCATGCACCAGCGCGGCCACCGCGCCGAGGGCAAATTGCCACTCAAACCGCAGCCAGATGTAGACAAGCACCGCACTGATCGCCAGCACCACCGCCAGGATCGCGGTCTGCACCAGCTCACCGGAGACCTTGGGGCCAACCGATTCAACCGAGACAAACTTGATCCCCGGTGCAACCCCGTCCAGCGTGGCCCGCAGGGTTTCGATCACTTCGCCAGAGATGGCTTCCCCATCGGCCTGCGCCTGGATACGGATCATCGCCACGTGCTGGTCTTCGTCGAAATTGGGATCAAACACCTCGGTGATGGAGATATCGCCCAACTCCAGCGGCGCCATGGCATCGCGGTAGGCGCCTACATCAATGGCTGTGGTGCTTTCGGTCCGCACCGTGGTGCCGCCGCGAAAGTCGATGCCAAAGTTCAGCCCCTGCAGGCCAAAGACCGCCAGGCTCAGCACCATCAAAAGCGCTGAAAACCCAACCCAGAGCTTCCATTTGCTGAAGAAATCAAAGGCGGTTTCTGTTGGAACAAGTCTTAGCCGCATGATTACACCTCAATCTCTTTGGGACGACGACGCTCAAACCACATCACGATGAACAACCGGGTGACAAAGATCGCGGTAAAAACCGAGGTCAGAATGCCCATGCCCAGCGTAATCGCAAAGCCACGCACCGGACCAGAGCCCATGGCGAACAGGATCACAGCGGTGATGAAGGTGGTGATATTGGCGTCGAGAATGGCGCTCAGCGCCTTGGAGTAGCCCTCGTCGATGGCCCGTGCAGGTCCACGACCGGATTTGATCTCTTCTCGGATGCGCTCAAAGATCAGCACATTGGCATCCACCGCCATACCAACGGTCAGCACGATACCCGCGATACCCGGCAGGGTCAGGGTTGCCCCAATCAGGCTAAGGAAACCAAAGATCAGCGCCACGTTCAGGATCAGCGCCACATTGGCAAAGATGCCAAACAGACCATAGCTCAGCGCCATAAAGACCAGCACCGCGACAAAGGCGACGATGGTGGCAATCTTGCCCGCATCGATACTGTCCTGTCCCAGTTCTGGGCCAATGGTGCGCTCTTCCAGGAACTCCAGCCCGGCAGGCAGGGCCCCCGCACGCAGCAGAATTGCCAGATTGGTGCTTTCCTCGATGGTGAAATTGCCGGTTATGATGCCGGATCCACCGGGGATATGCGACTGGATCACCGGGGCAGAGACCACTTCGTCATCCAGCACGATGGCAAAGGGAGAGCCGATATTTTCCGCCGTGTAGTCACCAAACTTGCGCGCACCAGAGGTGTTGAAGCGGAAGTTCACCGCCGGGCGGCCGTTCTGATCAAAGGCTGGCTGCGCATCGACCAGTTGCTCACCGGTGACGACCGGCGCTGCTTCGACGGTGTAATAGGCACCAGGCTCATCCAGCGAGGGGACCACCTTGTTGCCCACACCTGCAGGCGCGTCCGGGTCTGAGCCACGGCCGACAACCGGGTTAAAGGTCAGTTGCGCGGTGGTGCCGATGATCGCCTTCAGCTCAGACGCGGAGCCAATGCCCGGCACCTGGATCAGGATCCGATCCGACCCCTGGCGCTGGATGGTAGGTTCGCGCGTGCCCACTTCATCAATCCGGCGGCGAATGATTTCAAGCGACTGACGCACGGTGCGATCATCAGAGGCAAGCTTTTCCGCTTCCGACAGTTCAACCGTGAGGATGTCGCCATCCCCAGAGACCTCAATATCGCTGGCCCCGGCCCCGGTCAGAGTTGTGATCGGATTGGCCAGCCCCCGCACAACTTCCAGCGCGCGAGCCATGCCTTCGGGTTTGGAGATCTTCAGGCGAATCTGCCCCTCAGCCGCCTGCTGGCGGCGAAAGCTGCCAACATTGGCGCGCTCAGGACGCAGCGCATCACGCACCTCAGGCCACAGCGCATCCATGCGGGCCGCGTAGACATCTTCGACCTTCACCTCGGCCAGCAGATGCGCGCCACCACGCAGATCAAGGCCAAGGTTGACCAGCGAGGATGGCAGATAAGAGGGCCATTGTTCGACCAGCATCTGCCGTTCCGGCGTGTCGCCCTTGGCGATGATTTCCGCGGCGGCGTCATTGGACTGCTCGACGCGGGTGTAAAACCCATTTGGCAGGGCAAGCAAAAGGCCGGTCACACAGACCAGCCAAATGAGAACCCTCTTCCAGAGATCAATTTGCAGCATTGCCCTGCCTTTTCAGTTGGTTAAGGAAGGGTGTTAAGCTGCGGGCTCGGTCTTGCTGAGCACCTGAGCGATGGTGGATTTGACCACACGCACCTTGACGCCTTCGGCCAGTTCGACCTCGACTTCGTTCTCTTCTTTGACCTTGGAGATCTTGCCGATGAGACCGCCCTGGGTCACCACCTGATCGCCACGACGCACGTTTTCGACCATCTGCGTATGCTCTTTCATTTTTTTCTGCTGCGGACGGATCAGCAGAAAATACATGATCGCAAAGATCAGGATGAGGGGGAGAAACTGGCCAATCTGGTTCATATCCAAGGGGGTCTTCCTTCTGTCTGTTCGGCGCTCTCTTGAGATGGCGCCGTGAATTTGCCGCGAACCTATGCGTTGCCCCCCCGCATTGCAAGGCAAGCACAGGGTTTGACCCGGAAAAGCTGGGGAAAAAGGAGAGCAAAAACCTGCAGGATCGGTCGCCATAGCCGAGATGATCAGCGCCCGACCTTTGAGTGCGTCCCAAGGATCCCTCTCATGGAACAGGACCGGCCACCTGCCACTCTGCGATTGTCCACTCTTGCGAGAAAACCAAAGCCTTCCGGATAACTGGAGCAAACACATTCTATTTCATGAAGGTGAGCAACGGTTCGAATGGCAGAAATGGATTCTAGATACCAACGTCCCTTTGGGAAAGGCCAGCGCCTGACCTTGGGGAGGGGCAACGCGCCTTCCTGGGGGGAAGGTCAGGCGCGGCCCGGCCTCACAGCCGGGCAAACCCGCAGCAGCTCTCAGTCGCCTCACCCAACAACCTGTCGCCTCACCCAATAATACGTGCAGGACCTACCAATCAGTGCCAAATTCCCGCACCCGGTCCGTGATGGCTTTGCCTCCCCTTCCCCTTTGCCCGGCACTGCGTCATATGATTGCGCAGTGATTCAAAAACCGTCGAGGAGCCGACACCATGCATGACATCCGTGCAATCCGCGAAAATCCCGCAGCTTTTGACGCCGCTTTGGCGCGGCGTGGGGATGCGGGCGTGTCCTCAGACATTCTGGCGCTGGACGAGGCGCGCCGCGCCAAGATCCAACAGGCCGAGGCCGAGCAAGCCGCGCAGAACAAGGCCGCCAAGGCCATTGGTGCGGCCAAGGCCCAGGGCGACACTGAGACATTCGAGCGCCTGCGCGCCGAGGTGGCTGAGAAAAAGACGCAAGTGGCGGCCCTGCAGGCCGAGGCCAAAGAGCTGGACGCCAAGCAGACCGACATGCTGGCCCGCATCGCCAACCTGCCCGCCGATGACGTGCCGGAAGGCGCCGACGAAGACGACAACGTCGAGGTCAACCGCTGGGGCACCCCCCGCGAGATCGAGTTTGAGGCCAAAGAGCACTTTGAGATCGCAGGTGTTGCCGCAAGCATGGATTTTGAGACCGCTGCCAAGACTTCTGGCGCGCGCTTTGTCTTTCTGAAAGGCGGTGTGGCCCGCATCCACCGCGCCCTGGCCCAGTTCATGGTCGACACCCATGTGGATGAAAACGGCCTCACCGAGGTGCAGACCCCGGTTCTGGTCCGCGATGAGGCGATGTATGGCACTGACAAGCTGCCCAAATTTGGCGAGGACAGCTATCAGACCACCAATGGCTGGTGGCTGGTGCCCACCTCTGAGGTGACGCTGACCTATTCGGTGGCCGGTGATGTGCTGGACGCCAAGGATCTCCCGATCCGCATGACCGCCCATACCCAGTGTTTCCGCTCCGAAGCCGGCTCTGCGGGGCGAGACACCTCGGGCATGCTGCGTCAGCACCAGTTTGAAAAGGTGGAGATGGTCTCGATCACCCACCCGGACGAAAGCGACAATGAGCAAAAGCGCATGCTGCGCTGCGCTGAAGGCCTGCTGGAAAAGCTGGGCGTGCCCTATCGTACCGTAGTGCTGTGCACCGGTGACATGGGCTTTGGGGCCCGTCGCACCTATGACATCGAGGCCTGGTTGCCCGGGCAGAACGCCTATCGCGAGATTTCCTCGGTCTCGACCACCGGAGCCTTTCAAGCCCGGCGCATGAATGCCCGCTTCCGCCGCGAAGAAGGGGCCAAGCCCGAGTTTGTTCACACGCTGAACGGCTCAGGCCTGGCGGTTGGGCGCTGCCTGATTTCGGTGCTGGAAAACGGCCAGCAGGCGGATGGTTCCGTGACCCTGCCCGAAGTTCTGGCCCCCTATCTGGGTGGCAAGCTGACCCTCACCGCCGAGGGCCAACTGGTCTGACGCCTCAGCTTCTGCTCAAATCCCGCAACAAACAAAAGGCCGACGCGTTTCCTGCGTCGGCCTTTTGTGTTTGAAATCCGATCGGAGCCAAAATGAGAGGCGCAAAAAGGCCGCCCTTCTATTTCTTGGCCTTCTTTTTGGCGTCAGCCTTTGGTTTCGGCAGAGACTCTGGCTGGGACTTTGGCTGTGATTTTCCCTGCGACTTGGACTTTGGTTGGGATTTGGCCTCTGCCCTATCCTTGGACTTGGATTTCCCCTTTACCTTGCGTTTGTTTTTTTTGCGCTCCTGCGGGGCTTTGGCCAACTCATCAAGAATTGCCTCGGCCTTGGCCTTTTCACGCTCGATGGCGCGACGCGCCTGGGCTTTGACCTTTCTGGCCTTGGCTTTGGCCTTAACTTTGGCGGCGGCGAATTCCTCCGACAGCAACTCGGCCTTGCGGGCCGCCTTTTTTGCTTTGGCCTTGGCCTTGGCTGCCTTTTGTTCCGCAGCGGCACGGGCGGCCTCTGCCGCAGCCAAGGCAACATTCAGCGCATCCTCTGTCCGCAAACGCGATGTGCTTTCTGTCACAACCGACTCCACCGGTTTGGCAGCAGGTTTGCCCCCCCCCTCGCGTTTTGTAGCGGCAGGCGGCAGGCCATCAACCGCTTGCTTGAGACGGGCTGCCCGGGCAGCGCCGATGCCTGGCACAGCGATCAATTCGCTCAGCGGGGCCGATGCCACCGACTCGGCTGTTGAAAAACCATGTGACTTCAGGAGCTTTGCCAGTGCCGGCCCTACGCCTGTCAATTTGGTGATATCTGTCATCCCGGCCACTCTCCTCATGCAAACATCCTATGGCGGTCACTCAATGCGGCCGATCATTGCACAACCGATGTCAGGCGGGAAAGGCTACAAGCCTCTTTTTCTCTTCATCCCATAGCTTTAGCCGTAGTGCGCCTAGGGCTTCGCCAAATTTGATCCGCCTTAGGCCAAATTCCGGGGGCATATTGTAGTGACATTGCCGCAGCCGATAGCTGGGAATGCGCGCGTTGAAGTGGTGGATGTCATGCAGCGTGATATTGGCCACGGCAAAATCAAAGAGCCAGCCAAAATCCAGACAGGACGAGCCCTGCAGCGCCGCCTCCGCCGGGTTCAGATCCGGGCGTCGGTCCCAATAGGTGTCCTCAAAATTATGCTGCAAATAAACCAGAAACACGCCGATCATCCCACCCAAAAAGGAAAAGACCAGCCAGATCAACAAACCCTTTCCGCCCGCAAGCTGATAGAGCCCCCAGAGCAAGACCAGAATGAAAAAATTATGCAAGACCACGCCCAGAGCGCCAAACCTGCTGCTGTTTTTGGGCCAGCGGTAGCGTATGAAATAGGTAAATGCCGCCCCCAGCGGCACCAGGATCAAAGGATTGCGATAAAGCCGATAGACCTGGCGCTGCCAAAAACCGGCCTGTCGCCACTCAGCCAGGGTCATGGTATGGATCTCACCGGTCTCGCGGTGTTCCAAGTTGCCGATATTGGCATGATGCAGGTTGTGGTTCTGCTTCATCACCTCAAAGGGCGCAAAGGTAAAAGGAGACAGCACATGGCCTGCCAGCTCGTTCTGACCCCGGGTTTCGAACAAAGAGTGATGGCCGGTATCATGTTGCAGCACGTAAAGTCGCACGGCAGCAAAGGCAAAAACCACTCCCGCTGGCATCACGACATACCATCTATCTGCCTGGGCAATCGCCAGATAAAGTGCGGCGAAATATACCAAAAATGTGCCAAAATAACTGGCCGCAGCCAAACGGTTGTCTTGCTCTGTGTAATCTCTCGTGTAGCTTCGCAGGTCCATAAGGCCCCCCATAAATACACTGTGTAACGCCCGTTTGAAATTTTCCGAGCCGACATCAAAATCGCGCGCCGCCGTTGGGTCTACGACCCGAGGTGCCAAGGTTCCTTGGGCAATCCGGAGAAATTAGCGGCGAACACTGGGTAACCTAGCAAATTCATTGCAGATTTCAATCAACCCTGACGTGAACACCCTCTTTCAACAATATTTCGCTCACCCTCGAAACAAAACACCCCGGACAACAGGGTCCGGGGTGGCTTGAAATCAGCGCAGCTGTGGTGCCGCAGAGGTTTAGTCGCGGCGGCCAGAAATATGTTTACGCAATTTTGAAGGCGGTGCCTTCTTGCGTCCCTTGAATGGGTTCTTGTCGTTCTGTCCGCGCATGGTCAGTCGGATCGGTGAGCCGGGCATATCAAAATCCTGCCGCAGCCCATTGACCAGATAGCGGGTGTAGCTGGCCGGAATCTTGTCCGGATGTGAGCACATCACCACGAATCCCGGTGGCCGGGTCTTGGCCTGGGTCATGTAACGCAGCTTGATTCGCTTGCCCTGCGGTGCGGGCGGCGGGTGCTGCTCCAACATCCCCGTGAGCCAGCGGTTCAGCGCCGCCGTGGGAATGCGGCGATTCCAGACATCATAGGCCCGCATGATGGCGCCGTGCAGACGATCCAGCCCCTTGCCTGTCTTGGCAGAAACCGTGATCAGAGGCGCGCCGCGCAGCTGCGGCAGCAAGCGGCCAAAGCTTTCCTTCAGCTCACGCAGTTTCTCCTGTTTGTTGTCTTCAACGTCCCATTTGTTCACCGCAACAACCACGGCGCGGCCCTCGCGCTCTGCCAGATCGGCGATGCGCAGGTCCTGCTGTTCAAAGGGGATTTCCGCATCCAGAAGAATGACCACAACCTCGGCGAATTTGACCGCACGCAACCCGTCAGAGACCGAGAGTTTCTCGAGCTTTTCCTGCACCTTGGCCTTTTTGCGCATACCGGCTGTATCAAAGATCCGCATCGGCGTGCCTGACCAGTCGATCTGCAGCGAGATCGCATCGCGGGTGATTCCGGCTTCAGGCCCGGTCAGCAGGCGGTCTTCGCCCAGGATCTTGTTGATCAGGGTCGATTTGCCCGCGTTGGGTCGACCAACCACAGCAACTTGCAGGGGTTTTTCACGGGTTGGCACAGGCGCGGCCGGGATGCTCTCTTCGTCCCAGTCATCATCTTCGTCGAGATCCAGATCAACCACCGGAGAGTGATCCACCGCTTCGGCCTCAAACTTATCCGCCAGAGGCAGCAAGACGGAGTAGAGATCCGGCATGCCCTCACCATGCTCACCCGACAGGCGCAGCGGCTCCCCCAGCCCCAGACCATAGGCCTCCAGCACGCCTGCTTCGGCGGCGTTTCCTTCGGCCTTATTGGCGGCCAGGATCACATGTGCGGATTTACGGCGCAGGATCTCAGCAAACAGCTCATCCACCGGGGTAACACCTGTCCGTGCATCGACCATGAACAGGCAGATATCCGCCATATCCACCGCCCGTTCGGTCAAACGGCGCATCCGGCCTTCCAGCGAATTATCGGTGGCATCTTCCAGGCCAGCGGTGTCGATCACCGTAAAGCGCAGATCACCCAGGCGCGCTTCGCCTTCGCGCAGGTCGCGTGTCACTCCGGGCTGGTCATCGACCAGCGCCAGCTTTTTGCCCACAAGGCGATTGAATAGGGTGGATTTGCCCACATTTGGACGGCCCACAATAGCGAGGGTAAAAGACATCGGACCCAACTTTCAGCGTTTGAGACGCGCCCCATAGCGCATCTGGGCGCGCTCGACCAGAGCCGAATGCGCATTAGCGGTAGGCGAGAAGGTTCCCCTTGCTCGAAACCACATAAAGCGTCCGGCCTGCGACCACCGGTGCGGCGGTGGCACCACCTGGCACCTCAACGCTTTGCGCAAGGCTGCCATCGCGCGGATCAAAGAACCGCAGCACGCCGTCATTGGAGGCCACCAGCAGTTGCCCGCCGGCCAGAACCGGACCGTAGTGGGCCACTACAGCGGCGCGCTTACCGGGCCGGTCTTTCAGATAACCGGGGAGATCAATCGCCCAGAGAATCTCGCCGCTGTCGGCCTTCAGGCGCAACAGTTGATTGCGGTCGCTGACCTGAAACAGGCTGTCCCCGGCAGGCCAGACCGGGCCAATGGCCCCTTCCTGCGCGGTCCAGAGCCGATCCCCACTGCTGGCATCCAGGGCTACGGTTCGACCAGAGTGGTTGCCGACATAGGCGTGTTTTCCAACCACAACAGGGGACCCGGTAACATCGCTGATCCGCGCCAGAGTTGAACCCGTGCGCTGGCCGGAAACAGACGCACTCCAGCGCCGCAGACCACCGCGACGGAAAGTCGCCACCAAATCGCCGGATCCAAAGGCAAAGATCGCCAGATCATCGGTGATCACCGGAGCCGGGGCACCCAGGACATTCGAGGGGCTCGACGCACCTTCGATCTGCCAGGCGATCCGGCCATCCTTGGTATTCACGGCCCAGCCGGTGTCATCCCCTGCCACCAGATAGACCAGCCCGTCGCGCACCGTGGGCTCGCCTGAGCCGGTGGCGTCGAGTTCCTGCCGCCAGATCTGCTTGCCACTGGCCGCGTCCAGGGCGGTCAACACGCCAAAGCCCGAAGAAATATAAAGAACGCCATCCGCAAAGGCCATACCGCCACCGGTTGCCTGGCCTTCATCGTCCCGTGCGGGCAAAAGATCGCTTTGCCACAATACCGCCCCCGCGGGCGAAACCGCCGAGACCCGTGCCGCGCTGTCCAGAGTATAGATGCGCCCATCTGCCACCAGAGGGCGTGCAGTGATGCGCTGGCGGCGACTGTCACCTGCCCCAATAGGGGTGGCCCAGGCCAATTGCGGCGCAGCGCTCAGCGCCGGGTGCGCCACCCGGTGACGTGGATCACCATGTCCCTGGGCCCAGCTGGCGTTTGCAACCTGCTGCGGCAGCGAAATCGCCAGGGACTGATTGACAACAGCGACCTCGGCATCCGGGCGGATGGCCTCGCGTTTTCCGGGCAGGATCACCTCGGGCTCGGTGCAGGCCGACACCGCCAGTGCCAGCGCGCTGCAGCTCAGCAGAATTCGAACCAAAGAAAAGGAGTTAGTTGCCGTCATTACCCTGCCCCGTATTCATTCATTGTTGCCGCAAATATACATCGCGGTTTTCTTAACCTTCTGGCGTCGTCGCCAGGTCCGGCGTGCCACCCAAAGCCACAATCACTTGCGTGGCCCGTTCTTTCAAGTCCGCAGTCACTGCTGCGTCTTCGGCAATTTCCTTCAGGCGCGTGATCGCCGCGTCAGGGTTGCCGTCTTCGATGTCCAACAGTGCGAGTTGTTCAGAGGCCAGCAGCGCCAGCGGCATGCCTGGCTGCGCCAGGGCTTCGAACTGCAAACGGCGCTCGGCGATGCTCAGGCTGTCCTGCTGCATCCCCAGGGCCTTGAAACTGGCGATATGGCGATAGATCAGCGGCAGGTCGGCATTGGTGGCTATGGCTTCCAGCCGGGTCACGGCCGCCGGGTTCTGCTCTGACTGAGACAGCGCTCCGGCCTGCAGCATCGCCAGAACAGCGGCCCCGCCTGGGGTTTCGGTGGAAATCCCGTCCAGCGCCTCGGCACGGGCGGCCTGATCATCCAGCGCCAGCGCCGCAATCATCTCATCGCCAAGTGTCTGCGCCGCCGCTTCGGCCCGGGATTTATTGACCTCGCGTAGCGTCGCGCCGCCCACGATCAGCACCACCGCCAGGCCGCCTATCCAGCCATAGCGCTTGAGCATCAGAAACAGGCGGTCGCGGCGTACCTCTTCTGTCACTTCCTCGATAAAGCTGTCGGTGTCGCTCATGGTATCCGCCCTTGACGTGCCATCTCGCCCCCTGACGGGGGCCTATGGGTTTTCCTCTTTTGCCCCTCATATCCTGCCTGTAGCAGCAAGCCAAGGGCCGCATTGCGGGGAGAATTACGGGAAAAGACAACATTTTCGCAAGAATTGTGTTCTGAACTGTTCCGTTTAGTATGGACAATGCCTAGATGGCCACTATCAATTCACAGCGGATCTGGCGGGATCTTTGGTGTGTTTGGTCACCGAATAATCACCAAACAAGATTGCATTTGAGAGGCCCAAAATGAGATTGATCCCCGTAATCACCGCTATCGTCGTATCCCTCGGCCTGTATTTTCTGGTCATCGAGCGGGAGACATTGCTGGCCTTTGCCCGCGGGGAAGACCCAGAAACAACGTCTGAAACCAGCGCTGCCGAAGCCGATGCAGCCGCGACCGCGGATGGGGCGGGCCTGGTGGCGGAAAATCGCGTCGGTGTTGTGGCGCTGCGCAGTCAGGCTCAGGTTTTTGACAGTGCGGTGATCCTGCGCGGCATGACCCAGGCCGTGCGCCAGGTGGATCTGCGGGCCGAGACCTCTTCTACCGTGATCTCTGCGCCGCTGCGCAAGGGCAAACAGGTCAAGGTCGGCGATATCTTGTGCCAGCTGGACCCCGGCACCCGCCCAGCGGCGTTGCTGGAAGCACAGGCGCGCCTGACAGAGGCAAGGGCCAATATTCCGGTCTCCCAGGCCCGACTAGAAGAGGCCGATGCCAAGCTGAGCGAAGCCAAGATCAATCTCATCGCGGCACAGAAACTCTCCGAAGGCGGCTATGCCTCTGAAACACGCCTTGCTGCTGCCAAAGCCACTGAACGCGCCGCCGTGGCCGGTGTCGCCAGCGCCAAAGGTGGACTGGAAACCGCCAAGGCCGGTATCGAGGCCGCGATTGCGGCCGTTGGCAGCGCCCAGACCGAAATCGAGCGCCTGACTATCGTCGCCCCGTTTGACGGGCTGTTGGAAAGCGACAGCGCCGAACTGGGCAGTCTGGTGTTGCCGGGCGATCTTTGTGCCACGGTGATCCAGCTCGACACCATCAAGGTCGTCGGCTTTGTGCCGGAAACCCAGGTCAACCGCGTGACATTGGGTGCAGCCGCTGGGGCGGAACTGGCCACCGGTGAGGTTGTCCGCGGCCAAGTCACCTTTGTCAGCCGCTCTGCGGACCAGACCACCCGGACCTTTGAAGTAGAGATCACCGTCGCCAACAAGGATCTGGCGATCCGCGATGGTCAGACCGCCGATATCGCCATTGCAGCCGCAGGCGCCAAGGCCCACAAGCTGCCGCAATCCGCCCTGACCCTCAACAAGGACGGACAATTGGGCGTGCGCATCGTGCGCGCGGATCAGACCGCCGGCTTTGTGGCCATCGATCTGTTGCGCGATGAGGCCGACGGCGTCTGGGTCGGCGGGCTGCCAGAGCAGGCAGACGTGATCATCCGGGGCCAGGACTTTGTCGTCTCTGGGGTTGCTCTGGCACCCACCTATCAGGAGGCCGCCCAATGACCGGAGTTGTCGCCTGGGCTGCAGACCGTGCCCGCATGGTCATCGCCTTTATCCTGATTTCCATTCTGGTTGGGGGCTTTGCCTATTCCGTCCTGCCCAAAGAGGGTGAGCCGGACATCGATATTCCGATGCTGTTTGTGTCGGTCGAGTTTCCCGGCATTTCCGCCGAGGACAGCGAATCCCTGCTGATCAAGCCGATGGAAACCGAGATGGTGGATCTCGACGGGCTCGACAAGATGACCGCCACCGCCGCCGAGAACTATGCCGGTATCCTGCTGGAATTCGACTTTGGCTGGGACAAGAGCGCCACCATTGCCGACGTGCGCGATGCGATGAACACGGCACAGGCGGATTTTCCCGACGGGGCGGAGCAATATGACATCTCCGAGATCAACTTCTCTGAGTTTCCTATTGTCATCGTCAACCTGACCGGCGCGGTTCCGGAACGCACCATGGCCCGCATTGCCAAGGAGCTGCAGGACGATATCGAGGCATTGGATGCGGTGCTCGAGGCTGGCATCGCCGGCAATCGCGACGAGATGGTCGAGGTGGTCATCGATCCCCTGCGCCTGGAGAGCTATAACGTCACCGCCGTCGAACTGATCAATGTGGTGCAAAACAACAACCAGCTGATCGCCGCCGGCGAGATCGAAACCGACCAGGGTACCTTTGCGGTCAAGATCCCTTCTTCCTTTGATGACGTACAGGACATCTATGCCCTGCCGATCAAGACCAATGGCGACCGGGTCGTCCGGCTTGGGGAGCTGGCCGAGATCAACTACACCTTTGAGGACCGTCGCGGCACCGCCCGTTTTGACGGGGAAGACACCGTTGCACTGCAGGTTGTCAAACGCAAAGGCTTCAACCTGATCGACACCGTTGATCTGGTCAAAGAGACCCTGGCAGAGGCTCAGGCCAAATGGCCGCCAGAGCTGCAGGCCGCAGTGACCCTTGGCACCTCCAACGATCAGAGCCGGGTTGTCGGCTCCATGGTGAGCCAGCTTGAGGGCTCCGTACTGACCGCCGTGGCCCTGGTGATGATCGTGGTACTGGCCTCGCTCGGCAGCCGCGCAGCACTGCTGGTGGGTTTTGCCATTCCGACCTCCTTCATGCTGTGCTTTGCCTTTCTTGCGGTCATGGGCATTTCGATCTCCAATATCGTGATGTTCGGGCTGATCCTGGCCGTGGGCATGTTGGTGGATGGTGCCATCGTGGTGGTGGAATACGCTGACAAGCGCATCAAAGAGGGCACCGGTCCGATGCATGCCTATGTCGAGGCGGCGCAGCGGATGTTCTGGCCCATCGTCTCCTCCACCGCGACCACGCTTTGCGCCTTTTTGCCGATGCTGTTCTGGCCCGGGGTGCCCGGTGAGTTCATGGGCATGCTGCCGGTGACTCTGATTTTTGTGCTGTCGGCCTCATTGGTTGTGGCACTGATCTACCTGCCGGTCATGGGCGGCATTTCCGGCCGCATGAGCCGGATGTTCGAGGGAGCTTCCAATTGGCTGCGCCGAGTATTCCCATGGTGGATTCGCGCGCTCATGGTGGCTCCGGCTCTGTGGGGCATGTTTGTCGGTGCCATGCAGATGCTCAACACCACCTATGTCATGCCAGAGGGCACTGCCCCGCTGGCCGGACTGGCCATGGGGGGCCTGATCTTTATCGCGGCGGCCTTTGCGGCGTCTATTTTCCTGGGCGCGGCCAAACTCATACGTAAAGAACGCAGAGTCGAGGCCGGCTATCATCACAGCCCATTTGGCTATGTGATCAAGTTCATCGCCGGCAATCCCATCATGCCGGTGGTCACCATTGTCGCTGTCATCTTTGGCATATCGACCGTGTATTCCATGTTCAGCGAGAACAATTACGGCGTTGAGTTCTTTATTGAATCAGAGCCCGAACAGGCCACTGCCTATGTTCGGGCACGCGGCAATATCAGCCTGACAGAGAAAGACCAGATGGTGATGCAGGCAGAGCAGGCAATCATGGCCCACCCCGCCGTGGTCAACGCCTTTTCCTTTGCCGGTGAAGGCGGATTGGACACCGGCGGCCCCGGTGGCGGTCAATCTCCTGCCGATACCGTCGGTCAGGTTCAGTTTGAGATCATCCCCTGGGAAGACCGCCCCACCCAGACAGAGACCTGGTTCTTTGGCCTGCTGACCCGCGAGGTCACCGCCACCCAGTTTGATGGCAATACCGTGATCGACGAGCTCAACGCCGAACTCGCCAAGATTCCGGGCTTCATTGTCGAGATCAACGCGCTGGAACAGGGGCCCGGGTCGGGCAAACCGCTGCATCTGCGCATTCGCGGCGACAGCTGGGAGGCGCTGAATGCCTCTGCCTTGGTGGCCCGGGCGCAGTTTGACGCCACCCCCGGCCTGACCCTGGTCGAAGACAGCCTGCCCCTGCCCGGCATTGACTGGCAGATCGACGTCGATGTGGAAAAGGCGGGGCGCTACGGCGCTGACGTGGCCACTGTCGGCGCCATGGTCCAGCTGGTGACACGCGGTATTTTGCTCGACACCATGCGGGTCGACAGCTCTGACGAAGAGATCGAGATCCGCGTTCGCCTGCCCAATCAGGACCGGGTCCTGGCAACCCTGGACACGCTCAAGGTACGCACTGCGGATGGCTTGGTTCCCCTGTCGAACTTCATCACCCGCAAACCGGTGCCAAAGCTGGCGCAGATCAGTCGCGTCGATCAAGAACGCTACTACGATGTGAAGGCCGATGTCGAACCCGGGCTGAGCAGCGTTCAGGTTGATGACCCGGACGGTGATGGCCAGCTGACATTGGCGCTGATCAAAGCCGTTCCAGAGGGGCTCATGCCAACCCAGGAGGTCTTCACCACCAATGGGAAGGATTACACCCTCTATCAATTGGTTGCAGCGGATACGGCTGACGCCCTGCGGCAGGCTCTGACCGGAGAGGTCAAGATTGCGCCGGTCAATGCCAATGAACGCATCGCCACCCTCACCACCTGGCTGGAGACAGAACCGCTGGACCGGGCGGTGAGCTGGGAGTGGACAGGCGATCAGGACGAGCAGGCCGAATCTGGTGCTTTCCTGTCCAAGGCTTTTGCCGGGGCGCTGGCGCTGATGTTCGTGATCCTGCTGGCGCAGTTCAACTCCTTCTACAATGCGGTGCTGGTGCTGCTGGCGGTGGTGCTGTCGACCACCGGCGTGCTGATTGGCATGATGGTGATGCAGCAGCCCTTCTCGATCATCATGACCGGCACCGGCATCGTGGCTCTGGCGGGGATCGTGGTGAACAACAATATTGTTCTCATCGACACCTACCAGGAGTTTAGCCAGAACATGCCGCGGATCGAGGCCATCATCCGCACCGCTGAGGCCCGCATCCGCCCGGTGCTGCTGACAACCGTGACCACCATGGCCGGCCTGGCCCCGATGATGTTTGGCATCAGCCTGGATTTCATCGATGGTGGCTATTCGATCGACAGCCCCACGGCGCTGTGGTGGAAGCAATTGGCCACAGCCGTGGTCTTTGGCCTCGGCCTCGCGACAGTTCTGACCCTGGTGGTGACCCCCTCGCTGCTGGCGGTCCGGGTCTGGCTGGCGACCTACATGAGCTGGATGGGACAGCTTATGGCCCGCATCAGTGGCGGTCGCTACGGTCGGGTTGCGCTGGATATGAAGCTGGAGAAAAAGGCCCGCAAACTGCCCACCAGCGAAATCCTCTGGGATGATCTGGATGCGCGGCCGACCACGGACCAGACCCCTGCCGATGAACCACCGGCAGACAAAAACCCAGACAGCACTGCATTGCGCGCTGCAGAATAAGAAAACACCCCCGGAACCCCCGGGGGTGTTTTTCCTTTGAGGCGCAGATTTGAAGTTTAATCGTCCCAATTCCACTTATGGCCAGCCTCAGCCAAGCCGGTGACCCCAAACCTGAGACCTGAGCCAGGCCCCCTCAAACCCAGGCCATCTCCCTGGCTACCTCTCTGGGCTTTCATCTTCCCCCAATCCTTTGGGGGAATGCGCCCCTAGGCGCAGGGGGGCGGACCATCCCTGCCCTCCCTGTCTTAAGAGACGCGCCCCCCCTCTCAGTCGCAGCGTCCTATTGGGCACATGGTCCTTCTTGCAGCCTGAACGGCGTTGGCCTAGGCCACCTCCTGGTCGCTCTGCTGGCGCTGCCACAGATGGGCATAACGCCCGTTGCGGCCCAGCAGTTCCTCATGGCTGCCCTGCTCCACCACTTCGCCCTGTTCCAACACCACGATGAGATCGGCCTCCGCCACGGTCGACAACCGATGGGCGATGGTCAGAACCGTGCGCCCCTGGCTGGCACGCTCCAGCGCATCCTTGATCTCCTGCTCCGTATCGGTGTCCAGCGCCGAAGTGGCCTCATCCAGCAACAGGATCGGCGGGTTCTTCAGCAGCGTGCGGGCAATCCCAACCCGCTGCTTTTCGCCGCCAGACAGTTTCAACCCGCGCTCGCCCACCTGGGTCTCGTAGCCCTCTGGCAAGCCAATGATGAAGTCATGGATCTGCGCATCCCGCGCCGCCTGCTCTACCTCAGCCGGGCTAGCATCGGCTTTGCCATAAGCGATGTTATAGCGGATGGTGTCGTTGAACAGCACTGTGTCCTGCGGCACCACGCCAATGGCGCCATGCAGGCTGTCCTGAGTCACATCGCGGACATCCTGGCCATCAATGGTCAGGCTCCCCTGGATCACATCGTAGAAGCGGAACAACAACCGCCCGATGGTGGATTTTCCCGACCCGGTCGAACCTACAATTGCCACCGTTTGTCCGGCCCCGGCAGCGATAGACACCCCCTTGAGGATCTCGCGTTCACTGTCATAGCCAAAGCGCACATCCTGCAGGCGGATTTCGCCACCGGTGACTTTCAGCTCCTTGGCACCTTTGGCATCCGTCACATCTGCGGGTTGCTCCAGCAGATCGAACATCTCGCCCATATCGACCAGACTTTGACGGATCTCACGATAAACCGTGCCGAGAAAGTTCAGCGGCACGGTAATCTGGATCATATAGGCGTTGACCATGACAAAATCACCCACGGTCAGCGCTCCATTCTGCACCCCGACAGCCGCCATCACCATCACCAGAACCAGACCTGCGGTGATAAAGACGCTTTGGCCAAAGTTCAGAAAGGCCAGTGAATAGGCGGTCTTGAGAGCGGCCTTGGCATAGGCGCGCATGGCCCCATCGTAGCGCGCAGCCTCGCGGGCCTCAGCGCCGAAATACTTCACCGTCTCAAAGTTGAGCAGACTGTCGATGGCCTTTTGATTGGCATCGGTGTCCTGCTTGTTCATCTCGCGGCGCAGCTTGACCCGCCATTCGGTGACAGCAAAGGTGAACCAGACATAGAGCGCGATGGTCACCCCCACCACCAGCAGATACCAGGCATCAAACAACACTGTCAGGATCACCGCCACCAAGGTCAGCTCCAAGACCAATGGGCCGATGGAAAACAGCATAAAGCGCAACAGGAATTCGACCCCTTTGACGCCACGCTCGATGATCCGCGACAACCCACCGGTCTTGCGGGTGATATGATAGCGCATCGACAGCCGGTGAATATGGGTGAAGGTCTCCAGCGCCAGATGCCGCAGGGCGCGCTGGCCAACCGGTGCAAAGATCGCATCGCGCAGCTGCTGGAACCCGGAGGTGAGGATACGGGCCATACCATAGGCCACGGTCAAGCCAACTGCGCCCAGTGCCAGGGGCGGCACCCCTTCAGCGGCCAGTGAATCCACCGCGTTTTTATAGAGCATCGGCGTATAGACAGCGATCAGTTTGGCCAGCACCAGCACCGCAATGGCCAACACCACCCGGCGTTTGACCCACAGATGCTTGCTGGGCCAAAGATAGGGGCCCATTCGGCGCAGGGTGCGCAGACCTGAGCGACGCTCTTCGCGGGCAATCGCAGCGGCTGTTGGGATCTCGGCTTGGGACATGATGTGGACTTTCCTGGCTCAGAGCTAGAGAGATAGGTCGCGGGAGGCCACAACACCAGAGACAAAAGAAAAACGCGCCCTGACAGAGCGCGTTTCTTCTAGAGATTTGGGTCTATTCGGGGATGGTAAAGACCTGCCCCGGATAGATCAGATCGGGGTCGCGGATGGCCTTTTGGTTGGCCTCAAAAACACGCACGTACAAGAACCCACTGCCATAGCGCTGTTGTGAAATGGCCCAAAGCGTGTCGCCTTTCTGGACAGTCACGGCCCGCACCAAGGGTGCCGGGGCTGCTGGCGTGCCCTCTGCCCCCTGCGGTGGCAGCAAGACCTCGGGCGCTTCGCGTTTGAACGGGGTTTCAAGGCGGCTCAATACCTTGCCCGCTGCATCGACCTCATCCAGGCGCAGGGTGTAAACCCCGGGGTCCACCGCCGTCAGCCCGCCGCCCCAGCTGCCATTTTCGGCTGTGGCAAACTGCCCGCTGGGGGCATTGTCGAGATAGACCAGAACCCGCATATTTCCGCCCGCGCGCCCTGCCAGTTGCACCACACCACTGTCAGAGTAGCTGATGGTGTCCAGCACCACCTTGCCCTGCGGCATCTGGGCGACCGGCTGCACCAAGGTAACCCCTTCGGCATCGGCACGCAGCACCGCAACCTGGGTGGTTTCGGGCTGTGGGGCCGGATCCGCCGCAACCACGGCCTCTTGCTCTTGCGTCGCCGTCGAAGTGCCTTCTGGCAGGGTCGAAGCAGTCACCTCATCCACAGCGCTATTTGCCGTTGGGATAGCTACGGCGGTGACAGGAGCCGCCGCCTCTGGCGCCTCTTGCGAGACACCGGCAGGGCTATTGGCCAAAGCAACTGCTGCGGCGGTTTCTGTATCGGCCCCTTCGCCAGCGACCGCTGCCACCGCGCTGGTCTGGCTTTGCTCTGCCGCTGGGGGCTGCGTTCCGCCTGCCGTCTGTTCGACAGCTGATCCAGATGTCGCCTCCTGCGTTGCAGCTGCGATCTCTTCAGTTGCTGCCTGTTCCGTTTCAGCCTGTTCCGTTTCAGCCTGTTCCGTTTCAGCCTGCTCTGTTTCGGCCAGCTCTGTTTCGACCGGTTCTGCAACGGGCTGGGATGCCGGAACCGGGCTGGCCGGGGCCAGAATGAAGCTGGATTCAGACAGGGTCTGCTGACCACCGGCCTCAGCCCGCAACGAGATCACCCGCGCATATGTGCTTGGCGCAATGGAGGCAAAGGCGACAAACTCGCCGCCAGCCTGGACATCCACATGGTCCAGAACTTCGCCGTCCAGCAGGATCGCAATTTGAATGCCTTCGGCGGCACGTCCGGCAATGATGGTCTCGCCGGTGGGATCCACGCGGACCAGATCAAGCTTTGGCGCCGCAAGCAGAGTAGCCTCTGTCAGGGAGGGCTGGGTCTCGCTGTCCTGTGGCTCGCTGTTGGCGAGGGTCTCGCCCGCCACCTCAGATCCACCTTCCACACTGTCGCTGGCTTCAGATATGGAAGCCGCGGCGGTTTCAGTTTCGCTTTCGCCCGCCCCCTCGCCTTCCGCGACGGCGGTCTGCTCAACATCGGAGCCCGTTGCTGGAACAGCGGTTGGCTGCACTGCCTGAACACCATCCGCCTGCACGCTTTCAACCTGAGAAGTTTCGGCCTGAGAGTCTTCAGCCTGTGCCGGTTCAGATGGATCTGTTTCGACCTCAACAACCTCTGCCTGGGCATTTTCGCCCTGTTCCGCTGTGGCGACCTCGGCCTGTGGTTCCTCCGCAGATGGGTCCGGTTGCAGCGACACCCCCTCTACGACGCTGGGGTCATTGCTTGAGGGGGAAATGGCAATCTCAGCCCCGGCTGGGTCCCTTGCCTTGGCGTTGCGATCCGTTTCGGTGTCACCAAAGACCCCCAGCCAGACCAGCGCAGCGCCGCCGATCACCACAACCGTTGCCCCGATACCCCCCAGTGCGAGCGTGCTTAGCCCGCTCGTTCCACCTGTCTCAGCCATCTTCTTCCTTCCCTTCAGCGCCGCATCAGCCCCCTTTTGAGAGCCCCCCTCGCGCCTGGTTGAGGCAGCCTATCAATCACGTTATCAAGGGTCAAAACACGAGTTGTGTTCCCCTTGAAATCAAAGTGAAAGGTTGCCCCATGAGCATAAAATCCGTCTGTGTGTATTGCGGATCCCGTTTTGGAGCAATGCCTGCCTATGAATCCGCCGCCAAAAGCCTGGGCCAGTTGCTGGCTGAAAACGGCTTGCGACTGGTCTATGGCGCGGGCGATGTGGGGCTGATGGGGACCGTGGCACGCGCCGCGCAACAGGCAAGTGGCGAGACTTTTGGCGTCATCCCGGAACATCTGGTCAAACGCGAAATCGGCAAGAGCGACCTGACCTCCTATGTGGTCACCGAGACCATGCACGAGCGCAAGAAAGTGATGCTCTACAACGCGGATGCGGTGGTTGTGCTGCCAGGCGGTGCAGGCTCATTGGATGAGCTGTTCGAGGCCCTCACCTGGCGTCAACTTGGACTGCATGACAAACCCATCGTGATCCTGAATGTGGACGGATATTGGGACAAGCTGCGCGATCTGGTGGATCACATGATCGACCAGGGATTTGCCGATGCCTCCCTCGGCGTGCTGCTGACTTGGGTTGAAACGCCAGAGCAGGTTTTGGAGGCCTTGACCTAGCGGAGCAGCGGCAACAGGCAGATAGCACCAGGCGGTACCAACTGCGTTTGCGCCATTTGCCGCCTCATTCATCTGGCCAGAATTCTTCTGGCCTGACCGCAAAACCAGAAACGCCCGACCAAATGGCCGGGCGCTACCGTTTGTCTCGTTTCGACGCGCGGGCTTAGCCCAGACGTGAAGCCACGTTTTCCCAATTCACCAGGTTGTCGAGGAAGTTCGACAGATAGGCAGGGCGTTTGTTGCGGAAATCGATGTAGTAGGAGTGCTCCCAAACGTCGCAGCCCAGCAGGGCCGTCTGATCAAAGCACAAAGGGTTGACGCCGTTTTCGGTCTTGGTCACTGCCAAGGATCCGTCAGCGTTCTTGACCAACCAGGCCCAGCCAGAGCCAAACTGGCCTGCGCCCGCTGCGGAGAACTGCGATTTGAACTCGTCAACCGAACCAAAGCTTTCCACCAGCGCTTTTTCCAGATCACCCGGCATGGCAGAGCCGCCAGGGCCCATCATTTCCCAGAACTGGTTGTGGTTCCAAAGCTGGGAGATGTTGTTGAAAATGCCGTTCTGAGCCACGGAAGAGGCGTCATAGGTGCCCTTGATGATCTCTTCCAGCGACTTGCCGTCCCACTCGGTGCCAGCGATCAGCTTGTTGCCGTTGTCGACATAGGCTTTGTGATGCAGGTCGTGGTGGTATTCCAGAGTTTCTGCCGACATGCCCTTGGCGGCCAGCGCATCGTGTGCATAAGGAAGATCGGGAAGTTCAAAAGCCATATCGGACCCCTGTCAAAATAATGTTGCGTTCCTGTGCAGATACATGCGGCGCAGCGGTTGGCAGGTCAAGGGCCTAGACCATAAAACAGCGCATGTCAGATGTGCAAAATTGAGGGAAACAGGGATGATCGCCAAGAGCTGGATCGCAGCGCGCAAGATGTTCTACCGCGCACGGGGGCACTATTCTGGCTCTCTCAACGGCCTGCCTTTCCGACTTGACCCCTACCATTCCAAGTTCTGGCGCAAGGCCTCTGCCGGGAAATGGGAGCCGGAGACCTTTGCGGTTCTGGATGCGCATCTGGACGCCCAGCATGACTATCTGGACATCGGGGCCTGGATCGGCCCCACCGTGCTATATGGGGCAGCCCGGGCCCGCCGGGTCTATTGTTTTGAACCGGATCCGGTGGCCTTTCGCTATCTGGCCTGGAACCTGGAGCTGAATGCGGTGCAAAATGTCTCGGCCTTTTCCGCCGCCCTGAGCCAGGGTGTGGGCATTGCCCGGATGGCCTCTTTTGGCGGTGAGGCCGGCGACAGCATGAGCAGCCTTCTCCATGATGGCGCTCATGGCTCTGACGTAGTTACCTTGGGTTGGGAGGATTTTGCCGCGGCCGCAGACCTCAGCCGGGTGTCGCTGGTCAAGATGGATATCGAGGGCGCGGAATTCGACGTATTGCCCAGCCTGCTGCCCTGGCTGAAAGCGCAGCGACCGGCGCTGTACCTGTCGACCCACGCGCCTTTTCTGGATGCTGAAACCCGGCTGGAGCGGATGAAGACCTTGGCCGAGCAGTTGTCCTTTTATGGCAGTTGCAGCGAAGACAACGGCCGCGCCACCGGATTTGAAACCCTGACCCAGGAGCGCGCCCTGAGCCAGTTCCCGACATTTTTGTTCACGGACTAGTCTGTTTACAAATTAGTGACAGGCCCGCAGACCGCGCGCATATCTCTCACTTGCATCTGAGCGTTCCCGGCCCGTCGCGAAGCCCACCAGAGGGAACAGCGACCCACATGCGGCCACTCTTGTCTTGTGGATCAAAATCGACTTTGTAGCCAATCGACATGATATCCCATTCACTGGTGCGCAGTCCCAACCTCCACTTGAAGCGGATGACACCATCCTTTCGTGGCTTGGCCACCACCGTCAAAGGTCCCTTTGTTTCATGGTTCCTAAAGCCGGGGTCAACCAGGACTTCCATGTTGTCTTTGTCGATTGAAAACTTGATCCGGTAGGGAGTCCAATTGCCAGTGCGCTTCGCCTCGATATCACAGGTATAGTCATAGCGAGGGGCTGCGTCTTTAGCAGCAAATGCGGTGGTGCCAGACAGGGCCACCAGTGCAATTGAAAATAGCTTAGTCTTCATTCTTTGTAGTTTCCCTTCTGAATTGAGTATGAGAAATCGGGTATCCAGACGTTGCCTTGGTTAGCGTGCGGACAATGCAACGACATCCCACTGTCAATTCTCAATCTTCTAACATCGAACAACTTCCCGACCCACGAATAGGTCTGTCGCCACCGTGAATAGTGACGGAAATCGTCGAGGTCATCTTGTTCGCATCCAACCTGCTGGAGAAAGACCCTCTTAAGGTGCTGTTAGAGCTGCGGACAGGAATGTCATTCAAGCTCCACTTCATCAGATAGCGACCAGGCTTCAACACTTTCAAACTTGTCGCGATCGGCGATTTACTGGTGTTTCTGATATAGGGATCAAAGGCCATGGCAGTGCCGAGTGCCTCATCAATCACATAGACAGCCTTTTCATGCAGGCCAGTATTTCCGGTATTGTCCACATAGGTGCATAGATAGGCCTTTGGCGCGGCCGTTGCAGCTGCTGCAGAGAGTATGAGAAGGCCTGTGGCCAAAAGAGTTTTCATAATTTTCCTAAACATTCATGGAACAAGTCATCGACGGCTTTTCACCGCCAACTTTAGCTTTTGGGGTTTTGACGAATGTAAGATTCGATCCCCTTCCCCAAAGTCCGGCACTCCCCCTCTTCCGGGGACCACCAGTTTCCACCACCGTGCGTTCTTTGCCGATAGGAAAACTGCAAGGTGTTGGTATCGAACTCGACCTTAAAAGACACCCGGACCTTGACTTCGGTTCGTGACACCGGATCTCCGTCACTGGTACGCGTAAGAGCCCCCGGCAGCCCCTTTACCGTCCATCGCAGACCCAGCTTGCCATCGTTCAGGACCGTGAGTTTTGCGGCCATCGGCGCGGCACTGGCGTATCCGACTTCTCGATTGAAAACTCTGGCGGACTGCGATTTGGACGCAATCTCCAGCAGAAATTCATTGTTCTGGAGGTTCTTTCTGGCCGCAGGTCCAAATACACAATGATAGGTCTGACTTTCTGCTTTTACAAATCCAGGCGACAACAGCACCACAGCGCCCAGAGACAGCGCACGAAAATTCAGTTTCAATCTTAAACCTCTAGTTCAAATAGAAAAACCCAAAACCAAAACCAACAATCCTCTTGGTACGACACATCAACACTCTAAAAACAAAGCATGAATGCAGTTACAGCCAAGGTTGCATCAATTCAGCACATTCTCAACCAAGACGCAAGTCCCGGCCCCACGGGAGGAATGCGGCACAGAGGCTATTTCCGAAAGGACCTGTAGCGACACCTTCATGTTCTCAACATTCAGGATCACCCGATAACGGTCACCAATCAGGCCGGTGGCCTTTGCCGCGAAAGACCGGCTGGCGGTCCAATCCAAGAGGTAAGAGCTGTCGCTGCGTCTTTCCATATTTGCTGCAACCGGCGTGCCTGCTTCCGAAGCCCAAACCTGTGCCGATTTTCGATTGTCGGAAAGTTGCATCGCGACCTGTGGCGGAATCCAGTCGGATTTGTTCAACGCCACAAAGGAGCAAAAATAGGTCTCAGAGGATTCTGCCACGGTTGCGAAGAAAACGACCGAAGAAACGGCTAATTTGTGCAGAAATCCTGTCATATCACCCTCAGGTAGGCCCATTGTGCCTAGGCCTGTTGCGTGGCTACCAGTGCTGTAATCAGCCAATCTCGAGATGAGCGGCATATCACATTGAGCTACTATAGGTTGAATAACATGACGCCACTTCGCGTCAAAGAAAAATCAGCAATATGATAAAAAGATTTATTTCCCTTAGGGCCATTCGCCCCAAACCTGTGTCAATCCAGCCTTCAAGCTCCGGGCCTAAAACCCTGTTTTCCCGGCGAAATATCAATAGAAATCAAATCACGCTGCCACGTCAAGATTTCGCAAATGTAAAAAACCCCAATTACCCCTTCCTCTCCAAAAAAAAATGTCAAAAGTAACGGCAAAACATCAAAAAAGGGTGCCTCCAAAATAACTGGAGGCACCCTAGATTTTCAGGCGCAACAAGACAACCTTGAATACATATCAACCTTGATAGACACCCACTGCCGATTGCGGATGCGCGGCATTGGACAACAGGTTGAACATATAGGCCCCAACAGAGCGGAAGCAGACCAAGCGCAAGCTGCCATCAGCCTCGAGCCAGAAAGCGGCAGCCACCTGGGCGGTGCGGCTGCGGCGAAAGTCGCCGGGCGCAAAGGCCTCAGGGGACAGGTCCACCGGGCTGATCTTGGCCAGGGTCTCGCGCGCGCCCTCCCCAGAGATGGTGAAAAACGACCGCGCATCAGAGACATTGGCCGTCAGGGCATGTTCGCCTTTCAGCGCCTCGGCCAGCTCGGCTGTGGTGGCAACTGCGGCCTCGTAAGGCACCAGCAGCAGCAGCTCATCCGGGGACATCCAGGCGGCAGCTCCGCTCTCGGAGGTCTCGATCTTGCGCTGTGCGGGCACCTTGGCGCCGGTGGCAGCCTTGACCGCTGCCGCCAGAACCTTGGAGGAGAGATCGCCGCGCAGGGTGATCATCCCCTGCAACCCGGCATCTGCGACAGTCGCCATGCCCGCGAACTGGGCACCATTGGTTGCGGTGACAGGATTAGACATTCTGCTTCTCCCCTTCCTTGTCGTAAAAGACCGGGTCAACGATCTTGGCTTTGTAGATCTTGCCGTCGGTTCCGGGGAACTCGATCACCTCACCCATGCGCTTGGGTCCGTGCTTGACCAGACCCATGGCGATGCCGCGACCCAAGGTCGCCGAATGATAGGTCGAGGTCACCCGGCCAATCACATTCTGCTGGCCATTGGCATTGACGCCTTCGCCCTTGGCATAGGCACCATCGGGCAGCACAGAGCCGTCGACGGTCTCCAGACCCACCAGTTTCCAGCGGTCCGGGTCGGCCATGTGAGAGCGCAGATGCGCGCGTTTGCCCAGATAGTCCTCTTTCTTTTTGGACAAGGCCCACTGCAGGTTGAGATCCTGCGGGATCACGGTGCCGTCTGTTTCATCACCAATCATGATAAAGCCTTTTTCGGCCCGCAGGATGTGCAGGGTTTCCGTGCCATAGGGCATGACATTGAATTCTTTGCCCGCCTCCATCAGCGCATCCCAGAAGGCCTGCCCCTCAGAGGCCGCAACCGCGATCTCGTAGGACAGCTCCCCGGAGAAGGAAATCCGGTAGGCGCGTGCGTTGAAGCCACCGATCTGGCCATCCCGCCACTCCATGAAGGGCAGCGCCTCTTTGGACAGATCCATGCCGCCGCCAGCCTGGTTGTTGAGCTTTTCCAGCACCTTGCGGGCCTTGGGACCAACAACAGCCACTTGCGCGTATTGCTCTGTCACATTGGCAACATAGACTTTCCAGTCCCACCATTCGGTCTGCAGCCATTCTTCCATGTGACCATGGATGCTTTCGGCCCCGCCTGTGGTGGTGTGACACAGCCAAGTGTCCTCGTCGATGCGGGCGACAACGCCATCATCAGACAGGAAACCATTTTCCGAACACATCAAACCATAGCGGCATTTGCCGATCTTCAGCGTCGACATCATGTTGGTGTACATCATGTCGAGGAACTTGCCCGCGTCCGGCCCTTTGACGATCAGCTTGCCCAGGGTCGACGCATCAAGAAGCCCGAGGTTCTCGCGGGTGTTCTTGACCTCGCGGTTCACGGCGTCATGACGACTTTCACCGCTGCGGCAATAGGCAAACGGACGACGCCACTGGCCAACCGGTTCCCAGTCCGCGCCATTGGCATCGTTCCAGTCATAGATCGGTGTCTTGCGCACAGGCTGGAAGATCTCGCCGCGCGCCTCGCCGCCAATCGCGCCCATCGAGATGGGGTGATAGGGCGGACGGAAGGTGGTGGTGCCAACCTGTGGAATTTCAGCACCCAGGCTGTCGGCCAGAATGGCCAAGCCGTTGATGTTGGACAGTTTACCCTGATCGGTGGCCATGCCCAACGTGGTATAGCGCTTGGTGTGTTCAACGCTTTCATAGCCTTCACGGGCTGCCAGCTGCACGTCAGAGACCTTGACGTCGTTCTGATAGTCGAGCCAGGTTTTCATCCGCAGCTTGATATCCGCCTTGGCGGGCATCAGCCAGACCGGCTGCATCAGAGCCTCATCCTCGGCTACGCCTTTGGAGGCAGCCACGGATTTGGCCGGGAAACCCGCAGCCTCAGCCGCCTGCGAGCCTGCAGCGGCCGCATCTTCCAACACAGCGCCTAGGCCCAGATTGCCATTGGCGGAGCCCGCCGCGACCACAAAGCCTGCGCCGTTGTCGCCAAGTGGAGGACGATTGGGATCGGGGCGGAAAAAGGCCTGCTCCTTGTCCCAGGTCAGCTTGCCGCCGCAATGGGACCACAGGTGCACAACAGGTGACCAGCCGCCAGACATGGCAACCGCGTCAGCCTCGACTTCTTCCTGGGCACCGCCTTCGCCATTCTGCGCGCAGATGGCGACCTTGGTGACACGAGGGCCATCCTTGACGCGGGCAATGGCGCGGCCCAGCTCAACGCGGATACCTTTTTCGCGCACGGCCTCCATCAACTCGCCGCCGCCAGTGTCACGGGCATCCACCACGCGCACCACTTCGACGCCTGCCTCATGCAAGGTCAGCGCGGTGCGATAGGCATCGTCGTTATTGGTAGCAACCACGACCTTTTGACCCGGGTTCACGCCCCAGTTCACCACATAATCGCGCATCGAAGCCGCCAGCATCACGCCGGGCACATCGTTGCCAGCAAATGACAGCGGACGCTCAATAGCACCGGTGGCGGTGATGATCTGGCTTGCACGCACACGCCACAGCCGGTGGCGCGGGCCACCCTGTCCGGGCGCATGATCCGTCAGACGCTCGTAACCCAGCACATAGCCGTGATCATAAACACCAGAGCCCATGCAACGGTCGCGCAGGGTGACATTTGCCATGCCGCGCAGCTCTTGCAGGATCTTTTCAATCCAGGCATCCGGCGTGTCACCATCAATGGTGCCCCCATCTACAGGGGCACGACCGCCCCAATGGCTGTTCTGCTCCATCACCAGCACCTTGGCACCGCTCGCCGCCGCCGCCTTGGCCGCCTGCAGACCGGCAACACCGCCGCCCACGACAACCACATCGGCAAAGAAGTAGAAGTGCTCGTAGCTGTCGGCGTCTTTCAGTTCTTTGTCGGGCGCTTCGCCCAGACCGGCAGATTTGCGGATGATCGGCTCGTAGACATGTTTCCACAGCGGACGCGGGTGGATGAACATCTTGTAATAGAACCCAGCGGTCAAAAAGCGCGACAGCTTGTTGTTGATCGACAGGACGTCGAATTCCAGGCTTGGCCAGTGGTTTTGCGAGGCCGCCGTCAGGCCCGAGAACAACTCGGTGGTGGTGGCGCGCTGGTTGGGCTCATAGCGGTCGCCTTTGCCCAGTTGCATCAGGGCATTGGGCTCTTCCGAGCCAGAGGCCACGACACCACGCGGGCGGTGGTATTTGAACGACCGGCCCATCATCATCTGGTCATTGGCCAGCAGCGCCGAGGCCAGGCTGTCGCCTGCATAGCCCTGCATCCGCTTGCCGTTGAAGGTAAAGTCGATCTGTTTGGACCGGTCAATCAGCCGGCCCTGTTTGGCGAGACGCGTGCTCATAGTGCAGACCTTTCATGGATGGATTTGCAGATCACGCTGCAAAGTATTTCTGAGGGGAGCGCCGGACCCTGTATGGGGGCGAAGCGCCCTCCCGTGGGGAGGGTCGGGCGCTGCCCGGCAGTGCCGCCGGGCGCTGTCCTAAAGGAAATGCGACATGTCATTCGGAGGCATCCGAGAATTCACGCCAGCTCCAGCCGGGACGTTTGGCGGTGATCTTGTCCTTGATCTCCTGCGGTGGCTCATAGGCCTGGGCCGCATAGGTGCCAAAGACCTCCATGGTCATGGTGCAGCGCGCGGCATGAAACCACTTGCCGCAGCCATTGGCATGGCGCCAGCGCTCAAAATGCACGCCCTTGGGGTTTTCGCGCATAAACAGGTAATCGTGGAACTGCTCATCATCCGAGCCGGGGCCAAAGCGTTTCAGATGCGCTTCGCCGCCAGAGGCCAGTTCGGTTTCTTCGGCTTTGACACCGCAATAGGGGCATTCAAGGATCAGCATGGTGCTTGCTCCGTTCTTTTGAATTTTGCGGCGTTAGTGCGCCACACCAGCGGCGACGCTCTCGTCGATGAACTTGCCTTCTTTGAAGCGGTTCATGGTGAACTCTTCGGTCAGCGGCGAATGGCCCGTGGCCATCAGTTCCGCCATCGCCCAGCCGGATCCGGGGATCGACTTGAAACCACCGGTGCCCCAACCACAGTTGATAAAGCAATTGCCAACCGGCGTTTTCGAGATCAGCGGCGAGCGGTCACCGGTCACATCGACGATGCCGCCCCACTGGCGCAGCATCTTCAGACGGCTGACCATCGGGAAGGTCTCGACCAGAGCGCGCACGGTTTCCTCGATATGGTGGAAAGACCCACGCTGGGTGTAGTTGTTGGCCGCATCGGTGCCGCCACCAATCACCATCTCGCCCTTGTCGGACTGCGACATGTAGCCGTGCACGGTATTGGCCATCACAACCACATCCATGCAGGGTTTGATCGGCTCGGAGACCAGCGCCTGCAGCGCCACGCTCTCCATCGGCAGACGAAAGCCCGCCATCTCGGAGAGATGCGAGGCATTGCCTGCAACGATCATACCCATCTTGTCGCAATCGATCGGACCTTTGGAGGTCTCGACCCCGGCAACGCGACCGCCTTCGGTGCGCACACCGGTGACTTCGCATTGCTGGATGATATCCATACCCATGTCAGAGCAGGCCCGGGCATAGCCCCAGGCAACCGCATCGTGACGGGCGGTGCCACCACGTTCCTGCCACAGACCACCCAGAACAGGGTAACGGGGACCATGCAGGTTGATGATCGGAACGATTTCCTTGACCCGCTCAGGCGAGATCCATTCGGTCTGAACCCCCTGCAGCGCATTGGCATGGGCAGTCCGCTTGTAGCCGCGGATCTCATGCTCTGTCTGCGCCAGCATGATGACACCACGGGGGCTGAACATCACGTTGTAGTTCAGATCCTGAGACATGGTTTCATAGAGGCTGCGGGCCTTTTCATAGATCGCAGCCGAAGGATCCTGCAGATAGTTCGATCGAATGATGGTGGTGTTACGACCGGTATTACCGCCGCCCAACCAGCCTTTTTCAATAATCGCGACATTGGTAATGCCGTAATTCTTGCCAAGATAATAGGCAGTGGCCAAACCATGGCCGCCTGCCCCCACGATGATCACATCGTAATGGCGTTTCGGTTCCGGCGAGCGCCAGGCGCGCTCCCATCCGGTATGATAGCGCAGGGCTTCCCGCGCGACAGCAAAGGCTGAATAGCGTTTCATGGGCGAATCCGATGGTTCGAGACTGTCTTTAGGTATGCCCGACGCCCCCTCGCTCCCCGCGCCGTTTATCGCCGCAATATCGCATCATTGCGACATAGCCCCAACATGACCTTCTCATGATCCTCGCAAGACAAAGGCTCGCCTCATTGAGACAGCTGCGCGCAGCCTGAGAGTTTGCCCTTTTTTCCCGCAGCCCGGGCCTATAGATGGAAGAGCAGCAGCAACACGACCTATTGGCGGAGCAACTATGGTATTCTGGATCCTGATTTCCTTTGTGACGCTGGCCCTGGGCACCTTGCTGGCCTTGGTGCTGTTGCGTGCCCATTCCAGCACAGAGCCCCCCGCGGCCTATGACCTGCGCGTCTATCGCCAACAGCTGAGCGACGTTGACAAAGATCTGGCACGCGGCGTGATCAACACCTCAGATGCCTCTCGGATCCGCACCGAGGTCTCACGCCGCATTCTGGCGGCAGATGCCCAGCTGCAAAACCAAAGTAGCGGCAACAGCCAGCCCAAAGGCCTCAGCCGCGCCACTGCCCTGTTGACTGCGGTGCTGGTGCTTGGGGGAACCCTGGGCCTGTATGCCTATCTCGGTGCCCCAGGCTATCCGGACATGAGCCTGCCCTCGCGCATCGCTGCCGCCAACGACTATGCTGAAACCCGCCCCAGCCAGGCCGAATCCGAGGCCCGCCTGCCCGCCAGAGCAGCCCCGGAAGTGGAACCTGACTATTTGAAACTGGTGGAACAGCTGCGCCAGACCGCAGGCGATCGCCCCAACGACGCCCAGGGCCAAGCACTGTTGGCGCAGCACGAGGCCAACCTGGGCAATTTCCAAGCTGCCTATCAGGCCAAACAGAACTATATCGACATCATGTCAGGCGATCTAGAAGCACGGGATTACAGCGAGTTGGCCGAGCTGATGATCATGGCAACCGGCGGCTATGTCTCTCCCGAGGCAGAGGAGCTGTTACTGGGCACACTCAGCCTGGATCCGCAAAACGGCCCTGCCCGCTATTATCTTGGCCTGATGCAGGGCCAGCACAATCGCCCCGACATCGCCTTTCGGATCTGGTCCGACACCCTGCGCCTTGGCCCGGCTGGGGCGCCCTGGATCCAGGGAATCGAAGCGCAAATCGTGGAGATGGCCCATCGCGCCGGGGTTGACTACAGCCCGATCACGCCCCCAGCGGCGCCCGCCCCTGCCGCGTTGTCCGGTCCCAGCCAGGAAGACATGCAAGCTGCAGCGGAACTGACAGCAGCGGAACGCCAGGACATGGTACGAGGCATGGTTGCGCGCCTGTCAGACCGGCTCGCCACCGAAGGCGGCAGCGCCGAGGAATGGGCCCAGCTGATTGGCGCGCTGGGGGTTTTGGGTGAAGAGGACCGCGCAGCCGCGATCTACAGTGAGGCCAGAACCCGATTTGCCAGTGCCCCTACAGAGCTGGCCAAAATCGACGCTGCCGCCACCAAAGCCGGATTGACCCAATGATCTATGACGACTTCGAAGACTTTGCCGCTGCAATTCCTGGATTTACTGCGCTCGCCGGGCTGGATTTTGGCGACAAGACCGTGGGCGTCGCCATCTCTGACCGTATCGGCACCGTGGCAACCCCGCTAGAGACCATCCGGCGCAAAAAATTCACTCAGGATGCCGAACGCCTGTTTGAAATCGTCAAACAGCGTGAGGTCGGCGGGCTGGTGCTGGGCCTGCCGCGCAACATGGATGGCAGCGAGGGACCACGGTGCCAGAAAACCCGCGCTTTTGCCCGCAACCTGTCACGTCTCACCGAGCTGCCTATTGGCTTTTGGGACGAACGTCTCAGCACCGTTGCCGCCGAAAGAGCGTTATTAGAGGCAGATACGTCACGCAAACGTCGCTCTGAGGTTATCGATCATGTGGCCGCGTCCTATATCCTGCAGGGAGCACTGGATCGCATGAGGCATATGAAGAATGGCTGACAACAACGGCAAAGAGGTCTGGCAGCGCGACGAAGTGCAGTCGCCCTGCATCAATATCTGCGTCGTCCACCCCGAGGCCCGCATCTGCACCGGCTGCTATCGCTCAATCGATGAGATCACCAGCTGGTCAAAGATGTCCAACGGCGAGCGCGCCGATGTCATGGCAGAACTGCCCGGGCGCGCCAGCGGTTTGACCAAACGGCGCGGCGGCCGCTCTGCCCGGCTCAAACGCTGAGATCAGCTGCTAGGGATCTTTGATCCAAGAGACCACACCTGCGACCAGATCGGGCCGAAAATAGGCGATGGCGCGCCCCTCCTGCTGGGGCTCGGCCTCGGGGGTTTTCTCCCAAGCGGCCACCCCGTGCAGGCAGAGGCGATGCATCAGATAGGCCTCGCCCGGACGGGCATGAACCGCCACCCGGGGACAGGTCTCAAACACCTCAGCGCGCGCATCCTGATAGGCCTTGGTCACATCCACCTGGTGCCAGTCCTTCGGCTCATGCCCCGCAAAAGCCGCTGCAAAGCCGCGCCGCATCACCTCGTGGCTGCCCTCCCACACAACCAGAGGTGCGGCATCGGCGGGACTGTCGGTCAGCGGGATACCCAGCACCCAGGCATGCGGCTCTTCTACCCGGCGGTTGCGGTGCGCGCCAAACATCTTGACCCCATCCACATGGGCCGCATCGCGGCGAGCACGATAGCGAAAGGCCGCCTCATTTTCGCCCGCACGCGGGCGCGGATAGCCTGGATAGACCACCGAGACCTGCGCCTTGTGAAGCGCTGCGACCGCACCAAAATGATCCGCAATGAAGTCCAGCGGCGCGCCTTGCAAAGGCGGTCCCTTGGGCAATTGTCCGTGAATGTCGTTGTCCAGCGCGTCGACCCCGATGAACCATGTGCCCTCGCAATCAAGCCAATCGGCCTGGGCCGGGTCCCGAGCGGCCTGTGCTGCCAAGGGGCGGGCATGATCCGCCCAGGCCGCAACCTCTGCGTCCGCCGCAAACCGGGTCCAGCCACGTTTCAGGAAATCTTGCCACTGGCTCATTCAGGTCTCCACCACAGGCAGGACCAAAATTCAGCCCTTTGTATTACTCTAGGCTCTCGCCCAAATCCGGCTGTTGCACATACGGCAGAACCCGCCCCATGAGCGGCACCGTCAGGCTGAAATTTTGTCGTTAAACCGCAATCGCTTGGCGGGTCACCTGCGCCAGCGCCTGCTGGACCAGATCAGGACCTGCACTAGGACGATTCGCACCTTCCGACAGCATCCGACGCCAGGCCCGTGCACCGGGGCGACCGGCAAAAAGGCCCAGCATGTGGCGGCTGATCTGATGCAGCCGCGCGCCCTTGCTGAGCTCACGCTCAATATAAGGCAACATCTGTTCGACCACCTCAAATGGATTACGCGGCACGCCACTGCCAAAGATCACGGCATCGGCCTCTGACAAAATGTCACTGGGCTGGTGATAGGCCGCGCGCCCGACCATGACACCATCCAGGCCCTGATCCAGCTGCGCCCGCGCGGCGTCCAGCGTCGCAATGCCGCCGTTGATGGAAATATGCAGATCCGGAAAGGCCGTCTTCATCTCATGCACCAAGGCATAGTCCAACGGCGGGATATCGCGATTTTCCTTTGGCGACAGCCCCTTTAGCCAGGCCTTGCGCGCGTGGATGGTGACCCGCTGGCAGCCCACCGCCTGAATTTTTTCCAAGAACACCGGCAGGATGTCACGCGGCTCTTGTTCGTCCACGCCGATACGGCATTTGACCGTGACCTCCACAGCAACCTCGGCCCGCATCGCCGCAACGCAATCGGCCACCAGATCCGGGCTCTGCATCAGGATCGCCCCAAAAGCTCCCGATTGCACCCGGTCACTGGGACAGCCACAATTGAGGTTGATCTCATCATAGCCCGCCTGCGCACCGATCTTGGCCGCGGCCCCCAGCTCCTGCGGATCAGACCCACCAAGCTGCAGCGCCACGGGATGTTCTTCGGGGCTGTGATCCAAGAGATGCAGGGCCCCGCCTCGTACCAAAGCCGGCGAGGTCACCATCTCAGTATAAAGCAGCGCCTGATGGCTCAACAAACGATGGAGGTATCGGCAATGGCGGTCCGTCCAATCCATCATCGGCGCAACCGAAAGGCGTGCAGCACGCCGAACGTCGGAAAACCTTGAATTTTCTTGGTTGTCTGGCGTCGTCATCTTCACCGTCTTCCTCGCATAGGCTCGTCTATTGGTGTCCAATGCTACCGCATGCAACACCGACGGCATCGTGTAACACTTTTCATCAGCCAAGTTCCAGCGCTCCATCCCCCTGAGCCAGGTCTCCCCCCCCCCGCGACCTTGTTCTGCGGCTCCCAGTTGGCCCCATAATCAGAGCCAGGATCATCTGCCAACGAACACCCCGGAGCTACCCGTGTCTTTGTCACCAGTTTCGTGATCTCGACTGCGCCACGGCGAAAGTGAAAAAAATCCGAGTCCTTGTGATTTTTTCTCTGGACGCGCCAAAATGCCAAAGCTATACGAGCCCCATGTTCCGGCGTAGCTCAGCGGTAGAGCAGTTGACTGTTAATCAATTGGTCGTAGGTTCGATCCCTACCGCCGGAGCCATAAAAAGCCCTTAAGTCATAATGACTTGAGGGCTTTTTTATTTCTCCATGTTGCGCGAAGGACATGGCATGAATACAGCCTGTTGCGGGTCTTGCCACCGCATTGAACCCACAAGTTTTCCCTGCCCCCTTGGGTCTGAAGCAGCGACGTTTTAGTAGAATGCCTGTTTCGATAGGAACCGCAAAATGGATTGGCGTCGCGGATGTTTTCCCCGCATTAATCCGGCTCTGGCAAAATCGCAAACATCAGGCCTCGGACCTGCCGGATTGCACGACCCAGACCACAAGGACCCCATGATGCCCCTGGCCCCACGCTGGATCAGCCTTGCCCTGCTCGCCCTGCTTGCCACACCAGGTCTGGCAGCGCCGCCGCCGCAGGTGACGGGACGGGCCAGCGTGATTGATGCCGACACCATCGAGATCACCGGACAGCGCATTCGCCTGGCTGGGGTCGATGCTCCGGAAAGCAGCCAAACCTGCCTTGATGTCAACGGCGACAAATGGCGTTGCGGTCAACAGGCTGCCCTTGCGCTTGCTGATCTGATCGCTTGGCACCCTGTCACCTGCAGTATCAGCGGACAAGACAGATATGACCGCCAGATCGGAACCTGCAGCGCGGCCGGCACCGAAATCAATCAGTGGCTGGTTCGCCAGGGCTGGCCATGGCCTATCGTCGCTATTCCCGCAGTTATGTGGCAGATGAACAGGCGGCTGAACGCGCGGGTCGCGGCATTTGGCAGGGCCAATCTGTCCCGCCAGACCAATAGCGCAGACAGCAGCGCGGCCAGATCGCCCCTGCCTCCGCCCTCCCGCAACAGGGGAGCTGCGTGATCAAGGGCAATGTCTCAAGCAGAGGTGAGCGCATCTATCACCTGCCCGGCACCCGGTGGTACACACAAACCCGCATCAGCCCTCACAAAGGGGAACGCTGGTTCTGCTCTGAATCGCAAGCCCGTACAGCCGGATGGCGCAAAGCCCATACCAACTGACGATTTCCACGCCCCCCTGCCCCCTTTTGCTGCGCCAAACTATGCCAACTGCGGTCAGGCATGGCCCCTACTCCCGGGCTTCTTTGCTGAGGGGATTACGATCGCCAAGGGGCGAAAATTACAGCACAATCGTACAGGTACAATCAGAAAGTATTGGTCAAAGCGCAGCTCAGACTGCGCGACACAACAGGAGTGACAGAATGGAAAACCTGCAAAAGTTCTACATCAACGGAGCCTGGGTCGACCCGATTTCGCAGGACAGAATGGCGGTTTTGAACCCGGCCACCGAAGCGCAGATTGGCAGCGTAGCCATGGGCAATGCCGATGATGTGGACCGTGCCGTTGCAGCTGCCAGAACCGCATTTGAGAGCTTTTCAAAGACCTCCAAGGCAGAGCGCCTGGCGCTGCTACACCGGCTGATGGAGGTGACCAAGGCGCGCTTTGAGGATCTGGCCCAGGCGATAAGCCAGGAGATGGGCGCTCCGATCTCAATGTCGCGCGAGGCACAGGCCGATGCGGCAGTTGGCCATTTGCAGGGCTTTATTGATGCCCTCGAAGAGATCAAGGAGCGTGAGACCCTTGCCAGCGGTGATGTTCTGCTGCGTGAGCCCATCGGGGTCTGCGGATTGATCACGCCGTGGAACTGGCCGATGAATCAGATTGCCCTCAAAGTGGTGCCTGCCCTGGCCACGGGGTGCACCTGCGTGCTGAAACCTTCGGAACACACGCCGATCTCGGCGATGATCTATGCAGAAATCATCCATGAGGCGGGTTACCCCGCCGGGGTGTTCAATCTGGTGCAGGGAGATGGCCTGTCGGTCGGGGCCGCAATGTCACGCCACGCGGATGTGCAGATGATGTCCTTCACCGGCTCCACCCGCGCGGGCACCGCCATCACCAAGGACGCCGCCGACACCGTGAAACGGGTGACACTGGAGCTGGGCGGCAAGTCTCCCAATCTGGTCTTTGCCGATTGCGATCTGGCAGAGCGGGTGGCGGGATCCGTGTATGAGGTGATGTATAACACTGGTCAGTCCTGCGATGCCCCAACCCGGTTGCTGGTCGAGCGCAGTGTCTATGATCAGGCGCTAGAGATCGCCAAGGCCACCGCCGAAAGCATTCAGGTGGGCAACCCCGCCGAGGAAGGCGACCATATCGGCCCGCTGTTTGACCGCATTCAATACGATCGGGTGCAGGAGAAGATCCAGACCGGCCTGGACGAAGGCGCACGGCTTCTGACCGGCGGGTTGGGCAAGCCCCAGGGCTTTGACATCGGTTGGTATTGCAAGCCCACCATCTTTGCCGATGTGGACAATGCCATGGCGATTGCCCAGGAAGAGATCTTTGGCCCGGTCTTGGTTGTGATTCCCTTTGACACTGAGGAAGAGGCGATCGAGATCGCCAATGACACCCCCTACGGGCTGGCCGCCTACCTGCAAACCGGCAACCCAGAGCGCGCCGAGCGGGTTGCCGCCCGTCTGCGGGCCGGTGCCGTGCATATCAACGGTGGTGGCTTCAACTATGGCTCACCCTTTGGCGGCTACAAACAGTCCGGCAATGGCCGCGAAGGCGGGCATATGGGGCTGGAAGACTACCTTGAGGTCAAGACCCTGCACTTTGGCTAAACACTGCTGGCTCCTATGACAAAAACAAGGGCGGAGGGATATATCCCCCCGCCCTTTTCTGTTTTACGCGGCCCCTTTCACGGGGGCCCATCGGATCGGCCTATTGCGCCAGCATCGGCAGGTAGAGCACGATGCTTGGGAAAGCCACCAACAGGGCGATGGTCACCCCATCGGCGATGAAAAACGGCATCACGCCCCGGAAGACGTCCTGCACGCTCAGGTCATCCCGCACGCCGGCCACCACAAAGCAGTTGAGACCAATGGGAGGGGTGATCAGGCAGAACTCGGCCATTTTGACCACCAGAATGCCAAACCAGATCGCGCACATGGTGCCCGACATGCCAAAGGCGCTGTCAGCGGCAGCCACGCTCTCGCCGCCGTTCAAGGCCATCACGGCGGGGTAAACCACCGGCAGGGTCAGCAGCAGCATGCCAATGGCATCCATGAACATGCCCAGCACCGCATAGGCCAAGAGGATGCAGATCAGGATCACCATGGGTGACATCTGCAGGCCGGTAATCCAGTCAGAGAACGCCCCGGGCAGATCGGCAAAGCCCAGGAAACGCACATAGATCAACACCCCCCAGATGATGGTGAAAATCATCACCGTCAGCTTGGCGGTTTCCAACAGCGCCGATTTGAACTCTGCCCATTTCATGCCGCGCCACAGCGCCATGCAAAAGACCACAAAGGCCCCCAAAGCGCCGCCCTCGGTGGGCGTGCCCCAAGCATCGCCGCCAAAGGGGTTGTAGACAAAACAGATGATGATCACGACGACAAAGATGATGGGTAGCGCACCCGGCAGCGCCTCAAAGCGCTGACGCCAGGTGAAACCCCGCACCGGCGGGCCCACGTTTTTGAAGATCAGCGCAATGCCGATGATCAGCGCCACATAGACCACTGCACTGAATGCGCCGGGAATGAAGCCGGCCAACAACAGCTTGCCCACATCCTGCTCGACGATGATGGCATAGATCACCAGAATGGCTGAAGGCGGGATTAAGGACGCCAGCGTGCCGGCTGCCGCCACCACGCCCGCCGCAAAACGCTTGTTATACCCGATCTCCAGCATCTCGGGGATGGCGATACGGGCAAAGACCGCCGAGGTCGCCACCGAGGCACCGGAGACAGCCGCAAAGCCTGCGGTGGCAAAAACGGTTGAAACCGCCAGCCCGCCGGGCACCCAGGCAATCCAGCGTTTGGCGGCCTCAAACAGCGCCCGTGTGAGGCCTGCGTAATAGGCCAGATAGCCAATAAGAATGAAGGTGGGGATGAGGCTCAGCGCCTGGCTGGAGACCTTGGAATGCGGCACCTGCCCGGCAATCTTGACCGAAACAGTGACGGCTTTGACAAATTTGTCAGGGCTATAGCCAAATTTGGCCCAGAAGATCCAGGTCAGCCCCACCAGTCCGGCAAGTCCAGCGGCAAAGGCCACCCGCATGCCAAGAACCACCAGCACCAGCATGAAGCCGGTGACCCAAAGGCCGATATCAATTGGTTCCATATCTGCTACCCCTGCCCGTCGATGGCGTCATCATCGTGACCGCTCAGTTGTTCTGCCTCAGCTGCGGCCTGCTCTGCCGCATCCTGGATCAGGGGCACCGCCACCGGATTTTCCAGCCCCAGCACCAGGGCCCGCCCATAGCCCCAGACCTGCAACATGAGCCGCAGACACAGCACCGAAAACGCCACCGGGGCCAGCAATTTGGCCGGCCAGATCGGCAGGCCGATATCGATGGAACTGTCACGGCTCCAAAGGGGGGCTGCAAAATCAAACGAGCGCCCGAAATGGGACCAGCTGCCCCAGACCAAGGCCAGCATCAGCACCAGCATCAGCAGCACCGAGATCAGCTCAAACAGCCACAGCCCACGTCCGCGCAGAGCCCCAATGACGATATCCATGCGGATATGGCCGCCATCGCGCTGAACATAGGCGATGCCCATGAAGGCAATCAGCGGCATCGCCTGTTCGATCCAATCGACATAGCCCGGCAGCGGCGCATTCATCGCATTGCGCCCTCCCACCGAGACCACCGCCAAAAGCATCAGTGAAAAGACTGCCAGCCCGCTCAACAGGGCAAAAACCTGCTCCAGCTTCAGCAATTTGTGGTCAAGACGGCTGATCAGGCTGCCATCTTCCAGCACCGCGGCGCTTCCCGCCATGGGTCCCACCTTTCATTACAGAGAGTTCCAAAATGCAAAAACGGGGCCGAGAGATCCCTCTCAGCCCCGATCCGTTGCCTGCGCGGTTTAGTTTCCTGCGCGGGTGTCTTCCAGGGTCTTCATCACCAGATCATAAAGCTCCTGACCGGGGATGCCCTGGGCTTCCATGTCCTTGATCCACTGCTCGCGGATCGGATCAGCTGCAGTGGCGCGGAAGGCCGCCAATTCTTCCTCAGGCAGGGTGACTTTGGTGACGCCTTTTTCTTCCAGCACGGTGTCCCATTTTGCCAGCAGCGCGCCGTAATTGTCGAGGTAATGCGCAATGGCCTCATCGACAGAGCTGTCAAGCGCCATGCGCTCATCGTCGCTGAGGGCCTCATAGGCATCCGTGTTGACCACAACCGGGCAGTTGACGGTGCCGGGGTTGAGGTTGGCTGTCCACCAATCCGCGCGGTTGATGGTGCCAAAGGCCAGATGCGCGTGCTGGGCAAAGGCCACGGTGTCGACGACGCCGCTTTCCATCGCGTTATAGGCCTCGGTTGCGGTCACCGAGGTTGGCACGGCTCCCACCGCCGAGAAGGCCTTGCCGATACCACCCGTGGCGCGCACCCGCATGTCCTTGAACTCGGCCACAGCGTCGCGTGGCTCACCGGTGCCGACAATGTTGTACTGCGGCATGGGCGAGGTCATCAGCAGTTTGGCGTTCCAGCGTGCCAGATCCTTTTGCGCCGCTTCATGGCCATAGACCGCATGGCTGACCGCCACTTCCTCTTCCAGGGTATTCACCCCCAGGAACGGCAGCTCGAGCACGGTGATGGTTGGGTTTTTGTCGCGATGATAGCCAGCACAGAACTGCGCCATCTCAAAGGCCCCGATGGAGATCCCATCCAGGTTTTCCTTGTTCTTGGACAATCCACCATAGCTGATATTGAGGGTGAACGCGCCATCCGTTTTTTCGCTGACCAACTCGGCCAGCTTCTCGACATGTTCCGTAAAGGCGCGCCGTTTGCCCCAGACCGAGACATTCCATTCGGTGGCGGCAGCCTCGCCCACAAGCGCAAAGCTGGCGGCAACAGTTACAGCAGCAGTCAGAATCGTTTTCATATGTACATCTCCCATGTTGCCCCCGTGCCATAGGCTTTGCGGTTCGTTGCAAGCGTTACGACCGGGTGCTTGTCGACACGCTAGCGGTAACTTCGAAAGCTGCCAAGCCCACAGCGTGCTGCCGGGGGGCAGTTTTCCACCCCAGGAACGTTGCGTAGCCCGGCCAAAGACCGCCAGATGGCAGCTGACACCCGGGTAAGAAAATTGCGGCTCACCTTGCCAAAACCTGCTGAAATTTCAGCCTGCGCACAAAATGCCGCAGGTAAGACAGGATAAAAACGGGCCTCAGCCCCCTATGATCCAGTCAATTTTCAGCATTCCGCATCAAAGCGCGCTTCAAATCGTTGACACAAAAAACCCATGTTTACATAGGTTTTTTCGGGAATATTTTCAAATTATTTTCAGAACCCTCCATTTCAGGGAAATTCATTTACAAGCAAATCGTTATTTTTCGGCCTCTTATTCACTTATTTTCAACTCGCCTTATGATCGCCAGTGAGGACGGAAACGGTTTGACAGTCACGCCCACCAGTTGTGGTGTGTCAAACTGATAAGATCACAGGGAGGAGATCAGCATGACACCGCAGCCCGAAGGCAAGGCCCACGCGCCATCCGAGGATACCGTTGCCCGCGCCCATGTCGACAGTGCCAAATATGAGGCGATGTATGCCGCCTCGCTGAAGGACCCTGATGCCTTCTGGGCCGAGCAAGGCCAGCGGATCGATTGGATCAAGCCCTTCACCACCGTCAAGGATGTGAATTACAATTTTGGCGAGGTCTCGATCAACTGGTATGCCGATGGCACACTGAATGTCTCTGCCAATTGCATCGACCGCCACCTGGACACCCGTGGCGACCAGACCGCGATCATCTTTGAACCCGATGATCCAAACGAGGCCGCGCAGCATATCACCTACAAGGAGCTGCACCGCCGCACCTGCCGTATGGCCAATATCCTAGAGACCATGGGCGTGCGCAAAGGTGATCGCGTTGTCATCTATATGCCAATGATCCCCGAAGCGGCCTATGCCATGCTGGCCTGTGCCCGCATTGGCGCCATTCATTCCATCGTCTTTGCCGGCTTCAGCCCCGATGCGCTGGCCGCTCGGGTGAACGGCTCGGACGCCAAAGTGGTGATCACCGCCGATGAGGCCCCCCGTGGCGGTCGCAAAACCGCGCTCAAGTCCAATGCCGATGCTGCCCTGCTGCACTGCAAAGACACGGTGAAATGCCTGGTGGTCAAGCGCACCGGCGGTCAGACCACCTGGGTCGAGGGTCGCGATTTCGACTACAACGAGATGGCGCTTGAGGCAAATGACTACTGCAAACCCGCCGAGATGAACGCCGAGGACCCGCTGTTCATCCTCTATACCTCCGGCTCCACCGGTCAGCCCAAGGGCGTGGTGCATAGCACCGGCGGCTATCTGACCTATGCCGCGATGACCCATGAGATCACCTTTGATTACCACGACGGCGACGTCTACTGGTGTACGGCAGATGTGGGCTGGGTCACTGGGCACAGCTATATCGTCTATGGTCCGCTGGCCAATGGGGCCACCACATTGATGTTCGAAGGCGTGCCCACCTACCCCGATGCCAGCCGGTTCTGGCAGGTCTGTGAAAAGCACAAAGTCAACCAGTTCTACACCGCCCCCACCGCATTGCGCGCCCTGATGGGCCAGGGCAATGAATGGGTCGAGAAATGCGATCTCTCCGCGCTGCGCCTGCTGGGCACCGTGGGGGAGCCGATCAACCCCGAGGCTTGGAACTGGTACAACGACGTTGTTGGCGGCGGCCGCTGCCCCATCGTCGACACCTGGTGGCAGACCGAGACCGGCGGCCATCTGATGACGCCCTTGCCCGGCGCACATGCCACTAAGCCGGGCTCCGCGATGAAGCCCTTCTTTGGCATCGAGCCGGTGGTTCTGGATCCGCAGTCCGGTGAAGAAATCAGCGGCAATGGTGTCGAGGGTGTTCTGTGCATCAAGGACAGCTGGCCCGGCCAGATGCGCACAGTCTGGGGCGATCACGAGCGCTTCCAGAAGACTTATTTTGCCGATTACAAAGGCTATTACTTCACAGGTGACGGCTGCCGCCGTGACGAAGATGGCGATTATTGGATCACCGGCCGCGTTGATGACGTGATCAATGTCTCCGGTCACCGCATGGGCACCGCCGAAGTCGAAAGCGCGCTGGTGGCCCATGCTGCCGTCGCCGAGGCCGCCGTGGTGGGCTACCCGCATGACATCAAGGGCCAGGGCATCTATTGCTATGTCACCCTGATGAACGACCGCGAACCTTCGGATGAGCTGCTGAAAGAGCTGCGAACCTGGGTCCGGACAGAGATTGGCCCCATTGCCACGCCAGATGTGATCCAGTGGGCCCCCGGCCTGCCCAAGACACGCTCTGGCAAGATCATGCGCCGTATTCTGCGCAAGATTGCAGAGAACGACTTTGGCGCCCTGGGCGACACCTCGACACTGGCGGATCCTTCCGTCGTCGAAGATCTGATCGAAAACCGCGCGACCAAGGGGTAATTGGATATGACTTCTGATGTAATGACCCGCCCCGCCGTCCTGATCCTGCTTGGCCCCCCCGGGGCCGGCAAAGGCACCCAGGCCCGTGTTCTCGAAGAGAAATTCGGTCTGGTGCAGCTCTCCACAGGTGACTTGCTGCGCGCAGCCGTTGCCGCTGGCACAGAGGCCGGCAAGGCCGCAAAGGCTGTAATGGCGGCTGGCGGTCTGGTCTCTGATGAGATCGTGATCAACATCCTGCGCGACCGTCTAGCAGAGCCGGACTGCGCCAAAGGGGTGATCCTGGATGGTTTCCCGCGCACCACGGTACAGGCCGAGGCCCTGGATGTGCTGCTGGGCGAGACCGGTCAGAAAATCAACGCTGCCATCAGCCTGGAAGTCGATGATGCCGCCATGGTGACCCGGATTTCGGGCCGCTACACCTGTGGTGGTTGTGGTGAAGGCTATCACGACAGTTTCAAACAGCCCGTCTCAGCGGGCACATGCGACAAATGCGGCAGCTCCGAAATGACCCGCCGCGCAGATGACAATGCCGAAACAGTCGCCAGCCGACTGGAGGCCTATCACGCGCAAACCGCGCCACTGATTGCCTATTACAATGGCAAAGGTGCACTACAAGCCATTGATGCGATGGGAGAAATAGAGACGATCTCTGGCGGCTTGGCCAAGATTGTCACTGATGTAACCAGTTAACCGTTAGCAATTCCAGGGGCCCTGCCCGCTCAGCCGGGCCCCACACCACAATATGGAAATTCCAAAGGTAACCGTTGACCGCCTGGTCAGCGGACTGGCGGAGCCATGCCCGATGTCTCGATTTCGCAAGAAATAGACGGCGCGGGCACATGGAGAGCGCATGCCTGATCAAACCTTGATCGGGTCCTGGAGGAAGAAGGAGGAGCCGCCATGGCGGATCACACAACAAATGCAGCACAGGCTGTCGAGTCCGACAAGGGCTATTGGCAGGCCAATGTGCGCATCATTCTTGTCAGCCTGGTGATCTGGGCTGTCGTTTCATTTGGCTTTGGCATTCTGCTGCGCCCGATGCTGTCCGGCATTGCGGTGGGCGGCACCGATCTTGGCTTTTGGTTCGCCCAGCAGGGATCGATCCTGGTCTTTCTGGGGCTGATCTTTTTCTACGCCTTCCGGATGAACAAGCTGGACCGTGAATTCGGCGTCGAGGAGGAGTGATCATGGACCAGTTTACAATCAACCTGCTCTTTGTGGGCACCTCTTTTGCGCTCTACATCGGCATCGCGATCTGGGCCCGCGCCGGCTCCACATCGGAATTCTACGCGGCGGGGCGCGGCGTGCACCCTGTCACCAACGGCATGGCCACGGCGGCGGACTGGATGTCTGCGGCCTCGTTCATCTCGATGGCGGGCCTTATTGCCTTTACCGGCTATGACAACTCTTCCTTCCTGATGGGCTGGACCGGTGGCTATGTGCTGCTGGCGCTGCTGCTGGCCCCCTATCTGCGCAAGTTTGGCAAGTTCACCGTTTCCGAATTCATCGGTGACCGGTTTTACAGCCCCACTGCGCGTATCGTGGCGGTGATCTGTCTGATCGTTGCCTCAACCACCTATGTGATCGGCCAGATGACCGGCGTGGGCGTGGCCTTTGGCCGCTTCCTCGAGGTCTCCAACACCGCAGGGCTGTTAATTGGCGCCTGTGTTGTGTTCGCCTATGCGGTGTTCGGAGGCATGAAGGGTGTTACCTATACACAGGTGGCGCAATACTGCGTGCTGATCATGGCCTATACCATCCCGGCCATCTTCATCTCGCTGCAACTGACCGGCAATCCGATCCCGGCGCTGGGTCTTTTTGGTGATCACGTCGCCTCGGGTGAGCCTTTGTTGCAAAAGCTGGACGCCATTGTCGCCGAGCTGGGCTTTAACGAATATACCGCCCATCACTCCGACACCTTCAACATGGTGCTTTTCACCCTGTCGCTGATGATCGGCACCGCCGGTCTGCCCCATGTGATCATGCGTTTCTTTACCGTCCCCAAAGTGTCGGATGCGCGTTGGTCCGCCGGTTGGGCGCTGGTGTTTATTGCGCTGCTGTACCTGACCGCACCAGCCGTGGGTGCCATGGCCCGTCTCAACATCACCGACATGATGTGGCCCAATGGCACCGATGCAGAGGCAGTTTCCGTCGAGCAGATCGAAAACGATGCCCGTTACGACTGGATGGCGACCTGGCAGAAAACCGGTCTCTTGGCCTGGGAAGACAAGAACGGCGACGGCCATATTCAGTATTACAACGACAAGAATGCTGACATGCAGACCAAAGCGGCTGAGAACGGTTGGGCCGGCAATGAGCTGACCAAGTTCAACCGCGATATCCTGGTTCTGGCCAATCCCGAAATCGCCAACCTGCCGTCCTGGGTCATTGGTCTGGTGGCGGCTGGTGGTCTGGCGGCGGCCCTGTCAACGGCGGCAGGCCTGCTGCTGGCGATCTCTTCCGCTGTGTCGCACGATCTGATCAAGGGTTCGATCAATCCGAATATCTCGGAAAAAGGTGAGCTGTTGTCGGCCCGTATCGCCATGGGTGTTGCCATCGCGGTGGCCACCTATCTGGGTCTCAACCCTCCCGGCTTTGCGGCGCAGACCGTGGCCCTGGCCTTTGGTCTGGCGGCGGCGTCCATCTTCCCGGCGCTAATGATGGGGATCTTCTCCAAGAAGATCAACAACACCGGGGCCGTGGCAGGTATGCTGGCTGGTCTGGGTGTTACCCTGATCTATATCTTCCTGCACAAGGGCTGGCTGTTCATCCCGGACACCAACTCCTTTACCGACGCTGATCCACTGCTGGGAACGATCAAATCGACCTCCTTTGGTGCCATTGGTGCTGCGGTCAACTTTGCAGTCGCCTATGTGGTGGCCGGCATGACCAAGGAAACTCCGCAGGACATCAAAGATCTGGTTGAAAGCGTGCGTATCCCTCGTGGTGCCGGAGCGGCCCAGGATCACTGATCCCTCCCTGGACGGGCCTGACATAGGGTCCCCCCGTTGACGGTCCGTCCCTTTTTATTCCGCCGCCCGCCCCTGCTCTGTGCTTGGGCGGGCGTCATCACACACAGAACGTCTGATCATCACAGGTCTAACCCATGCCCATCAGCGAAATCGAACTGATCCGCTTTCTCAGCTCCGTGCACCCCTATGACAGTCTGGAGCAGGCGCGCCTGCGTGATCTTGCGCCCCGTTTTCAAGTGCTGTCAGTGCAGGCAGGCCACCAGATCTATGGTCTGGAAGACGAACTCGCCGGGCTCTATCTGGTGCACCACGGCGAGGTTGAGGTCTCGGATGCAAACGGCATGGCTGTCTCGATCCTGGGGCCGCGCAATTCCTTTGGTGAGCGCGGATTGATCCGGGGCGGGCGCGCCGTCACCTCAGCTGTGGCCACTCTTGAGACCGTCTTGCTGCTGTTGCCACGCGCCGCGTTTGACGCGCTGATGCTGGCAGAGCCCAAGGTGGCGCGATTCTTTGACCGACGGCGTCCTGAGCCCCAGTCGCAGAACCGTCTGACCACCACCCGCGTCGAAAGCATCATGGCCGCGAACCCGGTGACCTGCTCAGCAGGACTGACCTGTCAGGGGGCAGCGCAGCTGATGCGCGACCATTGCATTTCCTCTGTTTGCATCACCGAGGATGACGGGCTGTTGGGCATTCTCACTACCCGCGATCTGACCGAAAAACACCTGGCTCAGGGGCTGCCGCTGTCGACACCGGTGTCGCAGGTCATGACCCGCGATCCGCTCACCCTGCCGCCCTCTGCCATTGGATCGGATGTGTTGCACGCAATGATGGAATGCCACATTGGGCACATTCCCATCGTGCAGAATGGAGAGCTCTTGGGCATCATCACACAGACCGACCTCACCCGGTTTCAGGCGGTCAGCTCGGCTGAGCTGGTGGCCGCTGTTGCCCGTGCCAGCAGCGCCAAGGACATGGCCCGGGTCAGCGCTGAAATTCCACGCCTGCTGGTGCAACTGGTGGCCGGTGGCAATCGCCACGAGGTGGTCACCCGGCTGATCACCGATATTGCCGACACTGCAACCAGACGGTTGCTCAGCCTTGCCGAAGCCAAACTGGGCCCAGCCCCGGTGCCCTATCTCTGGCTCGCCTGTGGCAGTCAGGGGCGACAAGAGCAGACCGGTGTCTCTGATCAGGACAATTGCCTGATCCTGTCGGATCAGGCCCAGCCAGCGCATGACGCCTATTTTGCCGCATTGGCGCAATTTGTCTGCGATGGGCTCAACACCTGCGGGTATGTCCATTGTCCGGGCGATATGATGGCCTCCAATCCGCGCTGGCGCCAACCCTTGCGCATCTGGCGGGAGTATTTTGCAGGCTGGATCCGCAAACCCGGCCCCGAAGCGCAGATGCTGGCCTCGGTGATGTTCGATCTGCGCCCTATCGGCGGTGACAAGACCCTGTTTGAGGGGCTGCAAGCGCAAGTTCTGGCCTCCGCCAGCGCCAATTCGATCTTTACCGCCCATATGACCTCCAATGCGTTGAAACACACGCCGCCCTTGGGGCTCTTGCGCGGCTTTGCCACCATCAGGTCGGGCGAGCATCGCAACACTCTGGACATGAAGCACAACGGCGTGGTGCCGGTGACGGATCTGGGCCGGATCTATGCGCTGCAGGCCAGGATCAAAGCGGTGAATACCCGCGCCCGACTGGAGGCCGCCGCCGCCGCAGGTGCCATCAGCCCCAGCGGCGCACGGGATCTGATCGATGCCTATGATCTGATCGCGCAGACACGGCTTGAACATCAGGCCCAGTTGGTGCGCGCGGCCCAGGTGCCGGACAACTACCTGGCCCCGTCGGATCTGTCGGACTTTGAGCGAAGTCATCTGCGCGACGCCTTTGTTGTGGTAAAGACCATGCAATCCGCGCTGGGTCATGGCACATCCATGTTGAGCTGAGCGCAGTGCCTGCGGCCTTTGTCAGCGCCCGGGGTGAGGAAATTTGGAAAGATGAAACCGGCCTGCGGGAGAGACCGCTGGCAATCATGAGGGTTAGGGATGTTTCTGGAACTGATTGCAGTGATTTTTGCCGGTATCGCCATGGCCGGTGTGGTGATGTTGATCAATCGCATCACCGGTGGCCGCCTGCCTCGTTGGCTCGCCCCGGTGGCGGCCGGGCTGGCGATGATCGCTGTTACCGTAGCCTCGGAATACGGCTGGTATAGCCGCACTGTCAAAGCTCTGCCACAAGGCGTGGTGGTGGCCGAGGCCATCGAAAGCCGCAGCCTCTATCGACCCTGGACCTATCTGGTGCCCTATTATGATCGGTTTGTTGCTGTTGATACTGCCGGGATGCAAAGCCATGCAGCAAAACCACATCAGCATCTGGCCGATCTCTACTTTTTTGGCCGCTGGGCCCCGATCAGCCAGCTGAGCACGGTGGTGGATTGCACCGCAGGACGCCGTGCCTTGGTCAGCGCAGAGACCGCGTTTGCCGACAACGGAGAGATCAGCGGCGTTGACTGGATCGCCGCCCCCACTGGCGATGCGATCGTGGCAACCATCTGCGGAGGCTGAGCCATGCTGACCCAGCTGAGTCTGAGATTGCGAATCTTTCTGTTCTTTGGCCTATTGGCCTTTGGGGCCATTGCGGTGATCCTTGGGGGGCTTTGGCTTGGGTATCAACGCGCAGCAACAGCGGCCCTGCTCGACCCCTTTGTCTTTGTCGGATTGCTCAGCAGCTTTGCCATTCTGGGTCTCTGCGCCGGGATCTGGCTGTTGTTTGACGAACATGTGGCCAGGCCAATCGAGACGCTGGCCTCTGACATGCGCCTGCGCGCCCATGGCGGGGTGTCGCGGGATATCGATCCCGAAACAGCACGATACCTTGGCGATCTGGCACCGGCCGCAGCCGGGCTTGCCGGACAATTGGGAGAGGCCACCCTGCACACGGCCCACAGTATTGCCGAGGAGACCAGCCGCCTGGAAGCACAGAAACAACATCTCACCGCCCTGCTGAGCGAAATCCCCATGGCCACGGTGATGGCGGGACCGGATCATCGCATCGTGCTTTACGATGCGCAGGCGGCCCTTGTCTTGGCGCAGATCGCGCACCCCAGGCTCAACGCCTGCCTGCATGAGTATCTCGACCGCAAAACCCTGGAGGCCGCCCATGGGAAAATGTTGCGCTGTGGCAAGGAGGTCCGCGCCTTGGTGCCAGGCTGCGACGGCGCACAAAGCTACCAGCTGATCCTCAAACCACTGGGCGGCAACGACGGCTATATCCTGATCTTTGACGCCGCCACTGCAGAGATTGCCCCAGAGGATCCACGCCCGCTGGTCTATGATTTCGACCTGCTCGACCAACCGTTGCAAAAGATCCAGGACCGACCGCTCCAGGATCTGTGCTTTACCGTCTTTGACACCGAAACCACGGGTCTCTTGCCCCACAAAGACGAGATCGTGCAGATCGGAGCCCGCCGCGTGGTCAAGGGACGGCTGGTGATGGGCGAGTGTTTTGACACTCTGGTGGATCCTGAGCGCCCTATCCCTGCGGGGGCGACCCGGGTGCATGGGATCACAAATGAGAGGGTTCGCGGGGCGCAGAAGATCAACCAGGTTGCTGCCGCCTTCCATCACTTTGCCTCCGATACGGTGATTGTCGCCCACAACGCCCCCTTTGACATGGCCTTTCTGCGCCGCCACGCAAACGCGTCCGGTATCGACTGGGATCACCCCATTCTGGATACGGTGCTGCTGAGTGCGGTGCTGTTTGGCACCTCTGTGCCGCATACGCTGGATGCGCTATGTGAGCGCTTGGATATCAGCATTCCCAGCACCCTGCGCCACACCGCGCTGGGGGATGCCCAGGCCACTGCCGAAGCGCTGGTCAAGATGATCCCGATGTTGCAGGCGCGCGGTTTTGACAGCCTCGGCGCGGTCCTTGCGCAGACCCGTCGCCATGGGCGCCTGCTTGAGGACCTGAACCCGGTGGACAATCACGGCGGCACGTGGCAGGCAGGCAAAACCACCTGACGTGAGGCGCGCGACATGCCAGAAACCAGATTTATTCCCGGAGCAGATACCGCCCGGGCCTATCGCGATGCCCTGGGCTGTTTTGGCACCGGGGTCACCATTGTGACCACCCTGACCAAGACAGGCCCGCTGGCAATCACCGTCAACAGTTTTACCTCTGTCTCTTTGGATCCGGCCCTGCTGCTGTGGTGCCCGGCCCGCAGTTCGCTGCGCCATGATGCCTTTGTTGCTGCCAAAGCATTCTCGATCCATGTTCTGGCGGAAGACCAGTTGGAAATGGCCCAGCATTTTGCCAAAAACGGCGAGGGGTTTTGCGACGGCAAGTGGCAGTTGAGCGCGGCCGACACCCCGGCCCTGCCTGGGGTGCTTGCGCGTTTTGATTGCACCCATTTCGAGGCCCATCCCGCTGGCGATCACACGATTCTGATCGGTCAGGTGAAAGCAGTGACAACCCGCCCCGGCAAAGGGTTGATCTTCAAGCGCGGTCAATATGGCGGCTTCTTGGAGCAGCTTTGAGACAGTCGCGAGAGCCGAGATCTCAGGTGACCGGATCAGCCGCGATATCCCGGCGTTGCGGCTGCGTGATCCGCGGCTTGAGCGTCATGCAGGGTGACAGCCGCAGGGCGCGCTGAGGACAGGCCGAGACACATAGGCCACATTGGATGCATTTGGATTCGGTGAAATCGAACCCGCGACCATTTGCGGCAAAGGAAATCGCCCCGGTCGGGCATATCCAATGACAGGCCTGACAGCAGTCACAGCTTTCACGGGTCAGGGTCACCCGGCCATAGGGCGACCAATCCGGCAAGCGGACCCGCGTGGTTCCAACAGGCAGCAAAACCTGTGCGCAATTGCGGACGATCTCCCAACGGCTACTGTCTTGCGTGATACCGGGAAGGATCTGCAAAGAGGCTGTCGGGGGTTGCACAGCTGCCTCCCGCAGTTCGTCCACATGTGAAAAAAGCACAAATCGACCAGCGCCTCCCAGGGCCTCGACCATAGCCAGTTCCTGAAGCTGCAACCTTCGGTCCGCCGGGCTCTGCGCAGCCTGGATCCAGATCTGATCACACCCCGTTGCCATGGCGTACAACAAACCGGGATGTGCCAGCTTGCCCAGGCTACACACTTCAACCAGTGTCGCAAAAACTGGTTCTCCGCCATCCAACAGCTCCCCCCACAGCGGTTGGCGCTCGGCATCGGGATCGATGCCCTTCACAGTCAACCGTGCCCGCCCTGCCACCAGGCCCCTGCCCGTGTCGCCCGTTTTGCCGCTTTCCTCTGCGCTGTCAGTACTACCTGCCCGATCCTGTTGGAATAGGTGGCGCACGCTCAGCGACATCCCTTGGTCAAACAGCACAAGAATTTGCGCATTTCCTGTTTCCCGCTGGCGATCATGGGCAGCAAGGCAAAGATCCTCAAACGGCAGATCTGAAGGGATGCCAGCTCCCATAAGGGTTTCCGCCAATGCCCCCAATACCCGGGATCTGCGCCGCCAATGCCGAAGCAAGTGCTGCGTTTCCATGGTCTGCTGCGCGACGTTCACCGGCCCGCATTGCCCACAAAGACATCTGGTCCAGAAGCCCCAGCCCCGAACTTGCGGTCGATCGGGCATTTCCACGGTCACCTCAGAGGCGTCTAAAGTTTCATGCAGCATTTCCAAAAATTAACATAGACTTCACCCAATCCACCAATCAGACTCAACCATAGGGTGATTTTTTTCGATACCCTGCCCCTCAAGCCCAAAAAAAATCCGCCAAACCCCAGGGGTCGGCGGATTCTTCACTTTTCATTTACTCAGGCTTAACTCTGCGCTCTGCGCCACAGGCAAGGGCACCATGATGCCTTACCCGCCAGCTGCCAGATTTACTTCAGAGCCGCATCCGTGATGGCATGAGTCCAGGCCCCCTCCGGCACTTTTGTGATCACCGGATCGGAACCGCCACCCAACAGGGTTTCGACAGTTCGGTCAAAGTCGGCCGGATCCAGAGCACCATTGCTGCCTGCAGTCAACTTGGCAATCTCACCCATCATCCGCTTTTGATGTGCTTCAGTTTGAGCCCCTGATGCATCATTGTCCAAAACGATCTCGGCCGCCTCATCAGGATGAGATTCGGCGTATTTCCATCCTTTCATCGAGGCACGAACAAAACGCACCATACGATCCTGGAATGCGGGATCCTCCAGATTTTCCTCAAGCGTATAGATACCGTCTTCCAAGGTTGCGACACCTTGATCTTCATACCTGAATGTCACCAACTCATCTTCGGAAACACCGGCGTCCAGCACCTGACCATATTCATTGTAAGTCATGGTCGAGATACAATCCGCCTGACGCTGCAACAACGGGTCAACGTTGAACGCCTGTTTCAGGACCGTTACACCATCTTCCCCACCATCGGTGCTGATGCCCTCCTGGCTCATCCAGCTCAGGAACGGATATTCATTGCCAAAGAACCAAACTCCAATTGTCTTTCCCTTGAAATCTGCAGGGCTGGTGATGCCGGTATCCTTCCAGCAGGTCAGCATCAGGCCCGAACTCTTGAAGGGCTGGGCAATGTTGACCAATGGCAGGCCCCGTTCACGCGCCGCCAGTGCCGAAGGCATCCAGTTCAGCATGACATCGGCCCCACCGCCAGCCAGAACCTGCGGCGGCGCAATGTCAGGCCCGCCGGGCAGGATGGTCACGTCCAGATCTTCTTCGCTATAAAAACCCTTGTCGAGCGCGACATAATAGCCAGCAAACTGTGCCTGCGTCACCCATTGCAGCTGCAACCGAACTTCATCCGAGGCCTGCGCCGCCCCAACTGCGCCCAAGGTAAAGGCGGCTGCCGTCAGTAAATGTTTCATTGGTAGGTTCTCCCTGTTTGTTATGAGCAAAGCTTGCGCGAATTTGACCCTTCGATCAAAGAATTTTATTCTACTATTTTCAGTCACTTGACCTTTTTGCGCAGGCCCTGAGCACGATCAGTAGCGCTTTGATTGATTTTTGATCACTCAAAGGCAAATAGCCAGCGTACCCCTCTGGCAAAGCCACCCCGAAGCGCTGCCCGGGATGGCTGGTTCATCTCCTGTCTAGCCCCGTTGTGACGGATGCCAGAAGGTCAGCGTTTTCTCCAGCAAAGCAATGGTGCCGTAAAAGAAAGAGCCTGCCAGTGCTGCAACCAGGATTTCTGCCCAGACCATGTCCAGAGCCATCTGGCCGACGCTGGTGGAAATACGAAACCCCATGCCAACGGTCGGAGAGCCAAAAAACTCGGCCACGATCGCGCCAACCAGTGCCAGAGTGGTGGAAATCTTCAGCCCATTAAAGATAAAGGGCAAGGCTGCCGGCAGGCGCAGCTTGAAAAAGCTCTGCCAATAGCTTGCCGCATAGGTCTGCATCAGATCACGCTGCATGGCAGAGGTTTCGCGCAGTCCCGCCACCGTGTTGACCAACATGGGAAAGAACACCATGACCACCACCACGGCCGCCTTGGACTGCCAGTCGAAACCAAACCACATCACCAGGATTGGCGCGGTGCCAACGATGGGGAGGGCCGCGACAAAATTTCCAACCGGCAGAAGCCCGCGGCGCAGGAAATCACTACGATCCACCGCAACCGCCATCACCAGCGCCGCGCAGCAGCCCATCACATAACCCGACAAGGCCCCTTTCAAAAAGGTCTGGCTCAGATCCTGCCACAGGATTGGCAGCGAACTGGCAAAACGCTCAGCAATCAGGCTCGGCGGCGGCAGGATCACCAAAGAGACCTCCAGCCCGCGCACCAACAGCTCCCAGGCTATCAACACCGTAGCGCCGAATATCACCGGCACTGCCAGCTTGACGGCACGGGTCGCAGAGGTGCGGCCATTGGCCAAAACACTGTTGAGCCACCAGCCGCCGCACCAGATCAGACCTGCAAGAAGAACCAACATCATCTTTGGCCTGCCTTTCTGGTCTCAACAGCGACCACCAGGAGTTTCTGCGAATTCATTTGGCCCAAAATATCCCGGGGGAGCCGCGCTTGCGCGGCGGGGGCAGCGCCCCCTCTTGTCGCTCTCCTCATGACGCCATCCCCATCCGTTTCAGTACACCACGTTCAATCAGATCCAGCAGCGCCACCAACAGACCCGCCAGAATGGCGGCCGCAAACAGCGCCGACCAGATCTGTACGGTCTGACCATAGTAACTGCCTGCCAGCAGTCGCGCACCCAGTCCGGCAACCGCGCCGGTTGGCAGCTCGCCAACGATGGCCCCCAGCAAAGATGCCGCAATACCAATCTTGAGCGAGGCAAAGAGATAAGGCATCGAGGAGGGCAGCCGCAGCTTCCAGAACCCCTGATTGGTATTGGCCCCATAGGTCTTGAGCAGATCCAGCTGCATCGCATCTGGACTACGCAGCCCCTTGACCATGCCAACAACCACTGGGAAAAAGCTCAAGTAAGCCGAGATGATCGCCTTGGGCAGAATGCCCTGCACCCCAACAGAATAGAGCACCACGATTATCATCGGTGCCAGAGCAATGATCGGGATGGTCTGGCTGACGATGGCCCAGGGCATCACCGACATATCCATCACCTTTGAATGCACGATGCCAACGGCCAACAAAATGCCCAGCCCGGTGCCGATGACAAAACCCAACAGCGTGGCATTCAGCGTCACCTGCGCGTGATAGACCAAGGAGCGTTTCGAGGTCACCTTCTTCATCACTGTGGTCTTCCACAGCTCCGTGATCACCTGATGCGGGGCTGGCAGACGCGGGCGGTCTTGGGCAAAGGTCTCCGGGATGGCAAAGCTGTTGTTCACCACCAGCCCAAAAGAGCCCAGATCACGGCGTTCTTTCGACGTGGCAGGGCTCACTTCGACCCCTGCCCGCTCCGCTGCATCCAGCACACCCTTGATGTTCATCGGCACGCAGGCCGCATACCAAAAGGCGACAATCGCCGCGAGAACGGTGAGAACAGAAAGAAAGGTCTTCATGACCGCCCCTCCTTGCCTTTTGTGAAAGCCAAGCGATAGGCCATGAAAAGATTAAAAATCCCAAACACGTATTGGAAGACCACCAGGTAAGTCGACTTTTCGTAGATCCAACCCGCGATCCCTAGAGCAAGGGATGCTAGACCAACAACTGCATAGCAAAACGCTTTTATGTTATTCGAGGAAAGCTTCTCACCCGTCTTTGTTTTCGGCTGATTTTCATTCTCTTCAGCTGAGGCTTCAAGACTTGTTTTTTCCATGTCAGACCACCTCATCAAACTGGCGGTTGTCAGGTGTTCTGAAGACCAACTTAGTCATCGGCATGCCCTGCCCGCAGGCCTTCGCGGACGCGATGGGCGATGTCGATGAATTCCTGACTGTCGCGAATATCCAGCGGGCGTTCACGCGGCAGGGTGCTCTCGATCACATCGGTGATCCGGCCCGGACGCGGCGACATCACCACGATCTTGGTCGACAGGTAAACCGCCTCGGGGATCGAATGGGTGACAAATCCGATGGTCTTGTTGGTGCGCGCCCAAAGCTTCAGCAGTTGCTCATTGAGGTGATCCCGCACAATCTCATCCAGTGCGCCAAAGGGTTCATCCATCAGCAGAATATCTGCATCAAAGGCCAGCGCGCGGGCAATGCTCGCCCGCTGCTGCATGCCTCCAGACAGCTGCCAAGGGTATTTACCGCCAAAACCCGCCAGTTCCACCAGCTCCAACACCTGCTCAACGCGCTTGTCCTGCTCTGACTTGGAATAGCCCATGATCTCCAGCGGCAGTTTGATGTTCTTGGCAATGCTGCGCCAAGGATAGAGCCCCGCTGCCTGAAACACATAGCCATAGGCGCGATTTTTGCGCGCCTCATCCGGGCTCATGCCGTTGACGGTAATGCTGCCCCCGGTGGGATGCTCCAGCGCCGCCATCACCCGCAAAAAGGTGGTTTTGCCACAGCCCGAGGGGCCGATAAAGCTGACAAAATCCCCCTTGTTGATGGTGAGATTCACATCCTTCAGCGCCTGTACGGGGCCGTCATTTGTCGGGAAAACCAGATCGAGGTTCTTGGCTTCGACGACGGCCTCGGTGGCACCCTGTTCAAGATGTGCCTGGGTAGTCGTTTGAGTATTCATGTTTTTGCCTTGCTCAGACTGCGAGGGGGGCTGGACCGGCGCAAGCCGATGCCAGCCCTGCTCTCTTTAAACGCCGGTTGCAGGAATGCCAGAGCGTTCCACCGGACGTGGGGCCGTCAGCTCCTTCCAGGTCGACAGCGCCTTGTTCACCGTTGCATTGGCCTCGCGCTCGACAAAGCGGCCATGGCCCTCCTGGGTCTGGATCTCACCATCCATCACCGCCACCTGCCCGCGTGTCAGGGTATAGCGCGGCAGGCCTTTGACCTCATGGCCCTCAAAGACATTGTAGTCGATGGATGACTGCTGGGTTTCAGCCGAAATGGTCTTGGACTTCTCCGGATCCCAAACCACCAGATCGGCATCCGCGCCGACCAAAACCGCACCCTTCTTGGGATAACAGTTCAGGATCTTGGCAATATTGGTCGAGGTCACCGCCACAAATTCATTTGGCGTCAGACGCCCGGTGGCCACACCATGTGTCCAAAGCATCGGCATCCGATCTTCCAACCCGCCGGTGCCATTGGGAATTTGGGTAAAATCACTCAGCCCATTGCGCTTTTGCTCGGTGGTAAAGGCACAGTGATCGGTGGCCACCACCGACAGGGATCCGGACTGCAACCCGGCCCAGAGGCTGTCTTGATGCTGCTTGTTGCGAAACGGCGGCGACATCACCCGGCGCGCCGCATGATCCCAATCGGGATTGAAATATTCGCTCTCATCCAGGGTCAGATGCTGGATCAAGGGCTCTCCCCAGACCCGTTTGCCCTGCATCCGGGCCCGTCGGATGGCCTCATGGCTGTCCTCACAGGAGGTATGCACCACATACAGCGGCACCCCCGCCATATCGGCAATCATGATGGCACGATTGGTGGCTTCGCCCTCGACCTGGGGAGGGCGCGAATAAGCATGCGCCTCGGGTCCGGTATTGCCTTCAGCCAGCAGTTTTGCCGACAGCTCCGCCACCACATCCCCGTTCTCCGCATGCACCATGGCAATGCCGCCCAGCTCCGACAGGCGCTGAAAGCTGGAATACAGCTCATCGTCATTGACCATCAGAGCGCCTTTGTAGGCCATGAAATGCTTGAAAGTGTTGATGCCACGGGTCTCGATCACGGTCTTCATGTCGTTGAACACCTGCTCCCCCCACCAGGTCACGGCCATGTGGAAGGAGTAGTCGCAATTCGCCCGTGTGGATTTGTTGTCCCAGCGTTTCAGCGCGTCCAGAAGGCTCTCGCCCGGATTGGGCAGGGCAAAATCCACCACCATGGTGGTGCCCCCCGCCAGCCCGGCCCGGGTGCCGCTTTCAAAATCATCACTGGAATATGTTCCCATGAAGGGCATTTCCAAATGGGTATGGGGATCAATGCCGCCCGGCATTACATAACAGCCGGTGGCGTCCAGCTCCTCATCCCCCTTCAGATCGGGACCAATCGCGGTGATCACCCCGCCTTCGATCAGCACATCCGCCTTGTAGGTCAGATCAGCAGTGACAATCGTGCCGTTTCTGATGACTTTACTCATGGTTCAACTCCCTGTCTCGGACGCATGTCGCGTCTCTCACATTCTACCCGGCTGCGGGCCCTGTTTCATTTGGCCCAAAATATCCCGGGGGTATGGGGGCAGCGCCCCCATGACATATTCGTTCAGCTGACGATCTCCGCCGTCTCCACCACCGCATGGAACAGGACATTGCCGCCGGCTTCGGCCCAGTCCTTGCTGATCTCCTCCGCCTCATTGTGGCTCAACCCATCGACACAGGGGCACATCACCATGGCGGTCGGCGCCACCCGGTTGATCCAGCAGGCGTCATGACCCGCACCCGAAATGATATCCAGATGGGAATAGCCCAGGCGTTCGGCCGCGCTGCGCACTGCGGTGACACAGTTCTCGTCGAATTTCACCGGGTCAAAACCGCCAACTTTCTCAAAGGCGATCTCAACCCCCATGTCGGCGCAAATCTTCGCCCCGTCCTGGCGCAGGCGCTGCTCCATGTCCTCGATCACCGCCAAGTCGGGCGAGCGGAAATCTACGGTAAAGACCACTTTGCCGGGGATCACATTGCGCGAATTCGGATAGACGTCGATATGGCCTGCAGCGCCGACGGCACTGGGCGCATGCGACAGGGCAATGGCATCCACCGCCTCCAACACCCGCGCCATGGCAAGGCCGGCATTGCGGCGCATCGGCATCGGGGTCGATCCGGTATGGGCATCCTTGCCGGTGATGGTCACTTCGGTCCAGCTCAGGCCCTGGCCATGGGTGACAACACCAATGTCCTTGCCCTCAGCCTCCAGAATCGGCCCCTGTTCGATGTGCAGCTCAAAGAAGGCATGCATCTTGCGTGCGCCAACTTCCTCTTCGCCGCGCCAGCCGATGCGCTTCAACTCATCACCAAAGGCCTTGCCTTCGGCATCCTCAATCCCATAGGCCCAATCCTGGGTATGGATGCCAGCAAACACCCCCGAGGACAGCATGGCCGGGGCATAGCGTGTCCCCTCTTCATTGGTGAAATTGGTCGCCACAATCGGATGTTTGGTCTTGATGCCAAGATCATTGAGCGAGCGGATCAGCTCCAGCCCTGCAAGCACCCCCAGCACGCCATCGTATTTGCCGCCCGTCGGTTGGGTATCCAGATGCGAGCCCACATAGACCGGCAAGGCATCAGGGTCACTGCCGGCGCGGGTGGCAAACATATTGCCCATCTGATCCAGCCCCATTTCGCAGCCAGCCTCCTGGCACCATTTCTGGAACAAGGCACGGCCCTCGCCATCTTCATCCGTCAGGGTCTGGCGATTGTTGCCACCGGCAACACCGGGGCCGATCTTGGCCATATCCATCAGACTGGCCCACAGCCTGTCCCCATTGATTTTCAGGTTTTCGCCTGGTGCGCCCATTGACCCACTCCCTATCTTGTCCTTGTGAGGCCTTGTTGCGACCTCTTGATCCCGGCATCAATCTGACCGTATGGTCAAGTTGAGCTCACCACAACCTGACCAACCGGTCAATAAATTTCTTTGGATGGCCCTTGATGACCAACGACCAACGCCCGAAAAAGAGGCAGGGACGCCGTGAGGAGAACGAGAAGCTGATCCTGGAGGCGGCGGAAAAAGTCTTTGCCGAAGCAGGCTTTGGTGGTGCCACCATGCAGTTGATCGCGGATATGTCCGGCCTGCCCAAAGCCAATCTTCACTACTATTTCCCAACCAAGGAATCGCTCTATCGGCGGGTGGTGCAGGATATTTTCCAGATCTGGCTGCAGGCCGCGGATGTCTTTGATGCCGCAGATGGCCCCGAAGAGGGAATCAGCGCCTATATCGATGCCAAGATGGAGATCAGCCGCAGACACCCGGCCGGCTCCAAGGTCTGGGCCAGCGAGGTCATGCACCGGGCACCGGTCATTCAGGACTACCTGGAAACCACCCTGGCGGAGTGGACCCAGGGGCGTGCGCAGATCATCGAACGCTGGATCCAGGAGGGGCGCATGGATCCTGTAAACCCCAATCATTTGCTCTATATGCTCTGGGCAACGACCCAACACTATGCCGATTTCAGCCATCAGATTGATACATTGAACGGTGGCCAGCCCATGTCAGACGCCCAGTGGGAAGAGGCAAAGGCCTCGGTCAAGCAGATCATCCTGCGTGGAATTGGGGCTTTGAAACCGACCAACTAGCAGCTATTCAAGATCACCCGCAGGATCATCAGAGGGACAGATGGCAAACCAGGCAAACCGCAAGCGTGCCCCCAGTCGCATTCAGCAGCGCAATCGCAAACGCATCCTCGACGCCGCGCTTGAGGTGTTTTCAACCAGTGGTTTTCGTGGCTCAACCGTAGATGAGATTGCCAATCAGTCGGGCCTGTCCAAACCAAATCTGCTTTATTACTTCCCCTCCAAGGGAGCCATTTTCAACGAATTGATGGCCGGGCTTCTGGACACCTGGCTGGACCCGTTGCGCGCCTTGGACCCAGAGGGGGAACCGCTGGCTGAAATCCTGGCCTATGTGCAGCGCAAACTGCAGATGAGCCGCGATTTTCCCCGCGAAAGCCGTCTCTATGCCAATGAAATCGTGCAGGGCGCGCCCCGCTTGCACGCCATGATCGAGGGCGATCTGAACCAGCTGGTCGAGGAAAAATCGCAGGTGCTGCAGGCCTGGATGGATGCCGGCAAAATCAACCAAACCCATCCCAAACACCTGTTGTTCTCCATCTGGTCCCTGACCCAGCACTACGCAGATTTTGACGCACAGGTCCGCAGGCTGATGGTCAACGAGGACCCATTCGACGCCGCGCCAGAATATCTGGAAACCCTTTACAGACGGATGCTTACGCCAAAAGGTTAAGGTGCATTAACCAGGAAATTCTGTCTTTTGTCGTTTCAAATCCAATTCTCATCACAGCAAAGGGCAACGCGGTAGCGCTGCCCTTTTTTGTTTTAATGCAAAAATTTAAGGCACTCAGCTCATTCTGCCGCCGTAGAGGATGGATTGTTGGGATGGGTCGTCCAATTGGCATATTCATCCGAAACCACCAGCCCCGTGCGCTCATCAATCTGGCCTGCGGGCACCTCTTCCATGGTGATACAGCCCTCGATCGGACAGACGCTGACACAGAGATTGCAGGCCACGCATTCGTCATCCTTGACAGTAAAGACGCGGTCGGCGCTCATCTCGATGGCCTGGTGCGAGGTGTCTTCACAGGCGGCAAAGCAGCGCCCGCATTTGATGCAATCCTCTTGGCTGATCTTGGCCTTGGCCACATAGTTCAGATCGAGATACTGCCAGTCGGTGACGTTGGGCACAGCCATCCCGATGAAGTCCTGCGTCGAGGTATAACCCTTTTCATCCATCCAGGTGGACAGGCCAGAGATCATCTCTTTCACCACGCCAAAACCATAGGTCATGGCCGCCGTGCAGACCTGCACGTTGCCCGCCCCCAGCGCCATGAATTCTGCGGCGTCCTTCCAGGTGGTGACGCCGCCAATCGCGGAGATCGGCAGGCCATGGGTTTGCGGGCAGCGGGCAATTTCCGCCACCATATTCATCGCAATCGGCTTGACCGCCGGGCCACAATAGCCGCCATGGGTGCCCTTGCCGCCGACAGTCGGCTCAGGCGCCATCTGGTCCAGATCCACCGAGACAATCGAATTGATGGTGTTGATCAGGCTGACCGCGTCACCGCCGCCAGCCTTGGCCGCGCGGGCCGGAAAGCGCACATCGGTGATATTAGGCGTCAGCTTTACGATCACCGGTTTGGAATAGTATTTTTTGCACCATTCCGTGACCATCTGGATGTATTCGGGCACCTGCCCCACCGCAGAGCCCATGCCGCGCTCCGCCATGCCATGGGGGCAGCCAAAGTTCAGCTCAATCCCGTCCGCACCAGTGGCTTCGACCTTGGGCAGAATATCCTTCCAGGCCTGTTCCTCGCAGGGCACCATGATCGAGACAATGACCGCACGATCCGGATAGTCCTTTTTGACCCGGGTGATTTCCTCAAGATTGATCTCCAGCGAGCGATCAGTGATCAGCTCGATATTGTTCAACCCCAGCAGGCGCCGGTCAGCGCCAAAGATGGCCCCATAACGCGGGCCATTGACGTTGACCACAGGCGGGCCTTCTGAGCCGAGGGTCTTCCAGACCACACCACCCCAGCCGGCCTCAAAGGCGCGGCGTACATTGTATTCTTTGTCCGTGGGTGGCGCGGAGGCCAGCCAGAACGGGTTCGGGGATTTGATCCCCAGAAATTCTGTTGTCAGATCAGCCATTTGTCTGTTCCTTTTCATGCTCGCTTGGGGCCATTGCTCGACAATATCCCCGGCTTGCTCAGCCCATCAGGCTGGAATGAATATCCATTGCAGCGTCGCGACCCTCGGCCACGGCGGTCACGGTGAGGTCCTCGCCACCCAGGGCACAATCGCCCCCGGCCCAGACATTGGCCACCGAGGTGCGCCCCCTGGCATCCACCAGGATCTTGCCCCCCTCCAGCTCCAGCGCCTCTGGCTGCCCTTCCAGGCTTTGTCCGATAGCCTTGTAGACCTGATCAGCCGCCAGCCGCGTGGTTTCTCCGGTACCAGAGACCCGGCCCTCTTCGACAGAGGTATATTCCAATTCGATCTCAGATACCGCGCCATTGCCGTGAATGGCTTTTGGCATCACGTTGAACATCAGCGACACCCCCTTGGAGGCTGCCAGATCTTGCTCGAACCGGCTGGCGCCCATGTCCTCGCGCCCACGGCGATAGGCGATGGTAACGCTTTCGGCCCCCAGCAGCTTGGACTGTACAGCCGCATCCACCGCCGTCATGCCCCCGCCGATGACCACAACATTGCGGCCCACGGGCAAGGCGCTCAGATCTTTTGCCTGGCGCAATTCCTCGATGAAATTCACCGCGTTGCGCACGCCGCTTTTCTCTTCTCCGGCGGCGCGCAGCGTATTGACCCCAGCCAGGCCAATCGACAGGAACACCGCATCATGGTCCGCACTCAGCCCTTCCAAGGTGATATCCTGACCCAGCATCTTGCCATATTGCATGGTGATACCACCGATTTGCAGCAGCCATTCGACCTCGCGGGCGGCAAAATCATTGGTCGACTTATAGGCGGCGATGCCAAATTCATTGAGGCCGCCCGCCTTGGGTTTGGCGTCATAGACCGTCACCGCATGTCCAAGCATCGCCAGACGATGCGCCGCCGCCAGCCCCGCCGGACCCGCGCCCGCAACAGCCACCGTCCTGCCAGTGCTTGGGGCACGGTTAAAGGGGTGCACCCCGTTTTCCATCAGGATGTCGGTGGCAAAGCGCTGCAACCGGCCGATCTCCACCGGCTTGCCCTCGGCGGCTTCCCGCACGCAGGCCTCTTCGCACAGGGTTTCGGTCGGACAGACCCGCGCACACATACCACCCAGGATATTCTGATCCAGAATGGTCTTGGCAGCCGAAGTGGGGTGCCCCGCTTGGATTTCACGAATGAATTGCGGAATATCGATGCTGGTCGGGCACGCGGTCATGCAAGGTGCATCATAACAAAAGTAGCAACGATCCGCAGCGACCGCAGCCTCATGCGCATCATACGCCGGGTGCAGATCCACAAAATTATCGGCGATCTCAGGAGCGGCCAATCGCCCCGCCTGGATCCCAGATGCCTGATGGCCGTTCGCCATTGGGTGTCTCCCTGATTGAATTCTTATCCCATTCAGAGTGCCACAGATTTTATTTTTATCAACTGGTAAAATTTTTAAAATGACAAATTCCATCTCCCCCCTGAAATCCCCCTAGGTATGGCATTGTAAGCAATGGATGTTTTGCGCCGCTCAAATATTGAGCATCACCAATGCCCCCTAGCAGACAAGGCGGTTTCCCCACGGGAAAGGACCAAAGCAGGAGGTATCCAGGAAAGGAAGAAGGCAAAATGAATGCGTCATCTTCTGGCCGCCCATGGATGAGCAAGCACAAAAAAGGGCCAAGAGTTTCCTCTCAGCCCATCTGGCAAACCGCAGTCCTAGCGCCCGCACCTGATCCTGTTACCTGAACCTGCGATCAGTTGGCCAATACAGCGGTGGCTTCGATTTCGACCTTTGCCTCATCTTCAACCAGCGCAGAGACCACAACCATGGTCATGGCAGGAAAATGATAACCCATGACCGCGCGATAGGCGGCACCCACTTCGGCCTGATGTGCCAGATATTCCGCCTTATCGGTAACAAACCAAGTCAAACGAGTAATATCGCTGGCCGTGCCGCCGGCGGTTTCCACCACATCCAGGATATTGCGCAGCGCCTGGCGCATCTGACCGATAAACCCCTGCTCTTCAAAGATCTGATCCGCAGTCCAACCGATCTGTCCGCCAACAAACAGCAGCTTTCCTTCGGCGACCATGCCATTGGCATAGCCTTTGGCCGGTTTCCACCCTTCAGGATGAACAGAAATGGCTGGCATGAAGCTCTCCTTGCATTGCGACATGGTCAAAGTCTACAGGCAATATCAGAGATTTGGGATCTTATTTCAAGCTTAAAATTTATAACTCTGAAGCAAAATACGGGTTACGGCATCTTTGCCCCAGGCAGAGCCCAAAAAGGAACCGCGCCAACCCGGATGGGTGGCGCGGGCTTCAAAACTCGCAGGCTACAAACCCTGTGCCCGGGGGACTCAGGACATTCCCAGCGCTTCTTTGATACATGTTCTGCATTGTCGCTTAGATGTACCTATACTGGCTTTCTTGACTACTAAACGCCTTCAGAACCGACTAAACGGCCACCCTGTAAATCGAAGGTTGGCTTGAGAATGCATGGTTGGCATCATGCTGGCAAATCCAGCGCTGGCGCAAAGCATTGATCTCTCATCAGTAAAGAACTTGCTGCAAGGCATCGTCGACACGATCACCGCCCCCTTGGGAATCGTGATCGACACGCTGGCCCTGATCGGCGTGTTCCTGTCCTGGCTCTCTGGCATTCTGGATTGTCGCCAAGCGCTTTGGGTGCTCCTGGCCATCGCTGGCATCGCAACCGCACCCACCATTGTCGCCGCCATCTGGAGTACGTGACACACAATGACCGCACCAACCCGTCCCTTGCCGCATCATTCAACTCATTGTCCTCGGCACGGTATAGTACTGAATCAGCTATAGAGAACTGAAGTGACTTCAGTGCGTAAGACTCGAATGGAATCCTGGAATCCCACGCCTTTACGCTCCGAAAAGACTCTGTTCGAGCTTTGGAGAACTTATTTTGGTCGAAGAGCTGGAAACAAATCTCTGACAACATTGCACGACATACGCAAAGGACGTCATCTGGTTGTATGCCGTACTCATCTGGATTCCATGTTTTAGCAAAATGAAAAGCCAGAGGAAGCGTTCTAAGCCCTCTACGAATTCTAAGTTCTGGTGCTCCAACGAAATCCATTGCCGTCCTTCAAATACGTGCCTAGGGAAAGTGAAATTACCCCCCTTTGAAACTCTACCACATCCCCACCTAGACCGAACTCTCGCAGATCGGTACTTCTCCTCTCGGCCCTTAGCCGCCATTCGTTTTTGTTAATATTGAACGACGCAGCTTCTCCAAAGCCGACATCGCCTTGGTGAGGCTTGCTACCCACACGCCACCAATGACTTTGAGGGAGTTAGGATAGGCTACCTTCGACGGCCTGGACATTGAGTGCTTGCTGTTCCGGCAACAGACTTTCCGCCTTGCACGCATTTGGATTGCGTAGCGTTTTTGGCACCACACTTGCGGCTCTTACGCTTGCGATCTTATTTGCGCCATTCTTGCTTCGGGAAAGTTCTTGTAACTTCGCTAGACCGCACAGCGCTCAAGATCCCCTTTGAACATCGAAGCGCGTGGGGGGATTTCAGGTTTGAGCGCTTGTCAGCCGAGCCTTTTTGATGGCTCCACAAGGACTTCTGGATCAGATTTTCGGATCAAACATTTATCGCGCGGTGAGCCAATGGCCATAACAAACCGACTTTCAGCCCTCCCATTGAGGATTGATTTAGCGAAAGGGTGCAGCCATGATCGTGCAAATGGCGATTGATCTTTCAACCCATATAGCCGAATACCAATTGCCCTGAGATATCCAACTCAACTTCGTGGCAGATCAAAAGATTGAGCCCGGAAACACAACAACGCCGCTTACGGATGCTCGCGGTGGGCATCCGAGGAAGGAAGATAGGTGCGGGTCGCATCAAGCAACCTGCACCGCTAAATACTCAGTAGTCGCAATTATTGTTTGTAAGAACACATCTCGCTACTGGATTGTGTTTCAAAAACTTTAACCGTTTTCCCGGCGTAGTAGTCCGCGTTTAGGTCTTTCACGTTGCTGTGACTAGACAAGACTGCGTTTCCGTTACAATTCCTGTCGAAGGTTGCGCAACCACCACCAAAACGGCATTCAGATTGGACGGTGACCCCCTTATACCATTGGCCATCTGAAAGAATTGAAAGCTCTTTCGCTTGGGAGGGAGTGGAGAATGTAGCGAATGCAGCCAAGGTGAGCACACCAATCAATGCCCTAGCGGTGTAGGTTTTGGTTTTCATGTAGTGGTTCTCCAATCGGAACAAGGAAAAAATTACCGCGCGTAATGAGTGATATCAACTGTCGCAGACTATTCTTCTGTATGCAAACATTGATCAGCCCCACTTGAGTGGTCCAGTTTGAATGGCGGTGCATGATTGATCTCGACACCATCGGAACGAGTTCCGGAGCCGGCGTGCGGTGGCCCAAAACCCTGTGTGGACATTTGGTGTTGTAGTGTTTCCCGCCGACCGACAGGTGAATGGCACAATCACCGAAAGGTTCCATTGTTCGATCAGAACTTGTGTTTCACGAAGCCAGTAGAAGACTTCACCGTTGAGCTATTCACCCTTCATTCGCGTGTTGAATGTCGCGTTCTTTGTCCATCCAGAAAACTTCCTCCATTCCAAGCTAGGGAAGTTTTGGGAAGCGTTTCGAGCATCCGTACATATCTACCTGCTGCATGAGGAAGACCAAAAGGACGACGAAAGAGTGGTTGGCCCAGCTCGATACGCCCATTTTGAACAAGTATTTCAACTGCCAGCCGCACATGATGAGATACCTTTGGCGTGGTTACTTCAATTCAAACCCTCAACTATGTGCGCGTTTTGTAGCTATTCGTCGCCCTCTATTTTTGGATGTTTCCACAACGTGACGGCATCTGACACCGTGACCCAAGCGAATGAACCCCACATTAGCACAAGGAAGATGATGTGCCCAATGCCGAAGAACCAACGGTCAGATAGGAAAAGGAAAGTGACAAGCCCGAATGCGATCCCCCCAAAGACGAGCAGGCTGACAATGCTAAACGCGTCGCGGATGAGCACTGAATAGTTTCCGTCGTCAGAGGCATATAAATCGGAACGATAAAAAGCTTGTTCATTGATCTCTTTGAACTGCAAAGTGGATCCATCTTTTCGGCGTTTACGCATTGGCCTAACTTGCGGGACAGCTGTGTTCATTCCGTTCTCATTTTCTTCCAGTTTCATCCGCTGGCCGTTCAGGGCTTTGGAAAATAATAGTCATGTACGAAACCAAGCATCGCCGAGACACCCAATAGCAGTGTGATCACCAAAACAGGCAGCGCCATACCTTTGAAAAACGCGGCCCCTTTCATGCTTGGCTGAACTAGGTGCTGAGGCGAAGAGGCGCCTTGTTCGGTATCTTCGACAACTGGATAAACACCATGTGGGGCAAGCTGCGAAAATGTCATGGCAGCCTGCACAACCACAAGAACGGCGACAATGGAATAAACCCCAAGGCCAGGATTACTTGCGCTCCAGATATAAAAATAGCACACCATAAGTATGACGAGCAGGCCGACGCTGAGTGTGTATCCGATATGAAGAACTGGAATAATCGCGACGCTTTTCCCGCATAACGCACAGCGATACTTGCTAACTGCATTGTACAGATCCCAACTGTGTTCCGTAGCAATGAGGCGCGCGGCGTCATCACAGTCACAGCGCCGCACGGGTAGAGCTGTGCCTATGGGACGGGGTGTCCTGCGGCCACGCCACCATTGTATGCTCACAAAAAACGCCCAAACCAGATCGATCAACCAGAGTAAGATTCCTAAAAAGGTCATGAAAACGCTGAGAACCAAGAGCGATGCCACGACAAATAGGATCAGCTGTATCAAGCCGGTAATCGGCTTTTTCATCAACAGCGAGCCGAGACCGGGGATGATCAGGTTACACAAGATTTTTATCATGCGGGACATCCAACTGGAGTGAACAAGAGCAGCGAGAGATGAAGCTTCGAAAATCGCAATGGATCATATTGCACTGGCGATTTCAAACAGCTTAAACGAGTATTTGACTAGTTATAGTTTCCGCTAAAACAATACTCCCTAAGGGTCCCTACAGCTTTTGCGCTTCCGCTCATTGCGTAGGTGAATATGACGGCATCATCATGTCCGTAGAGCAACGCCAGTGTTTGCGATCGCGCGAAATTCCTTAAGAACGCTTCGTTCACCGCGAAGCTTGCATGCCAGACGTTTATGCCCCCGTCGTCGCGTTGCCATTCAACATCGATAACAGTGGTTTCGTTTTTGCCATTTGCATATGTGTAGGACAAGGTCACGGGAAATTGAGTTTCATTTCCATGCTGCAATGGAGCGTCAGGTAAGGTCTTGAGAACCATGAACACGTCCTGGTTCGCTCCTTCAGCCACCATGCAGCTGAGTTGCAAATCAAACAAGCCGTCTTGTGCATTTAAGGCATAGGCTCCGTGAACCCCTTGGGTTCCTACATTGGTCCCACTGGTCCAGTCATCAGCAAGCGTCGAAGTTGGAAAAACATTGGCTGCAAGAACGGCAAACCCTATGGTCAATTGAATCATGTTCATTCGATTATCCATTAGCTTAGAAGTCAGCCTAAGAGACAGGGCTAAATAACTATGGGGTCATCTTCGCCTTCGTGTCTAGCGCACAATTGCAAGGAGCTTCTCGCTCGGGGGCTTTGCTGTCTTTCTCATCGTCCACTCCTCGTTGGTTACGATGAGCTAAGAACGCTCTCTTAGCAAACTGCCATATTTGGCCCCATAGCACTGATGTCAGACATCCTCGATATTGTTTGGGCTGACGCGTAAAGGATGGGTGGGCCGGGCATGTATTCAAAGATACTTGTAGCAATCACAAATGCGACCAGAAGTTCCAGAGAGGGCATTGGTTCATTCCAGTTTTCATAAGAGAGAGAGAAACCATAGGGCCATGCTCAGCGAGGCCCAAGTTGATTTGGCCTCGAGTCGGACGTTTGATCAACTGTAGCAAAAGTCAACTTTCTCCACACAACTGCCGTTGGTGCAGGTCACGGCGAATGACCGCTTCCCACCTATCCGTTAGTCAGGGCCATCTGATGCAAGTACGGAACGAATGTCGTGTTGGGGCTGAGAGCAGCCATCCGCAACCTTGCATGGATCAGCGCTACCCTCGCAGACCGCCCACAACGGCAGCTATGCGCAGGTAGCGACCTTTGCAAAGTCCAGAAATCTACCAAGAACCCAAGTCTGAAGGCGCTGCATTGCCGAGTTAGAACCGGTCATTGCTGAGGCATGCGGCGAGATCCTAAACTGGAGTTTGCATATTCTGCTTCGCTTACCTGAAGATCGAGATCCATCTGAACTGCTTTAACTCGTAAGTAGTCACCAACAACGCCCTCAGACAGGTCAGGCATATCCTGTGTTCCACGGCATTAGCCTTCAGTCACTTGACCTTGATGAAGCTCGCTCAAGCGCATCGCAGCGGTTTTCAATGGCCCGAGGAATTCGAGAATCTGGTTCAGTGAATGGCGTTGAACCGGGGCGTGAACTGAAAGGGTAGCCACCAGTCTACGCTGAGTGTCGAGGATGGGTACAGCAATCGCTGTCATGCCGGTCATGAACTCCTCATCATCTGTCGAGTAGCCGCGCTCCCGGGTCTTATGCAGCTCTGCTCGTAGCGCATCAGGACTGGTGATTGTCTGTGCTGTTTGCGCCTCCAGAGCCCGGGCGGAGAGCACGCTGTTTAGGGTCGCGCTACGTAATGTCGACAAATACATCTTGCCACTGGCCGTGCAGTGAAACGGCACCTGGGTCCCAATGGGTAGCTGAATGCGCAGTGGCCATTTGGTCTCAACCCGGTCCAGATAGGTCATGCCTTCGCGATCTGGTGTCGCCAAATTGCAGGTCTCACCGATTTCCTCGGCCACGGCTTTGAGAATGATCAGCCGTGCTGTGCGCAGATGTTCAGATGAAATGGTGTTGACGGCCAGTGACCTCAGTCTGGGTCCGGGGCCATAGGAGCGACCGTCAAGATCTCGTTGTAAAAACCCTTCCTCTTCAGCGGTTTGCAACAATCGATGCAGGGTGGGCTTTGGCAAACCCAGGGCCTCAACCAGTTGTGCAGGCTTAACAGCGACGCCGCGCCGGACGACCTCCTCCAGGATCAACAGTAACCGCAGATTGGTTGGGATCTGTGTTTCTTTGGTGGAGCTCGTCTGGTCGGTCATGGCGTCACATCTATCTATTGGGCAGCAGGATCAGCGCCAGGTCAGGAACCAGGGCAACCAGTATCCAGACGCTAATCAAAGCCGCAAGGTAGGGCACGGTATAGCGCAGCAGGCGAAAGTAGGGAACGCCCGTCACACCGGATGCGACATAGAGGTTGAGCCCGTAGGGTGGCGTGATAAAGCCAATCGAGGCCCCCACCAGAAAGATTACGGAGAAATGGATCGGATCGATCCCCACCGAGGCCGCAATGGGTGCGAGGATTGGTGCGAGGATGATGGTCACTGGCAGGCTTTCCAAGACCATGCCAGAGAAGAAAACTATGACCATCGAGGTGAAGAGGACCGCATGGTAGCCCCCCATTGAGGTAACAAAATCACCAATGGTCTGCTGCGCCCCCAGCAGCGACAGGATCTGCTGCATCACCACAGAGATCGCAATCAAGGGGGCCAAAATACCAGTGATCTGGGCTGAACGAACCACAACTGATGGGATCTGCGGGATGGTAAAGCCTTCGACCACCAGCATCTCGGCGTAGGATTTTTCGGATATTGACTTATCCTTACGCGATCCCATGATCCGGTTGAGCGGATAGCTCACCAGCCCGGCGATGACACAGAAGCCAACGGTCACGCCTGCCGCCTCAGTCGGAGAGAACTTGCCTGTGTAGATGCCCCAGAGCACCAGACCGATGGCAAAGAAACCAAGCCAAGCTCCAAAGGCTGTCTTCAAGACCCGGCTCATTTGCAACGGGATCAGATGGCCCCAACCGTTGATCCGGCAAATCACCCAGCAGGCCAGCTGCATGCCAATGACCATCAGCGCTCCGGGGAGGATGCCGGCCACAAACAGCTCTGAGATTGGCAGGTTCAACAGGAAGCCGTAGACGATGAAGATGATTGAGGGCGGGATAATGATCCCCACTGTACCGCCCGCCGCCGCCGTGGCAGCAGAGAACCGCTCATCATAGCCACCTTTGACCATTTCGGGGTGTAGCATTGACCCGATAGTAGCGGTGGTGGCCGAGTTCGAGCCGGAAATCGCTGCGAACAGCCCACAGGCCCCGAGGGCCGCCATAGCGAGTCCGCCGCGCAGCCAGCCAAGGCAGGCATAGGCGAAATCGGATAATCGCCGAGCAATTCCCGACTGGTTGATCAAATCCCCCGTGAGGATGAACAGTGGCATCGCCAAAAGGGCAAAGCCCTTGTTGAAGACGTTCAGCAGCTCGGCCCCCATATTGTCGAGCGTCAGCCCCAGCACAAAGGAGCAGCCAATCACCCAATAGGCGATGACCAGCAGCACTGGCACGCCAAGCATGAACAAGAATGTGACCCCAAGCGAGATCAAGGTGACCCAGGAACCGTCAGTCATCAGATATCTCCCCCGATCACAGCCTGTTTGATAAGCGGCGCCCCAGAGCGCCAGTTCGCCAGATCCTCAAAGAGGTTTTCAAACACCCGCGCCACCATCAGCACAAAAGACATCGGCGCCGTGATCAGGAACCACCACTGCATGACATTGTCAGTGCCCAGCACGATCTGGAAATTTGACGCCGACAGCGCCGTCATCCGCGTGGTGGTGACCAGCACGATCACCGCAAAAACAAACCACAAAACCGCATCCAGCATCAGGCAGGCCAATTGCCCTCCACGCGGCATCATGGTTCGGAACTCAGCAAAGCTGAGGTGGGTCCGCAACCGCACATTAAAGGCTGCCCCAAACCAAGCCATGATCATGAACAATAGCGGTGGTATGGTGGTCGACCAGGGCTGCTGATTGGAAAAAATGAAACGATCAATGACGCCCCAAAATATGATAAAGGCAATCGCCAGATAGCTGTAGACCATCACCGTGCGCTCAAGATGCCGATCCAACCAGGGCAGCAGCTTGTAGGTCCACAGCATGATCAAACCGCTCAGCGCGGTGGCAATTGTTCCAAAGACCCAGGCGCCTTCGGTTTTAAGCGCATTGCGGATTTCCCAGCTGTCTTGCGACATGAATGCACCAAATATGTCGCTGATCTCAGACCAGAGTCCCATCTCTTCCTCCCTGTTGTCCGCCGGGTCGCGCCGGTACATTGGACAAGTGAGATCGGCGCGCAGATGCACGCCGATCCTTGATCGTCTTGCTTGTGATTAGGACTTCCACCAGCGCCGGGGTTCGACGTTTTCTGGCTTCATGTCTTTAGGAACCTGACGGGCAATGTCATAGATTTCCTGATAGGTGTCGATGCCACCGGCCCAGCCGTTCAGGCGTTCGCGCCACTGCTCCCAAAGCTGTGGTTGGAACTCTGGCGAACACATTTCCTCAGCCATTTTGATCTGGTCATCAGCAAGGAATGCATTGCGCACGTTGTTTTCGGCAAAGATCGTACCCGGCATTTGTGGGTCAGAATGACCAACGGTCTTGATCAGCGCCGCCTCGTTGGCTGCCTGCACATGGGTTTGGGCCCAATAGGCGCTTTCCATAACCGCATCCTGCAAGTAGCCCTCAAGGCCATCAAAAACAGAGGCGCTCATCGAGGTGTGTTCAGTGCCGCAGAAGAATTTCAGATCCACTGACTGGCTGACCACTGGCGACATATTGGCATAGGCAACAGCCGAGGCCCAGGTCTCGGCGCCGTCAATCAACCCCTGTTTCAGACCATCCAGAGTTTCTTCCCAGGCGACCGGCACCGGGTTTAGGTTCAGCGCTTGCATGGCAATCCGGCCAAGCTGAGTACCGGTTACCCGGTTCTTGGTTCCAAACAGCTGCTCCAGCTTGGTCACGGTTGGCTTGTCTTCCCAGCCCAGCCCCAGCTGAATGCCGCGCAGCTCACAATGGCTGAACAGGAATTTCAGCCCATGTCGTTTTTCCAGCGGATCCCGCAGGATGCGCTGCGACTCGGGACTGTAGAGGAAATGATACTGCGAAGCCCGACCGGGGAACATATAGGCGTAGTCGAGCACGTTCAGATAGGGTGCTCCGCCTGCCGAGTTCTGGGTCGAGGCGGCATAGATATCCACGATTCCCTGCTGGGTTTTCTCCACGCAAGATGTCTGACCACAGATCTGGTTGTTGCCAATAAATTCAATCCGAATTTCGCCATCCGTACGGCTTTCCAGATCGCGGGCAAACTCCAGCGCACCAGCGCGTTCAATCAGCAGATTCTGGGCGTTAAACCCGGATGCACCAAACTTTAGCGTGTGCTTAGCGGGCTTAGTAAACCGCTTCTCATAGGTTGATTCCGCAGCGGATGCGAGATTGGCCAGGCTCATGGCCCCTCCAAACCCCCCCGCCGCCAAAAGTGTCGAGCTCATACCGTAACGGCCAGCAACCCGGAACAGGTCCCGCCGCGAGATATGATGAAGATTCTCCTTGAGTCCCATGGTCTTCCTCCCTAAATGATCATTATTGAGACGTTTTATCTCAAAAAAAGCTAGCTCAATTCATGCAACCTGCATAGACTTTTTTTCGTGAGCAACTGGAGGGACGAGTTTTGGAGGCTGATTTTATCATCGTGGGCGCAGGTTCGGCGGGCTGTGTTATCGCCAATCGGCTGAGCGCAGACCCTAGTAAAAAGGTGATCCTGCTCGAGGCTGGCGGGCGTGATATCAACCCTTGGATCCACATCCCCGTTGGGTACTTCAAAACCATTCACAACCCAAAGGTGGACTGGTGTTACAAGACAGAACCAGACCCGGGCCTGAATGGTCGATCAATCGAGTGGCCCAGAGGAAAAGTGCTGGGTGGATCTTCTTCGCTCAATGGATTGCTCTATGTGCGCGGACAGTCACAGGACTATGATCGCTGGCGACAAATGGGCAATGAGGGCTGGGGTTGGGATGATGTTCTACCTCTGTTCAAACGCAGCGAAAACAACGAACGCGGCGGCGATCCCTTTCATGGTGATCAGGGTGAGCTTTCTGTATCAAACATGCGCATTCAACGCCCCATTACTGATGCCTGGGTTGCTGCGGCGCAGGCTGCTGGCTACAAGTTCAACCCCGATTACAACGGCACCGATCAGGAAGGTGTTGGCTTCTTCCAGCTCACGGCTCGCAATGGGCGGAGGTGTTCTTCGGCAGTGGCGTTTTTGAACCCGATCAAATCACGGCCAAACCTGCAAATCATTACCCACGCTCATGTGCAGCGTGTTGATTTAGAAGGAAAGCGCGCAATTGGCGTTGCCTATAAAGACCGAGCCGGTGACACGCATGTCATCAAAGCAAATCGTGAAGTAATCCTCTCTGGCGGGGCAATTAACTCGCCACAAATCCTGATGCTTTCCGGCATTGGTGAAGCTGAGCATCTGGCAGAACATGGTATCAAGACGGTTGTTGACTTGCCCGGTGTCGGCAAGAATATGCAGGATCACTTGCAGGCCCGACTGGTCTATAAATGCAACGAGCCAACCCTAAATGACGAGGTCAGCTCACTCCTGGGGCAAGCAAAGATAGGGCTGAAATATCTGATGTTCAGGGCTGGTCCCATGACCATGGCCGCCAGTCTGGCCACCGGGTTCCTCAAAACGCGCCCTGAGTTGGAAACCCCTGACATTCAGTTCCACGTCCAGCCACTTTCAGCGGAAAACCCTGGCAAAGGCGCTGACAAATTCTCCGCTTTCACCATGTCGGTCTGCCAGCTTCGCCCCGAATCTCGTGGCGAAATCCGATTGAATTCAAGTGATCCCAGAGTCTATCCAAAAATCATCCCCAATTACCTCTCAACCCAAACAGATTGTCAGACGGTGGTCGATGGGGTGAACATCGCTCGAAGGATTGCGCAACATGCTCCCTTAAAGTCAAAAATATCGGAAGAGTTTCGCCCTCATGCAGATCTAGACATGGATGACTATGAGGCAACACTGGATTGGGCACGCAACAATACTGCCTCAATCTACCATCCCACCGGTACCTGTAAGATGGGTCAGTCCGGTCAAGCGGTTGTTGATGCTCAGCTACGGGTGCACGGAATTTCAGGGTTGCGCGTTGCCGACTGTTCGATCATGCCAGAGATTGTCAGCGGCAATACCAACGCCCCTGCCATCATGATTGGCGAAAAAGCCAGCGTGCTTATTGCACAAGCGCATAAGACACAAAGTTTGGGCAAGGGCGGGAGTTGAACGACAGAAATAAGTCAGCAGCTCTACTTGAGTGGGCAAGCCTTCGGCGGTTTGTCCGGTTAGCTCCGGATCTCCGACTGACCGCAACCAAAAAATACGCCCCTTAGATCGAACAACGTTCCCGATCCCCGCTTATAAGGCGAGCCCTGATTTTGCAAAGTGCGCTCGCTGGGCACGACTGCCCCTAGTACGGGTAGCAACGGCGTTGATACAAAACCAAAGCGATACAACGACCGCTTTCGGGTAAGCGCCCCCCAGATCTCGCAACTGTTGCGTTGGTGATACCTACTCTATTCCCATGACCGCTCCGGGCTGAAAACGGGTGCTAGCGCCAAATGAGGTTGAAATGCTAGCTTTAGCGGTGACACCCACCTAGGGAGCACAACAATGGCCAAACTGAAACCCATTCGGGAGCGCGCCGCTCGCGCTTTGTGCAAGTTGGAAGGCCTTGAACCAAACATAACAATGGAAGGCGCGCCCATGTGGCGCTCTTTCCTGCCGGAAGGCACCACAGTTCTAAGAGTAATGCTACGGCCCCAAGGTTGGGAAGAATTGAAGGGCGTGCCCCAGGAGCGTGGCTTCGAGCAGTTTAAAACCCCTTTAAACGACCTTTAAAGACAGCCGCTGCTGGACATTTTAAACGGTTCGGGATGCGCTATAAGTGAGTTTGAAATGGGAAGTGTCCCGTACTGCAATGCGAAGTGTCCCAAACTCACCTCGAAATTAGCACCAACGGCGGGTGGCCACGGGTCCAGTTCTGACATAGAAAACAGCGTGTTCGTCAAGAAAAAATTTGCTGCACTGGGAAGTGTCCCGCACTGCAAAACGAAGTGTCCCGCTACACCCGCTACATTCTTGCAGGATTGGTTTGCAGCCAAGCAGGTTGCCCTAGCGCCTGCAGGCAGGTATTAAATTAACAACCGTTCAATTCACACCGCGCCAGGGAGGACACGACGTGGATTTCGCTTTGACCGAGGAACAGACCGCGATTTTTGATATGGCTCATGCGTTTGGCCAAGACAATATCGCACCTTTTGCACGCCAGTGGGAAGCCGAAGGCACCATTCCCAAAGAGCTTTGGCCGCGTGTGGGAGAGCTGGGCTTTGGCGGGCTCTACGTCAGCGAAGAAACCGGCGGCTCGGCGCTCAGCCGTCTGGATGCCACCCTGGTGTTTGAGGCCCTGTCGATGGCCTGCCCTTCGGTGGCCGCCTTTTTGTCGATCCACAACATGTGCGCCAAGATGCTGGACAGTTTTGCCAGCGACGAGATGAAGGCGCGCATCATGCCGGACGTGCTCTCGCTCAACACCGTACTCAGCTACTGCCTGACCGAACCTGGATCTGGCTCTGATGCCGCCGCGCTGAAGACCCGCGCGGAGAAGACCAATGAGGGTTATACCCTCAACGGCAACAAGGCCTTTATCTCTGGTGGTGGCTATTCGGATGCCTATGTCTGCATGGTCCGTACCGGCGAAGATGGCCCCAAAGGCATCTCCACCGTCTATGTCGAAGACGGCACCCCCGGTCTGTCCTTTGGCGGCCAGGAGATCAAGATGGGCTGGAAAAGCCAGCCAACCTCGCAGGTGCAGTTCGACGACTGCAAGATCCCGGCCAACAATCTGGTGGGCGACGAGGGCCAGGGCTTCAAATATGCCATGATGGGGCTGGATGGCGGCCGCTTGAACATCTCATCCTGTTCGCTGGGCGCGGCCCAAACCGCACTGAACCTGACCCTGCAATATATGTCCGAGCGCAAAGCTTTCGGCAAAAGCATCGACCAATTCCAGGGCCTGCAGTTCCGACTGGCGGATATGGAGATCGAGCTGCAGGCGGCGCGTGTGTTCTTGCGCCAGGCGGCGTGGAAACTGGATCAGGGTGCGCCTGATGCCAGCAAACACTGCGCCATGGCCAAGAAGTTTGTCACCGAGGCAGGCTCTAGAATTGTAGACCAATGCCTGCAGCTGCATGGCGGCTATGGCTATCTGGCGGATTATGGCATCGAAAAGCTGGTGCGTGACCTGCGGGTGCATCAGATCCTTGAGGGCACCAACGAGATCATGCGGGTGATCGTCGCACGCCACCTGCTGGCTGAGACCCGCTGAAGGCGGTAAAACACCTCCAATCCCGGTCAAAGTGAGGCAACTATGAGTGATATCGACATCCGCGTGACCGGTCTGGCCGGTCGCATCACCCTGACCCGTGGCAAAGCTCTGAATGCGCTGTCTTATGACATGTGCATGGCCATCGACGCGGCCCTGCGCAGCTGGGCCAGGGATGAAGCCATCAAACTGGTTGTGATCGATGCAGAGGGCGACAAGGCCTTTTGTGCCGGCGGCGACATCGCCGAACTCTACGACACGGGCACGGCGGGCGACTACGCCTATTGTCAGCGGTTCTGGCGCGACGAATATCGCTTGAACGCCTATATTTTTGAATATCCCAAGCCGGTGGTCAGCTTCCTTCAAGGCTTTACCATGGGCGGCGGCGTCGGCATTGGCTGTCACGGCACGCATCGGGTGGTTGGTGACAGCAGCCAGATCGCCATGCCAGAAGTTGGCATTGGCCTCATTCCGGACGTTGGCGGCAGCCTGATGTTGGCGCTGGCACCGGGGCGGCTGGGCGAATATCTGGGCACCAGTGCCGGTCGGATGAAAGCAGCGGACGCGATCTATGCGGGCTTTGCCGATCTCTACATTCCCGAAGATCAATGGCCGGGCCTCATCGCGGAGCTGGAACAGCAGGCCGATCCCGCCATTCTGGAGGCGGCCGCCCGCCCTGCACCCGCGGGCAGCCTGGCGGCGCAACAAGAAGACATCGACCGCTGTTTTGCCGGAGAAACCCTGGACGACATCCTCAGCTTATTGCGGGCTGAGGACAGCGAGTTTGCCCGCAAGACCCTCAAGACGCTGGGGCGCAACGCCCCGCTAGCCATGGCCTGTACGGTCGAGCTGTTGCATCGGCTGCGTGGCAGCACCATCGGCATTCGCAAGGCGCTGGATCACGAGTATCGCTATACCCATCGTGCCATGGAGAAGGGTGATTTTCTCGAGGGTATCCGGGCCCAGATCATTGACAAGGACCGCCAGCCCAAGTGGCAATATGCGGACCAGAGTGTACCCACCTCCGCCGTCAGCCAGATGCTGATGCCGCTGGGGGCGCAAGCGCTGACTTTTGAGGAGGAGTGAAGCATGAAGATCGGATTTATTGGCCTTGGTAACATGGGCGGCCCGATGGCGGCCAATCTGGCCAAGGCGGGCCATCAGGTCCAGGGCTTTGACATGGCCGATGTGGCAATCGAAGGCGTCACCATGGTTGGCTCCGGCGCAGAGGCTGTCACCGGGGCCGAGGTGGTGATCACCATGCTGCCCAATGGCCAGATCCTGCGCGCGGTTGCAGACCAGATCCTGCCCGCCATGGCGGCCGGTGCCACCTTGGTGGATTGCTCGACCGTCGATGTCGACTCTGCCCGGGCTGTCGCGCAACAGGCCACAGAGGCCGGTCAGCTCTTTGTTGACGCGCCGGTCTCTGGCGGTGTCGGCGGTGCGGCTGGCGGCACCCTGACCTTTATGGCCGGTGGCAGTGCTGAAGCCTTTGCCCAGGCCGACCCGCTCTTTACCATCATGGGACAAAAGGCCGTGCATTGTGGGGATGCGGGGGCCGGACAGGCCGCCAAGATCTGCAACAACATGGTCCTTGGCGTCACCATGATTGCCACCTGCGAGGCCTTTGCCCTTGCCGACAAGCTGGGGCTGGACCGGCAGAAGATGTTTGATGTTGTCTCCACCTCTTCGGGCTATTCCTGGACCATGAACGCCTATTGCCCAGCCCCCGGTGTTGGCCCGCAATCGCCCGCCGACAACGATTACCAGCCCGGATTTGCCGCTGAACTGATGCTGAAAGACCTGCGGCTCAGCCAGCAGGCCGCGATCAGCGCAGATGCCGACACCCCAATGGGGGAACTGGCGCAGGCGCTTTATACTCAGTTTGTCGAGAGTGAGGATGGCATGGGCATGGATTTCTCTGCCATGTTGCCCCGTTTCGAAAAGCGTGGACGCGGCTGACGCCTGGAACGCTGATACCTGAAACGCCAATTTTTGCATCGGCCCGGCAACTGCCGGGCCGTTTGCTTTTGCCAAACCTGTTGGCCCGGCCGGCCCCAAGCCCCCCCTTCAATACGGTGATGGGCTTGGGGGATTGTCTTCAGGATTTGTTCAATTTGATTAAAATTCAGGAAATGGGCACCGCTTTTCCACATTTCAGTCCAAGTTCAAAGCGACACCTGCAGACAAGCCGCGCGGTATTGCGGTCGATTTCAACCAGCAGGATTTCACATGGCCACGGCAACAGAGCTCGACATTGATACCACCGCCACAGCAACGGAGATGGCCAACGAGATCTTTGGCGACGGCACAACGGTAGTCAGTGCCAGCTATTCCGGGGATGGCAATTCCTCTGGCATCTATTCCGGCGCTGACACCACCACGCCGGGTGTGGCCCCTGCCGACAGCGGCGTGATCCTGTCGACCGGACATGTGGATGATTTCACCAATAGTTCCGGCACCTCCAACACCAATACCTCTGGCAGCACCAGCACCAATACCAGCGGCACCAATGGCGACAGCGATTTCAATTCCATCGCCGGCACCTCCACTTACGATGCCGCCTTCATGGAAATCGACTTCATCCCTGACGGCGATGTCCTGACCATTGATTTTGTTTTGTCCTCGGAAGAATACCCCGAGTATGCCAACTCGCAATTCAATGACGTGGTTGGCGTCTGGGTCAATGGCGTCGAAGCCCAGGTCACCATTGGGGATGGCTCTGCCTCCATCGGCAACATCAACCAAAGCGCCACAGAAAACATCTACGTCGACAACACCAGCGACCAATACAACACCGAGATGGATGGCTTTACCATCACCCTGACCTTCACCGCGCCGGTGAATGCAGGGGAATTGAATACGATCAAGATCGGTGTCGCGGATGTTGCTGACAGCAGTTATGACACCAATCTTCTGGTAGCCGGCGGTTCGGTTCAGACCGCCTTTGTTGCCCAGGACGACACTTTAGACACCAGCCTCAACAGCTCAAAAACACTGGATGTTCTGGACAACGACAGCAGCACCTCTGGCGGCACGCTAACCATCACCCACATCAACGGCACCGCCGTGACCGCAGGCGATACCATAACCCTGGCCACGGGTCAGCAGATCACCCTCAATCCGGACGGAACCCTACAGGTTCTCTCGGATGGGGACACCGAAACCGTCTATTTCAACTACACAACCGAGGATACTGCAGGCAACAGCGACACTGCGCTGGTCGAGATCAATCAGGCCCAGGCCTGCTTTCTGCGCGGCTCTTTGATCGAGACGGAAGACGGCCCTATGGCCATCGAAGATCTGCGCCCGGGCATGTTGATCTGCACCTATGACCACGGGCTGCAGCCCCTGCGCTGGGTTGGCAGCAGTCGGGTAAGCGTGAGCCCCGCCACTGCCCCGATCCGCTTTGCCAAGGGACAATTCGGAGCCACATCGGACCTCTGGGTCTCACCCAATCATCGGATGCTGATCACCGGGCAGTTTGCCGAACTGCTGTTTGGGGAGGACGAAGTCCTGGCCAAGGCCAAGGATCTGGTCAACGACAGCAGCATTCGCCCGGACCTCAGCTGTGATCAGGTGGAGTATTTCCACCTCTTGTTTGATCAACATGAAATACTTTATTCACAGGGCGTTCTAAGCGAAAGTTACCATCCGGGACCGGAGACAACCAAAGGGTTTGATGCCCAAACCCAGGCAGAACTCTTTGCGCTGTTTCCCGAGCTGGCCCAGCCGGAGCAGCTCGGTTACGGTGCCGCCGCGCGCCCCTCGCTGCGCCACTACGAGGCCCAGTTGCTCAATCACTATCTCAACTGAACAAGGTCAACAAAACCTCTTTGGTTTTCTCATCAGCCGGAAACATCATCTCCACCCGCAGCTCTGACATGGCAACATCACCCGTGCTGGCAAATTGCGACAGGGTCGAAAACAGCTTCAGTTCCAGATCGTTGAGCCGGTAGTGGGTTGGGATCACCGCCGGCAATTCCTCAAGTACCGGCCTGTCATGAGCCGAGACACGTCGCTGCAAACGCGCGGCCGCTCGCTCCAGAACGGGGTTCTTACCCATATGGGCAAGCTCGGTTCGCAAGCGTATCAACGTCAGCGCTTCGACCTCTTGCAGGTTGACCAAAGCCCGCCGAACCAGATCGTTGTCGCATAGGGCGTCAATCAGACTGTCCCCCGGGCGCAGCCCGGTGGCGATCAACAGCGCCTTGGCGGGCGGGTTCATCGCCTGCAAAATCCAACAATGATCCAAAGCCATGGCCGGATACGGTGCGTGACGACCCAGCATCCACTCCACCGCCTGTTGCAAGGGGGCACGCTGCGCCTCATCCAAGGCTGTCTCGCCATAGGCCGGTGCCAGCCCTGCAGACAGCAGCAATTGGTTGCGCGCGCCCAACGGCATCTGCAACCCCTCACCCAAGCGCAACACCATGTCACGACTGGCGCGGGCCCGCCCCGTTTCCAAAAACGAGATATGGCGCGAGGAGACCTCTGCTGAAAGCGCCAGATCCAGCTGGCTCATCCGGCGAATACCCCGCCATTCTTTCAAAATCCCGCCAAAGCTCACTTTGGGCCCCCTTTGCCGCTCTTCACTGCACCCTAGTCCGCCTCTATTCGAAATACACTTACCTCAGAGGTAATTGTTTTCTTTCAGGCTGGCCTAGATGTTGCTGCCATCACCACATGGGAGAAATGGAATGACTTTGGAAACCTCGACTCGCTTGCTGAAACTGACAGGTATTGGAACCATCTTATTTGGTTTGGCCATGGTTCTGGCCCTTGTGTCCCCACTAAAGCCCGTCTTTGATATCTTTCTCGATTTGGTTCATTTGCCCCTCGACGGCCAACAGGCACTAGAGGGCGACAGTGCCCGGGTTCTGGCGGCAATCACCGGTGGCCTGATGGTGGGACTTGGCGCTTTGACCTGGTGCATTGCGGTGCATGTCTACGCCAAGGATGCAGAGACCGGTGGGCGCATCATCCTGATCGGAGTGATGGCCTGGTATGTGCCGGACAGCTTCGGCTCTTACATGGTCGGTGCCTGGTTCAACGTGGTGCTCAACACCGGTTTTCTGGCGATGTTTGTGCTGCCTGTGCTGTTGCATCGCAGCGCCAGGCGATCTCTAACTGCTTAACCCGACCCGGGTTGTCTGGCCGAGAGCCCCCTCCCGGCCAAATACCCTATTCAGCAGCGACCTTTTTGGCGGTCAGCATCTCTTTTAGATAGTGCCCTGTGTGGCTGCGCGGCTCCTTGGCCACGGTTTCGGGCGTGCCCACGGCCACGATCTCACCGCCGCCATCGCCTCCCTCGGGGCCGATGTCGATAATCCAGTCGGCGGTTTTGACCACGTCGAGATTGTGTTCGATCACCACCACCGAATTGCCTTGATCAACCAGCTCGTGCAGCACCTCCAGCAGCTTTTTCACATCCTCAAAATGCAGACCCGTGGTGGGCTCATCCAGAATATAGAGGGTGCGCCCGGTGGAACGTTTGCTCAGCTCTTTTGACAGCTTCACCCGCTGCGCCTCACCACCGGACAGTGTTGTCGCCTGCTGGCCAACCTTGATATAGCCAAGGCCCACCCGCATCAGCGCATCCATCTTGTCACGGATCGTGGGCACCGCCTGAAAGAAGGTCTGCGCTTCTTCCACAGTCATATCAAGCACATCGGCGATGCTCTTGCCCTTGAAACGCACCTCAAGCGTTTCGCGGTTGTAGCGCGCACCCTTGCAGGTTTCGCATTCCACATAGACGTCGGGCAGAAAATGCATCTCGATCTTGATAACGCCATCACCCTGACAGGCCTCGCAGCGCCCGCCCTTAACGTTAAAGCTGAAGCGCCCCGGTTTGTAGCCCCGGGTCTTGGCCTCAGGCAGCCCGGCAAACCAGTCGCGGATCGGGGTAAAGGCCCCGGTGTAAGTGGCCGGATTCGAACGCGGGGTCCGACCAATCGGGCGCTGGTCGATATCGATCACCTTGTCCAGATGCTCCAGCCCCTTGATGGTCTCGCAGGGGGCCGGGGTCTGACGCGCGCCATTCAGCCGCATCGATGCGGTCTTGAACAGAGTCTCGATGGTCAAGGTCGATTTGCCGCCACCCGACACGCCGGTCACACAGAGAAACTTGCCCAGTGGGAATTCCGCCGTCACATTCTTGAGGTTGTTGCCGGTGGCCTTGACCACCTTGAGTTTTTTCTTGTTGCCCTTGCGGCGCTTGGCCGGAACCGCAATCTCGCGCACCCCGGACAGATACTGCCCGGTGATCGAGGCGGCATCGGCGCTCACCTCAGCCGACGTGCCGTGGCTGACAACCTGGCCGCCATGCACACCCGCCCCGGGGCCAATGTCAAAAACGTAATCCGCCTGCCGGATCATATCCTCGTCATGTTCCACCACGATCACGGTATTGCCCTGATCGCGCAGGTTCTTGAGAGTGGTGATCAGCCGGTCATTGTCGCGCTGGTGCAACCCGATGGAGGGTTCGTCCAGCACATATAGCACCCCTGTCAGACCAGAGCCGATCTGGCTCGCCAACCGGATCCGCTGGCTTTCGCCCCCCGACAACGTGCCCGAGTTGCGCGACAGCGTCAGATATTCCAGCCCCACGTTGTTGAGAAAGCCCAGCCGCTCGCGGATCTCCTTGACGATGGCGCGAGCAATCTCCTGTTTTTGCTTGCTTAGATGGTTGGGCACATCCTCGATCCAGGCCAGCGCCTCGCGGATCGATTTCCGGACCACCTCGCCCACATGGACACCCGCGATCTTGACCGCCAGCGCCTCTTCGCGCAGACGGAATCCGCCGCAGGCCCCGCAGGAGCGGTTGTTCTGATAGCGTTCAAATTCTTCACGAATCCAATTTGAATCCGTCTCCCGGTAGCGGCGCTCCATATTGGGAATGACGCCCTCGAACACGCGGGTGACCTCATAGACGCGGCCGCCCTCGTCATAGCGAAAAGGGATTTCCTCGTCGCCAGAGCCGCGCAAGAACACCTGCTGCACATGGGCAGGCAGGTTCTTCCACTGGGTATTCTTGTCGAACTCATAATGCTTGGCGATGGCTTCAATGGTCTGCAGGAAATAGGGCGATTTGCCCTTACGCCAGGGCGCCAAGGCACCGTCATAGATCTTGAGGCTTTGATCCGGCACCACCAGACGTTCGTCAAAGAACAGCTCAACCCCCAGACCGTCACATTCGCTGCAGGCGCCAAAGGGCGCGTTGAAGGAAAACAGCCGCGGCTCGATCTCGGGAATGGTGAAACCACTGACTGGGCAGGCAAAATTTTCGCTAAAGGTGATCCGCTCCGGATCGCCCTCACGCGGGGCGGTCTCCAGGATGGCGATGCCGTCAGCCAGATCCAGTGCCGTGCGCAGACTGTCCGCCAACCGGGTCTCAAGCCCCTCGCGCACCACCAGTCGATCCACCACCACGTCGATGTCATGGCGGTATTTCTTGTCCAGGGTGGGCGGCTCATCCAGCTCGTAGAATTCGCCGTCGATCTTGACCCGCTGAAAGCCCTGTTTGCGCAGCTCCAGCATTTCTTTTTTGTATTCGCCCTTGCGGTCGCGCACGATGGGGGCCAGCAGATAGCCGCGGGTGCCCTCCTCCAGCTGCATGATGCGATCCACCATATCCTGCACCTGCTGCGCCTCGATTGGCTTGCCGGTGGCCGGGCTATAAGGCGTGCCCGCGCGGGCAAACAGCAGCCGCAGATAGTCATAGATCTCGGTGACGGTGCCAACGGTGGAGCGCGGGTTCTTGGAGGTGGTCTTTTGCTCGATCGAAATGGCCGGGCTAAGGCCCGAGATGTGATCCACATCGGGCTTTTCCATCATGTCGAGGAACTGGCGCGCATAGGCCGACAGGCTTTCGACATAGCGCCGCTGCCCCTCAGCGTAGATGGTGTCAAAGGCCAGCGAGGATTTGCCAGACCCAGACAAGCCGGTGATGACCACCAGCTCATCGCGGGGAATGTCCACATCGATATTTTTGAGGTTATGCTCGCGTGCGCCACGCACCTCGATGGATTTCAATTCAGCCATTCTGCCCTCACGCCAAAACCATACCCGGAACCTAGCCCGGTCCGGGGTCGGTTGTTGCCATACAGATAGGCAATGCGGCGTGAGTCTCCAACAAAAAAGTGAGAACGTTAGTGGAACATTTTCTCACATTCCGGCAAATACCTGCCAGATCTTGTGGTTTCCCCTAGCTTTCCATGGGCCTGGACGACTGCCTTTGCAGCGCGCGGCGCTGTCGCGCCAAAAGCACGTGCACGCCAAAGCCACCCAGGAACAACAGCAGCAAGACTGCCATCAATCCGGAGAACCCCGCCAGCCCCAGCGCCAGCACCATCAGCGGAGTGCCAATGCTATTGCCCAGATTGCCTGCCTGGGCCTGAACCCCGCTGGATTGCGAGCGCGCGTGATCGCTGCTGTTGAGCTGCGGAATAGCGGCAAAGGAGCCGCCCTGAACCAGCCCCATAGCACCGGCAAGGGCGATGCAGGCCAGCGGATCTCCGGGCAACAGCCACAACCAGACCACACCAAGCGCACAGAGCAGAAACCCCAATTGCACAAGCTTCACCGCCTCAACGTGGCGCAGCAGGAACACCCCCAGCGTCATCGAAGTGGCAATACTGGCCAACGGCATGGCACCCAGAACAAAGCCGCGCATATCGGCAGGAATATAGGGTGGAATCACCGTCAAGACCGCCACAAAACAGCAGGTGTAGAACAGCCAACCTGCGGCCGGAGCCGCCTTCCAGGGGGAGCGATAAATCGGCAGGTGCAGCCCCGGCAAGGCGCGCAGCCGGGGCATGGCCACGCGCGGAGGCACCGCAACATTGCCCAAAGCGGCCCCCAGCCACAGGGCTAGGCCGGCCATGATCAGAGCATGGGCCGCAAACAGCGACAGCAGACCAAAACGCTGCACCAGCGGCAGGCCGAACCAGGCAAGCAAGGTAAAGGCAACGCCAAAGAAGGTGCTCCACAGCGTCATGGCCAGACCGCGATCGCGATTGGAGCTGAGTGCCGCCATCAGGGTTGGGGCCGCCACCACCACGCCCAGATGCGACAGACCTTCGACAAAACGTGAAAGCAGAAACAGCTCGAAAGAAGGATGCAGCGCCTGCACGGCGGACATGGCGGCCCCAATCCACAGCGCCCAGACCATGCTGCGGCGATAGCCAAAGGCCGCGACAAACATCCCCGCAACCAGGCCCAGCAGAATGCCCAGGATCCCAACCATCGAAATGGTAAAACTTATGGCGGCCCCGGCGTCAGGATACAGCTCTGGCAAGCGGTCAAAGATCACACTGATCTTGCCATATTGCGCCGCCACACCAAGACCTGCAGCCCAGATCGCAACCACCAGGGGCCAACGTGTCGTCACCTGAACCTCCATCACCCTAGTACCCCTCTACCATCTGAACAGGGGAAGACTCAGCCCTGCGGTTCCCTGTGGGTTGTAGCCGTGGCCCATCCAGAGTGCCAGCTTTGCCATCAAGCAAAACGCGCGCTCCGTAAGAAGCGCGCGCTGCTGTGGCACACCACATGTCGGACCCTAGGCGGGTCCTACATGTGTATTACCCGGTCAAAGGCGTCGAGCACGCTTTCATGCATCATTTCGCTTAGGGTTGGGTGCGGGAAGACCGTGTTCATCAGATCTTCTTCGGTGGTTTCCAACTGGCGGCCCACCACATAGCCTTGGATCAGTTCGGTGACTTCGGCCCCAATCATATGGGCCCCCAGCAGCTCGCCGGTCTTGGCGTCAAAAACCGTCTTGATCATGCCCTCGACCTCTCCTAGGGCGATGGCCTTGCCATTGCCGATGAAGGGAAAGCGCCCAACCTTGACGTCAAAACCCAGCTCCTTGGCCTTGGCCTCTGTGTAGCCGACACTGGCCACCTGCGGATGACAATAGGTACAGCCGGCAATGCTTTCGGGTTTGACCGGATGCGCGTGTTTGCCCGCAATGAGGTCGGCAACCATGACCCCCTCGTGAGAGGCCTTATGCGCCAGCCAAGGCGCCCCGGCGATATCGCCAATGGCATATAGCCCGTCGACGCCGGTGCGGCAGAACTGATCGGTAACGACATGGGTGCGGTCGATCTTGACGCCAAGCGCCTCCAGACCCAGGCCTTCGACGTTGCCGACGATACCCACAGCGGAAATCACCGTATCGAATTCCATTTTCTCAACTTTGCCGCCACTCTCGATATGAGCGGTGACCTTGCCCTTACCGCGATCCAGCTGTTTGACCATGGCTTTCTCCATGATCTTCATGCCCTGTTTGACAAAGCTCTTCTTGGCCATGGCAGAAATTTCGGCATCTTCCACCGGCAGCACCCGGTCCATCACCTCGACCACGGTGGTATCGGCCCCCAGCGTATTGTAGAAGCTGGCAAATTCGATGCCGATGGCGCCCGACCCGATAACCAGGAGTTTCTTGGGCATCCGGGGCGGCACCAGCGCGTCGCGATAGGTCCAGACCAGATCGCCATCACCCTCGAGCCCCGGCAATTCCCGCGCCCGGGCACCGGTTGCCAGGATGATGTTCTTACCTGTCAGCTCCTGGACGCCCTTGTCGGTCTTGACGCTGACCTTGCCCTGGGCCGGCAGGCTTGCCTCGCCCATGACCACGGTGATTTTGTTCTTTTTCATCAGGTGACTGACACCAGAGGCCAATTGCTTGGCCACCCCACGCGAGCGTTTCACCACCGCATCCAGATCGTAGTCGATCTTTTCGGCGCTGAGGCCAAATTCCTTGGCCCGCTCCATCAGGTGAAACACCTCGGATGACCGCAGCAGCGCCTTGGTTGGAATACAGCCCCAGTTGAGACAGATGCCCCCAAGGTTTTCACGTTCAATGATGGCGGTTTTCAGGCCCAGCTGAGCAGCCCGGATGGCAGCGACATAGCCGCCGGGGCCTGCGCCGATTACGATCACGTCATAGGTTTGTGCGGCCATGGTCTTCCCTCACCAAAAAGGATCAACATAATTTAGTTCACCGTTAAACTACTTTTCGAGAAACTGCAAACACTCCGTCAGGCCTCATGAAAATACGACCTTTTCACCCAATGCCCCGGCTTTGATCACCCCGATATAGGGACCAGGCCGACATTCTTATTCTTCCTGAAATCATAGCCCTGCGATTTCGCCTATACTAGCCGCTATTCTTAGCAGAATCGTAAAGTGATCCATTCGATGACACAGACAATTTTTGACCTCCTGAAGGCCCTGATGAACGCCACCCTTTTGCTACTGGCCCTCTGCCTGTTTCTGGGCTGGCAACTTTTTGCCTCTGTCCGTGAAGTGACAGACCGCCTGGGCGAGATCAGTGAAAACCTGATCCCCCTGCACAGTCAGCTGCAGACTGTGACCCAGGAGGTTTCTTTGCTCAGACAGGCGCTGGACCGCTCCCCCCCCGCCGATAGCGCCGAAATACGCAAAATGCTGTCCCTGTTGGAGGTTCAGCTGGCTGACATCAAAGGGAAGGCCCAAGCCTTGCAACAGCTGCCGGCACAGCTGGTCTCAACCTCAGTCGAGAGCGCCATTCGCAGCTTGTCGCAAGAGATCGATGAACGCCTGCCACGCTTGTCCTCTTGTTCACAAAAACAGACGGCGCTTCTGGAATAGAAGCGCCGTCTGTAAAACTCGGGTGTTCGCGCTGGGGCTTTACTGGGCAGCCTAGCCGGCCGCTTGCAAATTCCGCACTGTGACTCCGTAGCCACCGGCCATAACATAGTCCATCTCGGGCCCAGTGCTGTGACGCAGCAGCGCCTCGTTGCGATAGGGGAAGCGTCCAAACAGACGGATCACCTCACGGTGTGCCCGCGCATGCAGCATGTTGGATGCCCCGCTTTTGGGCATCCGCTCCATCATCAAACGCACGCAGCGCTCCTGATCACAGAGGTTCTCTGAATGCATCAGCGGCAGATAGAAGAACTGGCGCGCGGGTTCGTCGATCTTCAGATCCCATTTTTTGTTGATGGCATTCTTGGCGGCACAAAGCGCAATCCGATCCGATTTGAAGGCTTCGCCGGTGCCCCGAAACATGTTGCGCGAGAACTGGTCGGTCAACAGGATATAGGCCAGGGTTCCCGTCGGATAGGTCAGCCACATGGAAAACTTGCCAGCACAGGCCTGCTCCCATGTTTCCTTGAAACGGCTGCGAATGGTGTCATCCAGCGCCGTGTCGCTCAGATACCAGCCTTTTTCTCCAACCTCGTCCAACCAGAACTTGAGGATTTCTTCGGGGCCCTGCATCGGTCCATCTCCACGTATTTATACTGAGGTTGAGTTCAGACCTTTTTACCGGGGTTTGACAAGTGACCCCGGGTCACTTTTTGCAACATCCGGGGCCATTTGCTGAAATAATCCTCACAGAGACAAGTGGTTAGCGCAATCATTCCGCATCACTGGCGGCTTCTTGCTCTTCGATCTCTGTCTCGATGGCATATTCCTGAGCGAACTCAACCACCACCGGCGAGCCCGTGAGCGCCATCGGAGACATGATACCGGTCTCTTCGACGGGAATCGCGGCCCGCTGGGTGGTGCGATACAGCGCATAAACCGCCAATACGATCAGCAGCACAGCCATGAACAGGAAATAGCCCGCAGGACCAAAGGCAGCATCACTCATCATCCAACCGGTGATCAGGGGCCCTGCAATGGCGCCCAGCCCGTTAATGAAGACCAGCCCCCCCGAGGCCGCTGCCATATCATCATGGTCGAGATAGTCGTTGGTATGGGCGATCAGCAGCGAATACAACGGGTTCGACATGCCGCCGATGAAGAAGGCCGCAACCAGCAAAAAGGTATAGTCCGCCCCCATCATCATGCCCATGATGGCGGCTCCACCGCCAAGGGCAGAGACCGCAAGGACCAGAACCCGACGATCCATCCAGTCCGACATCCAGCCCAGCGGATACTGCAGGATAATGGCCCCGATATAGAAGGTGGCGATGAAGATCGAAATTTGCGACAGGGTCAGCCCGGCTTCGGCGGCGTAGACCGCGCTCATGCCAAACTGCGCAGAGAACACGCCCCCCAGCATGAACATGCCAACACAGCCAAGCGGCGAGGCCTTCATCAATTCCCGCAGCGACATCGGCTTGGTGGTGTCAAAAGCCGGCGTCGGAGAGATCGACAACAGAATCGGCGCAAAGGAGACCGAAACAACGATCGAAGCAATCACAAAGGTCTCATAGCCGGCCGGATCGCCCACCAGCATCAGCGCCTGTGCCGAAACGATGCCAAATGTCTGCACGATCATATACAGCGACAGCGCCTTGCCCCGGTTGGCATTGTCGGCCGCATTGTTGAGCCAGCTTTCGGCCGTCACATACACGCCGGAAAAGCAGAACCCGATCAGCACCCGCCCCAGCATCCAGGCGATTGGGTTGGCCACCGCCGGGTACAGGATCATCACCGCCGAAATCAGCGAGGCCAGGGCCGCAAAGACCCGCACATGGCCGACGCGCCGGATCATCTCTGGCGCCAACCGCGAGCCGCCAAGAAAGCCGACAAAATAGGCCGACATCACAAAGGACATCTGCAGCGTGGAAAACCCCTCCATGGCGCCGCGCACACCCAAAATGGTGCCCTGCATGCCATTACCGATCATCAGCATTCCCATGCCCAAAAGCAGCGCCCAAGCGCTCGACAAGACCTGCAGCATCGCGATGGCTCCTTGTGCCAGCAGACAGACCCGCCCGGCCCCAAGGCCAAAGCGGCGCATGCCCGCGTGTTTGTTCTGACCGGGGAGGCCCTGTCGTCAGGACCGGATATCGGCTATAAAGATTGCGTTTTGATGACACGATCCAGCCCTGATCAGAGCGGATTGTTGGCGCGCTTGTCTACGCTTATTTGCGTCACTTCTGCGGCGTATTCGTCCCATGCGGCAACAAAAGCGACGCATCCCCATAAGAAAAGAAGCGATACCCTTCTTTTACCGCATGGGCGTAGATCTCACGCACCCGGTCTTGGCCCATAAGCGCAGAGATCAACATCAGCAGGGTCGATTTGGGCAGGTGAAAATTGGTCATCAATGCATCCGCCGCGTAAAAGCGAAAGCCCGGGTAGATAAAGATATCGGTGTCGCCCTCCCAAGGCTCTACCTCACCGGACCGCGCCGCACTCTCGATCAGTCGCAGCGCGGTGGTGCCCACGGGAATCACCCGCCCCCCTGCGGCCTTGGTGGCCCTGATTTCTGCGGCCGCCTCAGCAGTGACACGGCCCCATTCCGCATGCATCTTGTGGCTGGTCACATCCTCGACCTTGACCGGCAGAAAAGTACCGGCCCCCACATGCAGGGTTACATGGCTGAATTGGATGCCTTTTTGCGCCAGGGCCTCAAGCAGTGGCCGGTCAAAATGCAAAGAGGCCGTCGGGGCCGCCACAGCACCGGAGTTGCGGGCCCAGACGGTCTGATAGTCCTGTTTGTCCTGGGCATCGGCGGCTCGTTTGGCGGCGATATAGGGCGGCAACGGCATCGCCCCACTCTGGTTCAAGGCCGCGTCAAAATCATCCCCGGACAGATTGAAGCGCAAATGCCCCTGCCCGTCTTCCACCGCAACCAGCTCAGCGGACAGAACCTCAGAAAACACCACCGTCTCGCCCAGCTTGATCTTCTTGAGCGGCTTCAACAAGGCAGACCAACTGCCGTCGGATTTGGGATCCAACAGCGTCACTTCGATCTTGGCTGCCATCCGCCCCTGGGCGGTGTCGCGATGGCGCAGACCGGACAGGCGGGCCGGAATGACCTTGGTGTCATTCAAAACCAGCCGGTCGCCGGGGCGTAGCCAATCCACCAGATCACTCACCCCGGCGTCGCTCAACACATCCGGTTGCGCAACCAGCATCCGCGCCGCGCTGCGCGGGCTGGCAGGGCGGGTGGCAATCAGGTCTTCGGGCAGATCAAAATCAAAGTCACTCAGTTTCATGCCGCCCCTTTACGAAAGTTTCCCAAGCTTGACCATGCCCCCGTGTGAATTGCCCCAGCCTTCTGTGTCTTTCATCTTTCCCCAAAATACTTTGGGGTGAATGCACCAAGGGCGCAGCGGGGCCGCCCCCTGCCGCCCTGGCAGGCGCGACATGGGATGGGAGGGTCTCAGCGGTCGCCACCATCGTTGCGCGGCCGATGAGCCGGGTTGGGCTCCTGTGGTGGCGCGACTTCTCCGGGAACGGTTGGCGCCTTGCCCCGAAAGATCTCCCGAAACATTCCCGGTGCCAGGGCCGACAACGGGTTGACGCTGACCTCGGGATCATCCGCCGTGCCACGCAGCTTGAAGGCAAAGCCGATCAGCCCTTCGCCTTTGCGCGCCACCACCCGGCCAATGGCATTGATCAGATAAATCGGCGAAATCACCCCGCGCATATTCAAAGCGCTGGTATTCAGATCATAAATCCCATCCATCGACAGCCCCATCGAGGGACCAACTGCGCTGCTCTCGTGCAGCACCAAATGGGTCGATCCCAGCCGGAATTTTGCATCCACTGCGGTAAAGAGAATACCGCCGCCGGTCAGCTCATCCACCAGCCCAATCACACTGATTGCATTGAGCAGCGCCGCCATTGAGGGCGCATTCTTGATCCGGGTGTTCTGGATCTTGATTTCGCCGTCGTATTCTCCGGTTTTTGCAGAGGGCACCAAAGTCATGTCAAAGCTGCCGCCCCGCCCGTGACGCAGGATGCCCGCCGCCTGAAACACGCCCCCCGCATCCTCAGAGCGGATCCGGGTGGCAACGCCGCCCGCCCGGGGCACAACCACACCCGAAAGCGGCGTCAAACCGTTGAGTGTGCCGGTGAATTTTCCGTTCAACCCGCCGAGGGTCGAAAATTTCCCCTGAAAATTACGTAAGGCAATACTGTCGGTCACCTGCAACCGGTCCAATCGCATGGTAATGGGGCCGGTCTCTGCGCTGCCCCCGGAGCTGCTGCCGCTTTCGCTGGAAAACGGCGCGCTGCGCATATCCAATGTGCCCGCTGTCACCTCCAGCGCAGGCGCCGTCGCCCCCTGCCCAATCAGTCGGGCCGCCCCCTGCATCCAGTCTCCCACCTTCACCGAGGTGAAATTGGCCTGACGCAGCCCGCCATTGGCATGGGTGCTGACCCAGCCATTTGCCGTCAGCCCCGGTGCCGTCAACGACAGCGCATCCACTTTGATCGGCGTTGCCAGGGTTGCCGTAATGTCCAGACGTCCAGTTCGCTGCGCGGCTTTGCGCCAGCTGATTGCGGGAATGCGCAGTTCCACCCCCGCCAGATCTGACCCAAGCCGCAGCTTTGGCGGGCTATCCGGTTCCAGATCCAGCACATATTCGCCTTGCCCAACCCCAGCGACGCTCCCTTTTGGCAGGCCAATCTGCAAAGTTTCGACAGCGGTGCGGCTGATCTCAATTGTTCCGCGGACCTGGCTGGCCCGGCTGGCATCCGTCCCAACCGCCTGACGCCAGGTCGCTGTGACCGGGATCCCGGACAGGCTGCCGGAGCCGGACAGTTCAACCTGCCCTTGGTCTCCGGTCAGCGTCAGGTTCGGCGCGGCGACCTCCTGTCCCGGCACCAGAACCGCACTGCGCACATCACTGACTACTCCCTGATAGTGATAAAGGATCTCTTCCGGCTCTACCTTTGGCTTCAAGGGCAGCGACAGGGTGCCCACCAGCCGAACCTGCCCTGCTGCCAGCTCCACCGGCAGCTGCGCCTTGTCCATGATCGTCAAAGGCGGACGGTTCAACAACGACAGCCCCGCCGTCACCGATCCCTCTGCCACCACCCGCGCGATGCCGGGTGTACCATCTTTGACGGACGTGTCCGGAATGATGAAGGAAGTGCCCGCCACCGCCACCGCTCCGCCCTGATCGGCGGTCACGGTCCCCTCCGTGGCGACGATCACCATGCGCGTGTTGTACAGACTGAAATGCCCCGCCGCGTCCTGGACCGGCGGCATATGCTTTTGAAACTTGACCTGCGCGCCGGAAAAACTTGCGTCCAGCGCAACAAAGGGCCGCGCGCGCCCCTTGCCGCGCAGGGCAAAGTTCACATCCCGCGCCTGCGCCTGCCAAACATTTTCAAGCACCCAGCGGCGCGGCTTTTCTGCAGCTCCTGCAGGCCACAGGGCCTTGACCTGCGCCAGCTCCAGTTGGTCAGAGCGCGCATTCAATGCATATTCCCACCCCGCCGGACCGGTCTCGATCTTGCCATCCAGGCGGATCTGGCGGCCCTCATGTTCGATCAGCATCTCGCCGAGCTGAAACCGAAAAGGCGCGGGCTCAAGGCGAAAATCAGCGGTCACACCACTAAAGACCTGCGGCGTCTCATAAAGCCCCCTTGGGTTTAACGTGAGATCCGTGAACCGCAATTGCCCAACAAGATCAGTGAGCCGCCCATCGGTTACCCCGGCCAGCTCAGCCTCGCCTTCAATGGTACCCGATCCCCAACCGCTGCTGATCTTGAACTCGTCGAATTGGAGCCGCTGTTCCAATGGGAAATAGGTGAAATAGCTATGGGCCTCGTGAATCGGAATCGGCAAGGTTTCCGCAGAGGGCTGGATCACCCCCTGGCCGATCTGCAGCCCGGCCGACAAGGGCAGCAAGCCCCCGTCACTGGCGATGCCACCGCGCAACGACCCTGAAATCGAGGCCTGCAACACCTGCAGCCAGCCCAAAGCAGGCGCCTGTACCGCAATATCCTCGCTGGCGATGTCACTGACGAGAATGCCAAATTCCGCCGCCGCATCGCCAATGTCGGATTTGTAGTTCACTTCGACGGACCCAACATCCTGACGTCCGCTCAGCACCGAAAACCCGGCAGAAATGGTCAGGGCCTGGCCCTGGCGTTTGAGTTGCACATGGCCGCCATCCATGGTCCAGACCCGTCCCAGTCGCGCATCCTCATAGCGCAGTGTCACCCCATCGGTGACAATCTCGCTCAAGGCGGCGAGCACCGGCAGCTCAAACTGGCTGTCCCATTGTTCGATCAACTGCGGCAGGTTGGCCGCCTGTCGCAGCGGTGAGCCGCCTTCGGAAAAGCTGAGAGCAATGCTGTCACTTTCGCGCCGCAGATTGGCATATAGTCCGGTCAGGGCAATCCGCTTGGGCTGCACCTTGCCGCGCAACAGGGGCCGCATCGCCATCTCTATCTCTGCGTCCGCCAATTGCACCACCGGAGTGCCATCGCTGGAGCGCAGGGTCACATCCCGCATGCCAACCCGCGGCCGCCAACCGCGATTGACCACCATGTGAAGCTCTCCGAACTCGAGCTGCATGCCGTTGAGTTCGCGCTCGATGCGGGCCTCCAGACGCTGGCGCAGCCAATCCGGCGCTTCCATCCGGGTGCCAATGCCAAAATAGATCGCGCTGGCCGCACCAAAGCACAGCAGAGCCAGCACCCAGACCAAGGCCCGCAGAACACGCCAAGGCCAGCGCCGCCGCATCCGGGCGGCGGGCTTTACCGGCGCAGGGGCCCTCTGCGCTGCAGCCAGGTCCCCCAAGTCGCCGTGATCGGTGTTTTCCCCATCCGGTTCGATCTGTATTTATCCTTTGCCCGTGATCGCCTAACTATGGCAGGCAGCAGTTGCCAAACCGTTCTGGAGACCCCAAAAATGCTCGATTCACCTGACCAGGCCCCTCACTTCACCCTGCCGCGCGACGGTGGCAGTGACATTTCGCTTGCGGATCTGAAAGGCAAGGCCGTTGTCCTGTTTTTCTACCCGCGTGATGATACCCCGGGCTGCACCAAAGAATCCATCGGGTTCTCAACCCATCTGCAGGCCTTTGCCGATGCCAATACTCTGGTCTTTGGCATCTCCAAGGATCCGCTGTCAAAGCACGAGAAATTCATCGCAAAACATGACCTCACCACCCCGTTGTTGTCGGATGCCGATGGCACCACCTGCGAGGATTACGGCGTGTGGAAGGAAAAGAACATGTATGGCAAGAAGCATTGGGGCATTGAACGCAGCACCTTTTTGATCGATGCCTCGGGTCAAATCGCCCGGGTCTGGCGCAAGGTAAAGGTCGCAGACCATGTCGAAGAGGTGCTGGAGGCGGCCCAAGCGCTCTGACAGATGCGTTGTCAGGCGCTTTGACAATATATCCAAACCAGAGCCTTCGCTTTGGTGGGCCCCGATCCGCCGACCGCTGCTCTTCTCGCCGTATGTCGCCCTCCCGATTTGCCGCAAGAATTTCTTTGAGGAACTCGCATGACCGCCCCACTGACCCTCGCCCAGATGGCCACCCAGGTGCTGACCACCGCCGATGGCAAGGCCAAGACAGATCTGTCGCGCAGCCATGCCGCGACTTGGTTCGCCGCGCGTCAACAGGATCCCTGCCCGATTGAGATCGGCACGGCACAGCCCCCCCTGCATCCGGCCCGCCCCGAACATCCCGAACTGCTGAGCCCACGGGATGTGCCCAAACGCAAGCCCGGCAGCGAGGCCGGACGCATTGCCATGCTGCACGCCGTCGCCCATATTGAACTCAACGCGGTGGATCTGCACTGGGACATCATTGCGCGCTTTTCGCATGTGCCACTGCCGGTTGGTTTCTTTGATGATTGGGTCAAGGCGGCGGATGAGGAATCCAAGCATTTCAGACTGATATGTGATTGTCTTGAAAGCCTCGGCAGTCATTATGGTGCCCTGCCAGCCCATCGCGGCATGTGGAAAGCCGCAGAAGACACCGTCGACGATCTGATGGGTCGGCTGGCGGTGGTGCCCATGGTGCTCGAGGCTCGCGGATTGGATGTCACCCCAGGCATGATCAAGATTTTCAAACAGGCCAAGCTGACCCAGGCGGTCGAGGCCTTGGAAGTGATCTACTCCGAAGAGGTCAGCCATGTCGCCTATGGCTCCAAATGGTTCTACTTTCTGTGCGGGCGCGAGAACCTGGACCCCAAAGAGGTATTTCATCAATTGGTGCGCAAATACTTTCGGGGCGCGCTCAAGCCGCCTTTTAATGAGGAAAAGCGCGCCGACGCCGGTATCCCGCCTGATTTTTATTGGCCGTTGGCTGACACGGTCAAACCCATGCAAGGCCTCTGAAAGAGGCAAACATCCCGGGAACCAGAGCATTGCAACCGGCCACACTCCCGGCAACATTCCGCCGAAAGGCCGTTGCGATACGGCAAGGATCAGCGCCAAAGTGATGGAATACTTTTCAAAAAGCCCCATCACACTTGCCCCAGAAGCCTGTGGTAGCTAATGATTTCGCGCAGAGAAACGGCAGGGGATGGCTGTAGCTCTGACCAATTGGGATGGAACAAGGATCAGAGCGTGCGCACACGTCTGGCTATCAAGATACACTCATTTCTGGAAAATCGCTTTCCGGAACGCCGGGTTTTTCTGAAATCGGATTCTGATACCCGCTTTGTGCGGCTCAGGCCGGAAACCCAGCTGATTGCAATTTCCGGCATCGTTTTGTTTGTCGCCTGGGCGATCGTCGCCACCGCCATTATTCTAATGGACAGCATCGGGGCAGGCAATTTCCGCGAGCAGGCCAAACGGGACCAGATCACCTACCGAGCCCGACTCAACGCCATTTCAACAGAGCGCGACACCCGCGCCGAAGAGGCCCTGGCGGCACAGGAACGGTTCAACGCCGCGCTGGCGCAGATCTCGATCATGCAATCAGAGCTGCTGACCTCCGAGACCCGCCGCCAGGAGCTGGAAACCGGTATCGAAGTGATCCAGACAACCCTACGCCAGACCATGACGCAACGGGACAGCACCCGGATTGCCCTGGAAGAGCTGCGCGCCAATACCGACGCAGAAGGTGCCACCCATCAGGCCGCCGCTGCCTCTCCGTTGCAAATGGACTTCCTCTCCACCGTCCTCTCCGACACCGCACAGGAACGCGACCAGATCCAGGCCGATGCCAAAGAAGCGCTGGATCAACGCGCCGAAATGGAGCTGGAACTGGAGCTGCTGAATGAGCGCAACGACCAGATCTTTCGTCAGCTAGAAGAAGCCGTCGCCGTTTCGGTCACCCCCTTGGACAAGATGTTTCGCAGCGCCGGAATGCCCCCCGATCGCATACTGGAGCAGGTGCGACGCGGTTACAGCGGTCAGGGCGGTCCGCTCAGCCCTTTAGCCCTGTCCACCCGCGGTGAAGAACCCTCCGCGGATGAGCTGCGCGCCAACCAGATTCTCAATCAGTTGGACCAGTTGAACCTCTATCGCATGGCGGCCCAACAGGCGCCTTTTGCCACTCCGGTCAATCTCGGCCTGGTGCGCCAGACCTCGGGCTTCGGCTACCGCCGCGATCCCAAAACCGGAGGCCGACGCCTGCACAAAGGCTCTGATTTCGCAGGCCGAACCGGCACCGATATCTATGCCACCGCCGATGGCGTTGTCACCCATGCGGGCTGGCAATCCGGCTATGGAAAACTTGTTACCATTCAGCATGCCTTTGGCATTGAGACGAAATACGCTCATAACTCAAATCTGCGCGTTAAGGTCGGTCAAAGGGTCTCGCGTGGCGATCACATTGCTGATATGGGTAACACCGGACGGTCCACCGGGACCCACCTCCACTATGAGGTAAGGGTCAATGGCAATCCCGTAAACCCGATGATCTATATCAAGGCTGCAAGAAATGTTTTCTAAGAGCAAAATCAATGAGCCCGGACCCAAGCAGGCCGAGGCGACCCCCACAGCAGCTCCTGCGGCTGCCGCGCCTGCTGCGCCAAAAAGCGATTACACGCCCTCCACCCCCAAGGCAAAGCCGCCCGCCTCGCTGCTCAGCTCGGATCTGCACATCACCGGCAACCTCAAGACATCCGGTGACATTCAGGTCGAAGGCACCGTCGAAGGTGACATCCGCGCCCATCTGCTGACCGTTGGCGAAACCGCAACCATCAAAGGCGAAGTTGTCGCCGATGACGTTGTGGTCAATGGCCGGGTTGTAGGCCGCGTGCGGGGGCTCAAGGTGCGTCTCACCGCCACCGCCCGCGTCGAAGGCGACATCATCCACAAGACCATCGCCATCGAGAGCGGTGCCCATTTCGAAGGGTCGGTTCAGCGTCAGGACGATCCGCTGACCCCCGGTGGCAAAAAAGCGGCCCCGGCTGCTGCGCCAGCCGCAGCTCCAGCGCCCTCGGCCGCTGTAAAAGCCGCAACCGCGGCGGCAAAAGCCGAAGGCTAAGCCCTGCTGCATGAACTGAAAAATCAAAGAGCCGCAGCCCAAGCTGCGGCTCTTTTGCTTTCTGCTTGGCGGTCATCACCGCATATTGGCACTGATTTTCTGGCGCTAGTCCTGGCCCAGCATCCATTTCCCTTGCGGCCAGAAGGCATGAAAGGCAAAGGCAAACAGCAGATCATGGGGCAGATCCTGGCCTGCCGTATCACTCACCCGGATCGTGCCCACCTCGCGCCCCCGCGACAAACTGGCAGTATCCAGGGCCGAGGCCTGGCCAGAACTCCAGCGAATGACAATTCCGGCCTCTCTCAGCTCCCCGGCCTTTGCCAGGCGGCTAAGCGGCCAGGCCCGCGCCCCTACCCGCAGAACCCGCGCCAGCGGTTCGATCCCATGCGGTGGGGGCTCGCCGCTGTAAAGAAAGGGCCAGGCGGAACTATCATATCCCCGGTAGGGGTTGCGCCCATAGGCACGCGGATAGTCGGGCTCAGCCATGACCAATCCATGCGGGTTGCGTTTGGAAAAACTCTGCCAGCTTTCCATCCAGCTCGGCAGCGGCGTCAGCTCTGCCCCCGCCAATCTGCCAACAATGGCCTGGCCAATGGCCTGCTGCCACCAGCTTTGGGTCTCGCGGTCATACATCACCATATCGGAATGGCGTAGCTTGCCGGTAACCCCGAAGCTCAGGGTCCAGCCCGCAACGCGGCGGTCGAAACTCATCGCCGAATTGCACAAGGGACAATAGGTGACGGCGATGGGCAACGCGCCGATCTGATCATTGATGATCTCATGCCAGATCAGATATCGCAGCGGATAGGCCCGGGGCACCTGCCCCTTGATCTCGACTGCGATGACAGGTTCGCGCGGGCCAATCTCCTGCCCCTGTGACACCGCCACAAATGTAGGCATGTCCAGCGCCGGAATGCCGTCCTTTGGCGGCCCGCCAGAGCGGATCTCGGACCAGTCAAGAACAAGACTGTTCTTGAAATTCGTCTCCGGCCATTCCCCCTGCCACTGCAGTGGCTCTGCCCGTAGCGACCCTCCCGCCAATATCGCCGCAATCAGGATCATGACGCGCAACATCACTTTCTCCCCTCCTTTGCCTGAAGCAAAAGGATGGGGTGGCTGCCACCTTTGTCATTGCACAACCCCGTGAGTGAGGGCCGGTCCCGTGAGAAAGGGCCGATTGCGCAGCAAGACCAAGCGCAATAGAAAACGCCCGCATCCTGGTGGAAGCGGGCGTCGAACTTCTAAACATCAACCAAGAGGCGAATCACTCGGTAACGGTGACTTTGCTCATCAAGTCAGGCTGACCCAGAACCGCCCCATTGGCCCCGGCACCGCGCTTGATCGCATCAACCACATCCATGCCTTCGGTCACTTGCCCAACAACGGTATACTGACCATTGAGGAAATGCCCTGGCGCAAACATGATGAAGAACTGCGAATTGGCGCTATTGGGGTTCTGTGAGCGGGCCATGCCAACAACACCACGATCAAAGTTCAGATCGGAGAATTCCGCCGGAATATTGCCACGCTCAGAACCGCCCATACCGGCACTGCTCATGTCTTCGCCGATGCGGCCGAATTTCACGTCCCCCGTCTGCGCCATGAAACCCTCGATCACGCGGTGAAACACCACCCCGTCATATTGGCCTTCGGCGGCCAATGCAGTGATCTGCTCCACATGTTTGGGAGCGACATCCTCAAAGAGGTCAATCTTGACGATGCCATTGGCTTCGCCTTCGATCTGGATTTCCAATCCCGAGGCCAGTGCAGAGCTGGCCAGAAGAGAGAAGGCTGCGGCAAGCTTAAGCATCGGCAGCAACTTTGACGCTGATCATGCGATCGGGATTCGCGGGTGGCTCGCCCTTTACGATGGCATCGACGTGTTCCATGCCTTCAATCACACGACCGTAGACGGTGTATTGACCGTTGAGGAAGTGGTTGTCTTTGAAGTTGATGAAGAACTGCGAGTTGGCCGAATCCGGATTGGCAGAGCGCGCCGCACCCAGGGTGCCGCGATCATGGGGCAGCGAGGAAAACTCGGCGGGCAGGTTTGGCAGCGAAGAGCCACCGGTGCCGGCCATGCGGATGTTAAAACCGTCTTCCATATCGCCATTGGCCACATCGCCGGTCTGCGCCATGAAACCGTCGATCACGCGGTGGAAACAGACGTTGTCATATTCACCGGCGCGCGCCAGTTCCTTCATCCGCTCAGCGTGTTTCGGAGCCACATCTGCCAGCAGCTCGATGACAACATTGCCATCTTTCAACTCAACGATGATGGTATTTTCCGGATCTTTATACTCGGCCATGAGGCCCTCCTGTCTGCAAAATTTGCAACGATAGTTAAGGCTAGTGCAGTCAATTGCCAAGGGAGCATTGACTGCTAAGCAAAAAGTGCTGAAAGAACGGGGCAATTACCGGTAATTTCTGCACAGAGGAGCCTGCCATGGGCTGGAAAACACTCGACGACATGGATCTGGACGGCAAACGCGTTTTGGTACGTGTGGACATCAATGTACCGCTTGTCGATGGTGTCGTCACCGATTCCACCCGCATCCGGCGCATTGCCCCCACAGTACGCGACATCCTGGCAGCGGGCGGCAAGCCGATCCTGCTGGCGCATTTTGGCCGCCCCGGCGGCGAGCGCCGCGAGAATCTGTCGCTGAACCAGCTGGTGCCGACACTGGAACGCGCCTTTGAAACCAAGGTCCGGTTTGCGGCTGATTGTGTTGGCGCTGGTGCCAAAGAAGCCGCCGAAACGCTGCAGCCCGGCGAAGTTCTGCTGTTGGAAAACACCCGCTTTCACGCTGCAGAAACCAAAAACGACCCCACCCTTGCCGCCGGCATGGCAGAGCTGGGTGACGTCTATTGCAACGACGCCTTCTCGGCGGCCCACCGGGCCCATAGTTCGACCGAAGCGCTGGCGCGTCTGCTGCCCGCCTGTGCCGGCCGCTTGATGCAGGCCGAGCTTCAGGCCCTGGAAGCCGCGCTTGGCGCGCCGCAGCGCCCGGTTACGGCTGTGGTTGGTGGGGCCAAGGTTTCCAGCAAGCTGGAGCTGCTGAGCAACCTGATCGAAAAAGTGGACTATCTGGTGATTGGCGGCGGTATGGCCAATACCTTTCTGGTGGCCCAGGGGCTGCCGGTTGGCGTCTCGCTGGCGGAGCGCCTGATGAAAGATACTGCCGCTGAGATCCTGGCCAAGGCCGAAGCCCTGGGCTGCAAGATCATTCTGCCCGGCGACATCGTAGTAGCCAAGAAATTCGAAGCGCATGCGGAGAACCAGACCTTGCCCGCCGACCAGTGCCCAGAGGATGCGATGATCCTGGATGCAGGCCCAGACAGTGTGGCGGCCATCAATGCAATCTTCGAGCAAAGCAAAACCCTGATCTGGAATGGCCCGCTGGGGGCCTTTGAAATGGAACCCTTTGACGCCGCGACCAATGCTGCTGCTCTGAAAGCTGCGGCCCTGACCCGCGCCGGTTTGCTGACTGCCGTGGCCGGTGGCGGCGACACCGTATCTGCCCTCAATGCATCGGGTGCGGCGCGCGATTTCAGCTATATCTCTACAGCCGGCGGGGCCTTCCTCGAGTGGATGGAAGGCAAGACCCTGCCCGGCGTTGCTGCTCTCGAAGGCTGAAGCCTGCAAGACCCAATCACAGCAGCCAGATTTGCCGCCCCGGGACAACCAGGGCGGCGTTTTTGTCTGAGACGACAACCACCCCAGGCTCCACCGTTAACAAATGGTTAATGGAAATAAATCTATCCCCTTGGACTCAATAGGGGATTCACAAAGCGAATCACTTGTGGCATAAAGATGTCAGAGGCCGGAACAACTGGCCCAACGATGACTTTGAGCAGTACATACAGGCAATCCCACGTGACCCGAAGCAACAAGCCTTCCATAGGTGCCTTCACCTTTTTTGCCCTCGCATTTGCGCTGAGCGCATATTTTACCTTTGCGGCGGTACAGGGTGACTTTGGGTTGTTCAGGAGAGTCGAGATTCAGGCCGAAGCCGATGAGCTTCGCCTGGATCTCGATCATCTGAAGCTGGAGATTGCCGCAATGGAAAACCTCACGCGGCGCCTGTCTGATGACTTTCTGGATTTGGACCTGCTGGACGAACAGGCCCGATCGGTTCTGGGTCTGCTGCGCGCTGACGAAATCGTCATTCGCTAAAACTTTTCTACAGGCCTGACATGTCACAGCTGCCTCATCCGGCTGTTGAACCCCGACCCGCAGCATGCAACCATCCCCAATGATTGTTGCGGCAGCTCTATTGCGCCCATCAGGCATCAAAGCACCGCATCTGCGGTGAAATGACCGCTGGTTACAAAAAGTCTCGCCAGCCGAGAAGAATTCCTTTATGGATTAGTTTAACACTAAACTATCTAGCCTCAAGGGGGAGCCCGCACCGATGGCAGCTAGAAAAAGCACCAAGAAACCAAATGTTTCTGCCGAAGAACTGACCCAGTACTACCGTGACATGCTCTTGATCCGTCGATTCGAGGAAAAGGCAGGTCAGCTCTATGGCATGGGGCTCATCGGCGGTTTCTGTCACCTTTACATCGGCCAGGAAGCCGTGGTGGTCGGCCTGGAGGCCGCCGCCGAAGAAGGCGACAAGCGCATCACCTCCTATCGCGATCACGGCCATATGCTGGCCTGCGGCATGGAAGCCAATGGTGTCATGGCGGAACTGACCGGCCGTGAGGGCGGATTGTCCAAGGGCAAGGGCGGCTCCATGCACATGTTCTCAAAAGAGAAGCATTTCTACGGCGGCCACGGCATCGTTGGTGCCCAGGTGCCGCTTGGGGCCGGGCTGGCCTTTGCCGACAAATACAAAGACAACGGCCGCGTCACCTTTACCTATTTCGGCGATGGGGCTGCCAACCAGGGCCAGGTCTATGAGACTTTCAACATGGCGGCGATCTGGGATCTGCCGGTGGTCTTTGTGATCGAGAACAACCAATACGCCATGGGCACCGCCCAGTCGCGTTCAACCTCGACCCCGGACATCTACACCCGTGGCGAAGCCTTTGGCATCCCTGGTGAAGCCGTGGACGGGATGAATGTTCTGGCGGTCAAGGACGCGGGCGAACGCGCGGTGGCGCATTGTCGCTCTGGCAAGGGCCCTTATATCCTCGAGGTCAAAACCTACCGCTACCGTGGTCACTCGATGTCGGATCCGGCCAAATATCGCACCCGCGAAGAGGTGCAGAAGATGCGCAGCGAGCGCGACCCCATCGAACAGGTCCGCGACATGCTGCTGACTGGCAAACATGCCAGCGAAGAGGATCTGAAAGCGATCGACAAAGAGATCAAGGAAATCGTCAACAAATCCGCCGATTTCGCCAAAGAAAGCCCGGAACCGGCTCTGGAAGAGCTGTGGACCGACATTTACGCCTGAGAGGGAAGAGATTAGATATGGCAACTGAAATTCTGATGCCCGCCCTGTCGCCCACCATGGAAGAGGGCACATTGGCCAAATGGCTGGTGAAGGAAGGCGATACCGTGAGCTCTGGCGATATTCTGGCCGAGATCGAAACCGACAAGGCCACCATGGAGTTCGAAGCCGTTGATGAGGGCATCATCGGCAAGATCCTGATCGCCGAGGGCAGAGAAGGTGTTGCGGTCAACACCGCCATCGCCGTTTTGGTCGAAGAAGGCGAAAGCCTGGATGCAGCCCCAACCGCTGCGCCTGCGGCGGGCGAGGCTGCGACCCCGGTTGAGGCACCTGCGGCGCCCGCGCCCGTGGCCGCTGCTGCCGCAGCCCCAGCCGCCCCTGAGGTGGACAGCAGTCCCGATTGGCCTGCAGGCACCGAACTGGTCAAAACCACCGTGCGGGAAGCCCTGCGTGACGCCATGGCGGAAGAAATGCGTGGCGACGAAGACGTCTTTTTGATGGGAGAAGAGGTCGCCGAATATCAAGGCGCCTATAAGATCTCGCAGGGGCTACTGGATGAGTTCGGCTCCAAGCGCATCATCGACACGCCGATCACCGAGCATGGTTTTGCCGGTATCGCAACCGGTGCGGCCTTTGGCGGATTGAAGCCGATTGTCGAATTCATGACCTTCAACTTTGCCATGCAGGCGATTGACCACATCATCAACTCGGCCGCCAAGACGCTGTATATGTCCGGTGGTCAGATGGGCGCGCCGATGGTGTTTCGCGGTCCCAATGGGGCCGCCGCCCGTGTTGGTGCCCAGCACAGCCAGGACTACGCCGCCTGGTACATGCAGATCCCCGGTCTGAAGGTGGCAATGCCCTACTCTGCCTCCGACGCCAAGGGCCTGTTGAAATCGGCAATTCGCGACCCCAACCCGGTGATCTTCCTGGAGAATGAAATCCTCTACGGGCAGAGCTTTGACGTGCCCAAAATGGATGATTTCACCGTGCCCTTTGGCAAGGCCAAGATCTGGCGCGAAGGCAGCGATGCCACCATCGTCTCCTTTGGCATTGGCATGAAATATGCACTGGAAGCCGCAGACAAGCTGGCGGAAGAGGGTATCTCGGCCGAGGTCATCGACCTGCGCACCCTGCGTCCGATGGACCTGCCCACGGTGATCAAATCGGTGATGAAGACCAATCGCCTGGTCACCGTCGAGGAAGGCTGGCCTCAGGGCTCTGTCGGCGGCTATATCGCCTCCGAGGTGATGCAGCAGGCCTTCGACTATCTTGATGCGCCTGTCATCACCTGCACCGGCAAGGACGTGCCTATGCCCTATGCCGCCAACCTGGAACGCCACGCGCTGATCACCACCGATGAAGTGGTCGCAGCCGTGAAACAAGTGACCTATCGGTAAGGGAGCACGAGAAGCATGCCCACTGAAATCCTGATGCCCGCGCTCTCCCCCACCATGGAGGAAGGCACCCTGGCCAAATGGTTGGTCAAGGAAGGCGACACTATCCAATCCGGTGATCTGATCGCCGAAATCGAAACCGACAAGGCCACCATGGAATTCGAAGCCGTTGACGAAGGTGTCGTCGGCAAGATCCTGGTTGCCGAAGGCAGCGAGGGTGTTGCGGTCAACACCGCCATCGCCGTGCTGCTCGAAGACGGTGAGAGTGCCGATGACATTGGCGCCAGTGCGGCACCGGCTGCCCCTGCAGCCGCGGTAGCCGAGGAGGCTCCTGCAGCCACCGAGAAGGCCGCCCTTCCCGCTGTCGCCAGCGCGGCACCAGCGGCCCCCGCCGCAGCCGATGGGGCCCGTATCTTTGCTTCGCCCTTGGCGCGGCGCATTGCGGCAGACAAGGGCCTGGATCTGGCCAGCCTGGCAGGCTCTGGCCCGCGTGGCCGGATCATCAAGGTGGATGTTGAAAACGCCACTGCCGCACCACAGGCTGCTGTGCCCGCTGCGGCCCCTGCCGCCGCGCCGGCTGCTGTTGCGGCCCCAACGGGCCCCTCTGCCGATATGGTCGCCAAGATGTACGACGGGCGCGCATACGAGGAAGTCAGCCTGGACGGCATGCGCAAAACCATCGCTGCCCGCCTGACCGAGGCCAAGCAGACCGTGCCGCATTTCTACCTGCGTCGCGACATCCAGCTGGATGCGCTGCTCAAGTTCCGCGCTGAGCTGAACAAGCAGCTCGAGGGCCGCGGAGTCAAACTCTCGGTCAACGACTTCATCATCAAGGCGGTGGCCTTGGCGCTACAGGCAGTGCCGGATGCCAATGCCGTCTGGGCGGGCGATCGCGTGCTCAAGATGAAAGCCTCGGACGTGGCCGTGGCCGTCGCCATCGAGGGCGGGCTGTTTACCCCGGTGCTGCAGGACAGCGAGCTGAAATCGCTCTCTGCGCTGTCAGCTGAAATGAAAGACCTGGCAACCCGTGCCCGGGACCGCAAACTGGCCCCCCATGAATACCAGGGCGGCAGCTTTGCCATCTCCAACCTCGGCATGTTTGGCATCGACAATTTCGACGCCATCGTGAACCCACCCCACGCGGGCATCCTCGCAGTAGGGGCTGGGGCCAAGAAACCGGTGGTAGGCGCAGACGGTGAACTCAAGGTCGCCACGGTGATGAGCGTCACCATGTCGGTTGATCACCGGGTTATCGACGGGACCTTGGGCGCACAGCTGTTGCAAGCCATCGTCGAGAACCTGGAAAACCCCATGGTCATGCTGGCCTAAGCCAAGAGCGCTAGAAGAACAAAAGCCCCGGTCATCTCGACCGGGGCTTTTTATTCAGATCTGTTTCCCTTGGTTAAACCAAGGGAAACAGGGACAAAACCAGGCTCAGTATTTGAAGCCGGGCGTAGACTGCGACAGGCTTAGCTCCTCCTCATCCATGTCCGCATCAATCCCCTCAAACAGCGGTGTGGAAAGGTAGCGCTCACCGGTGTCCGGCAACATTGTCAGGATCACAGTCCCAGCTGCCGCCGTCTCCGCAAGCTTCACCGCGGCCGCAACAGAGGCCCCGCCTGATATACCAGTCAGGATCCCTTCCTCTGCCGCCAAGCGGCGTGCCATGGCGATACTTTCCGCCCCCGTCACCGGCAACAGCCCGTCAAAATACCCCCCATCAAGCGCTTCCTGCATCACCAGCGGGATGAAATCCGGAGTCCAGCCCTGTACAGGATGCGGCGCAAAGGCCGGGTGGCTGACCGAGGGTTCGCCTTCTTCATTGCGCTGTTGCGTGGTGCCAGAGCTGACCAGCGCCGCATTCTCGGGTTCGCTCAGGGTGATCTTGATATCCTTGCGCGCCTGTTTAAGCACCCGGCCCAGGCCGGTAGCGGTGCCACCGGTGCCATAGCCCAGCACCACATGATCCAGCGCCTTGCCGTCAAAATCGGCCAGGATTTCGCGCGCTGTGGTGGTCTCATGGATATCGGCATTGTCCTTGGTTTCAAACTGATGCGCCAGGAACCAGCCGTTTTCATCCGCCAGTTCTCGGGCCTTTGCCACCATGCCGACGGCCTTGTCTTCCTTGCGGGTCAAGACCACCTTGGCGCCAAAAAAGCGCATCAGCTGACGCCGCTCGACGGAGAACCCGTCATGCATGGTGATCACCAGCGGGTAGCCCTTGGCGGCGCAGACCATGGCCAGGCCAATGCCGGTATTGCCGCTGGTGGCCTCGATCACCGTCTGCCCTGGCTGCAGGCGACCTTCGCGCTCTGCCGCCTCGATGATGTTGAGCGCCAGGCGATCCTTGACCGATCCGGCAGGGTTGAAGGCTTCGAATTTCGCATAAATTTCCACCCCCTCGGGCGCGATGCGGTTCAAACGGATGGCAGGCGTATTGCCAATGGTTTCAAGAACAGAGCCGTAGAGACGGCCGCGACCTTCGGTGGAATAAATCATTTTTCGTTCCTCGTTTTATCGAAACAATTCTTACCTGCCTTGTATATGATCCTACAAAATCGCGGGAACAAGACGGCGCAAGCCGATGGCATTCAACAAAAAACACAACCATCAGCAAAAGAGCCCACCCTGAATTTTTTCCACTTTTCCTGCTTCATAGGAGAACGCGCGGGGGCTGCGGCCCTAGAATGAGGGACAGTATTTGACGGGACAGAACAGCGTAAAAAGCCCCAAGAAAAAAGGGGCGCGCTGAGGCCCCCCTTTCAACAGATCAACAAATGATGGCTTGCCTCACTCTGGCGCGGGCCCGTTCGGCACCACCTGATCCATGTTCACCGAGGGCTGGTCACAGCCTGCCTCACCAACGATCTTGGCGGGCACACCGGCGACGGTTGTGCAGGGAGGAACTTCTTGCAGCACCACGGAACCGGCGGCAATGCGCGAGCAATGGCCAACCTTGATATTGCCCAGAACCTTGGCTCCGGCCCCAATCAAAACACCATCGCCAATCTTGGGGTGACGATCCTCTTCTTCCTTGCCGGTGCCACCCAGGGTCACCGAATGCAACATCGAGACATTGTCACCAACAACGGCGGTTTCGCCAATCACGATGGAATGGGCATGGTCAATCATGATGCCCTTGCCCAGACGGGCACCGGGGTGAATGTCGATGCCAAAAATCTCTGAGGTGCGCATCTGGAAGAAAAACGCCAGATCCTTTTGTCCCTGTTCCCACAGGTAATGGCTGACGCGATAGGCCTGCACCGCCTGGAAACCCTTGAAGTACAGGATCGGCTGCAGCAGGCGATGGCTGGCCGGATCACGCTCATTGATGGCCATGAGATCCGCACGCGCGGCCTCGACCAGCTCAGGGCATTCCGCATAGGCGTTGTCGACGATTTCGCGCAAGATCACCATCGACATCTCGTTGGAATAGAGCTTGGCGGCGATGCGGTACGACAGCGCCTTATCGAGCGTCGGATGGTGCAGGATACAGGCATGGATAAGCCCGCCCATCAGAGGCTGATTGGCAACCGCCTCCTGGGCTTCCTTGGTGATCTGATCCCAGACCGGGTCCAGCGGGGTCACGGCTTTGTTTGGCTTGATCATGGCTGTTCATCCTTTTCTCGCCCTCAGAGTGGCATTTAGGGCAGAAAATTCCAAACGCAAACCCTTGATGGGGCAGATTTCAAAAATGAATGAATGGGCTCTCATCAAAGTGAAGAGGCCCGGTCGTATCAAATAGTCGCATCTAGGCACATCGTCTGCGCAGCTCCTTCAGCACCAAAATCAAACAGTCCAAATGGCTCGGATCATCCCAAAAGGGCTCTGGCGCCATAACATGCGCTCGCGCAACTGCATCCAGGGACCCATTGCCCCAGTTCGGATGCAGCTGACCGGTTTTGCCAACATGGGCCAAAGCGCGCTCTGCCAGATCAAAAAACTGCCGACACAGGACGCCACGCTGGCCTGCGGGCACAGCCAAAAGAGCCCGCGCCAGGCTGCTGACATCCTGCGGTAAAACTGGCCGCAACATCGGCAAGGCCTTCACGTTATGCCACTGGCCGACCATATGGTCCGAACTCTGCCCCGGTTTCTGACCGGCCAGTCACCAGCGTTTTGTTTTGACGCCCTTGTCAAAACAGCGCCTTGCTGGTGGCCAAGCCCGCACCGTAGCGCTCCGACAGCTGCGCCACCTCGATCCTGTCCCCCGCCAAGGCCCCGTCGGCGCTTTGCGCGGCGGTATCGTAGATCCAGGTGGGCTGCGCCACTTCGACCTCGCGCAGGACCGTGCTGCCGCGCAAAACCCGAACCCGGTAGGCTTCGACCGTTTCCCCCAAAGGGATCTCTGCCAGATCCCAACTGTCACCCTCTATTCGGCTGCGGCGGATCCAGTTGGTGGTCACATCACTGCCCAGCGCGCTGCCAAGGCGCAGATGCACGGGTGAATAGGGGCGCAGACCATTGCCATCAAAAGACTCAACGCTGTGGGTATAGCTGGGGTCCTCATAGCTGCGCCGCGCTGGACCGATGCGATAGTGCCGGGCAAGACGGCGTTGCGCCAGGGTCAAATCCAATTGCCGAAGTGTGCTGTCCAGCAGCAGCACATAAGAGCCTTCCGGCCACAGCGTCGGGATCAGCCCGTCACTGCCAAGCTGGCCTCGCAGACGTCCTTGCAGCAGATAGGTGTTTTCGGCGACCAGATCGGCCTGACGAAACTGGAACAGCTCCCAGTTGCCATTGCTGCCATCGCCAATCGCGGCCAGATTGGCACCGTTCAGCAGCGCCAATGTCTCGCGGCTCTCCAGGCTGCCAGAGACAAGCTTTACCTGCAAGGCCGCCCCCAGATCCCAACGCCCAACGGGACCGGCCGCCAGCGGCGTCTCGCTAACGCCAATAGTGCTGCGCGCGGTGATGATCTGCTCCAGCACATAGGCCGCGTCGCTGTCCGAGCCATAGAGCGCCACCGAGCCCGACCAGGGTTGCGCCGTCACCCCCAGATGGGGCGCATGGGGGCTTTCCTCACCGGTGAGCAGCGGCAGGTCCAGAAACAGCGGCAGCGCCGGCAAGGGCGGACTGAATTCGCTGCCCACCGGCAGATCATCGGCAACCTCGACCGGGCGATGGACCTCCGGTTCGATCCGCACCGCATCGATGATCTGCGCGGCCCCCAATTCCATACGGTCCAGACGGTAGCGTGTCTCCGGGCCAATCTGTGCTGACGCCTGCCCTCCCTCCCCATTGGCAAGATCTGTCTGGGCCTTGTGAGCGGGCAGCGAAATGACATCCCCCACACCCAGCGCAAGCGCCGAAGGCGGCAACACAAACCGGGCAGAGTCCCGCGCCACCCGGGACTCTGCCAGCCAGCGCTGCACGATCTGGCGTGCCTCACCGCGGGTCAGCACCATCGGCAATTCGCTGTCACTCACCGCATGGGTTGCCTCATCCGGCAGACAGGCCTCTTCGGCGCCGATGTCATAGGCCCCCCCCCATTCGACAAAACGCAGGCGCACCCGTCCTGCCAATTCGGCTTGGGCCTCGCGGGTCAGCTCGACAATCCCGTCCAACTCATCGCTGGCGACCAGGCTCTCTGGGACAAGACGGGTCTGACGGTCGCCCCGGCGCAGACGGAACTGGATCACCCCGTCGCGCTCAACGGCATCAAAGCCATGTTGCAGGCTGAGCGGTTGCAGCGCGGCGCGGGCCTCGGCCACTTCGCTGACACCATAGCCATGCACGATCCCATGCAACTGGGAGACATCGATCTGTGTCAGCCCGGCGGTCTCGCAGATCTCGCGCACCACCGACGCCAGGCTGCGCTGCCCAGCGCGCCCGTTCAACCAATGCCCACGTTGATAGTTTTCTCCGTCGGTCCAGACATGACTGAGACTGGGAAAGGCCGGAAAGGGCCGTGCATCCCAGGCCCAGACATAGGCATTGCTCAGGTCCAGCATGGGCGCGCCATAAAGCTCTGAGACCGGATTGTTCCCCGCCTCCTGCCAATAGCCCAGAACCGCTCGCAGATATTGCATTTGCATCAGGTCATCGCGCTGGCCATTGGAGTATTTTGGCAGCTGTGATTCCGAGCTTTTGGGATCCAGGAACTTGTTGGGCTGGTTGCTGCCCTTGTCGATGGCGGCACAGCCGAGCTCAGTGAACCAGATCGGTTTTGTCATCGGCACCCAGGGGCTCGCCTCTGCCTGGCGGATGCCATCAATGCGGTCATGGTGGCTATTGCCCCACCAGTTCTTCAGATCCTTGTAGCGCCAGACCCAGGGCTCATCATGGGCCCCATCAGTAATCGGAGTGCGGATCTGCGCCGCCTCTGCCGCTGCGGAATGGTAATACCAGTCATAACCTTCGCCACCTTCGACATTGGCGCGCAGATAGTCGAGGTCATAGATGCTTGCGTTGCCCGCCAGATGATCCAGATGCGTCGTGCCATCGCGCCAGTCAGAGATCGGCATGTAGTTGTCGATGCCAATGAAATCGATATTTCCATCCGCCCACAACGGGTCGAGATGAAAGTAGCGGTGCCCCTCGGGGCTTTTATAGCCCCAGTACTCAGACCAATCCGCCGCATAGCTGATCTTGGCCGCTGGCAACAGCAGCCGGACCTGTGCCGCCAAATCACGCAGGGCCTGAACCGCGGGAAAGCCCGTCTCCCCCCGGATCTGTGTCAGCCCGCGCATCTCAGAGCTGATACAAAAGGCCTCAACCCCACCCGCAGCGGCACAAAGCGCCGCATAATGCAGGATAAAGCGCCGCAGCCCCCATTCGGCAGGGCCACTATAGGAGACATTGCCCCCCGATACGGTAAAGTCCGCCGCCATGGCACTGCCCATGAAAGCATCGACCTCGGCCTCGGCAGCCGCCGTCTGATCGGTGCTTCCGGCCTGCCCTGGTGCTTTGGACAGGGTGATGCGCCCACGCCAGGGCAGCGCGGGCTGGGTGTTCGCATCGCTCCAGGGGTCTGGCAAGGCATTGCCCAGATCCTGATCCATCAGAATGAAAGGATAGAACATCACCCGTTTACCGCTGCCCTGCAGGGCCTGAATGGCCTCGATCACTGCGGCATCCGCCGGGGTTCCCCCATACAGCAGCTCTTCGTCCTCGCCCGCTGCCACCAGATCAGCGGTTGCGCGCGTCTCACCTGCAACGCGCCAGGGCATTGGCACCCCTTCCGCCAGCCTGTGTTCCACCTTGGGCCTGAGCGTGCATTCTCCACAGCGCAGATCATCGCCAAACCAGGACACAATCAGCGAGGCGGTTTCGCAGGCGGGCAGCTCTTCCTCCAGGGCGGTCAGCGACACCGCCATATCGCTGAGACCAGAGGCGGTGTGACTATTGGCGCTTTGTGCCTGCCCCGGCCCGGTGCCATAGTGAACAGCTGTTGTCGCCAGCGCGTATTCCCCGGTGCCCGGCATCACCGCCACCCCCCGCACCAGCTGCCCCAGGTCGAGATCATATTCGGGGCTTTCGGGCTGTTCGGCCCGCACCACCTCAAAGGAGAACTGCGGCACCCGGTTGCCAAAGGGCTCTAGCGCGATGTTTTCCATCACCACATAGGCGGTGCCACGATAGGCTGGCACTTCGCCCGCCCCCTCAACCGCCTCCATCAGAGGGTCCGGCATCTGGTCCTGGCTGCCCCGGTAGACCGTCATGTTGAGATCCTGCATCGAGACCTCTTCCCCATCCGCCCAGACCCGCGGCACAGCGGCAATCTCTCCTCCACATAGCGCAATCGCCAGCGACACCGAATAACTGTAGCTGGTGGTTTGCGGCTGGCTCGGCCCGCCCTTGCCCCCGCCGCCCGAGACCGAGGCACTTTCGACAAATTCGGTGGCCCAGATCACCTGGCCGCCAATCCGGGTCCGCCCAAAGACCTGCGCCACAGGCTGACCCTCGCTGGCCCCTGTAAGGCGGAACCGGTCCATCCGCCCGACCTCAACCGCATCAGAGCCACTGCCCAGCAGCCGATCATCAATGGCGCGCCCCAGCGTCGCCCCGACCGCCCGGCCAATGGCCACACTCGACAATCCGGCCACGGTGCCACCAATTGATCCGCCTATGGCGGCCCCAGCCGCAGAAAGCACGATGGTTGCCATCAGTTCAGCTCCTCAGGAAAAGTAAAACGCGCCACAACGCGGCGGTGCCAAGAGGGGGTCAGCGCGCTTTCCACTACCCCGCGGGCGCTATAGGCATGGATAAAGGCGGCCCCCTGGCTTTGCGCCTCACCGTCCTGCGTCACACAACAGGACTGAATACCCAAATGCTTGGCCACGGCCCCGGCCCGCATGCGAAACAACAACACATCGCCCAGCGCTGCATCCGCCACGGGTTTCGGCACGAGGTGACGCAAGGCTGCCTGCCAAAGCAGCTCTTGTCCCTGTGGTTCGGACCAGTCCATGGAATAGCCGGGGGGCTGCTCGGGCTCTTGCAGGTGCAGGGCGCGCCAGATGCCCCGCACCAGGCCCAGGCAGTCACAGCCTGCGCCGAGACAGCTGGCCTGATGCAGATAGGGCGTACCCAACCACAGACGCGCTTGCCTCAGCACCTGCAGGTTGTCGCCGCGTTGCTCCGCCACAGGGCCCCTCATCTGCGGCTGCCCCCGGTGTTTCGGGCCCCGCTCTTGGGCACCGCCATCTCCCAGCTTTCGCCGGGTATATCCGGAAATCCCTGATAATTGACAAGATTGTTGAACTTCAGCCGACAAGTACTCATCCGTTTGTCACAGCCGGCCTCAAGCCGCAGCTGATCGCCGGGCTGCACTGAGGCCCGCAGCGGCTCCCACAGGGTTATGCGCCGCAGGGCGCTATCGGACTGATCGCCCTTGATCATCCCCCACAGCCCCGCAGCCTCACCGTTCAACATCGTCAGACGCCCGACGCTAAACCACCCCGGCTCAAACCCTTCGAACCCCTGTTGTGACATCGTCCATTGAAAGACACCTTCAGGGGTGATCTCGGCGACCTCCCCTTCAAAGACATACCCAGGCGCGCCGAGGTCAAAGCCGCAGCCGCCGTCCCCCAGCACCGCCGTACAGGGGGTTTGATAGATCCGCCCCATGGGGCGGTTCAGCGCTTCGCTCAATCCGCGCAGCTCTGCCTCAAAAGCGCCGCCCGCCCGGTGCAACTCACCGATGGAGCCGCGAAACTGCAGCCAGCGGGTTGAGACATCCTGCCAGTTCACCATCCAGCACCACAGATCAGCCCCATCAAATCGACCAGCCAGGATGTGGTCCTCGCGCAGCGCCGCATCCGACAGCGCCCCCTGGGCCGCACTATTGTCCACCGAGAGCCCGGTGCCCTGTTGCAGGCTGCGCGCGGTCAAGCCCGTGCCTGCCTTGAAGGTCCAGCCTTCAAAGGCAAGATCCTGATCATGATCGGTAAACCCGAATTGTGTGCCGTCCTGGCGGGTCAGCCCCCAACACCGCGCCAGCGTGGTCACACCGCCCTGCACATGGGCGAGAAAGCTCTCACTTGGCCCCGCCATCAGATGCGCACCTCGACCACGGGCACATCGGGCACATCGCCCGCCTGAAACGAGGCAACACTGGTCTGGATCCGGTCGGTGTCAAAGCGCACTGGCACGTCGAACTCAAACCCTGCAACCACCTCGATCCCCTGTTCCGGCGGATGGCTCAGCACCACTGCGCCGGTGCTGGTGTCCAAGGTGAAATCAATATCTTCCTGCAGTTCTTCCTGCCCCAGCCCCAGCCGAACGCTACCTGCGACCGGTTTGCTGATCGGGCGCTGGTAGATATTCACCCCGGAACGGTAGCTCTTGGTTAGCTGAAACAGGCTGGTCTGCCCATCGCCCGCGCCAATGACCTGATCGCGAAAATCCACTTCCGCCGTGGGGCGACAGGTCTTGTAGTCGGACCAGTCTTTCCAGCGAAACCCGTTGATCTGTCCCTGACGGGCCTCAAAAAAGGCGATCAAGACCTCGATATCATCCAAAGAGCGCAGCCCCAGCCCGGCATCATAGCGCCGCCGCGAATGGGCCCAGGGGGTGTTGCGTTCCTCGTGGCCGTTGGCCAGAGTTACAACATCCGTGCGCCGTTCAGGCCCGCCAACCGAGCCAAAGCTCAGCGAGGCCGGGAAGCGAATTTCGTGAAAACTCATGTCAGTCCTCCATCTAGCGATTGCGATTGCCCCGGCTGAGCGCGCGCGACAGCTGGGAGGCAATCTGGCTGCGACTGCGCTCAAACCCCTGCACATCCGGGGTGGTGACATTCATCACCAGATTGACGCCGCTGCGGCCCTGACTGCGCACCCCCAGGCTGCCATCTGCACCGCGGGCCAGCGGCAGGATTGCCTCTGGCCCGGCCTCCCCCATCAAGCCGGTGCCGCCGCGCATCGCAAATGTGGTCGGGCCACTGACCACGCCGCCGCGGGCAAAGGGCATCACCCGGCCCTGCGAAAAGGCCGCCCCGTCGGCAAAGGGCAAAATGCTCCCAATCAGATCGCCAACGCCCTTGGAGATCAGCCCGCCAACGTGATCCGTCACCGGGCGCATGGCAGCGTTGTAAGTCGTGTTGACCAGAGATTTGGCCAGCCCATCCAGCGCCGAAGACAGGCTGACGCCATCAAACACCACCTGTTCAAATGAGCGCCTCAGCCCCTTGGACAACCCCCGTTCCAGGGTTTCCACGTCTTTGCCCGTGGCCTCAAAGGCATCCCGCACCCGGCGCAGCTCCCCCTCAAAGCTGGCGGCCATGCCTGCGGCATCCCCCAAGGAGTCCCCCAGGGCATCGCTCTGCAATTCAAGCGATGCAATGTCACTGCTATCGGCCATGGTGAAATCCTTCATGCATCAGGCTCTGGCCCCCAGTGGCCCAAAGCGAGGTCTTGTCAGCCCTGCGGGGCTGCGGTCAGGTCTGCGGCGGGTCCGTCCGGGGTGCCATATCGGGGAACCGCCGCATCAGCTCTTCCAGCCCAGATCGGTTCAGCCCCAGCTCCGCCGCCTGCGGTCCCAGCATCAACTGCAGCTCCAGCGGAGTGAGATCCCAGAAGTCCTCCGGACGCAGCTGCAACCGCGTGAGTCCTGCGCGCATCAGACCGGGCCAATCCAACCCATAGTCGTCCCCGCCCGTCATGGCTGTTTCGGGACGGTCTGGACCGCATCATCTGCTCCACCTGGCAAGGAAAAGGCCCGCGCCAGCAGCGTCGCACCGGCCCGTGCCGCCGCGATCGCACCGCCGGAAATCTCGGCCCCTGCGAGTTCCTCAGCGGCAAAATCATAGCCGCCGCCCTCCAGCCCCGCCGTCAGCAGCGCCAAGATGTCGCGCGCGGAAAACCTCCCGGTCTCAAAGCGTTGCACCAATTCGACCAAAGATCCCGTTGCCAATTGATGCTCCAACCGCGCCAGGGCCCCAAGCGTCAAGCGCAAGACATGCGGGCGTTGGTTGATCACCAGCGTTACCTCGCCACGCCAGGGGTTTTCCAAAGCTGGCTTTTCAACGGACGGACCTGGGACACTCTGCATCGACCTAGACCGCCGTAAAGCTCAGCTCACCGGCACTGGCCAGCGTCAGTTCGTAGGTGGCTTCGCCATTGTGGCTGCCTGCATAATCCAGCGCCGTGACCTGAAAGGCACCTTCGACAATGCCGAAATCCGGGATCACCACCTGAAACCCGGGGGTAATGCCATCAAAGAACAGCTGCCGCGCGCGCTCATCCGTTGTTTCATCGCGAAAGATGCCAGAGCCCGAAATCGTGGCCGATCGCACCCCGGCCCCGGCCAGTAGCTCGCGCCAGCCCCCCTGGCTTTCGAGACTGGTCACATCAACGCTCTCGGCGTTGAAGCTGATCCGGGTGGCGCGCAGGCCAGCCAGAGTTTCGAACTGACCACCGCCGGTCATATCCACCTTGATCAAAAGATCCTTGCCGTTCTGGGCACCCATGCTGTGGCTCCACTTCCTGTAGTGATTTGTGACTGTTCAATTGTTTCCTGGGATCTGCCGCTGACCTGCTCAGTCGTCCTCAACCCGTGCAGCAAAGCGCAGAATGATGCTGCGGCCCCCGTCATCCAGCCGCTGCGCCGTGGCGCGCTCAAACCAGATCCCCACCAGGCGGCCGCGGCCCAGAACCAAAGATGCATCAACCAGCGCATCACTGATTGCGGCGGCGGCCTCCTTGGCGAGCACAAAGCCTGCACTGCTGGTAAAGATGCTGACGCTGAGACGATGAAGCGCCCCGCCCCCGCTGACATCCGACCGGTCCAACACCTCTTCTGAGCCCAGAACCGCGTAGATCGTGGGCAGGCTGCCGGTGGGCATGGCATCAAATACATCTGTCCCCAATGCAGCAATCACCCCGGCATCCGTGGTCAATTGCAGATAGATGGCCTCTTGCAGGGCGGCGGACATGGCATAGCTCATGGTGCGACCTCTTCGACGCAGCGACAGTCCAGATAACGCCCCTGGGCATCAGCTTCGCTGACGGTTTCAATGCGAAACAGCCGATCGCTTGCGCGGAACCGCTGCCCCGGACGCGGGCGCGATAGCGACCCTTCAGGTGTGGCCCGCAGAGAAATGCGGTAGCGCTGCAGTGCCAGGCTGCCCCCCTCCTGCCCTGAGGTGCGCCCGGTCAAGGCCACCACCTCGGCCCATAACGCGCCCAACCCGGTCCAGGTTTCGCTGTATCCACCGGCGCCATCGCTTTGCCGTTGCGGATCTTCCAACACCAGGCGGCGGTTGATCTGGCGGGGCAAAGCCGCGCTCATGATCCTGTCCTCATGGTCAAGCGCAGCGGCCGATAGCGCTCGATCAGACTGGCCACCCCAAAGGGCATGCAGCCCCCATGCAGGCCGGTGTCATTGCGGTATTCGTAAAAATGCGCCGCCAGCATCAACACCGCCTGAGCAAGATCGGCGGGCACGCCGTCCCAACTCGCCGCAAAGCCAGCGCTCAGCGTGATCTCCACGCGTCCGCCCGCCTCCGGGTCTGGCAGGCAGCTGCCCCTGGGATGCAGTCGCGGAGACTGGCTGTCGTTCTCGAGCCAGAAATCCGACACCGCCAACACGCTGAGGGCCCCCGTGGCCGAAACCTGCGCAAGCGCCGTCAGCGCAGCAATCGGGGCGATCGGCACCTGGGCAACATCGGGTCGTGGCCAATGGCTCAGCTGCCACAGGAAATCGCGCTGCAACAGCGCCTTGCCGGTGCGGTTTTCAATCGCCGCCAGAGCGGCCCGCAAAAACCCGATCAGCACGCTGTCCTGCAGCTCTTCCTCACCAAAGCCGGTTCCCAGCCGCAGGTGCGCCTTGAAGGCCTCTAGCGGCAGTGCCGCATCGGGCACCGGCGTCACTTCGCTCAACATCATCATCAACTCCGCAAGCTCGGATCCCCAGATATTCCGATCAAATTCAGCGGGTACGCAGGGTCTTCTGCCGCTCGGACGGAGGGGGAGCAGCTAGACGACAGAAAACCAGGGTTTGCGTACCCGCCGGGGAACCGGGCTGCCGGTTCCCCATTCAGCCAAAGCATTAGCTCAGGCCGAATTTCAGCAGTTTGATGGCAGCAAAATCGCTGACATCGCCGCCGACACGCTTGGTGGCGTAGAACAGGACATGCGGCTTGGCGCTAAAGGGATCGCGCAACACCCGCAGATCGGGACGTTCGGCGATGGTGTAGCCTGCAGCAAAATCACCAAAGCCCAGGGCAAAGGCATCTGTGGCGGCATCTGGCATATCCTCGGCAATCAGCACCGGATAGCCCAACAGACGCGCGGGTTCCCCGGCGGCCAGACCATCGGACCACAGGAAGCGACCATCTGCGTCCTTTAATTTGCGCACCAGGCCCGCGGTCTTGGAGTTCATCACAAAGCTTGCATTGGCGCGATACTGGGCCCCCAGGGCATAGACCAGGTCGATGATGGCGTCGCCATCGCCGATGCCGCCGTCCTCGCCCGAGGCGACATAGCCGAGATTACCCCAGCTCCAGCTGTCATTCGCAACCACCGGGTGGCTGAGAATCCCGGTGGGTTTGTCGACCCCATCGCCACTGATAAAGGCCGCCGCCTCGGCGCGGGCGAATTTGTCAGCGATCCGTCCCGCCAACCAGCCCTCGATGTCAAAGGCGCTGTCATCCAGCAGCCGTTGCGAGGCCTTTGGCAGCGCGCTCAGCTCATGCAGCGCGATGGTGATCCGATCAATCAGAGGGGTGCCGCTTTCAGCGGTCGGATCCGTCTCGGTGGCCCAGCCTGCGCCAGTGTCGCTGTGATCGATCAGCACATCAAATGAGGTCGCTTCAACGGTCACCACCGAGGCAACAGCCCGAATTGAGGCCGTGGATTGCAGCACAGATTTCACCGTTTCGGCGGTTTGTGGGTCAACCAGATAGCCCCCGTCACTATTGACCGTGGTCGACAGCCCCTTGCTCTCGGGCATCACCCCGCGCAAGCCGGTGTCATCACCGGTACGGATGTAGCCACAAAAGGCCTTTTGATGTGGCGCATCCGCCTCGGCGGCCGCTGCCAGATGCGGGCGGCCCGCGCGATGTGTCTTTCGATCCAACATAGTCATTCGCTCTTCCGTCTGTTTGAACTTCACTCTCACAACGTCCTGAAACCCTCTGAATTCCCGTAGGAAACCTGAAACTGCCTGGGTGATTTCCTGCGTCAAAGGGGCTGCCTGATCGGCCATGGCCGGGATGTCTTCATTGCTCATCAATGCGTCCTGTACCTGTTTGAGATTGAAAGAAGTCGCTCTTGGCCAGCTGTCGGCTGGCCCGGCGCAGCTGCGCCGCTAGAACCCGCAGGCTTTGGTCTGGGGCATCGCGTTTCTTGCCAGAGATCCGGGCGGCGGGCAGCATCGGGAAGGTCACCAGCGACACTTCCCACAGCTCGACCTCGCAGAGGATCCGCCTGCCGTGCTCACCCTGACGCGCCCGTCTGGTTCGATACCCAATCGACAGTCCCTCGAGAGCGCCAGCGGCGATCAGCGCTGCGGCTTCGGCCCCACGAGAAATCTCCGTCAGAAGACGCCCCTTGACCCACAAGCCCCGTTCATCTTCGCGCAGCTCGTCCCAAACGCCGATTGGCTGCAGCGGATCATGTTGCCACAACATCTTGACCCGGGATCCCCGCGCCGAACGTTCCGCGAGAGAGGTGGCATAGGCCCCAGCGGCGACCACGTCGCCACCCTGATCAACCTCACCAAAGAGGCTGGCATAGCCCTGAATGACATTGTCATCCTGAACCGTCAGATCCTCGCCAAATCGCGAGAACTTATGTTCGAATTCCGGATCAACCTTCATGACAAACCTCTCGTAACAATCTGTTTTTATGCGCTATTGTGCCGAAGCAAGGGATTGGATCGCCTGCGCGAGGATCACGGCGGCCACCCCGTAAACCGTCAGCCAGAGTCGGCGCTCCAGCCGTTCCAGCACCTGCTCCAAACGCTCCATCCTGGTGTTGAGCGCCTCCATCTGGATCTTGCTCACCGTTTCATGAGCGGACAGCCGCAGCCCTGGGACGCAATCAAAAGGTGGCCTGGGGAGATCAGCCATCTGTGTCCCCTTCCGATGCCGCTGGAAGTCCCAGTAGTTTGCGCTTTTCGGCCTCAGTCAGAAAATCCGCAGAAGCGACCCGCCTCCATTGTACATCCCGCTCTTCCGACAGCGCCGGAACCTGATCAAGATCAGGCTTCAACACCATGACTTCGTTACCAAACCCAGATATCCAATCCGAGATACCCGCCGCCACTTTGGTAACCAGAGGCAATACCGTCAGGCGGTAGAACGCACGGTTGGCCTCTTGGTAATTGGCATAGGCCGCATCCCCCGGCAGCCCCAGCAGCATCGGCGGCACCCCAAAGGCAAGGGCAATCTCGCGGGCTGCGGCTTCCTTGGTTTTCTGGAACTCCATGTCCGAGGGGGAAAACCCCATCGGTTTCCAATCCAGCCCGCCTTCCAGCACCATCGGTCGACCCGCGTTGCGTGCGCCCTGGAAGTTCATCTCAATTTCCTCACTCAGGCGGCGAAATTGGTCGTCGGACATCTGGCCCTGACCCTCAGATCCGGCCCAGACTAAGGCGCCAGAGGGGCGCGCAGCATTGTCCAGCAACCCTTTGGACCACTGCGAAGCAGCGCTATGGACATCCAACGCCAGCGCCGCAGCCTGCATCGGTGCCAGCCCGTAGTGATCGTCTTGCGGATGGAAGTTCTTCAGATGAAAAATGGTGCCCCGGGTCCCCTCGCAGGCAAAGCGGTGCTTGCGCCCGGAGACAGTATAATCATAGGCCTGCGGCCAACCATCGGTGCCCGGCACCACCGAGATCCGATCCGGTCGCAGCACATGTAGCTCTTCTGGCCAGCCCTCAGGGCCCGCGACCGCCTCAATATAGGCATTGCCCGACAGCAGCAGATGACCAAAGACAGCCTCCAGAAAATCTTGCCGGGTCTGGGCCGCATTGGGCCGGGTGATCAGCGACAAGACCGGGTGGCTTTCATATCTCTGATTGCTGTCCTGCAGAACCAGCGGCAAGGCGGCCGCCGCTTCGACCACCATGCGGATGGCGCGAAACCCAATTGGGTTTCCGATGTAGCCCACCCGCGTCAAGGTCGTTGCATCCCGCGCAGACCAGCTGGTACCGCCCCCCCCTTGCCAGGCAATGACCCGCGCCGCAGCACTGGCTTTGCTCTGCTGGGGGCCGCGTTTCTGGGCCAGGGTCTCATCGGGCCGTATCTTGCGCCAAGGTAGGTTGAACCCCATGGGCCACTCCTTTGATCCATCACTTGGGCAATACGCCCTTTGCTGAGAAAACTTATGCCGCGCTGGCTTGAACATTCTCCAAGACAGGCGCTCCCCCGCTTGGCACCCCCTGGCCTAATCCTTTTGCTTCAAAGAAAAATATCGTCTGACAGGTGTTGCAGCGCCGCGTTTTCTGGCTCCTGAAGGCTAGCTAGAGCACACGGGCTCTGGGCAAGCGCAGATGGCTCGCGGGTGCCAGAATCAGCTCGTGGAGCGCCCAAACCAGCGCATCCAGACGGTCCGGCGAGCCCTGCCCCTGAAACCCCTGCGGCGTCATCTGACACATCTGCTCTTCCAGCTCGGCCAAGCCTGCCAGGTGATGCACCCGCCGCTGCTCATAGAGGGCGGATACCGGCTCTGCGCGGGCCGATTTACCACGGCTGGCATGAAGCGCATGGAAGGGCACCAGCGGATCCACTTGCCGCAGCAGATTTTCGACCAGGGCCCCGCCTTGATTGACCTCCGCCACCACCCGATCCGCCGAGAACTCATCTCGCGCTGCCAACACCGCCTGAGCCCAGGCCAAGGGGCTGAGCCCCTGGACCGTGCGATCGGCCAGCACATAGGCCTGCCAATTCTGCACCGGCCCCTGCAACACGGCCCCCGCCACCACAATGCCACAGGCATCCGAAGCCTTGCCGGCGCTCACGGCCGGATCAACGGCGACAACGACACGATCCAATGGGGGGGCTGCGGCGACCTGGGCCTGGGACAAGGGGTCGGCCTGCCAGAAGGCGCCCTCGACCTCGCTCAGCAGGATCCCGTCCAGCTCTTGACGACCCAGACGCGAGCCGCCGTATCTGGCCCGAACCTCGGTCAGAAACGAAGGCGCCAGATTGGCCCGATTGGCCTCTGTTGGCGCATGCGTCTGCACCGTAGACGGGGCAGCCAGAAGATCACGCAGCACCGCGACATTGCGCGGCGTGGTGGTGACACAGACCTGCGGGTCCTGGCCCAACCGCAAGGAAAACTGCAACATGTCCCAGGCCTCGCGGGCGCGACGCCATTTGGCCATCTCATCCACCCAGGCGGTGTCAAACTGTGGCCCCCGCAGCGCCTCCGGGTCATGGGCGGAAAAGGCCTGCGCCATGGCCCCATTGGCCCAGAGCAGCTTGCGTTCCTGGGCTTTCCATTGCGGACGGCGGTCCGGCGGCGAACAGGCCAGAATGCCACTGTCGCCCTGGATCATCACGTCGCGCACCTGATCATAGGTCTCACCAATCAAGGCCAGACGCCGGGCTTTGCCCGCCATTCTCGGCGTCGCCCCCTCCACCTGGGCGCGGATCCACTCTGCCCCCGCCCGCGTTTTACCAGCGCCACGGCCGCCCAGAATGACCCAGGTCCGCCAGGGTTTTGCGGGTGGCAACTGATGCGGCAGGGCCCAGGCCTCGAACAGATAGGGGAAGGCCAGAAGCGCAGGTTCACTCATCGCCTCCAGAAAACTCTTCTGTTGCGCGGGCGGCGCGGAGGCGATCCAGGCGGCTGCGGATTTCAGCGCGGGCCGCGTCAAGGTCGAGCCCGGAGTGTTCGGAGGTGTCAGGATCGGTTTGCTCGACAAGCGTTTTCTCCACTTTTTGGCAATCTCGGATAAGCCCCTCGAGTTTGGTGATCTTGGGCAAATTCGCCGCAAGTGCTACTTCCTCCTCAGCAGCCAACCTCAGCTGCAGCGTCTCCGCCTCATGTCGCAGCCGCAGGATGGAACCCTGCAGCGAGCGCAACAGATCACGGGTGCGCTGCACCCGTGGGTCCGGTTCATTTTTGGTCATTCTGGCTATGGCTTCTCATGTTTGGGACAATCCCCGACACATCAGGATAGGAGCCCTACGCAAGCCGTCATCTTGCCCGGCCCGCCGTAAACTTCGCGGTCTCCAATATCCTTCCAGCTGGCCCAGAGCCTAGGCAAGCCCTCCCGCAGGTGTCAAATCAACCCCGGTTGCCAAGCGTCCGAAGACAAAAGGAAGAATTTACCATTGCGGCCCCTGCATATCGTCGCTTGGGGATGAGGCAAGATCTGTGCGGCCCCCAAGTGCCCGCTTGAGGGTTCCAAGCAGGCGTAAAAAAACCTGCCCCAGGATCTGGGACAGGTTCAAAGGTTTCGACTTTGACGAGATCAGTTGTTGTTGCGTTGGGCTTCGATCTCGCGCCATTTGACGACGTTGCGATTGTGCTCTTGAAGGGTTGCCGCAAAGGCATGACCGCCGGTTCCATCCGCCACAAAGAACAAGAAATCCGTCGTATCCGGATTGACCGCTGCCGCAAGACTTGCCCGGCCAGGGTTGGCGATGGGAGTCGGAGGCAGCCCCTCGATGACATAGGTGTTCCAAGGCGTTACCTTGCGCAGCTCACTTTGACGCAACCCACGTCCCAGCACGCCCTCGCCCTTGGTGACACCATAGATCACGGTTGGGTCTGTCTGCAGGCGCATGCCCCGGTTCAGCCGGTTGGTAAAGACGCTGGCCACCTGACCACGTTCCGCCGCAATGCCGGTTTCCTTTTCGATGATCGAAGCCAGGATCAACATTTCCTCCGGGCTTTGCACGGCTGCGTCCGGGCTGCGGTTCTCCCAAGCGGCGGCCACCAGTAAGGCCTGGCGTTCCTCCATCTGGGCCAAGACCTCACCCCGGGCCTGACCGGAAATGATCTCATAGCTGTCGGGGGCCAGCAGGCCTTCGCCCGGACGTTCGCCGGGATCCCCGGCCAGGATATCGATCTGTTTCAGCGCATCCACAACCTGCCAACTGGTGACACCTTCAGCCAAGGCAACCCGGAACCGGGTATCGGAGGCCGATTTCAAATCGGTGAAAATCGCCGGGGTCTCGTCGACGCCCAGTTCGAAATCGGCACGTTCTACAAACTTGCCGGTCGCCGGGTCCAGCTCGCGCACCTCAGCCCGCAAACGGGTGACACCAACACGGTAGACCACTTCGGTACCACAGGTGCTGGCCCCGCCTTGGGTCACCTGCTCAAGGATCGCCTCCATCGAGGTTCCTGGCCGCACCAGAAAACTCCCGGCTTTCAGCTGGCTAGATTTTTCAGCATATTTGGCACCGAGTCGAAAAATCGCCCCAGAGGACACCGCCCCCTGCTGTTCCAGATCGGCGCTGACACGGGTCATATTGGAGCCTGGGCGCACCTGAAGACAGATCGCGGTTTCCAGCGGCCCTTGCGATGTATACTGCGACTTGCCCCAAAGGATGACGCCGCCCAAAAGGAACAGCGCCACCACCAGGACCGTCAACATGTTCGAGGCTAGGCTGCGCCACATTTACTTGGGCTTCCCAAAGACCACCGAAGCATTGGTGCCACCAAAGCCAAAGGAGTTGGAGAGGGCCACATCGATTTTGCGCGCACGCTTTTGATTTGGGGCCAGGTCGACCTGGGACTCCACATCCGGATTGTCCAGATTGATGGTTGGCGGAGCCACCTGATCGCGGATCGCCAAGATCGAGAAAATTGCCTCGATTGCACCAGCCGCCCCCAAAAGGTGACCGGTCGCCGATTTGGTCGAAGACATGGTGACATTGCTGGCGTGATCTTCAAGCATCCGCTCCACCGCACCCAGCTCAATCGTGTCAGCCATGGTCGAGGTCCCGTGGGCATTGATATAGTCAACATCCGCAGGTGTCAGGCCGGCGTTCTTGAGCGCTGCGCGCATCGAACGTTCGCCCCCTTCGCCGGTCTCAGACGGAGCGGTGATGTGATAGGCGTCGCCGGACAGGCCGTATCCCAGCACTTCGGCATAGATCTTGGCGCCACGGGCCTTGGCGTGTTCGTATTCTTCCAGCACCACCACGCCAGCACCCTCACCCATGACAAAGCCGTCGCGATCGGCGTCATAGGGGCGCGAAGCGGATTTGGGATCATCGGCGCGTTTGGTTGACAACGCCTTGCACGCGTTGAACCCGGCAATACCGATTTCACAGATGGCCGCCTCGGCGCCACCGGCAATCATCACTTCCGCATCCCCGGACTTGATCAGCCGCGCCGCGTCCCCAATGGCATGTGCCCCGGTGGAACAGGCGGTCACAACCGAATGGTTCGGGCCTTTGAAACCAAAGCGGATCGAAACCTGACCCGAGATCAGATTGATCAGCGCCCCAGGAATAAAGAAGGGAGACACCCGACGCGGGCCCTTTTCCTTGATCATCACGGCGGTGTCGGCAATCGAGCTGAGCCCGCCAATACCGGAGCCAATCATCACGCCAGTGCGCTCGCGGTTTTCATCGTCCTCGGGCAGCCAGTCGGCGTCACGGACGGCCATGTCGGCGGCAGCAATGCCATAGAGGATGAAGTCATCGATCTTTTTCTGATCTTTCTTGATCACCCAGTCGTCGGGATTGAAGGTCCCATCCGTACCGTCTCCACGCGGAACCTCGCAGGCGTAGGTGGTGGCGACACCACTGGCCTCGGCATCGAACAGCGTGATTGGGCCAGCACCAGACTGGCCATCCAGCAGACGCGACCAGGTCTCTTCGACCCCGGTTGCCAATGGTGTCACCAATCCCAATCCGGTTACAACTACTCGACGCATTCCTTGCTCTCCTTAGCCTCGGCAATTCGTGCACCCAGATAGCTTGGAATGCCCAAGGGGCGCAAGTGCGTGGATAAAACGACCGCCCTCAAGCCCCCGACAAAGCGCCCAATAAGGCACCTCTGAGAGAAATTTGAGCACAAAACCACTCATCCGGCAGGCAGAGCTGCGACCGACGCGGGTCAAACCGGCCCCTTTTCAATGCGCTGCTTTTCAATCCACTGGGCTTCAATGCAATGCGCCGACCCCGTGCCTGCCGCGGGGTCGGCTCTTTCTTCGCAAATGAGGTTCAGGTCAAAGGAATTCAGCCACCTGTTCGACCTGCGGCTGCGCCACTTCCAGTGCCTCTTCCAGTGTCATGCTTTTGCGGAACAGCGCCCGCCCCACCAAAGCCCCAGAGATATTGTGCACATATTTCAGCCGAGAGATGTCATCGGCATTTCGAACCACACCGCTGGCAATCACCGGCGAGCTGGCCTTGGCAGCCAGTCCCGAAATCAAACCAAGCTGGGCCTCGAGATCGGACATGTCGCTGTCGATATCGGTGACGATAATGCCGGCAAAGGGCGCTGCGCCAAAGGCGGCAACATAGCTTTCGGGTTCAAACGCGCCCGCCTTGAGCCAGCCTTCGGTCATCACCTGTCCCTGCCAGACATCCACCGCCAGAACGATCTGATCCGGATGTTGCTTGGCCAGCTCGGCGACCAGGGTTGGATCCAGCGCGGCCAGTGTCCCGACCACCACACGACCGACGCCTTTGTCGATCCAATGCTCCACGTTTTCGCGGCTTCTTATGCCCCCACCCAGCTGAACCGGAATGCCCACCGTGCGGATGATTTCTTCGACCAGCGCGTGATTGCTGTCATCGCCCTGGATCGCGTTGAAATCGGTCAGATGCATCCACTCAGCACCGGCAGCGGCAAATTCCTTGGCCTTTTCAACGGGATCCACATGCCAGATCATCGGCTCGTCCAGGCGTCCCTTTTCGAGGGTCACACAGCGTCCGTCTAGCAATTCCATTGTTGGATAAATCATCATCGCAAGAGCCCTCCTGGTTGCTCAACCATTACACGATAACACAAATTAGCGCGTTGCGTGATGAGCTTCCCCCAAGTCAGGCAGGGATGAGATAAGCAAAACGGCGCTTCCCTAGTGGAAAACGCCGTTTCAGCAATCACATTCGAAGTGATTGTCGACTTTAGGAAGCTTCGGTGATGAACTTCACTGCGTCGCCAAATGTCTGAATGGTTTCGGCCGCGTCATCAGGGATCTCGATGCCGAACTCTTCTTCGAAGGCCATAACCAGCTCAACGGTGTCCAGGCTGTCTGCGCCCAGATCGTCGATGAACGATGCGTTCTCGGTCACTTTGTCTTCTTCAACACCCAGGTGCTCTACAACGATCTTTTTTACGCGGTCTGCGACGTCGCTCATGTCTCTTCCTCGTTCTACAGGGCGTCAGCCCGGTTTTGCCCTTACCCGCAAGGGGTGGCGTGATTTTGCCCATTGCGGGCGGTTCTGCCCCCGTAAACGAGAGCCGCCCTAACGTTTCCTAACAAAGAGAAAACGACGGGGCGAATATGGGCCGCCTATAGCACAGACCGACGCAGAGGCAAATGGTTTCGCACCATGCGCGGTCCTTGCCATGCGCTGCTTTTGCACGGCAGTTCAGCAACCCTTGTCGAGCAGATGGTCTTCGCCCCTCCCCAAGACAAGGGGAACCTGCGCCGACCACCGTTAACTCATTGATACCGATACCAAACTAGCGAATATCAGGTATGAACACGCTCCCGATTGAAGCGATTTTGCAGATAAACCCACCAAAAACAATCCTTGATTTGAGCGGGGAACCTGCAAAATCTCCTAGAGCATCGCCATGCCACCATTCACATGCAGCGTGGAGCCGGTGACATAGGCGGCTTCGGGGCTGGCCAGATAAAGCACGGCTGCGGCAATCTCCTTCGAATCCCCCATCCGGGCGGCTGGGATCTGGGTCAGGATCGCGTCTTTTTGGCTATCATTCAGCTTTTCAGTCATCGCGGTGGCAATAAACCCGGGGGCTACCGCGTTGACCGTAATGCCACGGTTGGCGACCTCATAGGCGATGGATTTCGACATGCCGATCATGCCCGCCTTGGAGGCCGCATAGTTGCCCTGACCCGGGTTGCCGGTGGCGCCAACAATCGAAGAGATATTGATGATGCGGCCCCAGCGTGCCTTCATCATGCCACGCATCACGCCGCGACACAGACGCATGGTCGAGGTCAGGTTCACGTCCAGAACGCTTTGCCATTCCTCATCTTTCATGCGCATGAACAGGTTGTCCTTGGTGATGCCCGCATTGTTCACCAGAATATCAACTGATCCCATCGCCGCAGCCGCCTGTTTTGGAAGAGCCTCAACCGCCTCTGCATCGCTGAGGTTGCAGGTCAGGACATGGGCGCGCTCGCCAAGCTCAGCTGCCAATTCCTGCAGCGGGGCCTCCCGGGTGCCAGAAAGCGCAACAGTCGCACCCGCTGCATGCAGCGCGCGCGCAATATCCCCACCAATGCCACCAGAGGCACCGGTCACCAGGGCATTCTTGCCAGTCAAATCAAACATCTGTCTTCCTCTTTGTCCGCGTTCACCTGGGGTGAGGGCCTTTTGCCCTGCCCCGTCGGCGCGATATCTTCGTAACTATTGCTCAGCCCTTGGCGGCAGCAACATCATCGGGGGTGCCGAACTGACGGCTGCTGAGGCTGCGGTCGATCTTGCGGATCATACCCGACAGCGCCTTGCCTGCGCCAATTTCCCAGAACTCGGTCACACCTTTGGCCCCCATGGCAGCAACGCTCTCGCGCCAGCGCACAGAGCCTGTCACCTGTTCCACCAACACCTGGCGGATCTCATCCGGATCGGTGACCGCATCGGCGCGCACATTGGCGATCAGCGGCACCGCAGGTGCTTTGATCTCGACGGCAGCCAGGGCCTCGGCCATGACTTCGGCGGCCGGTTGCATCAATGCACAATGGAACGGTGCGCTGACCGGCAGCATCACCGCGCGTTTGGCACCGCGGCCCTTGGCGATTTCTGCCGCACGTTCAACCGCCGCCTTATGGCCCGAGACCACCACTTGCGTTGGGTCATTGTCATTGGCGGCCTGCACCACTTCGCCTGTCGCTGCGGCCTCTGCGGCCACCTCTTGCACGGTGGCAAAATCCAGCCCCAATAAGGCAGCCATGGCACCAACTCCAACGGGAACGGCGCTTTGCATCGCCTGGCCCCGGGTGCGCAACAGCCGCGCGGTATCGGCAACCGAAATCGCCCCCGAGGCGGCCAATGCGGAGTATTCCCCCAAGGAATGACCGGCCACAAAAGCAGCCTGATCAATGGTAACGCCTTCGGCCTCGAGCGCACGCATCGCCGCCATCGAAGTGGCCATCAACGCTGGTTGGGCGTTCTGGGTCAGGGTCAGGGTTTCGACATCGCCGCCCCAGATCAGAGCGCTCAGGCTTTCGCCCAAAGCCTCGTCCACCTCATCAAAGACGGCTTTGGCGGCTGGGTAAGCCGCGGCAAGGGCCTGCCCCATGCCGATAGACTGGGCACCCTGCCCGGGAAACACAAATGCGGTTGTCATTAAGGACCTCATCCTTCGCTGGCGTTTTACCCGGTTTAGACGCAGCTGACGCAAGGTACAAGAGAACTGCGCCGCAGCGTTGGCGGTTCAGACTTTGGCCCGGGACTGCTCTGGCACACAGCTCCTGTGCATCGATTGGGACACACGGCCATTGCGTGATGCTTTGGGATCACTAGATTTGTGCGAACATCTCTTGCGCAAGGAATGCCCCCAGTGCCTTTGAACAACAGCTCTTCGAGCTACGGCAGCGTCACCAAGACCTTCCATTGGCTCACAGCCCTTTTGCTGATCTCTACCTTTATTCTGGGATTGATCGCCAGCGACCTCTCCCATGAGATCCTGAGCGCGTCGTTTGACGGATCCCAAGCCACTCTGGATCGTGCAGTGTTGTTGTTCAGCCTGCACAAGACGCTTGGCCTGGTAACTTTCCTGGTGGCTCTGGCCCGTATCTTCTGGGCCCTGCGCCAACCAAAACCCGGCCTGTTGCACCCCGAAAACAAGCCCGAGGCCCTGGCCGCTGAAGTGGTCCATTGGCTGTTGTACGGTGCCTTGGTGGCTACGCCGCTGACCGGCTGGATCCATCACGCCGCCACCACCGGCTTCGCGCCGATCTGGTGGTCCTTTGGGCAGGATCTTCCCTTTGTGCCAAAATCCGAAAGCTTTGCTGAACTGTTTGGCACGCTGCACTGGATTTCGACCCAAACACTCCAGATCACTGTCCTGCTGCATGTGGCTGGCGCGCTGAAACATGTGGTAATCGATCGCGATGCCACCCTGCGCCGGATGCTGCCCGGCGCGCGCGATCTGCCCACTCCCCCCGCCCAGACCCATAGTGCCGCTCCGGCGGTGATCGCATTGGTCATCTGGGGCGCGGTCTTTGCCAGCGGCACCATGATCGCCCAGCAATCCAACAGCCACGGGGGTCATGATCACGGCGCGCAGGATGTCAGCGCAACCACCGGTGCGGCAGATACAGACAGTCAAGGCGCGGGCAATTGGCAGGTGGAGAGCGGCAGCCTCGGCCTGACGATCCAGCAGATGGGCAGCGGCGTCAGTGGGTCTTTTGCCAATTGGAACGCCGACATCCAATTTGACAACCCCGCCGCCCCGGGGCCTGCAGGAACTGTCGCGGTGGAGATCGACATCGCATCGCTGAACCTCGGCACAGTATCGGATCAGGCCATGGGGGCGGATTACTTCGATATCGCAACCTACCCCAGCGCCCGATTCAAAGCTGAGATTGTGAAACTGGCCGAAGGCTATCAGGCCGTGGGTACCCTCACCATCCGCGACAAGACACATCCCCTCACCCTGCCTTTCACGCTCAACCTTGATGGAGAACACGCGGAAATGCGCGGACAGGTCACCGTCAACCGCATGGATTTTGACATTGGCCTGGGTACGCAGGATGCCGGCACCTTGGGATTCGAGGTGGTGATCGATATCACATTGACAGCGAAACAGACCGGCAACTGACCGTCAGTCGCCAATTGCAATCAAGTTTGAGCCCTGCCCCCTTGCAGGGCTTTTTCTTTGTCAGGCCAACCGCTCAGGGCCATTGAACCAAGCTATTTCTGCGGATAGCCTGCTTCCATGAAAGCATGCATTTCATTTGAACAAGACTATAACCGGGCTTGGACAGGGCCTCTCTGGTTGCTTTGGTCACCCTCAAACGAAGCCTGGTTCAGACAGCAAAAGAACCTGAGCGGTGGCAGTGCCTTGATCTACAGCTCTCCAGAGGAAACGCCCACAGAGGCTCTACTTCGTACGCTGTGGAACATCGAAGACCACCACCCTTTGGTGTGTTCAACTGACGTGTACGGCTTCGACCTCACCACCTCTCTTCGACAAGCGCTGCAAGACAATGATTTCGAAATAGTCGCGAGTTCGCTCAAAGACCAGAGATTGCAAATTCGCCATATTTCACCTGGCACCTAACCCGCATATCAAAACAGAAAAAGGCTGCCATCCTATGGGATGACAGCCTCTGTTCAGATTGGTCTTGATGGGGCTTATTCGGCCTTCATCGCCTCAATCGAGATGTTCAGCTGCACTTCGTCGCTCACGTAGGGCGCAAATTTGCCGAGCTCGAACTCAGAGCGCACCAGAGTAGTGGTGGCATCAAAACCGGCCCAGGGCTTGCCCGCCATCGGGTGCTCGCCAACCTGGTTCAGCTTGGCATCCAGAACCACGGATTTGGTCACGCCGTTCAGGGTCAGGTCGCCAGTGATATTGGCCGTGCCTTCGCCGGTCACCTCGATCTTGGTGGAGGTAAAGGTCACCATCTCATCGTCGCTGGCGTCAAAGAAGTCCGCAGACATAAAGTGTCCTTCGCGGGCTTCCCAACCGGTCCACATGGATTTCACCGGCATCGAGACCGAAACGCTGGAATTGGCGGGGGCCTCTTGATCGAACATGATCTCACCCTCAAAGCCCGCGAACATTCCCCAGGTGGAGGAGAACCCAAGGTGGTTGTACTGGAACAGTACCTGGCTGTGGCTTGCGTCCAAGACATATTTTTCGGGAGCAGCATAGGCCGCAGAGGTGCTCAGACCGGCGAGTGCGGCAGCGAAAAGGATCTTTTTCATGAGTGTTAAGCTCCGTTGGAGGTGTAGAGACATACAAGCCCTTGTGATCTTGTCGTCCAAATCTGGGTTTTGAACCGGCAAAAGAAAAGTGACATTTTCCCACATATTCTGTTGAAAAATGAAGAGCCCCGGTCAGGACCTCGCACAGCCCCCTTGTTTTCCTAACAACTCTCGGTGTTGTCGGTACTGAAACAGTAACAAAAACATTATCTCCACTCACGGTGATGTGAAGACCCGGCACAGAATTCAGAGTCAAGGCGCATCACGCCAGAACGAAAAACAGCCCTACCCCAGGGGGAAAGGCTGCTTGCAATAAACAAGAATACAGGTCGATCAGCTGTACAGTTGCACCGCACCACTCAACTGGTCACGCAGTTGACTGCGCGCCGCAGCACTGCCCAGAGGCACTTCGATCAGCAGGCTGCCATCATTCTCGAACAGTTGCACGGCACCGTCACTCAACCGGGCACCGCCGATCGTGTCGTAGCTGCGACGCAAAACCGTCTTGGGCTGACCATGGGCATCCCGACGCAACACCCGCAGTTCACGCCGAACCGGATCAAAACAGGCTTCCGGTTGGTTGCGCCGATCATTCACCGTCATCAGCACCATGCCCAGCACGAAGAACAGCACCGAAACGCCAACTTTCATTAAATTGAGCTCCGGATCAGATGCCATGCCGGAAAACAGCCACAGCCCACAGGCACTCAGGATCAAAGCAACACCCAAAACCCGCAACAGCATCGTGCGCGCCCGCCAATTGGCCTCGAAATTCAACACCAAAGGCATCGCAGAGGCAAGACCGCCACCGGCAAGAGCCTTGCCTGCAAATCTGCCGGGGGCTTGCCGTCCATAGGCAAGTGGAGCTTCACTGGATATGCTCATCTTCGTCCTCAATCTGCCTGCCTTTGAATGGCAAGCATTAACTTTTCGTTAACCAAGTTTGACCGCAAGATTGCGGCAACAATGGGGCGGCAATTGCAAAATTGTTTTTTTGCAGCTTCAAAACCCGGCCAAAGCCCCTGATAATGGGGAAGAAAGAGGCGCATGTTTGCGCAGATCTCAGCCCCATTCAAAGGCGAGAGCAGCGCGCTCCCAGGGCTTTGCCAACCGATCCCGGAGCACAGGCCAGACCTTCGGAACATTTCACCTTGCTCTTTGCCCAAAAGCCGATATATGGGGCCATCCTTCCGCGACACATTCGATCCGCGCAGACTCTCGTGACAGGGCAGCGGAAGGCCAACCGCCCGGTCTATGAAATGCGCCTTGAAAGAAACAGGAGTTCGCATGCCACTCTATGAGCATGTTATGATTGCGCGTCAGGACCTGTCCAACTCGCAAGCTGAAGGCCTCGTCGAACATTTCGGCGCCGTACTGGCTGACAACGAAGGTAAACTCGTGGATAGCGAGTACTGGGGTGTCAAGACCATGGCCTACAAGATCAACAAGAACCGCAAGGGCCACTATGCCTTCCTGCGCACCGATGCATCTGCAGCGGCTGTCCAGGAAATGGAACGCCTGATGCGCCTGCATGATGACGTGATGCGCGTTCTGACCATCAAGGTCGACGAGCACGCCGAGGGCCCCTCGGTCCAGATGCAGAAACGTGACGAACGCGACAACCGTCGCGAGCGCCGCTGATCTTAGCTTGAGAAAAGGACGCTAAACCATGGCCGCAAAACCATTTTTCCGCCGTCGCAAAGTTTGCCCCTTCTCGGGCGACAATGCACCTAAGATCGACTACAAGGACACTCGTCTGCTGCAGCGCTACATCTCTGAGCGTGGCAAGATCGTGCCTAGCCGCATCACCGCCGTATCGGCAAAAAAGCAGCGTGAACTGGCCCGTGCTATCAAGCGCGCCCGCTTCCTCGCCCTGCTGCCCTACGCCGTGAAGTAAGGAGATAAGCACATGCAAGTTATCCTTCTTGAACGTGTTGCCAAGCTTGGCCAGATGGGCGACGTCGTTGACGTCAAACCTGGCTACGCCCGCAACTTCCTGCTGCCCCAAGCCAAAGCAAAGGTCGCATCGGACGCCAACCTGGCGGCCTTTGAAGCCCAGAAAGCGCAGCTCGAAGCGCGCAACCTGGAGACCAAAGCAGAAGCCGCCGCTCTGGCTGAAAAGCTCGACGGTCAGCAGTTCATCGTGATCCGTTCCGCTTCGGACGCCGGTTCGCTTTATGGCTCCGTTACCCCACGTGACGCAGCCGAAGCTGCCACCGAAGCCGGGTTCTCGGTCGACAAGAAACAGGTTGCCCTGATCGATCCGATCAAGGACCTCGGCCTGCACAGCCTTGTTGTAAAACTGCACCCCGAAGTCGAAGCTGAAATCAAGCTGAACGTTGCACGTTCGGCTGAAGAAGCTGAACTTCAGGCCTCTGGCAAATCGATCCAGGAGCTCGCTGCCGAAGAGGAAGCCGCTGCTGAGTTCGAAATTTCCGAACTGTTTGACGATATCGGTGCGGCTGCATCGGATGACGACGAGGGCGACGCCCCCGCCGCCACCGAAGAAGAAGCCCCAACCGCCTGATTCCAGCAGATCAGACATCTCATTGAAAAGGCCGTCTCTTTTGAGGCGGCCTTTTTGTTATTCCCCCATCCTGCCTGGCTTCCCCCTCATGCAGGCCCTGGCTGGCCTGATATAAGCGGCCCTTTGCGCAGCTTTGTCCCCGCACTGGAATAATGCCGCCTAGGGCTCTACCTTGGGCTTACAGATATCAGTGATTTTAGCAGGAGGACCGGGTTATGGCGGGAAAGATGATTTTGGGGTTTGCCGCAGGCTGTCTGATGGTGCTGACAGCCGGGTGTACGGAACCGGTTCCTTTGGAGGCTCCGTTGCAGGCCACGCCGCCGCTTGCGGCCAGTTTCAACAGCGACGAGACCCAGTGCCGCGCCGAGGCAGGTCGGGTTGGTGAAGGTCATGTTGGCAAGACCGCAGCCGTTGGCGGGGTTATCGGTGCCGCCGGCGGTGCCATCGAGGGCAGCGATGATGCATTGATCGGCGCATTGCTGGGGGCCGCCGTTGGCGCCGCTGCTGGCGATTTCGACGTCAAGCAGGCACGACGCAACTATCTGGTGCGCTGTATGCAACAGCGCGGCCATGCCGTGACAGGGTGACCCCCGCCGGTTTGCCCCCGACAAGCGGCAGCCAGACTTTTGCCGCGCCCTAAATCCTACGCTCGTGGATTGGGCCAATGCCCTTTCCCGGCCCCTATCCAACCCTCGCCCCAACACAGGTTTCCCATGTCTCGACGTCACTTTCTCGCGCTTTGCCTCACCCTGCCGCTTGCGCTGCCCGCCTGCGGCTCGGCGGGAGGAGCAACACCGGATGAAAACGCAGCCTTTGACCCGCCGCTTTACCCCAACGAGACTCCGGAACTGCGCCGCAGCATCAATCATTGGGCCGATCTCTATGACATCCCGCGCGCTCTGGTCCACCGCCTGGCTATCCGGGAAAGCACCCATCGGCCCTGGGCGGTGAACCGGCCCTACTACGGGTTGTTGCAGATCCTGCCGGCCACCGCTCGCTCCATGGGGTTTGCCGGGGTGCCAAAGGATCTGCTGGACGCCGATACCAATCTTGAGTTTGCCGGCAAATACTTGCGTGGGGCCTGGTTGCTGTCTGACGGCAGCTTTGACATGGCAGTCAAACACTATTCCCGCGGGTACTGGCACGAAGCAAAACGGCGCGGCATGCTGAAAGAGACCGGCCTGGTCAACTGACGCAACACGCACCACTCCAGATTGCATTTGGCCTTTGTCATTTTGCTGTTATCGTTACCGGATAGCCAAACAGCATTCTGACACCGGGAGTGAACCCATGCCCTTTAATCTTGATCGCCGGTCCTTTCTCGCCGGCAGCGCCGGGCTCATCGCCCTGCATCCCTTTTCCCTGCAGGCTGCCAGCAACCAGGTGCACCTGCGGCTGATGGAAACCACCGACCTGCATGTGCATGTCTTTCCCTATGATTACTACGCCGACAAACCGCGTGACACCGTTGGTCTGGCCAGAACGGCATCGATTGTAAAAGAGATCCGCGCCGAGGCGACCAATGCCCTGCTGCTCGACAATGGGGATTTCCTGCAGGGCAACCCGATGGGAGATTACATTGCCTATGAACGCGGCATGCGCGAAGGCGATCTGCATCCGGTGATTGCGGCCATGAACACCCTGGGCTTTGATGCCTCCACCCTGGGCAACCACGAGTTCAACTATGGCCTCCCGTTCCTGATGACGTCTTTGATCGGGGCGGCTTTCCCGGTGGTCTGCGCCAATATCGCCAAGGAGCACGGTGCCAGCCCCCGCGAAGACAAGACCCTGCTGCCCCCCTACGTGATCCTTGAACGCGAGCTGACCGATGGAGCAGGCCAAAGTCACGCGATCAAGATTGGTCTCATCGGCTTTGTGCCGCCTCAAGTGATGAATTGGGACCGCCGCCATCTGGAGGGCAATGTGCAGGCCCGGGACATCGTGGCAACTGCGCGGGCCTATGTGCCGGAAATGAAGGAAAAAGGCGCCGATATCATTGTCGCCCTGTCCCATTCCGGCATCGGCGAAGGACAGGAACGTGACGGTATGGAAAACGCCTCGCTGGTCCTGGCGGGAATTGAGGGCATTGATGCGATCATGACCGGCCACAGCCATCTGGTCTTCCCGTCCTCCAAATACGACGGATTGGATGGTATCGACACCGCCAAGGGCACGCTACAGGGCAAGCCCGCCACCATGGGGGGCTATTGGGGCAGCCACTTGGGCCTGATCGATCTGATGCTGGAACGCGACGCGGGCGGTTGGCACGTTGTCGGCCATGCCTCCGAGGCGCGCCCCATCTCTCGCCGCAACGAGGATCGTTCAATCACCGCCCTGGTCGAAAGCGACCCTCAGGTTCTGGCTTCGGTGGCGCAGGAGCATGAAGAGACTCTGGCCTATGTGCGCCGCGCCGTCGGCAAGACGGACGCGCCCCTGCACAGCTATTTTGCCCTGGTGGCGGATGATCCTTCGGTCCAAATCGTCTCAATCGCCCAAAGCTGGTATATCGCCCAGATGCTGAAGGGCACTGAATATGAGGGCCTGCCGATCCTGTCCGCGGCAGCTCCCTTCAAGGCCGGGGGCCGTGGCGGTCCAGACTACTTCACCGATGTGCCCAAAGGCGATGTGGCCATCAAGAATGTCTCGGATCTCTACCTCTACCCCAATACCGCCCGTGCGGTTCTAGTCAGCGGTGCGCAGGTCAAGGACTGGCTAGAGCGCTCTGCCGGGATCTTCAATCAGGTCGACCCCGGCAAGGCGGATCAGCTGCTGCTGAACCCCGAATTCCCCAGCTACAATTTTGATGTGATCGACGGCGTGACCTATGAGATCGACCTGAGCCAACCCTCCAAGTTCACCAGCAAAGGTGTGCTGGAAAACCCAGCGGCAAACCGCATCACCAAGTTGATGTACAATGGCGCGCCAATCGACCCTCAGGCGCAGTTCATCATTGCCACCAACAACTATCGCGCCTCTGGTGGCGGTGCCTTCCCGGGGGCCATGGGGGACACCATTGTCTTTGAGGGGCCGGACACCAACCGCGATGTCATCGTGCGCTACATTGTTGAAAAGGGCACCATCAGCCCCAGAGCAGACGCCAACTGGCGCTTTGCGCCCCTGGCGAAAACCACTGTGGTGTTCGACACCGGCCCCAAAGCAAGCAACTATGTCGGTGACCTGCAGGGCCTCAGCCTTGAGCCCACAGGCGATGGCCCGGACGGCTTTGCCCGGTTCCGGATTGACCTGTCACACTAGACCAAAGCCAAAAAGAAAAGGGCCCGGAGTTTTCCGGGCCCTGATCGTGTGGATTGAACTTTCCTTTAGAAATCATCCCAGCGGACCGCGTCATCGGTCCCCGTTGCTGCAGGTCTGGGGGTTGGCTCAATGGTCTCGTCCCATCCCTCCCCCATGTCCCAATCCCCATGAGCTGAAGGCGCCTCAGGTGCGGCATTGGCTGGTTTGGCTGGTGCAACAGAGCCGGAAATCTCGAAACTGGACATCAGTTCCGCCAGTTTTCCGGCGTCTGATTTCAGCAGCAAACTGGCCGCAGTGGACTGTTCCACCATTGCCGCGTTCTGCTGAGTGACCTGATCCAACTGCGACATGCCGGTGTTGATCTCATTGAGGCCCGTCGACTGCTCTACCGCCCCCTCGGCAATGCCGGAAACCTGCTTGGAGATCTGGCTGATCTGCCCGACGATTTGCTGCAGCGCCTCGCCAGCCCGGCCCACAAGGTCGACGCCACGCTCAACCTGTTTGGAACTGTCGCCGATCAGAGTCTTGATTTCCATCGCCGCATCCGAGGAGCGTTGCGCCAGGGCACGCACCTCACTTGCCACAACGGCAAACCCGCGACCGGCCTCACCTGCACGTGCCGCCTCGACCCCAGCATTCAACGCCAGAAGGTTGGTCTGGAAGGAAATATCATCGATCACACCGATGATCTGCGAAATACTGGCCGAGGATTGTTCAATCTCGGTCATGGCAGCCACAGCCTTTTGAACCACCTCGTCGCTGCTTTCCGCCTCGACGCGGGCGTTGTCCATGGTGGTTTCAACCGCTTTGGCCCCTTCGGCCGCCGATTTCACACTGGCAGTCAGCTCGTCCAGTGCGGCGGCTGTTTCTTCCAGAGTCGCCGCCTGGCTTTCCGTGCGATGCGACAGATCCTCCGAGGCCTGGCTGATCTCTGTTGCGCCACCGCCAATGCTGCTGGAGGTGTCCATCACATTGCCCACGATGTCGTGCAGGTTGTTGACGGTCCGGTTAAAATCACCGCGCAGCTTTTCGTAATCTGCCGGGAATTTCTCTTCGATCCGGGTCATCAAATTGCCTTCGGCAAGCAGTGACAGCTTTGCACTCAACGTCTCAACCACGCGGTTCAACTCGGCATCGCGTCCCTCTGCCTTCTTCTTCTCCGCTTCCTGCATCGCGACCAAGGCATCGCGGAACACCTCAAGGGCTTGGGCCATTTCGCCCACCTCATCGCCCCGTTCCTGGCCTTGGATATCGACAGCGTTGTTGCCATCCGCCAGGCCTTTCATCGAAGTGGTGATCCGATTGACTGCCCGGGCAATATTGGTCCCGATGACGAAGGCCAGAATTACACCAAACAGAATAGCTCCGCCAATAGAGACCGGGATCATAGTGCGTGCGGATTCTGAGGTCGCGACATTGGCAGCCTGACGGCTTGCCATCAAGCCCTGCTCCTCAGCATCGAAGTCCGCCATAATGCCACGGAATTCATCAAAGAACACTTTGCCGCGTCCCTCGCGGACCAAATCAGACACATCGTCCATCGTTTTGGAATCGCCGATTTCACGACGCATTTCCACCAAAGGATCGACAGCGACACCGCGCCACAGGTCAAACAGCTTGTGGATTTTCTGCAGCCGGTTCACCTGAATCAAGCGGTCCGCGACAGCGGTTTCCAGCGATTTGGACAGCTCTTGAAACCGGTCATAACCTACCTGGTAATGATCGAGATAGGCCTGATCACCTGAGAGGAGGAAGCCCCGAACCGCAGATTCCATCGCAACGGATGCCGCCATCAGCTCCCGTGAATCCATGATCGACGCATAGGCCAGTTCAACAGCACTCAGGGAGCTGTTCATATATTCAGGCGTGGCAATGCCAGTGCTCACCAAGGTTGAGAAAACCTGACGCCGGTCCGCAAGCAGGACCTCTTCTTCCTCGACAAATTTCAGAATAGCTTTCCTGATCGATTCAAAGAAGACCTCGCTCTTGGCTTCTCTCACCTCGGCTGCCATGTCGTTCATGGTCAGGGAATCGCCGATATCACGACGTAGCTGGATGGCATTCTCGGCCACATCTGTCTGCCAGCTGCGCAACACCTCCCCAGCCTGGGTCAAACGTTCCATCTGGGGCGGGTTGTCGCTAACGGTCTCACGCAGATCGGCTAGCATTGTAAATGCCTGCTCGCTGCCCGCATTATAGGGCTCAAGATATTCTTCCTGACCGGCCAACAGGTAACCGCGCAGGCCCGTCTCCATATTCACTGCCGAACTGACGATACCACCGGATTGCTGCAGGACATTTTGCGTGTGTTCCACCCAGCTGGACGTTTCTTCCATCTTTCTGAGATCATAGACAGTCATGGTGCCAACGCCGGCGACCAGCACGAGCGGGATGACCGCAGCTACAATTACTTTGGTTTTGGTTCGTAGATTTGCGAAGGAAAACCTCCGTCGCTTTTGCACTTGTTTAACAGTCATACTGTGCCCCATTGATTGAGTCTCAGTCTGAACCTGCCGCAAAAACCTTACGATCTAATTATCCAAACATTCAAAACACCCAAAACCAGAGAGAGTAATTTTGAAAAATCAAAATGTGCGTATAAAATCACCACAAAACGCTACGTAAACCCGCTGATAACAATGAAAAAAATAAAAAGGGCCGCCCGAAGGCAGCCCCTGTAAACATGGATCAAAAAGAAGAGGTTACTCTTCTTCCAGCGCCTCAACGGCCTTTTGCAGATCGTCTTTTGAGACTTCTTTTTCCTCAACTGCTGCCTGATCGAACAGGTGATCGATGACCTTGTCTTCAAAGATCGGCGCTCGCAGTTGCTGCTGCATCTGGGCGTTCTGCTGGATGAATTCAAAGAACTGACGTTCCTGACCGGGGTACTGACGCGCCTGCGACATGATCGCCTGAGTCATTTCCGCGTCGGTGACTTCAACTTCGGCTTTTTGACCCAGCTCTGCCAGCAGCAGACCCAGACGCACGCGACGCTCAGCAAGCTTGACGTGCTCATCAGTTGCTTCGACCTCTGCGTGATCGTGGCCCTCAACGTCGGGGTTCTCGTCGTGCCACAGCTGATGCGCGATCTGCTTGGATTCTGCTTCGACCAGCGAAGGTGGCAGGTCAAAGGAAACCAGCTCGTCCAGCTTGTCCAGAGTGGCGCGTTTCATCACTGCGCGGGCTGCACCGGCATATTCAGCTTCCAGGCGCTCACGTACCTGAGTTTTCAGACCTTCGAGATCTTCGGCGCCAAATTTCTTGGCCATCTCGTCATTGATCTCAGCGGCCTTGGGCGCCTTGACCTCTTTGATGGTGCAGGAGAACACGGCCTCTTTGCCGGCCAGGTGCTCGGCCTGATACTCTTCGGGGAAGGTCACGGAGACGTCTTTTTCGTCACCCGCCTTCACACCAACCAGCTGCTCTTCGAAGCCGGGGATGAAGGAGTTGGAGCCCAGAACCAGCGGATAGTCGTCTGCCGCACCGCCTTCAAAGGCTTCGCCGTCAACTTTGCCCAGGAAGTCGATGACAACCTGATCACCGTCCTCAGAGGCAGCGCCCTCTTCGCGGGCTTCAAAATCCTGGGCGTTTTCGGCCAGGTTTTCCAGCGCCTCGGTCACGGCTTCTTCTTCTGCCTTGACCACCAGTTTTTCGAGGGTCACGCCGGACAGGTCGACCTCAGGAATTTCGGGCAGTGCTTCGTAAGACATGTCGACATTGACGTCATCGCCTTCGGCCCAGTCTTCGTTGGTCATTTTAACGTCGGGCTGCATCGCAGGACGATCGCCAGATTTTTCGAAGTGCTCATTCATGGCACCATCGATGGCTTCCTGCATGGCTTCGCCGATCATGCGCTGGCCAAACTGCTTTTTCAGCAGCGCCATGGGCACCTTGCCCTTGCGGAAACCTTTCATTTCGATTTCTGGCTGCGCTTCTGTCAGCTTGTCATTGACCTTTGCGTCCAGCTCGGCAGCAGTGACCGTGATGGCGTAGCCGCGTTTCAGACCTTCGTTCAGTGTCTCGGTGACCTGCATGATATACCCCATAGAGATTCGGGGCGCGCGCGCAGGCTTCGCCCCCAGACAATTTGAGGCCTTCTATTGTTACTGGCGGTGTGGCGCAAGAGGCATTGCCTCATTCGCCCTCTCAAAGCTGCATTTCCCTGCGTTTTCTCGCTTACAAAACAAAAAGACACGCCCCCGGATTGGGAACGTGCCTCTCGTTTTGAAAACCCGAGGGAAAGCGAGTCTTCAGAACTTCCAGCGTGCGCCGGCCAGGATCACATCTGCATCCTGGTAGGTGGTGGCAGAGCCGTCCGCATAGGAGTACTCACGGTAGGCCACATAGGTTTCCAGGTTGTAGCGGTCGATCTTCTGAACCGCCGCAATGCCCCAGGATTCCGAGGAGTCGCCTGCGATGACCTGATCGGAGCCATCATAGTAGTCCACCGAGAAGGAAGTCTTGCCGGCTGCAATCAGATCGGCCGCATAGCCGAGCTTGGCGTAGGCATAGCTGCCCGCGATGTCGCGCTCGCCTGCTGCAACCGCCAGGGACAAACCGGTGTCCTTGTGCAGGACTGCAAAGGAGCCGGAGATGTCACGACGGTCCTGGGTTCCGGTCTGTTCGGACCAGGCCGCACCGATGCCGGCATCTACAGCAAAGGCACCCATGTCATCGTTGGAGTAACGCACCGCAACGTCATAGGTCTCACGGTCGTTGTTCGCCGCCAGGATATCGGTGCCGTAGGAGGCCGAGAAGATGAAGCCGCCAAAGTTGTTGCTGTCGTAGCGCACACGACCCATACGCGGGCCGTCATAGGTGGCGGCAACGTCAGCCACGGTGACACCGGTGAGGTTGCCAGCGCTGTCGCGGAAGAAGTAGCCACCGCCGATGTCTGCGATCGATGCATTGGCACCCAGGCCGGTGCCGGAAAGATCCGTGCCGGTGATGCCGTCCGTCGCCATCGAGCCCTGACCTGCGGAGAAGGTGCCGTAGTTGGCAGTTTCGAACTGCAGGTCAACGTGACGGATGTTGCTGCGGGTCCAGCTGGTCACATCGCCTTTGGTTGTTTGATTGGTGCCATCGGAAGAGCGGAAGCTGAAGGCGGTCTCGAAGTTGAACTTCAGAGTGTTTTCGCCAAAGGCCTGCTCGACCCAGAAACCGATACGGGAGTTCGACGAAGAGTTGTCGACCAGACGGTTGTAGTCTTCGACGCCATCATCAAAGGACTGGAAGGATGGGTTGAACTGACCATACCAACGGAAGCTGCCGCCGTTGTCAGAGGTGTAGGTCGGGCCTGCAAATGCCGGTGCCGCCAGCATGGCGACAGCTACTGCCGCGCTGCTGCGCAATACGAGTTTGGTGCTCATGGATCTGAGTCTCCTGATTGTACTTTTGTGGCGCGAACTCCCTCCATCCCAGGAAACCGAACCTCGCACAGGTTTTAACAACCAGAATTTCGCAGGCGCAGTCTTGAAAAGATTTTTCTGATCACGGGTCAGGAAAACCGCCTGCTTTTCGCCTAAAACGCGGAAAAGGCGGCGGTTTTCAGCCCAGAGGTGGCAAACTTAGGTGACCTGCTTCACATAGCGCCTGCAGCCAAGTCAAAGCAGCAATGCACTCAGCGAAACCCTCAAACATGCGTCAGGAATTTGACCACTTTTTTGCAGAAATTTACGGAATCATCCGACCTGCTCCGCTGCGGCAACGGCGACCTGCCAGATGGCGGGACTTGGGTCGAACCCCAGGCACAGCTTCAGTCGCGCACCTCAGCCGTCATTTGGTTGGGCCAGATACTGCATCACCTGCTGCCTGCAGTCATGCCAATTGGCCGACAACACGCCCAGGTCAGGCACCGTATCCCCTGCGTGCATCTCCACCTCGATCAGGGCGCTGCGCAGCGCCACCATGCCCAGGACCGCAGCCGAGCCCGCCAGGCGATGCGCTTCCTTGCGATGTGGCGCTTGCAACTGCGAGGCCGCGGCAACGTCGCTCAGGAAGGCTTCGAATTCGGTACAAAACCCCGCAAGAAAGCCACGCGCGCGCGCCCCCCCCAGAGCCTCAAAAAACTGATCGATATCGGAGGTTCCTGCCTCCTCTTTTCTGGTCTCAGCCGCCGCTGTGTGCCGGGTCACAAGGACAATCAATTCCTCGCGGCTGATAGGTTTGGTCACCACCTCGGCAAACCCCGCCTTCAAGATCCTGGCATGGTCTTCCGGGGCGGTATGGGCGGTCAGCGCCACGATCTCGATACCCTCTGCCAGCTTGGCCGCCCGAATGCGGCGGAGCGCTTCGATGCCGTCTACTTCGGGCATACTGATGTCCATCAACACCAGATCAAACTGATGCTCGCCGCAGGCCGCAACCGCCTCCGCGCCACCGGGGGCTACGGTGACCTGATGCCCGATCTGCTGCAACATCTGCTGCAGCAGCTCTCGATTGATGTCATTGTCCTCCACCACCAAAAGCTCAGAGGATTTCACCGATTTCGGCGGGGCCTGAACCCCGGCACGAGGCAGGTTTTGGGCCCTGGGAAGGGGTAGGATCAATGTGAACAGGCTGCCCTCACCCAGCTCGCTTTCGCAGGTAATGGTGCCGCCCATGGCCTCGACCATGCGCCGGGTGATCGCAAGGCCCAGGCCGGTTCCTTCGCTATCACGGCCAAAGCTGGCATCCAGGGTGATGAAATCCTCAAAGATCCGCTTCAGATCGCTGCCATCGATCCCCTGGCCAGTATCCGAAACATGAAATTCGATCTGATCCGGATTGGTCCCGTGCTGTACGTCCACCAGAACCGCGCCGTTGCGGGTAAACTTGATGGCATTGCCAATCAGGTTCAGCAAGGCCTGCTGCAGCGCACGCGGACGCCCCGCGACCATGTCAGTTTGGCTGACATGGTAATTCAGGGTCAAAGCATTGCCGCGACTTCTTGCACTGGCTTGCTGGCTTTCGACCAAACCGGAAATCAGTTCACGCAGATCAAAGGGGCGCAGGCTTTCAGGGGACATTCCCGCTTCTAGACTGGAGAGCTGCAAAACGCCATTGACGTGATGCAGCAACAGCTCCCCCGACACCTGCATCGCATTCAGATAACGCTCCTGTTCAGCGCTGGGGCCGGTGTTGCGCATCAGATCAATCGCCCCCAGCACCCCTGTCAGGGGGGTGCGCATCTCGTGGCTCATCACGGTCAACAGATCCGCCTTGGCGCGCTCGCCGGCCAGCGCATCATCGCGGGCGCTGCGCAGCTCTTCTTCCGCCGCAATCCGATCCGAGATATCGCGGATGAAGCCCACAAACATCAGATCCGCCTGACTGCGACTGACCGAAATGGAAACCTCAATCGGAAACACCTCGCCGGTTTTGCGCTGAGCTTCCAGCTGCACCCGGCCCTGCCCCGCAACTCTGGGCACCCCGGTCTTGAGAAAGCGCGCCATACCCGCCCGGTGGGCCTGGCGCAGATGCGGCGGGATGATCAACTCTCCCATGGTGACACCAATCGCCTCTGCCCGTTGATAGCCAAAGATTGCCTCGGCGGCGCCATTGAAGGCCTGAATGCGCCCCTGCTGGTCCACCACCAGAATGGCGTCCAGAGACGAGGAAATCATCGCCTCCATGTTGGCCGTCGATTTGCTGCGTTCTTCGCTGAGGATACGACCACGACGATACATCCAGCCTAACAACAAAGCCGTGATCGCCAGCGCAACGACCAGTGACAGAACCACCACGGCCAGACGCCAGAGAATGGAAAACAGCTGCAAACGCCTGCTTTCGGCGTCTTCCACCTGCATGACGACACCAAACAGAGCCAATTCTCGCGCGTCTTCTCCATTGGCCAACAGCTGTGCCAGGATCTGATCGCGGTTCTCAATCAGCTCTGTATCGCCAACGTCAATCAGCACCGCAAAACGGTCCAGCCGATCCAGCAATTTCTGCAGCATCTCTTGCCCGGAGCCGTTTTTGCGCAGCTCTACAAACAGAGGGCTTTCCTGAAGCGTGACGATACGGCTGTAGTAGATGTCGAACTGACGACGCAGTTGCGGTAGATCCTGCGGCGATTTGGTGGAAGCCGTGGCCAATTCCAGCTTCAGGTGATCAACCTCGACCTGAGACAACATCCACTGCATACTGTCAGTTGCGGCCGTCGAAAGCCCCTCAAGTCGTTGAACCACCTGGTGCCCCATGCGCACCGCTTGCAGTGTCAGCAACGGGAGAAGCAGCAGCGCCAGTCCCAGCAGCAGCTTGGAAAAAAGCGGCAGGTTGCGCGCCGACCGCCTGGACCGGCGACCAGGTCCCCGGGCTTTGGCGGCTGCGTTCGCAGCATTGGGGTCTGCCTCTTTTCCTGCCTGCACCTGCGCCACCTGTCAGATCACTCAGCCGCGGGGGTCACGGTCAACCTGTCCAACTGCCAGATGCTGCGCGAATAGATGATCTCGTTCTGATAGGCTGGGTTGCTGTCATAGGGATAGACCAGCCAGAGCGGCCCTTTTGATCGCAGCGACATCGGTTTCCCATTGCGTTCATAGGCAATGATCGGACCGCCCTGTACGGCATCGGCCAGCGGAACCTCAACCATGTAGTCATTGACGGCCCTGGCCTGCAGAACCCCTTCGGTAAGACCAAATTCGGTTGCCAGTTGCGCCAAGGATACGCCGGTGAATTCTTGCTGCCCCTTGGTCCAGATGGTTGCGGTCTCAAAGCTCTCAGCCCCAAGAGCCTGCAGGTCCGCCAGCGTCAGCTGGTGCACCCTTGCATCGCCACCGGCGAGCTCCAAAGTCAGCAGCACGTCCTGCTGTGCCGTCTGCTCAGCGGTACTGTCAGTATCCGTCGTGCTGCCAGCCAAAGCTACAGGCGTGCCATTTGGCCCCCCCAGGGCAAGCAGCCCCGAGAACAGAGGCAGGCAAAAAAGTCGTGTCCAGCGGATCATATCAATTCTCCTTTCATCAAGCAGAGCCTGCGAGGGCATAGATTCATTTCCTGCGAGCAAAGGTGCCACAACTTTGCCGATTACTCATCCGCGCGTGCGGATATGCTCCTATCCTTCCGTATAGATCGCAACCCACAACCAAGATCATAGTCTCGGCGGCCTAATTTCCGGTAACTAAACAAGATTTTACCAAATTCACTGCACGCCAATCAGGTCGAACAATTCCCTTCTTCTCCTGGCCCAAAGCCTCCCTCTCCCTGGCAATCCCTCCAAACGGCCTATACGAATGCGGCATAACTAGCCCGATGGCCCAAATATCTTGATGGATTTGAAACACTTATGATTGTACTCTTGGGGCTAGACCTGTTCAACGTTTCACCCTTTGAGCCACTTAAAGGTATTCATGCGTATATTGTTAGCAGACGATCACGATATGGTTCGCGAAACCATTTCCGCCTATCTCGAAAGCGAAGGCGGAGCCGCGGTTTCTCTTGCGACCGACCTCTCCGGGGCGCTGGAACTAATCACCAGCGAAGGTCCCTATGACTTGGTGTTGCTGGACTATCAGATGCCCGGCATGCAGGGGTTGAACGGGCTCAGCGAAGCGCTGAGTGCCAACAACGGCAAAGGGGTTGCCATCCTCTCCGGGAATGCACCTGCCCAGACCGCCCGCGAAGCACTGAACGCCGGGGCCATCGGCTTTATTCCCAAAACCATGGGGGCTCAATCGCTGCTCAATGCCGTACGTTTCATGGCCGTGGGGGAAACCTATGTACCGGTTGATCTGATGCGAGAGGACGCCAATCCGGTGACACACCCCCTCGCCGAAAAACTCAGCCCGCGCGAGCTGCAGGTTTTGAATGGGCTGTGCCAGGGACAAGCCAACAAGGAAATTGCCCGGGAACTGGACCTGCAAGAAGTGACAATCAAGCTGCATGTCCGCACCCTGTGCCGCAAACTCGAGGCCAAAAACCGCACCCAGGCCGCGATGATCGCCAAAGAAGCCGGTCTGTTCTGAGGAGGGTTTTAGGGGCCTCTAAGGACAGAGCTCATTCGTCCCGGCCCAAGGGCCTCAGCCTCGCAGGCAGACTGGCATATCCGCGAAAGCGCAGGCGACCGCCTTTTTGGCGTGTCGGCAGGATCTGATAGTCGGGGAACCGCGCCAGGAACCGTTCCAAGGCAATCTTGCCCTCAAGCCGTGCCAGAGTCAGGCCAACGCAAACATGTGGACCGCCCGCAAAGGCCAGATGACGATTGGGTTTGCGGGCGATGTCAAACCGCATTGGATCAGTAAAAACCTCAGGGTCGCGATTGGCAGCACCGATCAGCAGATGCAGGTTGCAGCCGCGGCCGATTGTGACACCGCCTATTTCGACCATGGCGGTGGTTTCGCGATTGCCCAGCTGATTGGGAGACCGAAAGCGCAGCACTTCTTCTATTGTCGTTTTGATGAGATCAGGTTCCGCTAACAAGCGTGCCCTTTGATCCGGATGATCCTGCAACAGAGCCAGGGCATTGCCGATCAGATTTGTGGTTGTCTCATGGCCGGCATTGAGAATGAAGATACAGTTCTGGATCAATTCAATCTCGCTCAGCCCCTCTGCCCCGACCGCCCCTTTCTCATGCGCGATGAGCCGGGTCAGAACATCACTTTCAGGATCCCCCGGCTTGGCCCGCCGACGGGCCACGAGACCTTTGAGGTATTCCCTGAATGCTTCAACCGCGAGATGCCCACGGCTCATTTCTTCCGGGCTCAAACTTGGTTCCAACGCGCCAAGAATGGCCAATGACCAATCGCGAAGCGGCGCGCGCTCATCCTCGGGCACGTCCAGAAGGTTGCCAATGATCTGGATGGGAATACTGGCCGCAAAATCTTCGATCAGATCGACCTGCGCACGCCCAGCCATGGCATCCAACAGCCGGTCCACAGCCGCAATCAAGCCCGGCTCCATCCGAGAAATCGCCCGCGGTGACAGCGCCGAAGTCATGATCCTGCGCACTCGGCTGTGCAAAGGCGGATCCGAAAACACCAAAGACGTGGTGTGATGTTCGTACAAGGGCGACCCCACCCCGAACTTGGGGCCAAAGGCTGCCTTTTTGTCGGAAGAAAACAAAGTGGTATCGCGGTAGATCCGGTCCAGATCCTTATGCCTGCTGATCAGCACCGACCCATCCGGCTGCGGCAGCACCGGGGCAGCCGCCAGTAGCGCGTCGTAATAGGGAAATGGATTGTCGGCAAACCCCTCAGGCGGGTTGGCTAGATCAAAACCAAGGATATCATCCACTTGCAGGCTGTGTTCTTTCGTCGGCAAAATGGCATCTCCCTATATCCATCTGGACGATCTGATAAGAATACTTACCTGTCAATCACATAGAACTTCTGACGTGACAGAAAATAGTGTCCGCTTGGCAGGTGACAGGTCGCATCACCCCCGCTATGTTCGCCTTATGTCCACTGCCATTTCCACCATCCGAAACCTGGGCCCCGCCTATGAGGAGGCCTGCAAACGCGCCGGTATCCACAGCGCCGAAGAGCTGCGCTCACTAGGTGCTGATGCGGCTTATTCCCGCTTGCTGCGCAGTGGCAGCAAGCCGCATTTCATTGGCTACTATGTTCTCGTCATGGCCTTGCAGGGGCGACCCTGGAACGACTGCAAAGGCGAAGAAAAGAAAGCGCTGCGCAAGCGCTTTGACGCGATCAAGGCACAGAGTTTCGACAAGGGACTGTCCCAGCTGGAAACCATCCTTGATCAGATCGGCGTGATTGAAAAAACCGACCGTGTCTAAGGGCCCGCACTGGGCGCTACACACACGTTGCGACCGCCTATCCAGAACCTCTTACGGAGAATTGTTGGTGAAAGTTGGAAACCTGACAGTTCGAGGTTTCATCTTTCCAACAATACTTAAAAGCACCTCCCGCCAGCCGGGCAAGCGCCGCACCTGGTCTTGCCCGGAGCCACACACAAAAAAGGGCCGCGCCGGATGTCCGGTGCGACCCTCTCAATCGAACTCTCGTCAGAGAGCTGGCTTAGCCAACCAGCTCGAGACCGGAGAAGAAATAGGCGATTTCAACGGCTGCGGTTTCAGGCGCGTCGGAACCGTGCACGGAGTTTTCGCCAACGGATTCGGCAAACTCGGCGCGGATGGTGCCGGCGGCGGCGTCGGCTGGGTTGGTGGCGCCCATGACTTCGCGGTTTTTCGCGATGGCGTCTTCGCCTTCCAGAACCTGAGCAACGATTGGCGCGGAGGCCATGAATTCGCACAGCTCGTCATAGAAGGGACGCTCAGCGTGCACTTCGTAGAATTTGCCAGCCTGGGCTTTGGTCAGGTGGATCCGCTTTTGTGCGACGACGCGCAGGCCAGCTTCTTCGAATTTGGCGTTGATCGCGCCGGTCAGGTTGCGGCGGGTTGCATCGGGTTTGATGATCGAGAAAGTGCGTTGCAGAGCCATCGGGCGTTCTCCATATGAATGAAGGGTCGCTGAAATTCGCGACCCGTAGATATCGCGCGCCGCCTAACATGCCTAAGCGCACTTGGGAAGGGGAGAGTTCACCTTAGGCAGAAATTGCAGGACATCTCAGGCGGTTTCTTCCAAGGGATCACGCATATCGACCCAGCGCACATATAGCGCCGCTGCCAGGGCGCAAAAGCTGGACAACAATATGATCCAAAGCACCATGAATGGTGCATTCTGCGGCGTCACAAGGAACCCGGTCACCGTCGTCATCACCGCGCCCAAAGCCACCACCATGGCGCCTGACAACCCCGAGGCACTGCCCGCCAGATGCGGGCGCACCGACATCAAGCCCGCGCTGGCATTGGCCACGGTCAACCCATTGCCAAACCCCACCGCAATCGCCGCGCCAAAGAACACCAATGTGCCCCCCTGCCCGGACCAGAACAGCGCCAACCCCAGCAAGGGGCCAATCACCGCCGACACCCGCCCGGCCAATATCAGCGAGATCAGCGAGACCCGCTGCGCAAGGCGACCGGTGACAAAATTGCCCACCATGAAACCGCCGGTGATAATTCCGATGCCCAGCCCCACTTGCGCCGGGTTGAGATCAAACCAGGCCGCCGCCACCAAGGGGGCTCCGGTGATGAAGGCGTAGAAACCGCCAATGGAAAAGGCCATGCAGAAGCTGTAGCCCCAGAACCGACGCGCCGCCAACAGCTCTGGATAGGTCCGCAACTGGGCCCCAAAGGTGGCAGCGCGGTTGTGATTGGTCTCTCCCCAATCTCCCCAACACAGCAGCAACATGCCAAATCCCAGCAGGCTGTAGAGTACAAAGCTGGAACGCCAGCCAAACAACATATCCAAGGCCCCGCCCAGCATCGGCCCCAACATCGGCGCCAGCGCCATGGCCATGGTGACATAGCCCAGTTTGCTGGCAGCCTCGCGCGTGCTGTACATATCACGAATGGAGGCGCGCGCGATCACCTGCCCCGCCACCACCATCCCCTGCAACATGCGAAAGCCGAGAAACACCCAGATCGACTGCGCCATCACACAGCCAATCGAGGCCAGGGTGAACACCAGCATCGAGACCAGCAAGATGGGGCGTCTGCCAAAGCGGTCCGACAGCGGGCCCATGATCAGCTGCAGCACGGCTGACAGTGCCAGATACCCCCCCAGGCTGAGGTTCACCAGACTGTAGCTAACCTCAAAATCATCGGCAATCCGGGCCAATGAGGGCAGGAACATATTGAGCGACAGAACCGCCAGCGCAGTGCTGAAGGTCAATGTCGCAAGATGTGGAGCCCTTTGCGCCGCGCGCATCACATCACCTAAAGGTTGGGAAGTAAGAGTTTATTCCCCTCTCAGCTAGCAGCATTCCGCCCACGTGACCAGCCGCCTGCCGCCAATGTGACGCGACAGTATTGTGAGGCTCTGCCTCACACTCCGAAGTATTTTTGGAAAGACATCAGGGCGGGCAGGCCCGGTGCTAAAGTGCGGCGGAACTGCAGGAAACACCAGGAAGCGCGCGAACAGGTCGGATACGGATTGACAAGTCGCAGACACTGCGACAGTGCTCGGCCCATGCTACGTATTCAGGATATCACCTATTCGGTTGAAGGCCGCCCTCTGTTCGATGAGGCCAGTGCCACCATTCCCACCGGCCACAAAGTTGGCCTAGTGGGGCGCAACGGCACCGGTAAGACGACTTTGTTTCGCCTCATCAGGGGCGAGCTGGCGCTCGAGAACGGCTCCATCACCCTGCCCTCGAAGGCGCAGATCGGTGGCATCGCCCAGGAGGCACCCGCCTCGGATGTCTCACTGATCGACACCGTGCTGGCCGCCGATACCGAACGCGCGGCGCTGATGGCCGAGGCCGAGACCACAACCGACCCCAGCCGCATCGCCGAAGTGCAGACCCGGCTTGCCGATATCGATGCCTGGTCCGCCGAGGCCCGTGCGGCCTCGATCCTCAAGGGGCTGGGTTTTGACGAAGAGGCACAGGCCCGCCCCTGCGCTGATTTCTCTGGCGGCTGGCGGATGCGGGTGGCCCTGGCGGCGGTGCTGTTCTCGGAACCGGACCTGTTGCTGCTGGATGAGCCCACCAACTACCTGGATCTGGAGGGCGCGCTTTGGCTTGAGGCCTATCTGGTCAAATACCCTCATACGGTGATCATCATCAGCCACGACCGTGAGCTTCTGAACCGCTCTGTCGGTGGTATTCTGCATCTTGAGGACCGCAAGGTCACCTATTACGGCGGCAATTACGATCAGTTTGCCCGTCAGCGCGCGGCCAACCGTGCCAATCAGGCGGCCCAGGCCAAGAAGCAAGACGCCCGTCGCGCCCATTTGCAGAGCTTTGTCGACCGCTTCAAAGCTAAGGCCAGCAAGGCCAAGCAGGCGCAGAGCCGGGTTAAAATGCTGGAAAAAATGGAAACCATCCGCGCGCCCGAAGATGCCGCGCGCACCGTTTTCACCTTTCCAACCCCGGAAGAGCTGTCGCCGCCCATCATCGCCACCGAAGGCGTCAAGGTCGGCTATGGCGACAAGGTGATCCTGAGCAAGCTGGACCTGCGCATCGACCAGGACGATCGCATCGCCTTGCTGGGCAAGAACGGGGAAGGCAAGTCGACCCTATCCAAGATGCTGTCGGCACGGCTGGCACCGATGGGTGGCAAGATGAGCCAATCCGGCAAACTGCGTATCGGCTTCTTTGCCCAGCACCAGGTGGATGAGCTCTATATCGACGAGACCCCGCTGCAGCACCTGATCCGCGAACGCCCGACCGAAGGTCAGCCGCGCCTGCGCGCACGCCTAGCGGGTTTTGGTCTGGGGGCCGATCAGGCCGATACTGAGGTGGGCCGCCTGTCGGGGGGGCAAAAGGCACGTCTGTCGCTGCTCTTGGCAACGCTGGATGCACCACATCTTTTGATCCTCGATGAGCCGACCAACCACCTGGACATCGAAAGCCGTGAAGCCCTGGTTGAGGCGCTCACCGCCTATACCGGTGCGGTGATCCTGGTCAGCCACGACATGCACCTGCTGTCCCTGGTCGCCGATCGCCTTTGGCTGGTCTCCAAAGGCACGGTGAAACCCTATGAGGGAGATCTTGCCTCGTATCGCAGCCTGCTGTTAGAAAAGGACAAACCTGCCCCAAAAGCCAAGGTAGCCAAAGAGAAACCCAAACCCGCGCGCCCGTCGCGTGATGCCATCCTGACGCTGCGCAAGGAGGCCCGCAAATCGGAAGACCGGGTCAACAAGCTCACCCAGATGAAGGACAAGCTGGACAGCAAGCTGGCCGATCCCGAACTCTACGAGCCGGAAAAGAAAGACGAAGCCCGGGTCTGGCAGGGCAAACACGCCGAGGTCATCGAGGCATTGGAGCGGGCTGAAATGCTGTGGATGCGGGCGCTTGAGAAATTGGAGAAGGCCGAAGCCCTATGATCGACACCGCCTTTCTCATCACCTCATTTGTCACCCTGTTTGTGATCATTGATCCGATCGGATTGACGCCGATCTTTCTGGCGCTGACCCAGGGCAGCTCCCCCCGAGAACGGCGCTCCATCGCGCTGCGCTCTGCGGTTACCGCGACCTTCCTGCTGGCGCTCTTCACCCTGTTTGGCGAGGCAGTTCTGGGTTTTGCCGGCATCTCCATGGCTGCCTTTCGGGTCGCCGGCGGTGTGCTTTTGTTTCTCACCGCGTTGGACATGCTATTTGAACGGCGCACCAAACGGCGGGAGAACCAGGGGGAAGAGGCGGTGGAGGTGGAAGACCCGTCGGTCTTTCCGATTTCGATCCCGCTGATTGCCGGCCCAGGTTCGATTGCGACGGTGATCCTGCTGGCGGGACAGAAACCGGGCTTTGAGGGCTTTGCGCTGGTGATGGGCGTGGTGGTAGCCGTGATCATCGTCATGCTGGCCATGTTCCTGGCTTCCGGCTTTCTCGAGCGCTTGCTGGGCAAGACTGGTATCAATGTCGTGACCCGTCTGCTGGGTATGCTTTTGGCGGCGCTTTCGGTGCAATTTGTGCTGGACGGGCTGCGCGACTTTGGGTTCGCGGCCTAGACTAATACATCAGATCCCCTAGATAAGAAAGGCGTCGGGCAAGGGCTGCGGCGCCAACAGCCCGCTTGGATAGGAGCGCCCTCCCCATGGAAGACCTCGACTATGGCCGCCTGATCTATCTTGGATTGCTGCTCTGCGCGGTGGGATCCTGGGTCTTTGTCCAGAACCGCCAAAGCCTCAGCACCACAGTGCAACAGATCGCCGTCTGGGCCTTCATCTTTCTAGGCGTCATCGCTGGCTACGGTCTGTGGGGTGATATCCGCAACACCCTGCAACCGCGCCAATCGGTGCTGAGCGAAGTCGGCCAGGTCACCGTGCCTCGTTCAACAGATGGCCACTATTATCTCACGCTGATGGTCAATGGGGCGCCGATAGAATTTCTGGTGGATACCGGGGCAAGCGACGTGGTTCTGAGCACCCAGGATGCAAGGCGCGCTGGGATTGATCTGGATAAACTGACCTATTTCGGCCGTGCCAATACCGCAAACGGCCAGGTCCGCACAGCACCTGTATGGATTGATGAGCTGGCTTTGGGTGCGATCCGCGACCATGATCTTCGCGTTTCGGTAAACGAAGGAGACATGGACAAGTCGCTTTTGGGCATGGCCTATCTGCAGCGCTGGTCGCGGATAGAGATCCGCAATGGCGCATTGGTTCTCACCCGTTAGTCCGGTAAAACAGACGCATTCGCGCCTGGGCAGAGGGTCAACAGCCCCTGCTGACCACGGTCTCAACTCGTAGCCACCAATTGATCCAGATGATCCACACCCATGAGCCTTTTGAACTCAAGACCAAAGTAGTTCCCGTTGCGCCACAACACCCGGGCCGGAATTGACCAACTCGCGTAGGTAATCGTGTGTTCAGAAAAAACCAATTTCTTTTCAGGCACATTCACTTCGACCTCAGCACCAACCGGACAGGTCGCTTCCGATTTCACCTTAGCTCCAATCTGGCTAACATCGACAATTTGAGCCTCGATCAGTTCATTCTGTTGGGAATTATGGACCAGGCAATCTGCATTGCAAATGTATCGCTTTTTCTTGCGCGAGTTGATCTTGTTGATACGATCAAATACCAGGAAAGCGATCACACCCACGATAAGAAGAAAGATGGCTCCGATGCTAGCGGTCTTGCTGGAGATCAATGAGTCCGCTGCGGTGCCTGCCCGCTTAGCCCCATCCCGTTGACCAGTATAGCAAGGCAACGCCACCAGCTGCTGACGATATTGGTTCAATTTTCTACGCAGCTGCATTTTTCGCGCCGCCTCGGAGGCCTTGAACTGGCCACCGATACTCCGGATCTTTAATAGAGCTTTTTGAAGGGCAATGAATTTCGCGGTCGGAGCGCTTATCGTGCCAAAACCATTTTCCTCAAGTTCCAACCTCAGGTCGACCACCGAAGTGCGGCCCAGAAATTTCCCCAACTGCCCTGCCGCCTTGGGATTGGCCCCAACCTCAACATTGTCCAACAATAGCTCGCTCAGATGGACCAAGGTCGCAAGGTCATCAAATACGGCACACTCAGGTTCACTTGCTGCTGATCTGCCGGAGCCACCCAACATCACCGCAGCCAGGGTAAAGACGCAGAACAGGTTTTGCACAGCTTTTGGCACACCACCCAAGACAAAGCCACACTTTCGGGTTGAAATCTTGGCCTCCACACGACGAGGTGGAACCTCATCTTGGTCTTTCCGTCTCGGAGCAATTTCGACGCAGTTACTCATTGCACAGTTACCTATACCAAACTGGCGGTCACCCCCTCGGCCAGGACGCAATCTGGTGACCCAATACTATTTAACAACGCAAACGCGCCACTTGTTTTTTCACGAAAGTATAATTCGACACACAATTGCCGATCAATTTGTGAAATAAACAACCCATGGGGAAGCCCGCTCGACAAGAACGACTATTTACGAAATTTTCTAAAAAAATATTACATGCAAGTCGAATACATATTTCACCTACACCTCAATAACGGAAATCCATCATTGCATTTAACAAGTAAATACAACACATATTCACCCCTAGAGTGCATAACGCAAATTCCAACACAAACTCAAAGAGTTCAGGTCCTGAATTTCGCTTCCCTAAATAGATGTAAAACGCTCCAAAACCACCCATTCAGCAATGCCTAGCCTTTGCCACTTCGTTTGGAGGCCCTGACACGACCAAAAACCCATGGCCGAGCCCGCTTCACGGGCCTAGCGAGAATCAGGGCCCGAAGCCTCTGTTGCGCTTTGCCTGGTTGACGGTTTATGTCTGCGGAAAATTCTTGGTCGCCGATCTGCTGCGCCTGAAAACATTCAGGCTTCGGCCTTCTTTTCCCAACGCCCCGATTCCTCTGACCAGTATTGCGCAAAACATCCAGCGCCAGTCAGGCTTTTCCATTGCCCGCGCGCCTGCTGAACCGCCTCCGGATCATTGCCATCGAACAGAATGCAAACCCGTTGCAGGGCCTGCACTTCCTGGGGACTGATGGTGGCGCCCCCCAACGTCATCACACAGTCCGGCGCATTGGCCGCCTCTGTGGCGGTGGTCAGCAGGATCGGTTGCAACGCGTCGTGGGGGCCGCCCGCCACCCCATGGGCCAGAAAACTGACCTCATTGCCCTGCCAGAGACTTTCGTCCAGCCAGGCAAGCTGATCCGCATCCTGCCCACGCACCACAATGCGCCAACCGGCACCACGTGCCTTGTCCAACAGAACTGGCAGCGTCACCTGCAAGGGCTTGCGGGTCAGGTGGTAGAAATAGGCGGCCCCCATGACTGTCTCTTATTCCGCTTCGAATTTGTCTTTGATCAAGCGGTCCAATGCCATCACGCCCCAGCCCGTGGCCCCTTTGGGCGCATAAGATGTGGCCGTTTTCACCGAGGCCACCCCGGCAATATCCAGGTGGATCCAGGGCATGTCATCCTTGATGAAGCGCTTGAGGAACTGCGCGGCGGTGATGGACCCGGCCGGACGCCCGCCGACATTCTTCATGTCGGCAATGCGTGACTTCAGCTGATCATCATAGGCCTGGCCAAGCGGCATGCGCCAGGCGCCCTCGTCGGCGGCTTTGGCGGCGTTGAGGAAGCCATTGCACAAAGTATCGTCATTGGAGAAAACGCCAGCGTTTTCATGCCCCAACCCGATAATCACTGCTCCGGTGAGGGTTGCCAGATCAATCACGCCACAGGGTTTGAACCGTTCCTGTGCGTACCACAGCACATCACACAGCACCAAACGCCCCTCGGCGTCGGTATTGATCACCTCGATGGTGTCGCCCTTCATCGATTTGACCACATCACCGGGTCGGGTGGCATTGCCGGAGGGCATGTTTTCAACCAGACCAACCAGCCCCACGACATTGGCGCGCGCCTTGCGCAGGGCCAGCGCCTTCATGGTGCCGGTAACCACGCCAGCACCGCCCATGTCCATGGTCATGTCTTCCATGCCTGCCGCCGGTTTCAACGAGATGCCGCCGGTGTCAAAGACCACGCCTTTGCCGACCAGAGCCAATGGGGCCGCATCGGCCTCGCCACCTTTCCACTGCATCACCGCAACCTTGGACGGGCTGTCGGACCCCTGCCCGACACAGAGCAGCGCTCCCATGCCCAGCTCTGCCAACGCAGTCTCGTCCAGGATTTCGATCTCAAGGCCGATTTCGGACATGTCTTCGATCCGACGGGCAAATTCGCTGGTGGTGAGAACATTGGCCGGCTCATTGACCAGATCGCGGGTCATGTGCACGCCTTCGGCCACCGCAGCCAAAGGCGCATAGGCCGCTGTCATCGCATCAGCACTTTTGTGGCCGATGGTGATTTCGGCGATTTCCGCGTCGTCCTTGGGGGTCTTGTGATTGTCAAAGCCATAGCTGCGCAGAGCCATACCCATGGCCAGTTCCGCCGCCTTGGGCATCGAGCCCGCCATCACCGTCAGCGATTTGCCACCTGAGGCCGCCACCAACTTGGCGCCTGCCTGGCGCGCTTCGGTTGGGGTTACACGCCGCGGCATGACCAGCACATCCAGCGCCTCGGCCTCCATGCCGGCCGGCCAGGCCAGAGAAATCACCGTGCCCGTCTTGTTTTTCTCAAACCCAGGAGCCGCAATCAGGCGCGCCAAAGCACCCTTGGTCAGGCGATTGGCGCTGCGCCCGGCCTGATCCATCACCCCCTCCGGCGTGATCAGAACCGCCACCCGGCCAGTCATCCCGGAGAGGGCTTTGGGGTCGTAATCGGCAAAGCGGATAGCGGGCAAGGTACTCATGATGCAAGGCTCCTGTCGGGATCAATTCTTTTGCTGTTGCCCCAACAGGTAACTTGCAGCCTGCGCAATGGCCAGCCCCTGTGGGCAATCCGATTTGGCAAAGGTTAGCCTATCTTGTGTTTGATCCCACCCGGAGGACAAATTGCAGTTTTCCCCGGGGAACAATTCCTCTAAGGTCCACCACAATAATAACGGCAGGATCTGGGGGGATCGAGTGTCACGCTTCGACAGATATGTCCTGTCGCAATATCTGCTGTTCTTCGGCTTCTTTGCGCTCATTCTTGTTGCTGTCTTCTGGGTCAACCGGGCGGTTGTGCTGTTCGATCGGCTGATCGGTGACGGGCAATCGGCGGTGGTGTTTCTGGAATTCACCGCTTTGGCCCTGCCCAACCTGATCCGCATGGTGTTGCCTGTGGCCGCCTTTGCCTCGGCTGTTTGGGTGACCAACCGCTTGCAAAGCGAAAGCGAGCTGACCGTTTTGCGCGCCACCGGCACTAGCCCCTGGCAAATGGCCCGCCCAGCCCTAGCCTTTGGCCTAGTCACCGCTGTGATGATGTCGGCACTGACACATTTCTTGCTGCCAAGCTCGATCAACCAGCTGGCGTTGCGGGAAAGCGAAGTGTCGCGCAATGTTACCGCCAAGCTTCTGACCGAGGGAAATTTCCTGCACCCGGCAAAAGGCGTGACCTTTTACATCCGTCAGATCGACACCGACGGCACGCTGAATGATGTATTCCTGTCGGACCGGCGCGACCCCAACCAAAGCATCACCTATACGGGCACCCGTGCCTTTCTGGTGCGCGACGAAGGCAAGACCCATCTGATCATGGTGAATGGTATGGCGCAGCGGCTAGAGACCGCGAGCCAGAGGCTGTCGACCACAAATTTCTCTGATTTCTCCTATGACATCAGTTCATTGGCGAACAAATCCAGTGCTGGCGGCCGAAACATCCGTGCCATCTCGAGCAAGGAACTCCTGCTGGAGCGCAATCAGATCTCGCAGACCGAAGGCTATTCCATGGGAGCCCTGGCGGAGGAGTTTCATCTGCGTTTTGCGCGGGCCTTGATCTGCGTGGCGGTGGCGCTTATCGGGTTTTCCGCTCTGATGCTTGGCAGCTATTCCCGCTTTGGTGTCTGGCGCCAGGCGCTGCTGGCCTTTCTGCTGCTGATCCTGGTCGAAGGCCTGCGTGGCGTGGTCTCTGAGCCGGTGTTGAAAAACCCCGAGCTTTGGCCATTGATCTATCTGCCTGCCTTGACCGGTCTAGCAATCGCGCTTGGTTTTTTGCACCTGGCTGCCCGTCCACCCGCCCCGCGTCGCCGCGCCACCGGCGACCGCGTGACCTATAGTCCCGACAATCAAGAGGCCGGATCATGAAACTGGACCTCTACTACGCGCGCCGGTTTCTGCAGTGGTTCGCCATCATCTGCGGCGTGTTGATGACTCTGGTCATTCTGATCGACCTCAACGAACAGATCCGCCGCTTTGACGATCTGGATCTGGGCGCAGGCAAAATCATCGGGCTGACCCTTCTCAATGCCCCTGCCGCGCTGAGCGAGTTTCTCCCGCTGATCATGATTCTCACCACCATCGTGCTCTTTGTCGGTCTGGCCCGCAGCAGCGAGCTGGTGGTGACACGGGCGATTGGCCGCTCCGGTATTCGTGCCCTTGCCGCCCCGGTCCTGATGGCCGGGCTGTTGGGCGTGCTGGCCGTGAGCACCCTCAACCCGATCGTCGCCGCCACAACAAATCGCTACAAGACCCTTGCCGATACCTATCGCACCGGCGGCCCCTCCGCGCTGTCCCTGTCCGGCGAGGGTCTGTGGCTGCGCCAAGGCAGCCCGCAGGGACAATCGGTCATACACGCCACCTCCTATGGCGGCGGACGGGAGGACATCATCCTCTATGGGGTGACCATTCTGACCTATGCCCCCGGTGGCGGCCCAATCCGACGGATCAATGCGGCCTCAGCGCAGTTGGACGGTGCGGAATGGGTGCTGCATCAGGCCAAGGCCTGGCATCTGACCGCCGGACTGAACCCCGAAAGATCCGCTGTCACCCATGACGAATTGCGGCTGCCGACCACCCTGACCCAGGACCGGGTACGTGACCGGTTGGGGACGGCCGACGGGATATCGGTTTACGATCTGCCAACTACCATTCAGGACCTGGCCCAGGCCGGGTTTTCCACCAAGCGGTATCAGGTCTGGTATCAGGTCGAATTGGCCCGTCCGCTGTTCCTGATTGCCATGGTATTGGTTGGTGCCGCCTTTACCATGCGCCACACCCGCTTTGGCGGCACCGGCCTGGCCGTGTTGATGGCGGTATTGCTGGGCTTTGGCCTGTTCTTTATTCGAAACTTTGCGCAGATTTTGGGGGAGAACGGCCAGATACCGGTCGCGCTTGCGGCCTGGGCGCCGCCGATTGCCTCTATTCTGCTGACGATGGGACTACTTTTACATGCTGAGGACGGATAATATGCGCCGCGCCCTGATGCTTTCGGTGGTACTGCCCTGGCTGGCAGTGGTCGATCTGGCCGCTGCACAGGAGCTGCCTCCGACGCCTGCACCGGCTCAGCCGGCGGTCTTGGTCGCCGATCAGATGTTTATCACCCCCGACCGCCGCCTGATAGCCGAAGGAAATGTCGAAGCCTTCCAGGGCGATGTCCGGCTCATGGCGCAGAAAATCACTTTTGATCGCAGCACCGGGACGCTGCAGGTCGAGGGGCCCATTCGCATCGACCAGGGCGGAGAAATCACCATCCTGGCCAATGCCGCCGAAATGGATCGAACCCTACATGACGGGTTGCTCACCGGGGCCCGCATGGTGTTCAAGCAGCAGTTGCAACTGGCCTCCTTGCAAATGACCCGGGTTGGCGGCCGCTACACCCAGCTCTACAAAACCGCTGTTACCTCCTGCCAGGTCTGTGACGACGGCACGCCGCCACTGTGGCAGATCCGCGCCGAACGTGTCATTCACGATCAGCTGGAAAAGCAGCTCTATTTTGAAAATGCGCAGCTTCGTGTTCTCGATGTCCCGGTCTTCTACTTTCCGGCCATTCGCTTGCCAGACCCGACCCTGAATCGAACCAGTGGTTTTCTGGTGCCCTCGACCCGCACCACCTCCAACCTGGGAACCGGGGTCAAAGTGCCCTATTTCTTCACGCTTGGAGACAGTCGCGACCTGACACTCGCCCCCTATATCTCGGGCAGCACCCGCACCCTGGATGCACGCTATCGTCAGGCCTTCCGCCGCGGCGACATCCTGCTCAATGGGGCCTATACCCGCGATGACCTGCAGTCAGGTGAGGATCGAGGCTATCTGTTTGCAGAAGGTCTGTTCGACCTGGGCCGGGATTTCCAATTGGAGTTCGACATCAAGACGGTGTCGGACGATGCCTATATAGCCGATTACAGCCTGCCGGACCTGGATCGCCTGCGCTCTGAGGTCTCTGTCACAAAGGCCTCGCGCGACAGCCTGTTGCGCGCTGCCCTGACCAGATTCAAAACCCTGCGCGACAGTGAACAACAGGATCTGATCCCCTCCAGCATCGGCGAAGTCTACTTTCAGAAACGGTATTTTCCGACCCGCATCGGGGGAGAAAGCAGGCTGACACTGCAGGCCCATGGTCACAACCGAACCTCTAATCTGGAAGGCACCCTAACAGATGCAAATGGCCGGGATCAGGGTCGCCTCACGGCTGATTTCGACTGGCGGCGCGACTGGCGTATGGCCAATGGGATCGAAGTCAAATGGGCAATTGGCGCCGCGGTTGACTCTTTCACCACTTTTGACGATTCCTACTATCCAGAGCACAGTTCCCGCCTGACTCCCCGGTCCGCGCTGACCCTGCGTCTGCCGATGTCAAAGATCGATGGCAGCGGGGCCAGACAGTTTTTTGAGCCAATTGCACAACTGGGCTGGAGCAACGTGATTGGAGATGAGGCCGCCCAGGACGAGAGCAATTTTGTCGAGTTCGATCAAGGAAACCTGCTATCGCTGTCTCGGTTTCCTGCATCAGATGCCCGCGAAGACGGGCTGAGCCTGGCCTATGGGTTCAACTGGGCCCGCTATGCCAAAAGCGGCTGGCAGGCCTATGCCACATTGGGTCAGGTCCTGCACCGCAATGCCGACAGCCGATTTACCAAAAGCTCTGGTCTGGGTGGCACCTCGTCGGATCTGTTGTTGGCAGGCCAATTGAAATTCAACGACAGCATAGCACTCACGGCGCGCGGATTGCTCAACGATTCTCTTAACTTCTCCAAGGCTGAAGTGCGTGGCGACTGGTACCGCGATGATGTCGCGGTTTCCGGCAGCTACCTCTGGCTGGGCACCGACCCCGATGAGAACCGTAGCGAAGAGACCTCAGAGATCTGGTTTGACGGCTCCTACAGCCTCTCTGCCAGCTGGAAGGCCAGCGCCAACCTGCGCTACGATATTTCCGATGCCCGTGCCACCCGCGCGGGACTTGGCTTTGCCTACAGCAACGAATGCGTGACGGTCGACCTTTCGGTAAACCGTCGCTATACCTCAACAACAAGTGTCGACCCTTCGACGGATTTTGGCTTTTCCATTTCTCTGAACGGGTTCTCAGTCAACAACGGCAGCAAACAGTACAGGCGATCATGCAGCAAATCTTGACCCAAGCCTTCTCCGTTTCCCTGATCCGGAGATTTTCCAGAACGGCCGCCGCCGCGACCGTCGCCTTTGCCCTGACCACGGCGGCAACGCCGCTGGCGGCCCAAGGATTGTTCTCCCCGGCCGTAACCGTCGATGGTGCGGTCATCACCAATTATGAACTACAGCAGCGCGCCCTTTTCATGGGCATCCTGCGCACGCCGGGCAACCCGGAGATCGAGGCCCGCAAGGAGCTGATCAATGATCGCCTCAAGCTGGCGGTTCTGGAAGAGGTCGGCATCACCATCAGCGACGAAGATATTGTCGCAGGCATGACAGAGCTGGCCGGGCGCGCCAACCTGTCGCTCAATGAATTCCTGACTGTCCTCAAGCAGAACGGTGTCGACCAGGAAACCCTGCGCGATTTCACCCGTGTTGGCCTCGGCTGGCGTGACTATGTCGGCGGCCGTTTTCTGGCGCGGGCCCGCCCAACCGAAGCGGAAATTGATAGGGCCATGGGACAGGCCGGGTCCGGCGGAGTGCAGGTCCTGCTCTCGGAACTCATCGTTCCGCTCAACGCGCAAAATGCGGCTCAGGTCGAAGACCTGACCAAGCAGGTCGCGCAGCTGCGCAGCTTTGACGCCTTTTCCTCTGCTGCGACCCAATATTCCGCCGCCGACAGCCGCAACAATGGCGGACGCCTGCCCTGGATGAACCTCACCAAGCTGCCACCACAATTGCAAGGCGTCGTTTTGGCGCTCAAGCCCGGTGAAGTGACCGAACCGCTGCCCTTGCAGGGGGCCGTGGCCCTGTTCCAGATGCGCGATCTGCGCGAAGTCACCGGCAGCTCTCTGAAAATCGCAGCCATTGAATATGCGAGTTACTTCATCCCCGGTGGGCGCAGCCCCGAAGCGCTGGCCCAGGGGCGCAAGATCGCCGACTCGCTGGATAGCTGTGATGATCTTTACGGGCTGGCAAAAGACCAGGACGCTTCGCTTCTGGATCGCAAAACTTTGCAGCCATCAGAAATCCCCAAGGACATCGCCATTGAACTGGCTAAATTGGACCCCAATGAGATCTCGCTCACCCTTACCCGCAATCAGGATCAGACTCTGATGCTGCTGATGCTGTGTGGCCGCACCGCAGAGCTGGGCGAAGGGGAAAGCCGTGAAACCGTGGCCAATGCGCTGACCCAACAGCGTGTTCAATCTCTGGAGAGCAGCTTTCTGCAGCAATTGCGGGCAGATGCGCTGATCGTGGAAAAATGAGCCAGCCCCTGCGGCCCATCGCCCTGAGCTGTGGCGAACCCGCTGGGATTGGTCCCGAGATTGCCGCCAAGGCCTGGCAGCTGTTGAAAGACAGCTGCCCGTTTCTTTGGATCGGTGATCCGCGGCACCTGCCCGCGCAGACGCCAATTGCATTGATCAAAGAGCCGGGCGCCGCGCTGGCGTCATGCGCCACAGCATTGCCGGTTTTGCCGCTGAGTTTTGCAGGCAATACGGCAAAGGGCACGGCTGATCCTGCCAATGCCCCGGGTGTTGTGCAGGCCATCGAGCGCGGCGTGGAGCTGGTGCAATCCGGCGAGGCCGCGGCCATCTGTACTGCTCCGATCCACAAGAAGGCGCTGATCGACGGGGCTCAGTTTGCCTTTCCCGGCCATACCGAGTTCCTGGCCCATCTGGCTGGCCGCTCTCAGGTGGTGATGATGCTGGCCAGTCCGGCGCTGCGGGTGGTGCCTGCCACCATTCACATCGCGCTGGCAGAGGTGCCGCGCGCCTTGACGCCGGCACTGCTGCGCAAAGTCATCGCGATCACCGCGCGCGGGCTGCAACAGCAATTTGGCATTGCGCATCCTCGTATTGCCGTCGCAGGGCTCAACCCCCATGCCGGCGAAGGCGGGGCCATGGGCACCGAAGAGCTGGGCTGGATCAATGATCTGCTCGCCGAAATGCAATCCACATCCTATTCCCTGACCGGGCCGCACCCGGCGGACACCCTGTTTCATGCCGCTGCCCGTGCGCGCTATGACGCCGCGATCTGCATGTATCACGATCAGGCCCTGATCCCGATCAAGACGCTGGATTTCGACCGGGGCGTCAACGTGACCCTGGGGTTGCCCTTTATCCGCACCTCGCCGGATCATGGCACTGCTTTTGACATTGCGGGCACCGATCAGGCCAACCCATCAAGCCTGATTGAGGCCCTGAAGCTGGCGCAGGACATGGCGCGACGCTCCGCGCGCGCCTCTTGACCCTGTGCCATGGACTGCCTATCCCGGCTGCACCCTTTCTTTGACTGGCGCCCCATATGGTCGCGCGCCGCAGGACAACACACATGAGCGCCATCGACAGCCTGCCCCCTCTGCGTGAGGTCATCGACACTCACCAGCTTTTGGCCCGCAAATCCCTGGGGCAGAACTTTCTTCTCGACCTGAACCTCACCGCCAAGATCGCCCGCCAGGCCGGGGATCTGTCGGAATGCGACGTGCTCGAGATTGGCCCGGGCCCGGGTGGCCTCACCCGTGGTCTGTTGGCCGAGGGCGCGCGCCGGGTTCTTGCGGTGGAAAAGGACAGCCGCTGCATGCCCGCCCTTGCCGAAATCGCAGAGGCCTATCCGGGGCGGCTGGAACTGATCAATGGCGACGCTCTGGAAGTGGATCCTCTGGCGCATCTGACCCCGCCAGTGCGGATCGCCGCCAATCTGCCCTACAACGTCGGCACCGAACTTTTGGTACGTTGGCTCACCCCCAAGCAATGGCCGCCCTTCTGGCAGAGCTTGACGCTGATGTTTCAGCGTGAAGTGGCCGAGCGCATCGTTGCCACCCCGGGCAGCAAGGCCTATGGCCGCCTGGCCCTGCTGGCCCAATGGCGCGCAGACGCCCGCATTGTTCTGTCCCTGCCGCCAGAGGCTTTCAGCCCACCGCCAAAGGTCCACAGTGCCGTGGTGCATCTGACGGCGCTGGCCGAACCCCGTTTTCCGGCCGATGCAGCCACCCTGTCGCGGATCATCGCCGCCGCGTTCAACCAGCGCCGCAAGATGCTGCGCGCCAGCCTGAAAAGTGTCTCTCCAAACATCCAGGACCACCTGAATGCCGTCGGCATCGCCCCAACCGAGCGCGCCGAACAGGTCAGCCTGGAAGAATTCTGCGCCTTGGCCCGCAGCATCAAGCCCCTGGACTGACCCCCGGTTTCCTACGCGGCCAGAGCAGGCATTTTCAACGAAGATCCACAAAAAAAACCGGCGCCAAAGGCAGCCGGTTTTTTTGACTTCGCGTCGCGTGACGGCCCTATTCAGCCGCCTCGGGCGCGTCTTCGGGCTTTGCCTTTGGCTTGGGCTTGGCACGTGCACGCGGTGCCCGTTTGGGCTTGGCGTCCTGAGGGGGCTCTTCGGACCCGGCTGCCTCTGTCCCTGGGGCTTCGGCAGCCATTGGCGCGTCTGCTTCAGCGGGCGCAGTCGCCTCGGGCTTGGTGGCCGGTTTGCGGCTGCGCGGCTTGCGGGCTGCTGGTTTCTTTGCCTGAGGCGCAAGCTCATCACCTTTGCTTTCGGGTGTTTCAACCAGGCCACTGTCGTCAGGCGTTCCATTGTCGGCATCGCGCGGATCGATCACCTCTGGCTGCGGCGCCGAGGCCGGATCCTGAGAGGCTGTCACGGGTGGCTGCGCCTGTTGCGATGGCTGATGCTGGGACGCCTGATGCTGGGATGGCTGATGCTGCGCCGGTCTCGGTTGCGCCGGTTTGGGCTGGGACGGCTGTTTGCCCCCCTGCGCAGACTGGATTGCCGAGGCTTCACGCTCCTGACGTTCTAGGCGTTCGGCACGTTCACGATCGCGCTCTGCCTGGCGTTCCCGGTTCTGCCGTTCCTGATCCTCGCGGCGCGCGTCGATTTCCCGCTGCGCTTCGTTCAGCAGTCGCAGATAATGTTCCGCGTGCTGTTGGAAATTTTCGGTAGCAACACGGTCATTGCTCAGTTGAGCATCCCGCGCCAGCTGGTTGTATTTGTCGATAATCTGCTGCGGCGTACCGCGCACCTTGCCCTCGGGGCCGGAGCTGTCGAAGACGCGATTAACAACATTGACCCCATTGGGGCGGTTCCGGTTCGACTTGGAACGCGAACGTGATTTTGACGATCTCATATGCCTAACGTCAGCCTTAATTACATGTGTCGTTGATCTAATTCAGCGCGTCATTGCGCCGGATGATCGACTATTTTGGGCTTGGTGTCGCTGGGAGGTAGAGAAACCTCACCTTTTGTAGGCGACACTTTGAGTAACCATTTTCCTTGCCTCCAGACAAGGGGGGCGCATCAACTTTCGCCCCTTTTTCTTTCAAAATCGGAAATTTTTGCAAATCTGGCGCAGATCAACCGGGGAAATGTGCCAATACCACCCGATCCCGCCCATCCAGGTCCGGCAGCACCTGAACATCCAACAGGCCTTGATCGCGCAGCAGGGCAGATACCGCCTGCCCCTGTGTCGGGCCGATCTCCAGACAGAGGCGTCCCCCCGGCAACAGATGCGTCAGAACACCGGCAGCAATGGCGCGGTAAGCCCCCAAGCCGTCACCGCCGTCCGTCAAGGCCATATCGGGCTCATGCGCGCGCACTTCCGGCGACAGCCCCTCCATTTCCTCAAGCGCGATATAGGGCGGGTTTGCGGTGATCAGATCAAACTGTCCGGTGACATTGGAAAACCAATTGGACTGCTGGATATCAACCCGCTCTTCGACCCGGTGCAGCACCGCATTGGCACTGGCCTGCAGGCAGGCCGCCTCGCTCAGGTCGACCCCCAGGCCAGAAGCTTTGGGCACCTCCGCCAGCAGGGTCACCAGAATGCAGCCCGACCCGACCCCAAGATCCAGCACCCGCTCAAAGGGCTGCGACAGCGCAACCTCGATCAGGGTTTCGGTTTCGGGGCGGGGGTCCAAGACATCCTTGGACACCTTGAACCGGCGCCCATAGAACTCCCGCTCGCCAATCAGATGCGATACCGGCACCCGGACTGCACGCAGAGAGATCAGCTGTTCATAGCGTTCCGCCACTTCGGGCTGCAGTTCTTCGGGGGCGATCAGCGTTACCCGGCTGGCCTCGATGCGGGCGGCATGGGCAAGCAGAATACGGGCATCACGGGCGGGATCGGCAACACCGGCGGCGCGCAGCCGGGCCGCAGCTGCTGCCATCGCCTGCGCAGCGGTGCCGCCAGTATATCCTGCGCCGCCCGCGCTCATTGACCCATCTCGGCCAAAAGCCGCGCCTGATTGTCGGCGGTCAATGCATCAATGATCTCATCAAGATCGCCAGCCATGATCTGATCCAGTTTATACAGCGTGAGATTGATGCGATGGTCCGACATCCGGCCCTGCGGGAAATTATAGGTCCGGATCCGTTCCGAGCGGTCGCCTGAGCCTACCTGGCTGGCGCGATCGGCTGAGCGCTCGCCATCGATGCGCTGGCGCTCCAGATCATAGAGCCGGGACCGCAGCACCTGCATGGCAATCTCGCGGTTTCGATGTTGTGATTTTTCGGCACTGACCACCATCAGCCCGGTGGGAATATGGGTGATGCGAACGGCAGAATCGGTGGTGTTCACATGCTGACCACCAGAGCCCGAGGCCCGCATGGTATCAATCCGGATCTCACCGGGGTCGATCTGGATATCAACCTCCTGCGCCTCTGGCAGCACCGCAACGGTGGCCGCCGAAGTGTGGATGCGGCCACCGCTTTCGGTGACCGGCACCCGCTGGACCCGGTGCACGCCGCTTTCGTATTTCATCCGGGCAAAGACATTCTCGCCTTTGATATGGGCCACAACTTCCTTGATGCCGCCCAGTTCCGTCGCTTGTTCCTCGATGATCTCGAATTTCCAACCGTGCGCCTCAGCGTAGCGCTGATACATCCGCAGCAGATCCCCGGCGAAAAGCGCCGCCTCATCGCCGCCGGTTCCGGGACGGATCTCCAGCATTGCCGGTTTGGTGTCCGCGGCATCTTTGGGGAGTAATTCCAGCTGCAGCGCATGCTCGGCCTTGGGCAGCGCCGCCTCCAGCTGAGGAATTTCTTCCTCCGCCAGTTCTCTCATGTCGGGATCGTCCAGCATCGATTTGGCCTCGGCCAGATCCGACAGCAGCAGACGATAGGCCGTGATTTGTTCCGCAACGGGTTTGATCTCGGAATACTCGCGCGCCAGATCAGCGATTTCCGAACCACTCACCCCCTCGGCCATGGCGGCTTCAAGATACTGGAACCGTTGCAGGATCTGTTCTAGCCGCTCTTCCGGTATCATCCGTGCCTCATCCGTTTGGAGTGTCAAGCTGCCGCTTTGGCAGTTCATCGCCTCTGTGATATGCTAGCGCCATGCAACATGCCAGAGCCCTTATCGCATTCCTGTCCTTCACCCTTGCCTGCGGTGTCGCTGCCCCCGTCAACGCCGATGTCACCGGCCCCGGTGGCAAGACCATCGATTGCTACTGCACCGACAAAGGTGGCTCGCGGGTGGAACTGGGCGAATTTCGCTGCCTGCAGGTGGACGGGCGGCAGTTCATGGCGCAATGCCAGATGTCGCTGAATGTGCCGATGTGGCGCGAGGTCAAGGCCAATTGCCTATCGGCGAGCCTGCAGCCCTCTGCGCTCGGGTCCTCAGCCTCGCCATCACAGCTGCCGTCTCTTTAGCCCCCTAGACATGGGCGCAAAAACCGGTCGGTTTTGTTTCGGAGACAACTGGCCCTGCGGCTAAGCTGGCCGCCCGATTGACAGATCTCTGTCCAACTTGACAGCTCGTGCCCATCCTCACTTGTGGCCTATTGCGGCACCTGAGGCATCTGCGCCAGCCAGCGATCGATGCGGGCCTTGTTTACCCCCAGATCAGATCGACCAAACCGCAGCCGGGCATAGACCTTGAGCAAATCTCCATCCTGGCGCGCGGTGGTGTAATCGGGAAATCCAATCACTTTGGTACGGGTGACATAGGTCGCCATGCCATCTTCCACCGAGCCGGCCAACAGCTTGGTACGTGGCGCGGAGGTGGCGATCTGGTTGAACAGGTGCAGCCCCTCAGGACCAGAGCGCACAACCCGGAACACGCCACCGCGAAACTCTTTGTCCTCCGAGAGTTCGGGCTGGGTGTTCCAGTCAAAGGGATCAACGGGTGCCAAGCGGATAAAACCCAGGATAACAGCCACTGCCGCCAGCAAGACCCAGATCAACATCATGATTTTCCCCATTTAGTCCTGCCCTCTTCCGCCCAGTCATCACCCCATCGGGCCACCCTGACGGATAGCCCCTAACAGGAGCTTAGCGCGACTTTACGCCCGGAAGAACGCACATCATCTCATAAAGCAAATTAGCCGCAGTCAGGGCGGTATTTCCCGACTGATCATAGGGCGGCGAAACTTCGACCAGATCGCAACCCACGATATTGAGGCCTTTCAGGGCCCGGATCAGCTCCAGCGCCTGCGGCGTGGTCAGTCCTCCGATTTCGGGCGTGCCGGTGCCGGGCGCATAGGCCGGATCCAAGCTGTCGATATCGTAAGAGATATAGACAGGACGGTTGCCAATATCGCGACGGATCTCCGCGCCCATATTGTGCAGCGACCGCCCCCACAGCTCTTGTGCGGGGAAATGCTGGAAACCCCAGCCCTGGGCTTCGGTAAAATCATCAGCGCCATAGCCGGTGCCGCGAATGCCGATCTGGTAGGTCTTGTCGGCGACAATCAGACCTTCTTCATGGGCGCGACGAAACACGGTGCCATGGGTCTCTTTCTCGCCAAACATATCGTCGTTCACATCCGCATGGGCATCCACATGCACCAGCGCCACAGGACCGTATTTGGAGGCAATGGCACGTAGAATTGGCAGGGTGATGGAATGATCACCGCCCATGGCCATGGGGATCACTTCGCCCGACAGGATAGCGTGATAGCTGTCTTCGATGATGCGCAGCGATTCCTTCAGCGAAAAGGTGTTGATCGCCAGATCGCCAATATCGCCCGCATTCAGACTGTCAAAGGGTGCCGCACCGGTGGCCATATTGTAGGGCCGCAGCATCGCGCTTTCGGAGCGGATCTGCTTGGGGCCAAAACGGGTGCCGGACCGCCAGGACGTGCCGATGTCCATCGGAATGCCCAGAAAGGCCACATCCAGCCCCTCGAGCGAGGTTGCCTGCGGCAGCCGCATAAAGGTATTGGGCCCGGAAAACCGGGCCAGATCATTGCCACTGATCGGTTGATTGTAGTCAGCCATTCTCTGCCTTGCCACGTTCTTGTATGTTCCAGCCCAAGAGGCAGATGATTTCCATCGCCACATGGGCGCCAGCTATAGCAGTGGCACCGGTGGTGTCAAAGGGCGGAGAGACCTCTACCACATCCCCACCTTTGATATTGATGCCGGCAATCTCTCGCAGAATGCGCGAGACCTGCGCCGAGGTGAGCCCGCCCCAGACGGGTGTTCCGGTGCCCGGCGCATAGGCCGGATCCAGACCATCGATGTCAAAGGTCAGATAGGTTGGCTTGTCGCCAAGGATCTCCTTGATCCGGCGCGCGGTCTCTACCGGCCCGATTTCATGCACAGTCGGCGCGTCGATGATGTTGACCCCCAGGGTGTCCTCATTGGTGGTCCGGATCCCCACCTGAACCGAAGTCGCCGGGTCCACAATGCCCATTTTTACCGCCTTGTAAAACATGGTGCCGTGATCGATGCGGTCCATGTTGTCGTCGGGCCAGGTGTCGGTATGGGCATCAAACTGCAACAGCGAGATGGGGCCGTATTTCTCCGCATAGGCCTTGAGGATCGGAAAGCTGATATAGTGGTCACCGCCCAGCACAACCGAAGCCGTGTCCTGCGCCAGGATGCCGCGGATATGGTCGGTCAAGGCAGCAGGAAAGGCAGGCACATTGGCGTGATCAAAAGCCATATCGCCATAGTCCGCTATCGCCAATGTGCTCAGCGGGTTATGCGGCCAGCCGTAGGGTTCATCCGGGCTTTGCAGCGTCGAGGCTTCCCGAATGGCGCGCGGACCCAAACGGGTGCCGGGGCGGTTGGTCACGGCCTGATCAAAGGGCACACCAGTGACCGCGATATCCACCCCGGTCAGATCCTTGGTGTATTTGCGCCGCAAAAACGAAGTCGCTCCACCAAAGGTGATCTCAAAGCTGAGCCCTTTGAGATCGTCGCGCGTGAAGGCTTCGTCGATCGAATGCTTTGCGTCTTCCAGTGCCATGGTTTCACTCCCTGATGGTGGCCACCAACGGCACGGGGTCCTCTCCCTGCTATTGTTGATAGGCATAATTTGATCATATTTCCAGGACTGACTTAGCCGGTTTCCGCACCGCTGTCACCTCTGCTCATTCCAGCGGCTGGGCGCGCTCTACCAATCGGGCAAAGAACGAGGCCCCAATGGGCGAGATTTCATCATTGAAATCATATTTTGGGTGATGCAACCCGGCACTGTCGCCCTGCCCCAGGAACAGATAAGCACCGGGGCGAGCCTCCAGCATATAGGAGAAATCCTCGGCCCCCATCTCGCGACCGCCCTCCCCTTCGACATTCTCCGGGCCCGCGATTTCTCCGGCAACGCCGACCGCAAACCGGGATTTTTCGGCATTGTTGATGGTCGCCGGATAGCCGACCTCATAGTCCAGCGTCGCCGTGACGCCATAGCTGGCCGCCTGCCCCGCCACGATCTCTTCCATGCGCCGCATCACCATCTTTTGCACCTCCGGATTAAAGGTCCGCACCGTACCGTTGATATAGGCGGTATCGGGGATCACATTGTCCACCGTGCCGGTATGGATCTGGGTGACCGAGACCACCAGATCCTCTTGCGTGTGATGATTGCGGCTGACAATGGTCTGGATCGCCTGGGCAATGCCACAGGCCGCCATCACCGGATCGCGGGTCTCATGTGGCATCGCCCCATGGCCACCAACCCCTTGAATATGAATGTGAATGGTATCCACCGCCGCCATCAAGGCCCCCGGCGCGGTCAGAAAGGAGCCGGCCGGCAGGCCCGGCGCGTTATGCAGGGCGAAGACCTCACCAATACCAAAACGCTCCATGATGCCTTCCTCGACCATGATGCGAGCGCCGCCTATGGCCTCTTCGGCGGGCTGAAAGATCAGCGCCACCCGACCTTTGAAATTGCGGGTCTCGGCCAGGTATTTGGCCGCCCCCAGCAACATAGTGGTATGGCCGTCATGGCCACAGGCATGCATGTTGCCAGCATGGCCCGAGGCATAGTCCACCCCGGTTTCCTCAGGGATCGGCAGCGCATCCATATCGGCACGCAATCCGATTGTCGGCCCTGCGCCAGCCGCGTTGCCTCGCCCGTTGATAATCGCCACCATACCCGAGGTGGCAATCCCCTCGTGCAGCTCATCAACGCCAATCTCACGCAAGCGATCTGCCACATAGGCCGCCGTCTTGGGCAGATCCAGCGCCAATTCGGGGATCTGATGCAGATGCTGACGCCAGATCTTCATCTCCGGGGCAAAATCTGCAATGCGGTTCACGATGGCCATGGGGGTGGACTCCTGCGGCTGGTTGGGGATTGATGCATCTGACACTGGAACAAGAGCCGCCGCAATGCCTGAAAACACCTCCTCTCCCGCCTATGACCCGACGTTGATCCGCGACGAGAGCGCAGGGATTGAGCGTCTGTTGGAAATCATGCGCGCGCTGCGTCACCCGAACCAGGGCTGCCCCTGGGATATCGAGCAGGATTTTTCCACTATCGCCCCATATACCATTGAAGAAGCTTACGAAGTTGCCGACGCAATCGAACGTAACGCCTGGGATGAGCTGAAGGGAGAGCTGGGGGATTTGTTGTTCCAGTCGGTCTTTCATGCCCAGATGGCGACCGAAGCCGGGCATTTCACCTTTCAGGATGTGGTCACCACCATGTCCAACAAGATGGTCTCGCGCCACCCCCATGTTTTTGGCGACGAGAGCCGCGAAAAATCCGCTGAGCAACAGACGGCCGATTGGGAAGCGATCAAGGCCGCGGAACGTGCGGGCAAATCCGAAAGCGGCACACTGGACGGGGTTGCCGTGGGCCTACCTGCCCTGCTGCGGGCCTACAAATTGCAAAAACGAGCCGCGCGTGTCGGCTTTGACTGGCCCGACGCCAGCCATGTGATTGACAAGATCCAGGAAGAAAGCGCCGAACTGGTTGAGGCACGCGATCACCTCAGCCCCGACAAGATCGAAGAAGAATTTGGCGATCTGATGTTTGTGATGGCCAACCTGGGTCGTCATCTGGGGCTTGAGCCCGAGGCGGCCCTACGCCGTGCCAATGCCAAATTCATCCGCCGCTTTGAAGGCGTTGAGCAAAAGCTGGCGGATCGTGGCAAAACACCACAAGACAGCGATCTGGCTGAAATGGATGCGCTTTGGGATGCGGTCAAAGTTGAGGAACGAACCCCCGACTGACAGGCCTTTCACCTTTCGATAAATAGTTATATCCCAAACCCTTATCGGAAATCCGCCTGAACATGTTTCCGCGCGGATTCCCGTTTTTCTCTTTTTGCCAACAGGATATTTGCCATGACGGCCCGCAAAATCATCATTGATACCGACCCCGGCCAGGACGATGCTGTCGCCATTCTTCTGGCGCTGGCCAGCCCACAAGAGATTGACGTGCTGGGCATCACCTGCGTGGCGGGCAATGTGCCCCTGTCGCGCACGGAAACAAACGCCCGGATGATCTGCGAAGTGGCCGCACGCCCACAGACCAAAGTCTTTGCGGGTCGTTCATCCCCCCTGCAACGCCCATTGGTCACTGCCGAACATGTGCATGGCAAGACCGGATTGGACGGGCCAGATCTGTTTGAACCCGCAATGCCGCTGCAGTCGCAAAATGGCGTCGACTTCATCATCGAGACCCTGCGCGCCGAACCGGCCGGCAGCGTCACCCTCTGCCCGCTTGGACCGCTCAGCAATATTGGCGAGGCCTTTCAGCGCGCGCCCGACATCATTGACCGGGTGCAGGAAATCATCCTGATGGGTGGGGCCTATTTCGAGGTCGGAAACATCACTCCGGCTGCAGAATTCAACATCTACGTCGACCCGGAAGCCGCTGATATCGTGCTCAAATCCGGCACACCTATCACAATGATGCCGCTGGATGTCACCCACAAAGCACTAACCACGCCCCCCCGCATCGCGGCCATTCGCGCACTGAACAGCCGCGTTGGTGACTTCACCGCCGACATGCTGGACTTCTTTGAGCGGTTCGACATTGAGAAATACGGCTCAGAAGGTGGCCCGCTGCATGATCCCTGCGTTATCGCCTATCTGATTCAGCCCGAGCTCTTTTCGGGACGCCACATCAATGTCGAGGTCGAAACCCAATCGGATCTGACCCTCGGCATGACCGTCGCCGATTGGTGGGGGGTGACAGACCGCCCTGCCAATGCGCTCTTCATCGGCGATCTCGACGCCGATGGTTTCTTTGACTTGATCACCAAAAGACTGGCCCGCCTATGAGCCTGATCACCGCCCCCGATCCCGGATGGCCCGCCCAGGCCCAGGGTGAGGCCGATCGGTGGCGCGACAGCGGCATCAAGGGGCTGGTACAGGTCCATCACATCGGCTCCACCTCAGTGCCTGGCCTGCCGGCCAAGCCGATCCTCGATTTGATCCCTGTGTTCGAGAGCGAAACAGCCATGGATGCCGCCCGTCTCCTGATCGAGGCCTTAGGCTTTGAATGGTTGGGTGAATTCGGCCTGCCCGGGCGGCGCTACTGTCGCCGTGACGATCCGGAGACTGGCAAGCGGCTGGTACAAGCCCACTGCTATGTACAGGGCTCCGACGAGATCACCCGCCACCTTGCCTTTCGCGATGCCCTGCGCGCCAATGCGCCCCTGCGCGCGGGCTATGCCGCCATCAAAGGCAAATGCGCAGCCCTATACCCAGGCGACATGCAAGGCTATGGTGACTGCAAGTCCGAATGGGTGCAAAAGGTCGAAGCCCAGGCTCTCAAGCACTTGTCAACAGAGGAAAACACATGAGCGCCGCCCTGCATCTCGCCCGCCCGGAACATCTGGACAAGCTCTTGCCCATGGTAGAGGCGTTCCATGCCGAAGAAGGGCTCGACAGCAGCGACGACAGCCGACGCGCCGGGATTGAACCGCTGCTGGATGGCATCCCATACGGGGCGGTCTATATAATCGGCCCTACCCGCGCGCCTATCGGCTATGTGGTGGTGACCTTTGGCTGGTCGGTGGAATTTGGCGGCATGGACGGCTTTGTCGACGAGATCTTCATTCGCCCGGCTGTACGTGGTCGTGGCCTTGCCACCGAAGTTCTCATTGAATTGCCCAAAACCCTGGGCCAGGCTGGTATCAAGGCGCTGCATCTGGAGGTCGACCGCCAGAACGAAAGCGCCCAGCGGCTCTACCAGCGAACCCGCTTTCAGCCCCGCGAGTCCTACATGCTGATGACCAAGCTTCTGTAACTTTACAGGTTCAACCCGTTACAACAGCTTGCGCAACCTCGGCCCGGTCTCCAGAAAGCCGCTGCGCTGGTAAAAATCCAATGTCCGCTGCCAGGCAGGTTGCGACGGTGCGCCAACCTCCAGACGTCGCCAGCCGCGCGTATGCCCCAGTGCCTCTGCCGCCGTGATCAGACGCGCGGCCACGCCCCGCGATCGATACTCCGGCAGCACATATAGTTCGGTGATTTCACCAAACACCCCATCCGCATAGATCGCCGCACATTGGTTGAGCATGATCAGCCCAACCGGGCCCATCCCCTCATATGCAATCAATCCTGTCACATCCTGTCGCGCCAAAAGCTCTGCCGCGAGTTCTTCCAGAGGCCCGGCAGCGACCACTTCTGCGCCCCCCAGCTCAGTCAAGAGTTCAGCCACCATCTGCGCAACCGAACCCGCGTCATTCACCGTTGCCTCAAGAATACGCATATCACCTCACAATTTGATCAAATCATGAGGACACTCTATCTGGCCTTCGCCCCTATGCAAGACTAGGGACCAATCGTTACAAAAACTGCCAGTCCTGAAAGGTTGCCGCCTCACCTCGCTGCAGACCATCCGCCCCCTTCAAGGGCCAGATCACTGCATTTCGGATCTCAAACCGCCGCCCTGTGGCGCTGATCCGAACCCCGGCATAGTTCTCGATAAAGCCCTTGGCGCGCATCTCGGCAAACATTGCGTCGCGCTGCGCGCGATGGGCAGGCTCTGCTGTCAGCCGCGAGGGCAGAGCCGTAAGCTGATCCCAGGGTAGCTCCCACAGCGCCTGGGCTGCCAGATTGCCATAGGTCAATACCGGGTCCGCCGCACCATCATGCGACAATATGGGGAACGGCGCATGATACAGGGCCTCTGCAGTGGGGACCTCTGCAATGGGGGCCGCCAGCAAGGGACGCGAAAGCAGTGACAGGAACGACGCAGCCATCAGCGCGGCGTGATCCGCCTGAAATCCGTTTTTGACTGTGGGTTCCTGCATGTTGTCCTCATTGGGCAAAAAAGAGGGCCCCGGAAACCGGAGCCCTTTGTATTTTCGAAGATATTCCCAAATACAGGGCTCAGCCCTTCAGGATCGAACGCCCTGCATATTCGGCAACCTCGCCCAGAACTTCCTCGATGCGGATCAACTGGTTGTATTTTGCCAACCGGTCAGAGCGCGCCAGCGAGCCGGTTTTGATCTGGCCACAGTTGGTGGCAACCGCCAGATCGGCGATGGTTGCATCCTCGGTCTCACCAGAGCGATGCGACATCACATTGGTAAAGCCAGCGCGATGGGCCATGTCGACAGCCCGCAGGGTCTCTGTCAGAGTACCGATCTGGTTCACCTTGACGAGCATGGAATTGGCGCTGCCGCGCTCGATGCCGGTGGCCAGGCGGGCTGGATTGGTAACAAAGAGATCGTCGCCCACCAGCTGCACCTTGTTGCCAAGCGCGTCGGTCAGGGCCTTCCAGCCGTCCCAATCGTCTTCGCCCATACCGTCTTCGATGGAGATGATCGGATAGTCATTTACCAGTGCCGAAAGATAGGCCACGTTCTCGTCAGAGCTCAGGGTCTTGCCCTCGCCGGACAGAACATATTTGCCGTCCTTGTAGTATTCGGTCGCCGCGCAATCCAGCGCCAGATAGATTTCCTCGCCGGGGCGGTAGCCTGCTTTTTCGATGGATTTCAAAACAAAATCAAGGGCTTCGCGGGTGGAGGCAATATTTGGAGCAAAGCCACCTTCATCACCGATACCGGTAGACAGGCCTGCAGCAGACAGCTCTTTCTTCAGGGTGTGGAACACCTCGGCCCCCATGCGCACGGCGTCGCGGATATTGTCCGCAGCCACCGGCATGATCATGAATTCCTGAATATCGATGGGGTTGTCAGCGTGCTCACCCCCATTGATGATATTCATCATCGGCACCGGCAGAACCCGCGCCGAGGTGCCGCCAACATAGCGAAACAGCGGTTGCGTGGTGAAATCAGCTGCCGCCTTGGCCACCGCCATCGATACACCCAGGATGGCATTGGCCCCCAGGCGGCCTTTGTTTTCGGTTCCATCCAGTTCGATCATGGCGCCGTCGATGGCAACCTGTTCAGTGGCGTCAAAGCCAACCAGCTCTTCGGCGATCTCACCATTGACGGCGGCTACGGCTTCCAGCACGCCTTTGCCCAGATAGCGACTTTTGTCGCCATCGCGGCGCTCGACCGCTTCATAGGCACCGGTCGAGGCCCCCGAGGGCACAGCGGCGCGGCCCATGGTGCCGTCTTCGAGGATCACGTCGACCTCAACCGTCGGGTTGCCCCGGCTGTCGAGAATTTCGCGGGCGTGAATATCGATAATCGTGCTCATATGGGCGGTCCCTGACTGATGCAAAAGATGCCAGCGTCATAGCAGCCGCGCGGGAAATGTAAACAGGTTTCGTTATCGCTAACACCCCCATTCTTGCGGAGTTAGGGCTAACAGCGCGATGTTTGCGCCAACGGTATCGATGACGATTTTCCAGAGGGCTTGGGTTAGGTCAACATGCCGCAGCTGCCGCGCCTTCGCTCTCACGCGCCTGCTGAGCGGCCTGCCGCACCAGGCGACGCTCACGGACAAAGGTGTAAAGACCCGAGGCAATGATCAGCGCGGCCCCGGCCAGGGTCAGCGCATCGGGGCGCTCTCCAAAGACCAAAACCCCCACCAGGATCGAGAACAACAACCGGCTGTAGCGAAACGGGGTGATTGCGGAGGCATCGCCGATCCGGGTCGCCACCACGATGGCATAATAGCCAAGCACCCCAAAAAGAATTCCGCCCAGCATCATGCCGCTTTGACGGGCGTCAATGGCCTGCGGTTCGGAACCGGTGATCAGCAACAGCGCGCCTCCGGCCACCAGCAGCGAGGCAAAGGCCTGAAAGCTGACCACGGTAGACGACACCGTGGTGTCAACCAGCCGGGTCAACAGATCCCGCGCTGCAATTGCCAGTACTGCAATAAGCACCAGCACCACCGAAGGATCGAATCCCTCAAGCCCAGGCCGCACGATCAACAACACGCCACAAAAGCCGACGCATATCGCACTCCAGCGACGCCAGCCCACCTGTTCGCCCAGAAACAGGGCCGCGCCCATGGTAATGACCAGGGGCAGCGCCTGAAAAACCGCAGCCACAGTGGAGATGTCCACCAAAGACAAGGCGGTGGCAAAGGCCATGGCCCCCAGTGCTTCAGAGACACTGCGCATCAGTGCTGCGCCCCGCCAGGCCGCAGACGCAAAGAGATTCTCACGCTTGTAAAGTGCAACGGCGGCAAAGACAGACCCGGAGCCAATGCCCAACATGATCAGGATCTGCCCGACAGGGATTTCCCCGGACAGGCGTTTGATGAACATGTCTTCCAAGGTAAAAGCCGCCATCGATGCGATGACCAGCAGAATTCCATTGAGATTGTTCATGCGCGCGCCTCCTGAAAACAATGCCAGCCGTTCAAGGAACGGACAGGGCATCTGCTGTCGTGCATGCGCTTGGGGTGGGGTTATCGCAAGTCTCTTTGCGACACCAAAAGCCACAAGTTGTTACGTTAATGATCACAGAATGTGATGCACAGAGGCCTGCCATTGCCTGGCCCGCAGCAGCACCGGGCGGAGCGGCGGCAGCTCTGACGGCAGCCCTGCCCTAGCAAAACCCTTGCGCTGGCCCGCTATCGCATGTGCTATAGTTGAATTGGTTTCTTTAACACGTTGGATTTTGACATGTATTCACCTGACCTTTTTCGGCCCTCAACAACCGCCCAACAACAGGCAGCCAGACAACAGACAGCCAGCCCTTCGTCACCGCGAAAGCCTCTCCTTCATTACTTGGCTCCTGTATTCAGCATGTTTGGCTTGGCGGTGTTGTTTTTGTTTGGGCACAGTGCCCCCACACTTGCCGGTTTCTCCGATGCGGAAATCGCGGAAATCACCCAAAGAATGGAGGGCGGATTTGATCAATGTGCGAATGTTGATGCCACCTACCAGATCGATTGCTTCCGCCGTGTCTATGAGCAAGCCGCCCAGGATCTGAAAGGACAGAGGCTGCAAGCGGACGCCCAGAAATCCATGCGCCGCACCGCCGTGGAGCTGAAGCGACTGGCCCGCGCCTATGTGGACCCCTCCGCCGCCAAGATCCAGGTTGCTGGCAAGACGGTCGTCGCCATTCGCCGCGAGGCCCTGCCCCAGGCCGCGGCCCAGGCCCGGCGGATCTTGCAGGAAACTGAGACCTATCTTTTGCGCGGCAATCGGCAGGCGGCGCTGCATTATCAGCGCATTGCCTCTGTGGTGAACTCCAGCAAGGTTCTGATCCGCTCAACCTGATCGCCGAGGGCACAATCCTGCGCTCAGCTCTCTTTGGCGGGGGTCACCTTGTTCAAAGGCACGCCATACAGCTCCAGCTTGTGACCTTTGAGCTGGTAGCCCAGCTTGGCGGCGATCTTTTCCTGCAAAGCCTCGATTTCGGGGTCACAGAATTCGATCACCTCGCCGGTGTTGATGTCGATCAGATGGTCGTGGTGTTCCCGGTCCGCATCTTCATATCGGGCCCGGCCATCGCCGAATTCCAGACGGTCCAGAATACCTGCCTCTTCGAACAGCTTGACGGTGCGATACACCGTGGCCAGCGAAATCCCCGCGTCCAGACCACTGGCGCGCGCATAAAGCTCTTCGACATCCGGATGATCCGCACTCTCCTGCAAGGCACGGGCAATCACCCGACGCTGTCCGGTCATCCGCAGGCCCTTGGCCTCACATCGAGCGATAATCGTTTTCACGTTCTGCGTTCCCGTCCACTTGTCTGGCCTCCCTGTTTAATCAAACATTGCGGCGACGAAAACCGGTTTTCCACAAGAAGTCTTCATTGACTTTATCCACAGATGACGCCATGTGAGCCCCAGGCATCTTTCCCTGCCGCGTGAGCAGAGACAGCCCGGACGCGCCAAATCCGCGCGACACCCCCGGCGTCTAGTGAAATGCCAAGGTTCCCAAAATCACGCGTGGGGCACTTGCAAAACCCAGCGGTCTGGCAGTCGCCAGCTCCCGTTTGAGGGCTTTGCCCCACCAAAAGCCAGCGCATGCGCGTCTGGCACACACGGCTTTTGCGCGTTTCGCAGAGCCGCGAAAGGACGATACGTGACTGAATTTTCGACAATGGGCCTGCCCGATCTGGTTCTCGCCCGTCTGGCCGACATGGGTCTGAAAGATCCAACCCCGATCCAGGCCCGCGCCATTCCCCATGCGCTGAACGGCGAAGATGTGCTGGGTCTGGCGCAGACCGGCACCGGCAAGACCGCTGCCTTTGGTGTGCCGCTGATTGCCCGCATGCTGGACTATGGCCGCAAGCCTGCCGCCCATACCGTGCGTGGCCTGGTGCTGGCCCCCACCCGCGAGCTGGCCAATCAGATTGCGGCCACGCTGAAAGACCTCACCGAAGGCACACCGATGAAAATTGGCCTGGTGGTGGGCGGTGTCTCCATCAACCCGCAGATCCAGCGGATCTCGCGCGGCACCGACATTCTGGTCGCCACCCCAGGCCGCCTGATCGACATTCTGGACCGCAAGGCGCTGGATCTGGGTTCCTGTGATTTCCTGGTTCTGGACGAAGCAGACCAGATGCTGGATCTCGGCTTCATCCACGCCCTGCGCAAGATCTCGTCGCTGCTGCCCACCGAGCGTCAGACCATGCTGTTTTCGGCCACCATGCCCAAACAGATGAACGAGATCGCCAATTCTTATCTGCAGCGCCCGGTGCGCATCGAAGTCACCCCTCCCGGCAAACCCGCCGCCAAAGTGACCCAGTCGGTGCATTTCATCGCCAAGGCCGAAAAGCTGAGCCTGCTGAAAGAACTGTTGGCTGAGCACAAGGATGAGCGCACGCTGGTCTTTGGTCGCACCAAACACGGCATGGAAAAGCTGATGAAAGTGCTGGAGAAATCCGGCTTTGCCGCAGCAGCCATTCACGGCAACAAAAGCCAGGGCCAGCGCGAACGCGCCCTGGCCGCCTTCAAATCCGGTCAGGTCAAGGTTCTGGTTGCCACCGATGTGGCGGCCCGTGGTCTGGACATTCCGGACGTCAAATACGTCTACAACTACGAGCTGCCCAACGTGGCAGACGCCTATGTGCACCGCATTGGCCGAACCGCGCGTGCCGGCAAGGACGGTCAAGCCGTGGCCTTTTGTGCCCCGGATGAGATGGATGAGCTGAAGGCAATTCAAAAGGTGATGAAAATCACCATTCCCACTGCCTCCGGCAGCCCCTGGGAGCCAATCCCAGGGGCCAGCCCCGCGCGCGGGGGGCGCCCCGGCGGCAAGCCCGGTGGCGGTGGCGGCAACCGACGTCGCGGCGGCGGCGGTGGTCGTGGCGGCAGCGGTGGTCGCGGCCAGTCCCAAGGTGGCGGTGGCGGCGGGGCCCGTTCCGGCGGCAAACCCGGTGGCGCAGCAGGCGGCGGCCAACGTCGCCAGGCCCGCTAGACCAAGGTTATATTCCTAGTGATATTTCGAATTTCGGGCGTCCTGCATCAGCGGGGCGCCCATTTTTTAGGTTCGGATTTCACCCAGATTGCCTGAGAGTGGTGCTGTCGCTGGATCCCCAGGGGTACCCGGCCCCTAATTTGCCTGAAGATCCGCCCAGATCGGCAGGTGATCCGAAGCGATATGGGCCGGCTGCGCCATATGCACGCCAGACCTCACCGATTTCAGCCCCGCACTCAAGGCGATACGATCCAACGGTGCCAGAGGCCTGATCGCCGGAAAGCTGGGTTTTGGCGGTAGGAATGTCATATTTGGTGCCAGGGCACAAAAGCTGGGCTGACGCGCCCAATCGTTGAAATCTCCAGCCCAGATCATCGGCATATCCAACCAATCTTGGGTCCTTTGCGCCAACCGCTGCACCTGTTCGCGCCGTGCCCCCCCTGTGAGCCCCAGATGCGCCCCCACCACTCGCAGGGTCCCGATTGGGGTTCCAAAGCAGGCCCAGACAGCGCCGCGGGGCTCCAATCCTGGCAAAGCCAGATGCCCATGATCGATCAGCGCGACTCCCCGGCCTTTCCATAAGATGGCATTACCATGCCAGCCCAGAGATCCGGCACCGCCTAGATTAGCCGCCTGCCATCCTGCCTCATTAAGAACAAAATGGGGCAGCGCAGCAGGGCGCGGTGGCATGCGTTTGTCGGCCTCTTGCAGCACAACGATCTGGGCCCCGACCTGCTCCAGCACCTGAAGAATACGACGGGGTTGCCGCCGCAAGTCCAGCCCGACACATTTCTGAATATTGTAGCTGGCCAGCCGAAGTACCGGATTTGTCATAAAACTCCCCGTTCCCCACTATCATGCGGGTATTCGGGCCGTGCCGCAACTTGGCGCAATACCAAAACTCCTTGGTCGCACCCAATGCTAGGACGGATCCCAAACACCTCAAACGGGTCCACAAGGAACCATGTGCTCCCCCGCACTCCAATTGCCTCAAGATGCAGCAGGAGCAGTTGGGGGTGGCGCCGTGCCAATCGGCACGGCGCCACCCCCAACGGGAGGAGAGTTTATCAAAAACGCGACGACGGGCGGGAGAGCCTGCGCGCTGAGGCCCAAAAGCTACGTTCCGCAGAAGGTTGCCTTTACCACTTCATCCGGCATCGGCGGGCGCAGCAGATCATCCTGATCCGGCTGGCGCAGATAGGGGCTGGCCAGGACCGTGTTCAAACGATGAAACATCGTAAAGTCCCCTGAAACCGCCGCGGCGATCATCTCTTCGATCCGGTGATTGCGAGGGATATAGACAGGGTTGCTGGCCCGCATCACGGCTTCCGGGTCGGGTTCCTCTGCCCGCCTTTGCATCCAGCGCTGCTGCCAGCTCTGAAACGCCGCCGGATCCTGGAATTCCCCTGCAGCACGTCCTTCGCTCAGGGCGCAAAAGGTATTGGTGAAATCGGCCTGACCCTCTGCCATCAGCTGCAGCAGGTCCGAGACAAGATCCAGATCCCCGCTTTCCATCGACAACAGACCAAGTTTGCGCCGGAACAGGCGCAGCCACTCCGCTTCAATCAAGGAAGGCATGGCGTGAATGATCGCGGTTGCCTCCTCCACCGCCTCTTGCGGGTCGTCCAACTGCTGGATCAGCGCAGTGGCCAACTGGGCCAAGTTCCAGACTGCAATACTGGGCTGATTGGCATAGGCATAGCGCCCGGTCCGATCAATGGAAGAAAACACCTGTTCAGCGCGGTAAGTATCCATAAAGGCGCAGGGGCCATAATCGATGGTCTCTCCGGAAATGCTGCAGTTGTCGGTGTTCATCACCCCGTGGATAAAGCCAACAGACATCCAGGCCGCAATCAGCCCGACCTGCGCATCACGCACCGAACGCAACAGCCCCAGAGGCCCCTCTGCCTGGGGGTAGTGACGGGCGATGGCATAATCGGTCAGCTGTTTCAGCTCAGCGGTTCGGCCATGCGCCGCAAACAGCTGAAATGTGCCCACCCGCAGATGACTGGCTGCCACCCGCGTCAGCACCGCGCCCGGCATGCCGCCTTCGCGCCAGACGGTTTCTCCTGTGGTCACCGCCGCCAAGGCCCGGGTTGTCGGCACGCCCAAGGCATGCATGGCCTCAGAGATCACATATTCCCGCAGCACCGGCCCCAACCAGGCCCGACCATCGCCCTGACGCGAAAAGGGCGTGCGCCCCGAGCCCTTGAGCTGGATATCATAGCGCCGACCATCCTGGCCCAGGACCTCTCCCAGAAGCAGCGCCCGGCCATCGCCCAGTTGCGGATTGAAGGTGCCGAACTGATGCCCGGCATAGGTCTGCGCCAGAGGTTCAGCGCCCTCGAGCATCCGGTTGCCGGCAAAAACCTCGGCCATTTCCGACACCTCTGCGGGGGCGACCTGCAACAGCCGTGCCAGATCCTGATTAAAAGCCACAAGCTGCGGTGCCACAACCGGTTCCGGCATCTGTTTGCGGTAGAAACCCGGGCCCAATTGGGCAAATGTATTGTCAAAGGGGACTTGCACTGTCATGCCCCAAAGATATGGCGCAAATACAAGAATACCAGAGAGAAGGTGAGGTCAGCGATGACAGTAGAAGAAATCATCACAAAACTGCAACTTTCCCGCCACCCCGAGGGCGGTTGGTATCGCCAGACCTGGATCGCAGAAAACGAAGGCCGCGCCAGCGGCACCTGCATCTACTTTCTGCTGGGAGCAGATGAAACCAGCCATTGGCACCGGGTCGATGCCACCGAGATCTGGCTGTTCCACGCAGGCGCACCGCTGATCTTGTCTCTTGCTGAAACCGCGGCTGGCCCGGCAAAGGATCATTTGCTGACCCCCGATCTGACGGCGGGAGAGCCGCAGATCATCGTGCCCAAAGACCACTGGCAGGCCGCCCGCAGCACCGGCGACTACACCCTGGTCAGCTGCACTGTCTCGCCTGGATTTCAATTTGAGGGCTTTGAGCTGGCTGAGCCCGGGTTCGACATTCCGCGGATATGAGCTGAGCAAAATCTGCCAAAGCGGCCTGGCTCTTCCCATTGATCCTGGCGTTACCATCCGGGGAGAGCAGAAACCCCGTCCTGACCGTTTCCACCAAACGACAGTTTCCGAAATCCGACTCGGCCAGCTCAGGAAAGGCCTAGCAACCCATACAGGAACCAAGGATGTCACCGATCAGCTTGTGGAAACTCCCATAGCCGATGCGGTAACCTTGTCACATCTGAGATAGGATCAGGCAGGACAGCCTTTGCTGCCGCGACTAGACCAATTGGTTTGCCTGGCTTCAGCGCCTGGTCTTCCCTACTCCGAAATGTACTGGATTTCAGCCTCCCAAAATGCGAATGGATCCGATGCGACCCTTCTCGCAACCCATTAATTTTGCATAAATATTCCAACCACACTTGGCATTCCACTTTCATACAGAGCACTGGCGGTTTCGCTTTGGGCTCTGCCCAAAGGGCGCGCGCGGCGCTTGGTCCACCGGATGGGGATGATTTATTAAATCAAACACAGTCGGCGGGAGCCATTCCGGATAAGATCATTTCCTCAGCAAACAGGCGCTCAAACCGTCCGGGAATAGCGCGGTTCCATCCCTGTGCAACAGATCCAGATCAAACCAACGCGCCCGACAAAGCTGTCCATTGTCCTCATGGAAAAGGATTTCCTCCTGCCCGTCAAAGGCACCTTCAGGAAAGGCGACCTGCGCGGCAAAAATCACCTCATGCCCTAGCGCGCCTTCGTGCTGATAGATATTTTCCAACACCTGGGGGGCACCTTCGATCTCGATATCAACCTCCAGCTCCTCGCGGAACTCACGCCGCAGCGCCTGCTGCCAGGTTTCCCCAAAATCAACCCCTCCGCCCAGGGGACGCACCCCTTTGAGGTTTCCCGAATCTCCATAAACCTCCGCCGCCAATAACCGGCCCTGACGCCAATGCAGCCCCAAGGCCTTAACCCTTATCTGCGGCTTTGGCCTCCAGGGTGCCGAAAGGTCACTCGCCATCAGGAACGCTCACAATCCCGCCACCGACACAGGCCCGCACCCCCGTGGTGCCAGGACAGGAAGTCGGCAGGCCACGCGCCACCCGCACCGCCAGATAGCCAAAGGCCTGCGCCTCCAGCATATCGCCATCAAGCCCCACCGCCTCAACCGGCTGGATAGGACAGTCCAGCGAGACCCGCAGCATCTCCATCAGAACCGGATTGTGACGCCCACCACCCGTCACCAGAACCTGACCTGGCGGCGTTGGGCAATGCTGCATCCCCTGCGCCACAGAGGCTGCACACATGGCGGTCAGCGTCGCCATGGCATCCGCATCGCTCAGTTCGCTTACCAGATCGATCATTTCAGAAAAATCGTTCCGATCCAAAGATTTGGGTGGCATCTTGGCAAAATAGGGTTCCGCCAGAAATAACTCCAACGCGCCAGTTTCCACCCGGCCGGAGCTGGCGATGCGCCCCCCTTCGTCAAAGGGCTGACCCAACCGCGCCTGCATCAGATCATTCAGGGGCGCATTGGCCGGGCCGGTGTCAAAGGCCAGCAGTGCCCCCGCCTCCTCTGGGGTTTCGAAACTGGGATCCACATAGGTCAGATTGCCCACCCCGCCAAGGTTGAGAAAACAAAGCGGTTCGCTGGCCTGGATGTATTTTGCACAGGCGAAATGGAAAAACGGTGCCAGCGGTGCACCTTCGCCCCCCATCGCCACATCATCAGAGCGAAAATCCCAAACCACAGGCCGCCCCAGCGCCTCTGACAGGGCCGCCCCATCGCCCACCTGCAATGTCCCCTGCAATCGGGGCGCATGCGCCAGTGTCTGGCCGTGAAACCCAACCAGATCCACCGCGTCAAACTCTTGCAAGGCTTTGAGATGCGCCGCTTCAACCACCTGGGTTGCTACCTCGACCTCTGCCCCATGCCACTGGCCCAAGGCCGCGCGCAATTGGCTGCGCGCGCTGTCGTCATAGGCAGAATACCGGCTGGGGCCAAACCCCGCGATGTGATGACCATCCGTTTCGATCACAGCCGCATCGACCCCGTCCAATGAGGTACCGCTCATCGCTCCCAAAGCGCGCAACACACCTGTTTTTGCAATCGCTCTGCTCATCCTTTGCCCCATCTCTTCTTGCCAATTTCCTGCTCCGGGGTCCGCGTTCATCGCCCCGGTTTTCAGCCCCTTACCGTAGCGAGCCGCTACCGGATATCATAGAGCGGTAATTAGTTCGGGAAAACAGGTTCCATGTGAGTGCTTTGCCCCTTATACAGCACGGCGCAAACCATAAGCCGAGGCATGTTATGACCTATCACCCCAAATCGGACTTCGTCGCTGTCATGATGGAACGCGGGTTCCTTGCTGATTGCACCGATTATCAAGGCCTTGATGAGGCCCTGATGCAGGGGGTGAAACCCGCCTATATCGGCTTTGATGCCACTGCAAAATCGCTGCACGTTGGCTCGCTCATTCAGATCATGATGCTGCGCTGGTTCCAGAAGACTGGCCATCAGCCAATCACCCTGATGGGCGGGGGCACCACCAAGGTGGGCGACCCCTCCTTTCGCGCCGATGAACGCCCGCTGCTGACCGAAGCCCAGATCGACGACAATATCGCCGGTATCAAAAAGGTGTTTTCCGCCTATATCGACTACGATAGCGATGCCCCCAACAAGGCCTTGATGCTGAACAATGCCGAATGGCTGGACGGCCTCAACTACCTGGAGTTCCTGCGCGATATCGGCCGCCATTTCTCGGTCAACCGGATGCTGGCTTTTGAAAGCGTCAAATCCCGCCTGGACCGCGAGCAAAGCCTCAGCTTCCTTGAATTCAACTATATGATCCTGCAGGCCTATGACTTCCTTGAGCTGAACCGGCGCTATGGCTGCGTTCTGCAAATGGGTGGATCCGATCAATGGGGCAATATTGTCAACGGTATCGACCTGACCCGCCGGGTGCTGGACAATTCGATCTATGGCCTCACCTCGCCATTGCTGACCACTTCGGATGGCAAGAAAATGGGCAAATCCCAGGATGGGGCCGTCTGGCTCAATCCCGAAATGCGCTCGCCTTATGAGTTCTGGCAGTTCTGGCGCAACACAACCGATGCCGACGTTGGCCGCTTCCTCAAGCTCTATACAGAGCTGCCGGTCGACGAATGCGAGCGTTTGGGCGCCCTGGCCGGGTCCGAGATCAACGACGCCAAGATTACCCTCGCAAATGAGGTAACAAAGCTGCTGCACGGGGCCGAGGCCGCGGCAACCGCCGAAGCCACCGCACGAGAGGTCTTTGAGAAGGGTGGCATTGGCGGCGACTTGCCGACCTTCACGCTCCAGGCCTCTGACCTGAATTTGATGCCCGGAAAGATGCTTGATGCACCAGAGGCCGACCCGGAGGAAATGTACTGCTCTGCGGCGTCCCTGTTTGTGGAGGCCAAACTTGCAAAAACGGGCAAAGACGCCAAGCGGTTGATTTCCGAAAACGGAGCACTGATCAATGATCGACCTGTCAAAAAGGAATTTCCGTTCATTGGAGCCACAGAATTGTCACGCCCTACCAAGCTTTCAGCGGGCAAGAAGCGCCACGCTCTGATCCAGCTTACCAGCTAAGCGTAGCCAAGCTTAAGATCCCAAGCCAGGAGCCTTTTCTCCTCTTTCAAAGCTGGAAGCCCTGTCATCATTGGCGGGGCTTTCTTTGCAAGCAAAGGGGCGTTGCCCCCTCACGCCAAGGCGCTCACCCCCAGGATATTTTTGGCCAAATGAAAACCTAAGAACGCAAGTTCTCTCTTCATTTGGCCTAAAAATGTCCTGGAGTGTGAGGCAGAGCCTCACAAAACCAGCCAGTCCAGAAGGCTCAGGACAAGAAAAACCGGGGCCGACAAAGCGGTTGCCAGGACAAAAGCTGCGGACAATGTCATGCGGGGGGCGGGGGCCACGCGACCCAAAACTGGCTTTTTCTTTTGCGTTTTCATGAACTCATTAACCATGATTTAGGTTTCTGATTGGTAAATGACCCCATGCTGGATACCCGCCCCTCAGCCCCTCTTGTTTTGCCTGCACAGGCGCATCAGCCGGTTGGCGCTGCCAGCCCAAGGCTGAGCGACCCTAGCCTGGCACAAAGTCCTGAATTTCAACGTGCCTTGGCCGCCACAGGCCAAAGCCCTCTGATTTTGCCCGACCTGGATCAGACCCTCGTCACCCATCGACGGTTCTTGGGCAGGTTGCCCCTTGCCATGGTGAACCGCAGTTCCATCGCGCAGCCGCGATTGCTGCTCGAGGCCCTCTGCGACGCCGGTCTTGCCCGGACCCCAATCATCCTCTCTCCCAATCAACCCCGTCCTGCTCTGGCCCGCCTCGGTGCGCTGCCCCTGATCGGCCCAGCCCATGTGGCGCTGTTGGATTTGGACGCCTGTCACGACCGGCGCCGCGCCGCCCTGCATCAGAAGTGGCGCAACCGGTTAACCCGTGCCCAGGCTCAGGCCAAGACGCACACGCTGCGGATAACGCGACAGACCATGCCAAGTGCCCCCAGCCACTGGCTCCTGAGCGCAGACCAGAGACAACAGCGTCAGCGGGGCTATCGCAGCTGGCCCATCGCCCTGACACTGGCCTATGCGCAGCAAAACAAAGGGCAGGCAAAGCTGTTTCAGGCCTTTGAGGGCAAGCAAGCCATTGCCGGGGTGTTAATCCTGCGCCATGGCCAAGCGGCCAGCTATCACATCTCCCATGCCACCGCGCGCGGCAAGGCGCTTTCGGCCCATAACCTGTTGATCTGGGAGGCAATAACCTGGCTTGCCAATACAGGCTGCCGTCAATTGGATCTTGGCCTCATCAATACGGAAGACGCCCCCGGCCTGGCCCGCTTCAAACTCGGGACCGGTGCCAGACTGGTCCAACTTGGTGGCACCTGGCTCTATCACGCGCCTCTGCGTCGGTGTTTTGCCCCACTGGCCAGATGGGACGCCAAAATGATGAGCGCCACGTAGCGCTGGACAGCCCCTCCGGCCTGGTGTTTATTGAACAAACGTTCAGATACCCGGAGGATTTTCGAACATGAAACTTGCACAGACCTGCGCCATCATCACCGGAGGTGCCTCTGGCCTGGGCGAAGCCACGGCACGCCACTTTGCCGCAAGCGGCGCTCAAGTCACGCTGCTGGACCGTGATGCGGACCGCGGGGCCAAGGTGGCACAGGAGATCGGCGGGCATTTTGTACAGACCGATGTCACCGACGAGGCTTCGGTTGCCGCCGCGCTGACCTTTGCTGCGGAAAAAATGGGGCGGATCTCTGCCTGTGTGAACTGTGCCGGCATTGCCTATGGCATCAAGACCATCGGCCGTGACGGAGCTCATCCCCTGGACGCCTATCAGCGTACCATCGACATCAATCTGGTCGGCACCTTCAACGTCTCCCGCCTCGCGGCCATTGAAATCGCCAAGAATGCGCCCGAACCGGATGGTGCCCGCGGTGTGATCATCAATACCGCCTCAATCGCCGCCTTTGACGGCCAGAAAGGCCAGGCCGCCTATGCCGCCTCCAAGGGTGGTGTCGTTGGCATGTGCCTACCAATGGCGCGGGATCTGGCCTCCAGTGGCATTCGGGTGATGACCATCGCCCCGGGGATCTTCATGACGCCAATGCTGGCCGGTCTACCCGAAGAGGTGCAGCAGCAGCTTGCCGCAGATGTGCCCAACCCGGCACGCTTGGGCGATCCGGCAGAATACGGCCAGCTTGCAGGGTTTATCACCGAAGCAGGCTATCTCAACGGCGAGGTCATCCGCATCGACGGCGCGCTGCGCATGCGATAAACGCCCTCTTTTGCGTTTTTCGGCCACAGGCAGCGGGTCAAGGGCTGCAACGCAGCCGCGCCCTGGCGCGGTTTACCCTTGAGGCGTTGCCTGTGCGCCCCCAAAATGGAAATGGTGTCTTCGGGGCAGACCTGCCCCTGAAGCGCGTCTCAGCCAAGTTTTCTGTGGCAGCGCGCAAGCGCTGCCCGGCCCAAGGCCGCATAAAGGTGCCGCCAGGCATCTGTGGGCGCGGGAGCCCCCCCTCTTTTGTTGCAGATCTTGCGTTTCAGTCCACGGCCTTGATGTGCTCATGAGTGCACAGCGCAAAGGGTCGGCAAAGCAGTGCTCAGCCGCCGGCGCGTTCTTCCAGTTCCAGCCATTCTTCTTCGGCAGCGGCCAGTTTTTCCTGTCGCTCCACCAGCGCCTCGGTCGCCTTTTTGAACTTGACCGGTTCACGGGTGAACAGCGCCGGATCCGCCATCAGCTGCTGCAGTTTGGCGATTTCCTGTTCCAGACGCTCCATTTCAGCAGGCAAGGCCTCCAAACGGTGCTTTTCCTTAAAGCTCAGTTGATCACCGGGGGCTGCAACCTGCTTGACCTTAACCTTCTGAGACTTTGTTTTCTCACCCTTTTCGGTCTTCTCAGGCCCAGGCAATCCGCCCCGTTGACTGATATAGTCGCTCCAACCCCCGGCATAGGCCGTCACCTTGCCACCGCCCTCCATGGCGATCGTGGTGGTCGCCACCCGGTCAAGAAAGTCGCGATCGTGGCTGACCAGCAGAACGGTGCCATCATAGCTGTCCAGCAGCTCCTGCAGCAGGTCCAGAGTCTCCACATCCAGATCATTGGTTGGCTCATCGAGCACCAGCAGGTTGCTTTGCCGCGCCATCAGGCGGGCCAGCAGCAACCGGGCCTTTTCGCCACCCGACAAGGACCGGACCGGTGCCCGTGCCTGGGCCTCGTCAAACAGGAACTCCTTGAGATAGCCAACCACATGTTTGGGATTGCCGCGCACCATGACCTGATCGGCTTTGCCGGAAATCCCCAACAGGGGATCCGAGGTCAAATTCTCCCAAAGACTGGCATTGGGGTCCAGCTGATCCCGGGTCTGATCAAACAGTGCCAGCTCCAGATTGGTGCCCAGTTTGACGCTGCCTGCGTCCGGCTCCTCCAGCCCCAACAGCAGCTTCAACAGCGTGGTCTTGCCCGCGCCATTGGGGCCGACAAAGGCCACCCGGTCACTGCGCTGCACTTTCAGGGAAAAATCACTGACGATCTGCTTGTCGCCAAAATGTTTGCTCAGCCCCTCGGCCTCGATCACCTTACGGCCGGATTTCGGCCCCGCGTCCAGGGCAAGCTCTGCCGCCCCCTGGCGCTTGATCTGACTGGCGCGCTGATCTTTCAGCTCATGCAGGGCCCGCACCCGGCCCATGTTCCGTTTGCGCCGCGCAGAAATTCCTTCGACCGCCCAACGGCTTTCGCTCTTGATCAGGCGGTTCAATTTGTGGCGTTGCTGATCTTCTTCTTCCCAGATCTTGTCGCGCCAGGCCTCAAAATCCTCAAAGCCCTTTTCCTGACGTCGCACTTGACCGCGATCCACCCAAAGCGTGGCCCGAGTCAGCGCCCGTAGAAAGGCCCGGTCGTGACTGATCAGCACAAATGCGGCCCGGGTCGATTTCAACTCGGCTTCCAGCCAGGTGATGGCCTCGATATCGAGATGGTTTGTCGGCTCATCCAGCAGCATCAGATCCGGTGCTTCAGCCATCAGTTTGGCCAGGGCGGCGCGGCGACGCTCGCCGCCAGAGGCGGTCGCCACCGGGCGATCGGGGTCGAACTTTAACCCTTCGCCTGCGCGCTCCACCTTATAGAGTTCACCCGGTTCCAATTCGCTGGCAGCGAAATCGCCCAAAGTCGCAAAGCCTGACATCTGCGGGTCCTGCTCCATATAGCCAACAGAACGGCCCGAAGCCACCACCAGGCTGCCGGTGTCTGCTTCAACAAGCCCGGCCATCACCTTCATAAGGGTGGATTTTCCGGACCCGTTACGCCCAACAAGGGCCACCCGGTCGCCCGGTTGAACCACCAGATCAAGGTCTGAGAAAATAGGATCACCGCCAAAGGTCAGCGAGATATCGGTCATCTGCAAAAGAGGAATACGTGCCATAGAAGCCAGCTAAACCGCGACGGCATCGAGGTCAACGCTCCGTCGTTCTGGTTAAGCCTACGGCTCCTTAAAATCGCTGGCCAATTGGGCCGGATCGTTGTGCGAAACCTGCAGCGGGGCGGCAACCTCGCGTAATTGGCGCTTGCGCCGTGCTGAAATGTCACCAATTTCAAGCCCGGTAAAGACATGACAGGTGTTGAGATCCCCATCGATCACCACATGATCGCCAACCCAGCCCCCCATCGAAAGATAGCTGCGCAACAGAGACGGTAGCTGGATCTGCGCCAGCTTCAAATCCGGTTTTTTCCCAGGGGCCCGATCCTGCAACAGATCGACAAACCGCCGCACCTGCTGCGCCTTTATGGCGGGACGCCAGCCCTCAGGCCCCTGATAGCGATAGTGCAGCAGCGCAAAGGCCTCTAGATAGTGCTCAGGATCGGTGCCCGAAAAAGAGGAACAGCCAAACAGCAGCTTGATATCCTGGCGATCAACCAGTTGCGTCACCGCCCCCCAGGCCAGCCGGAGCACATCCGTGTCCAGGCGCTGCGGATCGATACAGAAACGCCCCAGCTCCATCTTTCGTCCGATGAACCCATTTAATCCAGCGAGATCATAAAACTGCGCGGAATAGCTAAGTTCAAAATCAGCTTCAGCTTCCAGTATCAGAACCCGAAAGCACCCCACCAGCTCTCCGCTTGTGCGATCTTCGATCAACACGTGGTGACAGTGAGGGTCAAAGGGGTCCTGATCCAGAACCGCGGTCTGAAAACAGCGGCTGCGCAATTGCCGCGCCGCCATCAGGTCAGCCGTATCCTGTGCCAACCTGGCCCGGTGCCGCCCCTTCTCCACCAGCAGAAGAGGCTCCATTGAAACCGGCAGCCCTACGGGCTCTGGAGCTCCGGTCGCCAAAATCTCAGGCTACTCTGCGAGCAAAGTTCCTGGGTTGAAACTGCCCAGGTTGCCCAACAGCTGGCGCAGGAAGGTCTTGTTTTCGACGCTCGAATCGGTCACCCGACGCTCCAGCGGGATCACCCGACCATCCTCGAGGCTGTAGCGTTCCACACCGGACACCACATCTTGCGAATCAAAACTCACCGCCACCAGCGAACGCGCCACCGGTTTGGCCGCCCCAGCGCCACGTGTCCGCATCAGCGTCGAGATATAATAATAGCCTCCGTCGTTCAGCACCCCCGACGAAGACGGAACACCGATGCTTTCGGCCACTGAAGCCTTGGTATCGACGCCCACCACCACTTCGGCCAGTTGCTCCTCGGTTGGAACATAACCATGTTTTTGGTAGATCGCCGAACAGGCGGTTATCGAAACCGCGGCTAGCGCCCAAGCTGCATATTTCACCGCTGATTTCAGCCGGTCTTTCCCTGCATTCATGATCTTCCCCACAACACTGTGCCGCCTCTGGCTTGAAGACGCCTTTGAACCCGATTACCTAATGCGGGCTTCCTGTTCAAGAAACGAAAGTTCCCAAGATGTCTGACAGCACCGCCCTGAGGGTCTCTGATCTGCCCCAGAACCGGCCGACCGCCTTCGATCTGCGCCCGGATGCCCAGACGCTTGAAACATTGGCGTATGAGCTGGATATCAAGGCGTTGCGCAAGCTCCGGTTCACCGGCAATATCAGCGCCAAAGGCAAACGCGACTGGCAGGTTACGGCCACGCTGGGCGCTACGATTTTGCAGGACTGCGTGGTGACACTGGAACCGGTCACCACCCGAATCGATCAGAAGGTGGAGCGCATTTTTGTCTGCGACTATTCGGAACCGGATGATCCCGATGTGGAAATGGAGGCCGATGACCGGCTCGAACCGCTGGGTGAGATGATCGCCCCCCATGAAATCATGGTCGAGGCGCTGGCGCTGTTGGTTCCGGCCTATCCGCGCAAAGAAGGCGCCGAATTGGGTGAGACGGTCTACAGTCAGCCCGGCGTTACCCCCCTTCGCGACGAAGACACCAAGCCCTTTGCCGGGCTTGCAGCGCTGAAGGACCAGCTGAAACCCAAGGATGACGCATAAAAACGCCGCCTTGGGTGTTTTTCGGGTGGCGTCAGCGGCCCGGCTCGACTAAAAAACCGCTTGCGTGAACGGAGATTCTGAGTATTTTCGCGCGCTCATCGGAATTTTTGGTTGGACATCGGACAGGCTGCGGCCTAAACGCCCGCCTACTGATCTAACGAACGAATGTGAAACGCGCCGCGGGCATGGCCCCAAGGCCCCAAAATACGAAGGTTGAGACATGGCCGTCCAACAGAATAAAGTATCCAAGTCGCGCCGTAACAACCGCCGCGCGCACGACGCTCTGGTTGCTGCAAACCCGAACGAATGCTCGAGCTGCGGTGAGTTGAAGCGCCCCCACCACGTCTGCCCCTCCTGCGGCAACTATGACAGCAAAGAAATTGTTGCCATGAACGACGAAGTCGAAATCGACGAAGACGCGGCATAAGATCGCGACGATCACACATTTTGCGGGGCGGATTTTTGTATGACGGGTAAACCCGATCAATCAGTGACAAAATCCGACCGCATCATGATCTCGGTTGACGCCATGGGCGGAGACGCCGGCCCCGCAGTAGTGGTGGCCGGTCTTGCCATGTCTGCAGACAAGAACCCGAACATCGGGTTCCTGCTGCATGGCCCTGAAAACATACTCAAGCCACTGGTAGCCAAGAAACGAGTCTTGGAAGACCGCGTGGAGATTCGCGACGCCCAAAAAATCGTCACCATGGATGACAAACCCAGCCAGGTGATGCGCAATGGCAAGGGCACCTCGATGTGGTCCACCATTCAGGCTGTGAAAACCGGCGAAGCCGCCGGTGCCGTCTCTTGCGGAAATACCGGTGCGCTGATGGCATTGTCGATGTTGCGCCTGCGCAAGATGCCCGGCGTCAACCGCCCGGCAATCGCGATTCTTTGGCCCTCCAGCAATCCGCAGGGGTTCAATGTGATGCTGGACGTGGGCGCTGATGTACGCGCCGACGCTGAGGATTTGTTGCAATATGCGCTGATGGGCACCTCCTATGTGCGCAATTCGATGGACATCCCGCGCCCCCGCATCGGGCTGCTCAATGTCGGCACCGAAGAGCACAAGGGCCACGCCGAACTGAAGGAAGCGCATGCGCTGATTGCGCAGAACGCCGAAAAGGCAAATTACGATTTTGTCGGCTTTGTCGAAGGCAGTGACCTTCCGGGCAATGCCGCTGATATTATCGTTACCGACGGTTTCACCGGCAACGTGGCGATCAAAACCGGCGAAGGCACTGCCAGCCTGCTGCGCAGCGCATTGCGGGAAGCCTTTGAACATTCACTTCTTTCCAAGCTGACAGCGGTTTTGGCCTATGCCTCGCTTGGTCGCCTGGCAAAGCGGATTGATCCGCGTCGGGTCAACGGTGGCGTCTTCCTCGGCCTCAATGGAACAGTGGTGAAATCCCATGGCGGCGCTGATGCAATCGGCGTCTCGGCGGCAATCAAACTGGCCTTCCGCCTGGCGGAGCAGGGCTTTGCAGAAAAGCTGGCGGCGCGGGTTGCATCTGTGGTCGAGCTTACCCAAAATGGCACTGTTCCCCAGGATGCCGAGCATCCCCCAAAATAACTCCAAAAGGCAGGCCTAGAATGATGCGACGTGCAGTAGTAGTTGGCACAGGACACTATCTTCCCGAACGGGTTGTAGAAAACGCGGAATTCGAAGCAACGCTGGACACCACCGACGAGTGGATTCGCTCGCGCTCTGGCATCGAGCGTCGCCATTTTGCCGCCGAGGGTGAAACCACCTCGGATATGGCCACTGCCGCCGCCGAATCCGCGCTGAAAGATGCAGGCCTGAGCGTCGAAGATGTGGATGCCATCGTTCTGGCAACCTCGACTGCAGATCTCACCTTTCCCTCTGCCGCAACCATGGTGCAGGCGAAACTGGGCATGACCCAGGGTTTTGCCTTTGACGTGCAGGCCGTCTGTGCCGGATTCGCCTACGCTCTGGCCAATGCCAATGCCCTGATTGTTTCCGGTCAGGCTGACCGGGTGCTGGTCATCGGCTCGGAGACCTTCAGCCGCATCATGGACTGGACGGATCGCGCGACCTGCGTGCTGTTTGGAGATGGTGCAGGCGCGCTTTTGCTGGAGGCCCAGGAGGGGGATGGCAGCAATGCGGACCGCGGCATTCTCGCCACCGATCTCAACTCGGATGGCCGCTACAAGGATCTGCTTTATGTGGATGGCGGCGTCTCGACCCAGAACACCGGCCACCTGCGCATGCAAGGCAATCAGGTCTTTCGCCATGCGGTTGAAAAACTTGCCAAAACGGCCAATACCGCACTGGACCGCGCCGCGCTGACAACTGCTGATGTTGACTGGATTGTGCCACATCAGGCCAACATCCGCATCATCCAGGGCACCGCCAAGAAGATGGGCCTGCCGATGGAAAAGGTGGTTGTCACCGTCCAGGACCACGGCAATACCTCTGCCGCGTCGATTCCCCTGGCCTTGTCGGTGGGCAAATCCCGCGGCCAGATCAAGCCGGGTGATGTCATCGTGACCGAGGCCATTGGCGGCGGCCTGGCCTGGGGTGCAGTAGTGTTGCGTTGGTAGCGAACTGGCCGTGAAACACGGCCTCCTGCAATTCATTGATATTGACAGGGAAATTCCCCTGCCCCTATGCTCTGACAAACAATGGGGATTAGCATGGGCGAAAAAACTCTTACACGCATGGACCTGAGCGAAGCCGTCTTCCGCGAAGTTGGCCTGTCTCGAAACGAAAGCGCACAGCTGGTGGAGAGCATGTTGCAACACATGTCCGACGCCTTGGTGCAGGGGGAGCAGGTGAAGATTTCTTCCTTTGGCACCTTCAGCGTTCGCGACAAATCCGCCCGCGTTGGTCGCAACCCCAAGACCGGTGAGGAAGTGCCAATCCAGCCCCGCCGGGTTCTGACCTTCCGCCCCTCACATCTGATGAAAGATCGGGTCGCGGACGGCAACCGCCGTTAACTGCTTTGGGCCCCGACGCTGTCAACGGCTGCTGCGGGTGGTGACATAGATACAAACACTGACAGGGAACCGGGGCTGAAATTGATCAGGCTCGGGGCTGCCACTGCCGCCTGCCCTGTAACACAACGCTCTTTCCGGGGCTTATCAACGGAATAGATGAAATGTCAAAATCAGCGGACGCCTTTCGCACCATCAGCGAAGTCGCGGATTGGCTTGGCGTGCAGGCGCATGTTCTGCGCTTTTGGGAAAGCAAATTTACCCAGATCAAACCCGTAAAACGTGCCGGTGGTCGCCGCTATTACCGGCCAGCCGATATGCTGCTGCTGGGTGGCATTCGCAAATTGCTACACCAAGACGGCCTCTCGATCAAAGAAGTCCAGGCCATATTGCGCGACCATGGCATCTCTCATGTCAGCGACATGTCGCATGACCTTGACGCCGACGGTCCCGAGGAGGACAACGCCGCTGCGCCGGTGACCGCCCAGCCGAAAGCCGACAATTCGGCCCCGCCTGCCGATGTGATGCCAAACGCCCCCGTTTCGCAAAGAGACCCGGATCCGGAAATCGAGATCGCTCCTCAGGTGCCTTTGGACGCCGCGCCAGCGCCTGAATCGGTGCAAAATGACATCCCCCCTCAGGCCCTGGATTCGGAAGGTGCAACAAAAGTGCCAGAGGTCGAAGCGGCTGATCCAGATCCTTTGTTGGACGAGGGACCACTTACCGGCGAAATCCAGACCTCACCCACGGATGAAGGTACTCTCCCAGACACCTCTATGGTTGAAGAAACGCCAGCGAATCCAGCACTGGCTGAGGTCAAAGCAGCAGAGACTGCCCCATCAGATCCAGAGATAACTTCCACACTTGATTCTGCTCCCGAGCAGGTCGCGCTTTCAGACACGCCCCCCCCCTTAACTGCCACGCCGGTGGAGGCAGCTCCCTCGGCTGCCGCCGAGCCCCCTGTCGAGAACGTCGAGCAGGAAGAGCCGCAGCAGATGCACATGGAGCTTGATGCTCCGGGTGCCAGCCCGACACCAGAGCCCGCAGCACCGGTGCAGGCCAGCGCCGAACAGCTCCCAGCTGAAAGCAGCGCCCCCGCCCCAATCGCACCCACACCCGCCGCGGAAGCAGCGTCCTTGGGGGAAGACACACCCGCAGAAATAGAGATCCCCAGCCCTGCGCCCGCCGCGGCCACACCGACCGCTCCCGCCGCTCCGATGTCTGCTCCAGGCTCAGAAGCCGCGCAGACCGCGCCAGCGCTCGACATCGAGCAACCGGCTTCGGTCTCATCTTCTCCACAAGAGCCCCCAGTGGAGCCCCCTGTGGCACAGCCTACCGCTGCAGAGGCTACTACCGAGTCCTTGCCGTTCTCAGAGACGGAACCGGCTGCTGAAACAGCCCCGCCGATGCCCGCTGATTTTGAGGCCGCAATCCCAGACGCCGCCCCTGATGCTCCCGCCTTGGAAACGCCGGTTGCACCAATCGAAGACGACGCAACGCCCAAGCCCCGTGCCCTCGACATTCCTGATGAACAGGACAGCATCGCGCCAAATAACGCACAAGGCGTTCTCGCTCTGTTGGCACGGACCTCCAGCTTGCCTGCGCATATCAAGACGGACGTGGCCGATTGTGCATCACAGCTGCGGGCGATTTTGGCGGCTGACTAAAAAATCGACCGGGAGGGAAAAAAAGCGGAAATACCCCCTTGCTCCTGCCGGTAAATACAGTAGAACCCGTCTTCAGCGGGCTATGGCGCAGCCTGGTAGCGCGTCCGTCTGGGGGACGGAAGGTCGCAGGTTCGAGTCCTGCTAGCCCGACCAAAAAACCGGCTGAGTGTTCCTCACTCAGTCGGTTTTTTTGTTTCTTTCCCGTGGCTTTTACAAGTTTTGCCAAATGGGCAGAGAGATGGTATCGGTCTCCCAGTCCAAGAACCCCGACGCGATGGAGGATCAATCATGACCGGCGTTTTGCCCAGCCAAGCCATTGAGAAAATGCTTGATCGTGCAGAGATCATCCTGAGCGATCCCCTGGTCGACGGTCAGATCCAACCGGCAAGCTTGGATTTGCGCCTGGGCCGAGTTGCCTATCGCGTGCGCGCGTCCTTTTTATCCGGACAGGACTGTAGCGTCGCCGATCGCATCGCAGAATTTGAGATGCACCAGATCGACCTCAGCGAGGGCGCCGTGCTGGAAAAGGGCTGCGTCTATGTGGTCCCCCTGATGGAAAACCTGGCCCTGCCCGATGGTATCTCAGCTGTGGCCAATGCCAAAAGCTCCACCGGCAGGCTGGATCTGCTGACCCGAACCATCACCGATGGCGGCGAGGAATTCGACCGTATCAAACCCGGCTACACCGGCCCGCTTTATGCAGAGATCTGCCCGCGCTCCTTTTCTGTTCTGGTGCGCCCCGGCATGCGCCTCAACCAGATCCGCTTTCGCTCGGGTCAGGCCGTGCTGAGCGACCCGGAGCTCGCAGCCCTGCACGCTGAAATGCCCCTGGTCGATGGCACCGCCGTCATTGAGGATGGCCTTGGCTTCTCTGTCGATCTGCGCCTGCCCGGATCCGATCTGGTCGGCTACCGCGCCAAGCCGCATACCGGAGTGATCGATCTGGAGCGGATTGGCGAATACGATCCGCAGGACTATTGGGAAGAGGTGCGCAGCAACAACGGACGTATCATCCTGGATCCCGGTGCCTTTTACATATTGGTCAGCCGCGAAGCCGTACATATTCCTCCCGCCTATGCCGCCGAGATGGCCCCCTATCTCGCTATGGTTGGGGAGTTCCGGGTGCATTACGCCGGCTTCTTTGATCCCGGATTTGGCCATGACGCCGCCGGTGGCAGTGGCTCGCGCGGCGTGTTGGAAGTGCGCTGTCACGAAGCCCCCTTTGTGCTTGAGCACGGCCAAGTGGTAGGGCGGCTGGTCTATGAGCGCATGTCTGAACTGCCAGAGCAGCTCTATGGGGCGGGCATTGCCTCCAACTACCAGGGCCAGGGGCTGAAGCTCTCGAAACACTTCAAATCCCCCCGCTGAACCGCGCCACAGCGCCAAGGGCGCACAGACTATTTCACATAGAGCCCCGCTGCCAGATCCGGCGAGACCTCAGCCTGCACGGTGCGTTCGACGTGGGTAGACAGTGTCATATAGGTGCGGGTGCCGCGCACGCCTTCTACGTTGTAGATCTGTGACAACAGCCCCTCCAGCGCCTGGGGCGAGGCCACCCGCACCTTGAGAATCAGGCAGGTATCTCCTGTGGCGGTGTGAATCTCCTCGACCTCAGGCCAGTCTTCCAGAGCCAGCATTGGGCCCGTCTTGCCCCAGCCCACGGTGTCGACGTGAATAAAGGCCAACAGCGGTTTACCCACCGCAGTCCCGTCGAGCTGGGCCACCGTCGACTTGATCACCCCAGAAGCCCGCATCCGTTTGACCCGCTCATGCACGGCGGGTGCCGACAGGCCCACAGAGGCGCTGATCTTGGCATAGGATTGGCTGGCGTCGCGGCTCAGCTCACCTAATATTTTTCGGTCCAATGCGTCCAATCACCTTCTCCCCTGGTACTACTCTGAATAATTTCTGTTTCTTTCCAGCCGAGCACGACATGGGGTTAACGGAACATCATTCGGGCATTATCTGCATATCCAGAACAGAATTCAAAGGAATTTGCATGTCCACCCCCTCCGTGTCAGCACCCGCCTCATCCCTTTGGCACTCCATCGTGATCCTGATGAGCGCCATTGGCATCATCGGCTCCAACTCGCTGTTGCTATCGCCGCTGGTTCTGGCCGTGGGGCAGGACCTGGGGGCTGATCCGGCAGCTGTGATGCAGGCCGCCAGCGCCTATGGCATTGGCGTTGCCGTTGCGGCGCTGACCCTGGCCCCCCTGGGGGATCGCATTGGCGCTGGACGGCTGCTGCGGCTGGCCTTGCTGGCACTGGCGGTGGGTCTTATGGCCAGCGCCGCGGCCCCCGGTCTGTGGGGGCTGATCGCAGCCCAGGCCTTTTGCGGTCTCGCAGGCGGGGCCGCGCTGCCCTCGATCTACACACTGGCGGCGGTCATTGCCCCCAAGGGACGCGAGGCCCGCACCGTCGGACTGGTGCTCACCGGCTGGACGCTGTCGATGGTGCTGGGTGTGAGCCTCAGCGCCTGGATGGCGGAACTCGCCGGTTGGCGGCTGGTTTATCTGGCATTGGCTCTCTTGGCAGCAGGTCTCTGGCTGGCCTCTCCAAAGCTCGGAGCCCTGCGCAGTGCTGCAGCGCAGGCGAGTTCCCCGCTGACCGCCCTGCGGGTGCCCGGCATTCGGCGCGGGCTGCTGGCCACCTGCCTGCTGATGCTAAGTTTCTATAGCACCTATTTCTTTACCGGCGCTCATGTGACCATCGACCTGGGGCTGAGCACCTCTCAGGCCGGACTGCTGCCGCTGTGTTATGGGTTGGGGTTTGGTCTGGCGGTGTTGTTTGATCCGCTGCTGGACCGTTTGGGAATTGCTCGGGCAACACCGCCTGTGTTTTTGTTGATCACCCTCAGCTATCTGTCGATGCTGTTTCTTGCTGACAGATTTGTCCCGCTGTTGATGCTGACCCTGATCTGGGGCGTGTTCCAGCACCTGGGGCTCAATCTGCTGGTGGCGCGGCTCACGGCGTTGGATCCAGCGCAGCGCGGCGCGATCATGGGGCTGTACAGCACCGCCACCTATGTCTGCGTCTTTGCGGCCCCCTTTGCCGGGGCGCTGGTCTTTACCCCCTGGGGATTGGCGGGCTGCCTGCTGCTCTCAGCCGGACTCTGCCTGCTTGAGGCCATAGAGGCGGCGCTGAGCCTGCGGCCTAGAGCTACTGATTCCGCTTCGCCCGGCGCGCCTGCCTGATGGCACGGATGCGCTCGCGCTCCGCGCGGGCCTCTGCCTCAGCCGGTGTTTCCACCTGGGCTCTGCCTTTGCCACGACGCGATTTGGCCCCCGACATCGCATTGAGACCCGCATCAACGCCGGCGTTCACGGCCTTGCCCAACAACCGGCGCATCACCATCCGCAGTATCATGTCAAAACCCATACCAGCTTTCCTCTCGCCTCGGCCGCACTAAAGTCCCGCAAATCCTAACAGGACATTCGGGCATTTCCTTGACCAAATCGCAGCCCGCCGCGCTGCCGGGTCAATCGCCAAAAAGCTCCGGCTGATCGCCGGTCTCTTCGTCTTCCTCGCCGCCCTGACCCATCGGCAGACTTCCCGGAGGGGGCCTGTTTTCCAGCAACCCCGCAGCCCTCAGCTCTTTCAGACCAGGCAGATCGCGCGCACTCTCGAGCCCGAAATGATCCAGAAACACCGGTGTCACCACAAAGGTCACCGGTCGCCCTGGCGTCATCCGACGGCGACCAATGCGGATCCATTCCATTTCCAACAGCTGATCCACGGTGCCGCGTGACACCGAGACCCCGCGGATCTCTTCGATTTCGGTGCGGGTGACCGGCTGGTGATAGGCGATGATCGCCAGGGTCTCGATTGCAGCCCGGCTCAGCTTGCGGGTCTCGACAATTTCCTTTTGCATCAGAAATCCGAGATCCGGCGCGGTGCGAATGGCCCAGGCTTCACCCACCTTGACCACCCGTACGCCGCGCCCCTCATAGCGTTTGCGCAGATGCTCCACCGCCTGGCCAGGATTGCAGCCATGGGGCATACGTCCCTCAAGGTCGCGCAAAGTTACAGGGGTAGAGCTGGCAAAGAGCACCGCCTCGACCATGCGCTCCTGCTCGGCCATTGGTGGCGCATCAAACAGGCTTTCGCTCTCAATGTGCCGCTCCTCGGCAGCTGTGGCACTGTGATCGTCCATCACCGGTCCTTATCCAGGCTGCGCAGCTGAATGGGCGCAAAATTGTCGTTCTGTCGCAGCTCCAGATGGCCTTCCTTGACCAGCTGCAACGAGGCCGCAAAAGTCGCGGCCGTGGCTGAGCGCCGCTTGACCGGATCCCGGTGCCAGCCATCCGGCAGATAGCTCAGCATATCGGTCCAGTCGCCGGTAAAGCCGATCAGCGCCCGCATGCGCTCCAGCGCTTCCTCCATGGTGAAAACACTGTCGCGATCCATCACAAAGGGGCGGAAATCATCTTTGGTGCGGATCCGGGCATAGCCCTGCATCAGATCCAGAAGATTGGCGGAATAGGTCACGGTGCGAATACGCTGGATGTCTTCATTCTGGCCGCGCGAAAAGAAATCGCGCCCCAGCTGGTCCCGCGCCATCAGCCGTGCCGCGGAATCGCGCATCGCCTGCAGGCGTTCCAGCTGAAAGGCCAGATGCGCCGCCAGTTCCTCGCCCGAGGGGCCTTCTTCGCTGGGGTCCGGAGGCAACAACAGGCGGGATTTCAAAAAGGCCAGCCAGGCCGCCATGACCAGATAATCTGCGGCCAGCTCAATGCGCAGCTCTTTGGCGTGATCCACAAAGCTCAGATATTGCCGGGCCAGCTCCAGTACCGAGATGCGGCGCAGATCCACCTTTTGGCTGCGTGACAACGTCAGCAACAGGTCGAGCGGCCCCTCATAGCCGTCGACATCGACAATCAGCGCCTCGGCTGCCAGCCGCTCTTCGACCGACTGCGAGGTGACCTCATCAAATAGGTTCTGCTCAGACATAGACCTTTCCGCCCATCAGAGCGGTAAGTTCGGCCTCAGTGGCTTCGGTGTCAAGCGGCTTGGGGTTTTGACGCCGCATAAGAGCCGCCTCTGCCCGCGCCAGACCAGCCGCATCCATTGCCCCGGAGGCCTCCGCCACAGCCTGCCGATCTTCGAGCGAGGCATTGCAATAGAGCACCAGATCGCAGCCCGCCTGGCGCGCCGCCGCAGCGCTTTGCGCCGGAGTGCCAGGCAGGGCCTTCATCGAAATGTCATCGGTCATCATCAGCCCATCAAAGCCGATATCGCGCCGGATCATCGCCATCACCTCGGGTGAGATGGTGGCAGGAAGGGGATCAAGCGCCGCATAGACCAGATGCGCAGTCATGCCGACAGGCAGGTCGTTCAAGGCGGTGAAGACGGCAAAATCTTCGGCCTGCAGTGCTGCGAGAGAGGCCGCGACCCGGGGCAGATCCTTGTGGCTGTCCGCCGTGGCGCGGCCATGGCCGGGAATATGCTTCAGAACCGGCAGGACCCCGCCATCAAGATGAGCCTCAGCCACGGCACGGGCCAGAGCAATCACCCGATCAACGCGATCCCCGTAGCAGCGGTTCTTCAGAAAAGGATGGGTGGCATCGCTCGCCAGATCTCCCACCGGTGCGCAATTGCTGTCGATGCCCAGAGCGTGCAGCTCTTGTGCGATCAGCCGATAGCGCAGATACATCGCCCGCGCGGCCTGCGCACCGGCACGCGCTACGTGCTCCAGCGGCGGCAGCCAGTCTCGCGCCAAGGGGCTGCGCAGCCGTTGGACCCGCCCGCCCTCTTGATCAATGGTGATCAGACAGTCGCGCCCAACAGCCTCGCGAAGTTCAGCGCAAAGGGCGCGGACTTGATCCCGGCTTTCGATATTGCGGGCAAAGAGAATGAAGCCAAAGGGGTCCGCCGCGCGAAAGAACGATTTTTCCTGCGGCGTGAGCCGCAGCCCGTCGGCATCCAATATGCAGGCGCCAATGGCCATCAGCGGGTGGTCACCGGGATGCAGTCTGCATTGCTCGCCACCAAGGCGGAGCAGAACCGACGGGCATCCGACAATCCGTCAAAGCCCATAGCGCGCAGCCGATAGAAGGTGCGACCACCGCTTTCAGCACGCTGGATCACCCGGCTCTTGCCGTCCAGATAGTCTTCGAAGCGGCTATAGATCCGATCCCATTCCGCCCGTGCAACTGCGGCGCTTTCATAGGCACCAAGCTGGGCCAGACGGGTCCCTGCGGGCAGGCTGCCGGGATCAATCTCCCGAGTGGTAAGCCCTGCATTCGCCGAGGGTTGGGAGGTGGCGGGGCTAAAGCGCGCGGGCCGCAGGTTGGGGCGCAAGGAGACCTTGACACCCGGTGCATTCAGCAGCGCCGAAGAGGGCGCCACAGCGGCACCGATGGCCGCGATTTCAACAGGTTGCAGTGGCTCGGGCTGTACAATCACCGGCGAAGGCGTCGCGGCTGCTGGATCCCTTGCAATGGGTACAACCCCGTCGGTCAGCTCTGCCACCAGCGAATTGATGTCGCCAGCGCGATAGGCATCAACCGATGCCTCTGAGATCTGGGCATCTGCCTGGACGCTGGGCTGGTTGACCGGCTGCGGCGGCAGGTCTGCCTCTGGCGCGGTCAGGCGTGACATCGGCTGATCATCCTCGGACAGCTCGATGGGTTGGGGTGCCAATGTCAGACGCTCGGCGGGTGCGGCGGCCGTCCCATTGGCGGCAACCGAATTCACCGCCAGCCCCTGATGATCCGCCTGACTGCCACCGGGGGTCTCCGGCTGGCTGCGCATGGGACCTTCGACGGCTCGCACCACAGGCACGCCGCTCACGTCGCGCATCACCAATTGATAGCCCCAGGTGCCAATGCCAATCACCAGCGCCAGAGACGCCGCCGCGCCCAGCAGGCTGGCGACACGGGCCACGCCACCACGCGGTGCGGCGGCAGTGGCATAGGTGTGATCGTCATAACCGTAGTCTTCGCTCTGATCCGTTGCGTAGCCATAGCTTTGCGGCGCGGCACCGCCATAGGCCAGGCTCTCAGGTTCCTGCTCCAGGGCGCTGTGGGCTGCAAAACTCTGGGAGGCATAATCTTGCCCGTGATCCATCTGCGCCGCATAACTATGGGTTCCGATCCCCGGAACCGCGTAGTCCTGGCTGACATAGTCCTGCAAGGCGGGCTGCTGGGTCTCAGGCTGCGGTGTCGCCGATGACGGTGCGGCAGCATAGCCAAAAGAGGCCGCAGCGGCACCGCTGCTTTCGTCGTCCGAACGCGGCTGATAATTGGTGTAGAGATCGGGACCTTCTGCCGGGAACGCACTAGAGGTTGAGATCCTGGGTTCCGCCCGCAGCGCCGGTTGCGCCCCAAGCGGACTATGGGGCGGTTCTGAAGCTTGGATTGGCCTTGATCTGGCGGTGACCTGGGGCTGAACAGTCAGCCGTGGCCCTGTCTGCGCTTGCGCGGATGGGTCGACAGCCCCCTCATTGCGGGTGCTGTCATGAGAATCGGCCCGGCCAGAGCCTGCCTGCGCAAAATACGCCATATTCCGCCTCACTGCCCTTTGCGCCCAGGCGTAGATATACGCTAGGGCCGCTTTTGGGTCTCTTGAACTGCCTCAGTCCGGCGGTTTGGGCGGTTTTGTTACCGCATCTCCTGCGCCGGTTTCACCCCAAGAATACCAAGACCAGCGGAAATAACAATGGAAACGCTGCGGGCCAGTGCCAAATTGGCATGTGTTGCCGATTGGCTGCTCTCGTTAACAAAACGTAAACCAAATTCCGTTTTGCCCAGATGATACAACCCGTGCAACTCTGAGGCGAGATCGTAGAGATAGAAGGCCACGCGATGGGGCTCATTGGTGCGGGCGGCGATTTCCACCTGGCGGGGCCACTCTGCCAGTTTCTTGATCACCGCCAACTGCGCCGGGTGGCTGACCTGCGACAGATCCGCATCGCCCAGCACCGCATCCGTGGCTTCAATCTCCAGCTCGGCCGCCTTGCGCAGGGTCGAACAGATCCGCGCGTTGGCATATTGCACATAGAACACCGGGTTGTCCTTGGATTGCTCCAGCGCCTTGTCGAGATCAAAGTCAAAGCCCTGATCGTTTTTGCGCGTCAGCAGCATGAACCGGGTCACGTCCGCCCCCACCGCATCAACTACATCGCGCAGGGTGACAAATGTCCCTGCCCGTTTGGACATCTTGAATTCCTGCCCATCCTTGAACAGTTTCACCAGCTGACACAGCTTGATGTCAAGCGGCACTTTGCCATCAGACAGGGCCGATACAGCCGCCTTCATCCGCTTGACATAGCCTCCATGATCGGCACCCAGAATGTCGATCAGCTCATCAAAGCCACGGTTCACCTTGTCGTAGTGATAGGCAATGTCGGGGGCAAAATAGGTCCAGGCGCCATCGGATTTCTTGACCGCGCGGTCGACGTCATCGCCGTGATCGGTGGATTTGAACAGGGTCTGTTCGCGTGGCTCCCAATCATCCGGCTTTTTGCCCTTGGGTGGTTCCAGCACGCCCTGATAGATCAGGCCTTTGCTTTCCAGCTCAGCCAGCGCAGCCTCGATCCGACCCGTACCATAGAGAGACTTTTCCGAGTAGAACACATCCATCTCGATGCCCAGCTGGGCCAGGTCGGCGCGGATCAGATCCATCATCGCCTCGGTCGAGTACTCACGCACTGCAGCCAGCCAGACCTCCTCAGGCTTGCCAACATAGGCATCGCCGACTTTGTCCTTGAGCGCCTGACCAACGGGAACAAGATAGTCACCGGGATAGGTGCCATCGGCAAAGGCAACCTCTTGGCCATGGGCCTCCAGGTAGCGCAGGTAGACGGACCGCGCCAAGACATCGACCTGGCCGCCGCCATCGTTGATGTAGTATTCACGCGTGACTTCGTAACCGGAATAGGCCAGCAGCGAGGCCAGCGCATCGCCAAAAACGGCCCCGCGCGTGTGTCCAACATGCAATGGGCCTGTGGGGTTGGCAGAAACATATTCGACATTGACCCGCTTGCCCGCACCCAGGGTTGAACGGCCATAATCGGTACCTTGATCCAGCACCGTTGTCAGCACCCCCTGCCAGACGCCAGCGTCCAGACGCAGATTCAGAAAGCCGGGACCGGCAACCTCAGCCGAGGTGATCCGTGCGTCCTCTGCCAGCGTTGCGGCCAGGGCATCGGCAATGTCGCGCGGCTTCATCTTGGCTGGTTTGGCCAGCACCATGGCGGCATTGGTTGCCATGTCTCCGTGCGCTGCATCGCGCGGTGGCTCGACTGCGACATTGGCAAAATCGAGCCCCTCGGGCAGCGTGCCCGCAGCAGTCATTGCGGTGAGGCTATCGATTACAAGCGAGCGGATATCGGAAAAAAGGTTCATCTCTGGCGTCCCAAGGTTACAGCTTTGCGGCTTATCACGCCCAGCCCAAGCGTCAACCTTTCTGTGTCGCCAGCCCCCATTTACGCCCGTGGATCTCCCCTAAAGCAGAACCGTTTCATCCTCGAGGATCTTGCCCCAGGTATAGATCTCATAGGTGCGCCATTCTGGTACAAAAAATGGGTCATCCGTGATCAACGCCTCGACCATATCACGCGTGGCGACCTCAACCACCCAAAGGGCGCCGCAAAAATCCGCCTCTGGGTCCGGACGCAACCCGCCGCCGATGCGCAGCTCCGGATGGGCCCTCACATAGGCCACATGGGCGTCGCGCCGCGAGGGATCAGCACGGATCTGCATCATTCGCGCATCATCGCGAAACACCACCACCCAACGACGGGACTCTTGCTGTGTCACGAAGTTGCCTGATTGGCCACCTTGGCCGACCAGGAGATGATTTTGTAGCGGCGCAGCGAGGCGACATAGTAGGGATCCGAGATGATCAACCGCTCCACATCAGCGCGGCTTTCGGCCTCGACATTCCAGATAGCACCGGGGAAATCCTGCATCGGGCGCATCGCCAGCGATCCACCGATCTGCAGCTCGGGTCGCGAGCGCACAAATGCAATATGCGCATCCCGCCGCGCCTTGTCGCCGCGAATTCGCGCCATTTCCGGGGCATCCTGAAAGGTAACGGTCCAATGAGTCATGAGGTTCGCACTGTCTTTTGCCATTTGCGACATAAAGACAACGTCCCCCCGCAGACTTCATAGGGCCAGTTTCAATCTGCGTTACGACCAGAGCGGGGGATCTGCACGCCTCTTTCGGTATTGCCCCGCAGATTGTCAGGCAGAATATCGGACAGATTGACGCTCAGCCTGCGGCAACCCGTCGTTTCAGGCAAGCTGCCCTGCCTCCCCCAATTGCTCATAGAGTTGCAGCGCAAATCGATCTGTCATCCCTGCGATGTAGTCCGAGACGATCCGCGCCAGTGCCACCTCATCCGGCGCTGCTTTGATCTCCTCATGCCAGCGCTCAGGCATCTGCAGTGGCGCGTTCAGAAAATAAGGGAATAGCGCCTCCACCACCTTTGCCATACGCAAACGAACCTCCATCACCGAAGGCGCGCGATACATGCGACGAAACAAGAAAGCGCGGATTTCCTTCAGATCCCGCCACAGCTCCGGCGAAAAAGCCACCACTGGTCGCCCCAGGTTGCGCACCTCTTCAACGCTTTGCACCCCACTGGCACTGAGGTTCGCGCGCGCGGTATCGATCACATCACTCACCATGACCCCAAAGACGCGCCGCAGCGCCTCATGACGCCGCCGCAGCGGATCGAGGTCCGGATATTTTTGATCGACCTCGGCATAGGCCGCTCCAATGATCGGCAGATGCGTGATTTCATCATCCACAAACAGGCCGGCCCGCAGCCCGTCATGCAGATCATGATTGTTATAGGCAATATCGTCGGATAGGGCCGCCACCTGCGCCTCTGCGCTGGCATGGGTATCTAGCTCAAGGTCCATTGCGGCGTTGCATTCCGCCAGGGCCCAGGGCAGCTCCCCCCTCACCGGGCCATTGTGTTTGGCAATGGCTTCAAGGGTTTCCCAGGTCAGGTTCAACCCGTCAAACTCAGCGTAGTGGCGTTCCAGACTGGTGACGATGCGGATCGCCTGCGCATTGTGATCAAAGCCCCCATAGGGCGCCATCAGGGCGTGCAGGGCATCCTCGCCGGTGTGACCAAAGGGGGTATGGCCCAGGTCATGGGCCAGGGCGACCGCCTCGGTCAGCTCCTGATTGAGACCAAGCGCCGCCGCAATAGTGCGCCCGACCTGCCCGACCTCGATGGAATGCGTCAAACGGGTCCGGAAATTATCCCCCTCATGCTCCACAAACACCTGGGTCTTGTGTTTCAGACGCCGAAAAGCGCTGGCGTGGATGATGCGGTCGCGGTCCCGTTGATAGGGAGAGCGGAAACTGCTTTCCTCCTCAGGGATTAGCCTGCCCCGGCTTTGGTCCGGTTTTGTGGCATAAGCGGCATGCAACACTAATCTTTCTCCCCGGTGAAATCTTGTCGTTCTGCCTGCACCTTTCTATATAATGGAATGCGCTGCAATACAGCATCGGGAGAGACCAGATGAACCTGCCACCAAAAGTAACCGACCGGGCCTTTGCCCGCCTGACCGAGATTGGGGCTGCCACCCAGGGCCAGGCGCTGCGCATTGCGGTTGAGGGCGGCGGTTGCTCCGGCTTTCAATATGAGATCGCGCTGGATGCCCCCAAAGAGGATGATCTGATCCTTGAGGGCCAGGGAGAGAAGGTTGTGGTCGACAGCGTCTCGCTGCCGTTTCTGGAAAACGCGGTCATCGATTTCACCGAAGAGCTGATCGGCGCGCGTTTCACCATCGAGAATCCCAATGCCTCATCCAGCTGTGGCTGCGGCACCTCCTTTTCGATGTAGCCTAGGCATTTCGATGTAGCCCAAACTGGCCAGGCGCTGCGGTTGATCTGAAGGTCACAGAGCTGCAGGGATGCGCAGATCGGCTCGCTGAACCTTCAATAGCTCTGCCTTATTAGGCTGCCATATCCAGCCGCGTCCTCCCATCACTTCAACCACATCATTTCAAAGGGTAGGTCGCTGCCGGACCTGGCCTGCAACCGCGCCCAGGCGTGTGTTGACCAAAGCCGCCAACACCTGCCCCCAAAGCAGGAACAACCCGGATCCGATGACGATCAAACCGCCAATCCAGGTGCCCTGACTGGGCATTTCGCCAAAGGCCCAGGCACCGATAAACACCATCCAGATGAACTGCAGGTTCATCAGCGGCGTCACCACGTAGGCGGGCAGCAACCGCAGCGATGCCACCGCCAGCCAGCGCGCGGCAAACAGCAGCACGGCATAGCCACAGGTCCAGGCCAGATCGGACAACGGCATCCCCTGCCAGACAAAGGGCAGCGCCGGCAGCATGACAAGACAAAGCACCAAATTGGGGTAGAAAACCTGCGGCAGCAGGTCGCTGTCGAACCGGCTGATATAGCGGGCCATGATCATGGAAAAGGTCCCCAGCGCCGCGCCGCCCAGGGCAAGCAGATGTCCCAGCGAGGCCGAGGAAAGGCCCGTCGGAAACAGAAACAACACCCCGATGAACCCCGCCAGCAGCGCCGCCCAGGCGGAGAGGCGAATTTGCTCATCCAGAACCAGCCCCGACAGGATACCCGCCATGAGCGGCATCAACCCGATAAACAGAAAAACCTGCGCAAAGGGCAGCAGGTGAAAAGCATAAAAGAAACAAAGCGCGGCAATCACTGCCGCCAGACTTCGGGCCGCCATAGCCCGCGGGCAGTTTGTCTGCCACGGCCAAAGCCGCGCTCTTGCCGGAGTGCGCCCCGCGACCTCCCACGTATCTTCTTGAGCATAGCGGGGTCGCAGGACGGCAATCAGCAGGCAAAGCCCCGCGATCATCGCACCGGAAAACACATAGATCTGCGCCGCTTCATAGCCCCCGGCCAGCAATTTGGTGATCCCGTCCGCCGAAGAAAGGACCCCGGTGTAGACCACCACCATCAGAGCCCCCAGCACAGGTGTAGCCATCAGCTTCATGCGAGGGCCTCCCGTCCGATATCCGCGCCAATGCTGCCCGTCCGGGCAAAGCCCTCAAAGAAAACACCAAAGTCAGGGCAGCTCTGCTCCACTTCGCAAAGGAATTGGTGTTCCTCCTCGGTCAGTTGCGCCGTGATCTGCGGTCGCAGGACCTGCCAGTCAACCGATTTGCTGCCCGCCGCAAAAACCGCCTGTGACAGGCTGTTCAAGATCCCCTGTTGCTGCGGACGCTGCAGCCGCAAAGAGCCCTCTGGCACGGCCTGCGCAAAACCACCCCCCTCGCTCAGCGCCTGCTGCCAATTGCCAACAAGGAACATGTGATAGTCATCCTGCTGCATCGGGGGGGCCTGCACATCCCTGTCCAGCATCAGCGCAAAGCGGCCTGTGTGCCGGTCTAGCCAGGACTGCCAGGCGGCTGCCGGGGCCTGCCCTGCATAGCGCAGTGCGATGCAGACCTCTGCCAGCAGATCCGCGTCACGATCCAGAAAGGCCAGCAACCCGACATGGGTCAGGCTTTCGATGGCGCGGGGTGACAGACCGGGATCTGAGCGCCCATAGTCGGACAGGTAGAACACAATGTGAGTCAGCTCATAGGCGGCTTTGCGGTTTGGCATGGCAAAATTCTCAGCCCCGTCTATAAAGCGATGCAACCGTTCATCCAGTCCAGGGAAGTCACAATGCACCCCCCGCCGCGCCAGCAAGCGACGCGCTTCAGCACGTTGCAGATCCGACAGCTCATGTGTGGGCAGTTCCTGCTGCCAGACCCAATGCGCCAGCGCTTGACTGTCTGGCCCAGCCGTCACTGCCGGTGATGCTGCAACCAGCCCCAGGTCTTCCAGATCCATGCAGATGGATAGAATGAAACGGTAATACTGTCGAAAGAAACACAGATGCCGCGCCGCGCCCGCATGAAAGGCCTGCAGCGCTGCCAACCGGGCATCTGTCCGCTGTGGCAATGCCTCTGCCGCCGTGCCTGTGCATTCCAGAATATTGAGCAGCTCCGCATTTTCCTTGAGCCAGAACACATCCTCGGGCGCACGCCGCCGACAGGAAAATGCATCCAGAAGACGGGCATGTTTTTCCGCTTTGACTTGCGGGTATCTGCTTTCCGGAAACCTCAGGATCTGTGCCATGATACTCTGCTTTCTTTTGCTCCTGCGCTTCAGCGCCTCATCTTCGCTTTTGCCTGGATCACCAGGCACATGCTGTTGCAATCAGTGACCGCCCCTAGGCTGACCCAGGAGCGGAAAACTCGCACGTTAGGCGCCTGACCAGGCGTGCGAACCTGGGCCCTTCAGCTGCCCGAAGAGAACAATCCGGTGCTGTCGCCCGCAGCTATTTCCACCGACTTAGGCGCCGAGCCGGAAGAGAACATCTCAACCAGCGCACCTTCGCTCTGATCCCCGCTTGCCTGCGGAGCTGACCCCGAAGAGAACAGCGCAGTGCCATCTCCACTCCAGCGGCTTTCGACCTGCGGCGCAGAGCCCGAAGAATACATCTCGACCAGCACGCCTTCGGACTGACCGCCCAGTGCCTGCGGGGCCGACCCAGACGAGAACAAGGCTGTGCCATCCCCCTGGAACAGGCTGTGGGTCGCGGTCGTGTCTTCTGCCGCCCCCCGTGCCGCAGTGACAGTCGCCATATGGGTTTTATACAAAGCAGTCATTGGAACCTCCTGTTGGTTGAATTTCCATTCCAAAACGCTTGCACGGCCAATCTCATCTTGAAATAGCGCATTTCAATTTTAGGTTGCCATAAAAATCTTACCAACTTCAACTTTCCGATACTTTAAATTGTTATTTTTCAATTATTTAAATATGTCCACAAGGGAGCTTTCCAGTTATCCACACCCTTGTAGTTGCAAAGCGTATATACATCCTCAGGGTTGACCCATGAATTCATGCATGCCCCTCGTCTTTTCGACCCAAACCGGCACGCTCAATACCTCCAAATTGATTCGTCCGCCTCCTTCCCCTTGCCCCCTCGCCGCTATTCGGCGATAGATCAGCTCCGGGCATCCCATTTGCAGTGGCAGGAGAGGCATCATGAAAATCGCCAGTTTCAACATCAATGGCATCAAGGCGCGCGCCGCGGCCCTGCCGCAGTGGCTCGACGAAGCGCAGCCCGATGTTGTCCTGCTGCAGGAAATCAAATCCATCGACGAGGCCTTCCCGCGTGAGATGCTCGAAGATCGGGGTTACAATGTTGAAACCCATGGGCAAAAAGGGTTCAACGGCGTGGCTATCCTGTCAAAATTGCCACTGGAAGATGTCAGTCGCGGCCTGCCCGGCGATGACGAGGACCTCCAGGCCCGCTGGATCGAAGCTACGGTGGTCGGCAAACAAGCGCTGCGCATCTGCGGCCTCTACCTGCCAAATGGCAATCCGGTTGAGCTCAGCGCCGATGGCCGCCCGGTACCCGGTGGGAAATATGCCTATAAACTGGCCTGGATGGAGCGCCTGAAAACCCGCGCCGCCGCCCTGCTGAGCAGCGAGATGCCTGCTCTGATGGCGGGGGATTACAATATCATCCCCCAGGCAGAAGATGCCAAACGCCCAGAAGCCTGGCGCGAGGATGCCCTGCACCGCCCCGAAAGCCGCGCCGCCTATCAACGTATCCTCAATCTCGGCTTCACCGAGGCCTTCCGCGCCCGCCATCAGGGCCCGGGGCATTATTCCTTCTGGGACTATCAGGCCGGGGCCTGGAACCGGGATGACGGCATTCGCATCGATCACTTCCTGTTGTCGCCTCAGGCCGCAGACCTGCTGCGCGACTGCCAGATCGACAAGGAGATCCGCGGCCGAGAGAAACCTTCGGATCACGTGCCCATCTGGGTAGACTTGGATATCTGACTTGGATATCTGGCCAGGGCTTCTGCTACCATGGCAGGCCACGGGCCAGGCGCCGCGCCTCAGCGCGGCGCCTGGCCCAACGGGGGAGGGATCAATCTTTGATTGTCCCAAGACCGGCGGGAGCCCCCGGTTGCCCCGTTTTTGAATAAGTGTCTTTTAGCTGTTCGGCCGGGTTAGCCCGCTGCAGTCACATCGTGACGGTAGATCCAGTCGAACTGCTGTACCATGCGCTGCGGTGCCACCTGCCCCCCCAGTTTCAGGATCTGATGCGCAGGCCAGCTCAAAGGGCTGCGCAGGTGGTACTTCCAGGCATTGCGGCTGGCCGCCTCCACCACTTTTGCCGCCCGGGCGTGGCGCCGCTCCTGATAGAGCGCCAGAGCCCCGGGCAAATCCTGCCCCATTTCCTCCAGCGTCGCGGCCAGGACCCAGGCGTCTTCCAGGGCCAGATTGCCCCCCTGGGCCATGAAGGGCAGCGTCGGATGCGCCGCATCCCCCAACAGAGCAACAGCGCCCCGATGCCAATGCGCGGCCACCTGATGGCGAAACAAGCCCCACAGCGCGCAGTCCTGCACCTGCGCCAACAGCGCATGCGCCTCGCCGCCAAAACCTGCAAAGGCCCGGCGCATATTCTCCGGGTCATCGGGAATATGCCAGCCCTCCTCGGCCCAGGCCCGGCGCTCCTGCACTGCGACCAGATTGACCAGGCTGCCGTCGCGCAGCGGATAGGTCACCAGATGCTGGCCCGGCCCCATATAGACCTGTGCTTCGGCGGGCGCCTTTGCAGGGTTTGGCACAATGGCACGCCAGGCCACCTGACCTGTAAAGAAAGGCTGCCCCGCCTCGTTTAAGGCCTTACGCGCCCGCGAGTGCAGCCCGTCTGCTCCAATCACCAGATCACCACCGCATTGCGCTCCATTGGCAAGATGCACCACCGGTTTTGGATCATATTCCACCCGCTGAACTTTCTGCAGCAAGCGCACATGCACCCCGGCATCTCGGGCCGCATCGGCCAGGATGTGGATGAGATCGGCCCGATGCACAAAATAGTAGCGCAGATCCGCCGCATATTGATCCAGGTCCAACCGCAGCACTTGCCGCCCCTGACGGTGCGAGCGCAGCACCACCGCGCGGGCCCGTTGCGACGCCCAGGCCAGCGCATCGCTGAGGTCCAGCGCCTTGAGAACCGCCATACCATTGGGCGTGATCTGCAATCCGGCCCCAACTTCCGAGATCGCCTCAGCCTGTTCCAGCACAGTCACCTGCGCGCCTTTGCGCTGCAGGATCAAGGCCGCCGTGAGGCCGCCGATACCCGCACCGATGATGGTGATGTCGAGATGTTTCAGTGTCATCAATTACACGCGGCCTGCCCTTGCACGCTCCCAGTCACCATTCGCCCCAGTCACCATAAACTGTGCATAAGCGAAAAACGCCGGGGCAACAGGCCCCGGCGCAATGGTTTTTGCTAATATGATCAAAAATCAATCATCGCGATGCACTTTTTCGCGACGCTCGTGACGCTCCTGCGCCTCAAGGCTCATGGTCGCGTTTGGTCGTGCATCCAGGCGCTTGAGGGAAATCGGCTCCCCGGTCACTTCGCAGTAACCGTATTCCCCCTCGTCGATCCGGCGGATCGCCGCATCGATTTTCGAGACCAGCTTGCGCTGACGGTCTCTGGTGCGCAGTTCCAAGGCCCGGTCAGTCTCCTCGCTGGCCCGGTCCGCAACATCAGGAATGTTACGGGTATTGTCTTGCAAGCCCTCAATCGTATCACGGCTTTCAGCGAGCAGATCCTGCTTCCAGTTCAGAAGTTTACGACGGAAATACTCAAGCTGCCGATCATTCATGAAAGGCTCATCTTCGGCCGGACGGTAATCTTCCGGCAGAAACATTTCTTGTT